>NZ_CP029187.1:1421102-2131653 GCF_003097535.1 Flavobacterium pallidum
ACCACTTTTTATGATTTGGCTTACGCTTTGGCCTGTCAACACTTTTATGCCTAATTGATGCACGGCATCCTGAAAACAGTCAATAATGGTTTGTGATGAGTCTGAAAGGGGGAACATACGCCCGTCCTCTTCAATCTTAAGTGCCACACCATGCGATTCAAACCACGCGATGGTATCTCCCGATGCAAATTGGTGGAACGGGCCACGCAGTTCCTTTTCGCCGCGCGGATAAAACTTCACGAGTTCATTCGGTTCGAAACACGCATGCGTCACATTGCAGCGCCCTCCGCCTGAAATCCTGACTTTCGTCAATACTTCCTGCCCGCGCTCTAAAATCGCCACTTTCAGCAACGGATTTTTCTCCGCAATATTGATTGCCGTAAAAAAGCCGGCAGCGCCGCCACCGATGATGATGATGTCAAAATCCTGGTTCATATGCGGTCGGGAAAATCGGTGATGATGGCACTTACGCCAAATATTTTCAGGTTTTGAATGTCCTCAGTTTCATTGGCTGTCCATGCAAAAACCTTGAAATCCTGTTGTAAAATTTCGGTATTTTCCTTGTTCAGCAAATGAAATTGCGGATGTATGGTTTCAGCGTTGATGGTTTTGGCGAAAGCCGCGGCCAACTCCAGATCGGTTTCTGTCAAAACGCCAATAGGAATTTCCGGATGCAGCTGCCGTACGTGTTGAAGCGCGGTCCAATCAAATGATGAAATCAGGAATTCATGGAATTCCCAGCTATTCGCAACATAGTTTTCAATCAATCGCAAAACCGGCTCGGCTGCTTCGGCGACTTTCAGTTCTATGTTAATCAATGCGCGATGGTCAACCAAATCAAAAACTTCGGAAAGCAATGGGATGCCGTGTGCGCCGTCAATCCTCATTTCTTTTAATTCGGAAGAAGCCAATGCAGATATAACCCCACTTTGCCCGGTAACCCGATCTGTCGTATGATCGTGAATTACAAAAATGTTGCCGTCTGCTGAAAGGTGTACGTCGAGTTCGATGCCCTGGCAGCCCATTAAAATCGCTTTTTCAAAAGCTATCAGCGTGTTTTCAGGGGCATAACCTTTGGCACCGCGGTGTCCAATCTTCAGGATTTTACTCATTTTGGCCATTGTATGCAGCGAAATTAAATCTTTTCGAGCAAAACAATATCCGATTGGGAATCAATAATCACTTTGCCGTTTGAAACCGTCGCTTTTTTACCGGAATAAGCATCGCGTACCTTAGTTCCGTTTTTGAAAATTTTACCCACAGGGATTTCCTTTTTTCCTTTTGCAAGGCTTAAGCCAACCACCACGGCATCCGAATATTTTCCATTTGAAAAAGTCCTGCTGAAGGTATAAGGTGAAACAGAAATCTGTTTGTGAATGCCAGCACCCACAGCAGTATGGTTTTTCCTGAACTGCCCGATTTTCTGCCAATGTGCCAATATTTTCTGCGTTTCAGCATTGGTTTTGATGTCATCCCAATTCATGAAGGACCGCAGCGTTGCATCGCCTTCAGTACCTTTAATCACGAGTGAACGCGCAGTTTCATCACCATAATATGTTTGCGAAACGCCGGGAGCAAGCAATAGCTTTATTGCACTTTCATAAGGTTTTTCACGCTTGGCATCGAAAGGCGCGCCGTCATCGTGTGACGAAATGTAATTCAGGACGCTGAAACCCTTCAGTTCACCGTGGAGTTTTTCGGAATATTTTGAAAACAATGCTTCATAATCCAATTGCGCGGCATTCCACTTGAATTCGAAATTGATCATGTTGTTGAAACCATTTTCAAAATAATTCACTTTCCTATCCCCAAAATCAAACAACTGCCCACCGCTGATGCCGTAATTGTATACTTCGGCAATCGTGTAGAAACCATTATTGTCCAATACTTTCTTAGGATTTTTCTTTTTCCAAAGTTCAAAAGCGTAAGTGCATTGCATCTTAAAATCAGCCCAAACGCCCTCATCGGTATGCTTTACGGTATCGGCGCGGTAGCCATCAATCCCGAATTCCGAAACATAATCGGTAAGCCATTTGATGATGTAGTTTTTCGGCGTACGCTTATATCCTGTCCTTTTGAAAAATGCTTCCAGTGACTGCATTTCCTGTTCGTAACGGCCTTCATTTTTCCATTTTTCAATAAGGAAATCTGGGATGCCTACTTCTTCGTTGCTTTCGGTTTTCACATCCGGAAGGTTTTTGACCAAAGTGCAGGCGGTAGTGCCTTCAAACGATTTGTAATCACATTGCGGCCCTGTACGAACCCAGCCTTCCGGCCAAACGGTATCGACATCGGTCACCGGCCCGGTATGGTTGATGACGCCGTCGAGCAAAATCCTGATGCCGTGAGCGTGCGCTTTTTCGACCAATTCCTTTAAATCTTTTTTGGTGCCGAAATTCGGATCAAGTGCTGTCCAGTCGCGTGTCCAATATCCGTGGAAACCATAGGTCAGGCCAGTACCTTCATCTACACCGTCGTGAATCTGTTCGACGATCGGCGTAAACCAGATGGCATTCACACCCAGTTTGTCAAAATAACCTTCGTCGATTTTCTGGATGATGCCGCGCAGATCGCCGCCTTCAAAACCACGCAGTTTGCCCGTTTTCTTTTCCCGTCCGAAATAGGTTTGCCTGTCCGGATTTCCATTACAGAAACGGTCGGTCATCAGGAAATACAGGTTCGCGCCTTCCCAGATGAATGGTTTTTCGGCCGGAGCTTTTTTGGTTTTTTGCTTTTGTGCGACAGCGGCACCCGTGAAAAGGAGTAAAGCCATAACGATTATTTTTTTCATCAGAATTGAATTTTGATTTCAGTATTTCCGGGATTAATGTTAAGGTCAAAATGCAACGGACCTCCGTCTGCATCGGGATTGATGGTATTACCCCCAACGGAAATTTGTGGTAATATCGTCATGCCATGCAGGAAAATACGATATTTTTTGTTATTAACAATGTAGTCTTTGTTAGGTTGGTCATTGATCTTGATTGTAAATCCTTTTTTGTCAACTATAGAAGCGAACGTCAGCATTTCATATGTTCCTTTTTCAAATGCATCGGGAGTTAAACCGTCATCGAGGTAGAGTTCAAGCTTGCTGTTTTTTACATCTGCATCATAATAATAATGGATTTCCAGATCGGTTTGCGAATAGGCTTCGGTATTTTGTACGACTTTGCTCATCGGAATGAAAGCGCCGCCGCGGACGTAAACGGGAATGTGGTCCTCAGCAGTTTTTACAGTCTCGGTTTTACCGCCCAAATGTTTTTCCTGGTTGTCGAAGAAATCAAACCATTGACTCCCTTTCGGGAAATAAACAACAGTTTCCTTTTCGCCGGATTTCACAACCGGCGTCACAAGAAAATCGTTGCCCCAAAGGTATGTCTGGCTTTTTGCAATAAGATTTTCATTCGTTGATTCTTCAAAAAGCAATGGACGCATCAAAGGCATGCCTGTTTTATGGTTTTCAAAAGCGATATTGTAATTGTATGGCAAAAGACGGTACCGCAATTCGATGATTTTTTTCGCTTTTTCTTTCGTAATGATGTCTTTATAAACCGCTTCCGAAGCGACGGCTTCCTGCGCATGCGGACGGAAAACCGGTTGGAACACGCCGTATTGCAACCAACGCAGGTACAATTCGTTGTCGTTGTAATCCCCAGCAAATCCGCCCAGATCGGAATGCATATACCCCATGCCCTGCATGCCCATTTCGAGTGAAATTTCCATCTGGCCTGACAATCCGCCCCAACTGCGGCTCACATCACCGCTCCACGGAATCATCCCATAACGCTGGGAACCTGTATAACCCGAGCGCATCAGGATAAACGGACGTTGGTTCGGGAAATCTTTTTGATAGCCTTCGAACACCATTTTGGCCCAGTTGTGCCCGTAAATGTTATGGACTTCATCGGCTTTTCCTTTTGCGGTAAATGCTTCGGATGGGAAAACTTCTGGTTCGCCCAAATCGCCCCAGACACCGGCGATGCCCATTTTGCCCAGGTTTTTATAAATATCCCAAAACCAGGTTTTTGCGTCAGGCTTAAAAACATCCACCAAACCGGTATTCCCGAAGTAGAAATCGTAAGTAAATGGTGTTCCCGTTGCATCGGTGGCAAGTACTTTTTTATCGACGGCTTCCTGCCATTTGGAGGAAGTGGTCAGGATGAACGGCTCTGTGATAAGGACGGTTTTGATGCCTTTGTCTTTTAAACCGGAAATCATTTTTTCAGGATTTGGGAAATTGTCCTTGTCGAATTCGAGATTACCCATGGTGCCTTTGATGGTTTTCCCGAACCAATACAAATCGAAAATCATCGCATCGACCGGGATTTTATCATCAATGAAATGTTTTGCGGTATTGTCTGCCATTTCCTGGTCGCGGTACCCGAAACGGCTCGCGAAATTCCCAAATGCCCAACGCGGCGGCAACGGCTGTCGTCCGGTTAATGCGGTGTAATTTTCCATCAGTTTTGGCCAGCTGTCGGCTGCAATGACCTGATAGGTTTTCCTTCCTGAAATGGTTTCGTAAGCTAAAGTATTGTCTTTTTTGCTGTCCAGATCCAGGTAGCCGATAGCGGGATTGTCAAAATGTACGGCGTAAATTTTTGAAGAAAGTACCAATGGCATGGTGAAATTCATCAGCTCTGCGCGGCTTTCATAACCATACGATGCGCGATTGTACAGTTGCAGGCGGTGGCCCCGGCGGTTCATGCCCAGTACGCGTGCCCCGCCGCCGTATAAAGCTTCATCCTTATCGAGATTGAAATTGAGTGTTTCCAAGTGCTGTGTTTTCCCATCATTTCCGGTTTCGGATTTTTTGGCATAGCCGTTTTTCTCGGAAAGCAGCAGTTTGTTTTTATAGGAATACGAAATGTGGAAAGGCGATTTTGTGATGGCTACGTTTATTCCGGCCGATGATAATGTGATCGTGCCATTTTTTTCAGAAGTCTTACCGATTTTAGATTGTGCCGTGAGAACAACAGCATGCGACTCTGGGTTAAAAATTTCGCCTGTGGGCAGGAAGGTGGTTTCGACGATGGATTCATTGTAAAAATGGATCAGGTATTTCCCATCGGAAACGGAAACTTCGAGTCCGTTTGGTGTTTTTTTAAAGCTTTTAAAAGTGCGGACATCCTGTGCTGTGGCGGCAATCGTAAAATGGAAAAGCGCGATTATTGAAAAAAGGTTTTTCATGATGTGGTGTTTTAGCCCCGATGGAAGCGGCATCCTTTTTCCTGCTTTTTTAGCAGGGAAAAGATACAGCGGACAGCGGGATCAGCTCCTGAAAAAAAATTATTTTAATTCGAGTATTAACGATGTTTTGGCATCTATTGAAATTTCTTTGGTGATATCAAAATCGGTTCCGGCCAAAACGTCTTTGCCGGTTTTGAAATCTTTCATTCCTTCCTTAAAACGTGCCGTGCCGAATGTTTTCTTCTGGTCGGAATTGTTAATGATAACCATCACAGATTCACTGTCATTGTAACGGAAATACACATATACGTTTTCTTCCGGCAAAAACTGCATCGTTTTCCCGTTGTGGATCAAGGTTTTGCTTTTACGCCAGTTAAACAATTTTGAGGTGAAATCGAAATATTGTTTCTGGGTTTCCGTACGGCCCGATGGGGAAAATGCATCGTTCGCATCGCCGTTCCAGCCGCCGGGGAAATCGTGCCGGATATCGCCATCGCCTTTGTGCTTGTCGCCGGTCATCCCGATTTCAGAGCCGTAATAAAGTTGCGGAATGCCGCGGATGGTTGCGACCAAAGTCATTGCCATTTTGTACTTATTCAAATCCGGATACCAATGGCTGATGCGCTGTGTATCGTGGTTTTCGGCGAAAACGAGGATAGAATTCGGGTTTGGGTACAGGAAATCGTTCACGAAATTTTCATACACCTTAATGATTCCTTTGTCCCAGGAAGCCTTGTCTTCATTAAAAACACCGCTGATGGCATCGTGCAATGTGAAATCCATGACAGACGGCAAATAAGAATTGTAGTTTTGGATGGCCCCGATTTTACTGTCTTTCTGCCAATACGCCATCTGTGCCTGGTCGTGCATCCAGACTTCGCCGACAATGTTGAAATAGGGGTATTCGTCGGTGATGGCTTTGGTCCATTTGGAAATACCTTCCTTGTCGCAATAAGAATACGTGTCTACCCGGAAACCATCTAGATTTGCATATTCAATCCACCAGATGGCGTTTTGGATGAGGTAATTCAACACCAACGGATTGGCCTGGTTCAGGTCGGGCATCGTTTTTACGAACCAACCGTCGACACAATATTTCTTGTCGGTTTCGGAATGATACGGGTCGTACTGCGTGGTCATGCGGTAATTGCTCTGGCCGTAGCCGGGAAATTGATGGATCCAGTCGTAGGTCGGTAAATCCTTGATCATCCAATGCTCGGAACCCCAATGATTCGTGACGTAATCCAAAACCAGTTTCATATTGCGTTTGTGGAGTTCAGAAGATAATCTCAGGTAATCCTCATTCGTTCCGTATCGCGGGTCGATGTTGTAAACATCCGATTGCGCATAGCCGTGGTACGAGCCGCGCGGGTCGTTGTCTTCACACAAGGGTGTGTTCCAAACGGTGGTGGCGCCGGTAGATTGTATGTAATCGAGGTGGTCGATAATCCCTTTGATATCACCGCCATGACGGCCTGATGGTTTGGAGCGGTCCATTTTTTCAGCGGTATTGTCGGTGTTGTCATTCGAAGGGTTTCCGTTGGCAAAACGGTCGGGCATGATCAGGTAAATCGCATCTGAGGCATCGAAACCTTTGCGTAATGCCGAATTTTTTTCACGGTCGCGGATTTCGTATTTTTTGGTGAAAACGGTTTTTCTCTTTTCGGAAAAGGAAAAGGTGAGCGTGGTGGACTTTGAAATGTTTTTGGTGTCGATGGTGACGAAAATATAGTTCGGATTTCCGGTTCTCGTAACATCCGTAATGGTCACATCGTTCGAAACGCTGACGACATATTGCCCGATATTTTCTCCGTAAAACATCAATTGCAGCGATGGGTTTTTCATTCCGGCGTACCAGAATGGCGGTTCGGTTTTTTGTATTTGGGCGAATGCTGCCGCGGAAATAAGTAATAAGAGCGATAGTAGTTTTTTCATGTCTTACACAATAAAAAAGGACCGGAAAGACCCGGCCCTTTTTGTGATTATTTAAACGGTAACCAGGCTGTTTGGTTCTACCAAAACTTCTTTGTCATTCACGGAAACTTTAAGTTGCCTGCCGCCTTCGAGTGAAAAACGGGTTTCATTCGGGTGTACTGAAACCTTCAGCACCTGTCCCCTGAAGTTGATCTTGAAAGAATAACTGTCCCAGCCCTGCGGGATTTTCGGTTCAAAATGCAGCTGGTCCTTTTTGATGCGCATGCCTCCGAAACCTTCGACAATACTCATCCATGTTCCAGCCATTGAGGTGATGTGGCAGCCTTCTTCGACTTCCTTATTATAATCATCCAGATCAAGACGGGAAGTCCGTAAATAGAACGTGTAAGCCATATCCATTTTGCCTAAAACTGCGGCCTGAATGGAGTGTACACAGGGAGAAAGCGAACTTTCATGCACTGTAAACGGTTCGTAAAAATCGAAATGGCGTTCGAGCTCGACTTTGGAAAAATGATCTTCAAAGAAATAGAAACCCTGCAACACGTCGGCCTGTTTGATGTAAGGCGAACGTAAAATCCTGTCCCAGGACCATTTCTGGTTGATCGGGCGTTGTGATTTGTCGAGGTCAGAAACCTTTACGAGTTCCTTATCGAGGAATCCATCCTGTTGTAAATAGACGTTGTGTTTTTGCGAATACGGGAAGTACATATTCCCTGATACGGCTTTCCATTGCTTGATTTCAGCGTCGTTGAGCGTCACTTTCGACATGATGCGGCTGTAATCTTCAGTATAATCGGATTTTATTTTTTCGATCTGCTCGACCGTGTAATCGATACACCATTTGGCCAGATAATTCGTGTACCAGTTGTTGTTGACGTTGTTTTCGTATTCATTCGGGCCGGTCACGCCAAGGATGACATAGGCATCCCTATGCGCAGAATACGTTGCCCGTTGGTGCCAGAACCGCGCAATGGCAATCAGCACTTCCAATCCTTTTTCAGGAATGTATGAATAATCGCCCGTGAAGCGATGATAGTTGTAAATCGCGAATGCAATGGCACCGTTGCGGTGGATTTCCTCGAAAGTGATTTCCCATTCGTTGTGGCATTCTTCACCGTTCATGGTAACCATAGGGTACAGCGCCGCGCCGTTTTTAAAACCTAATTTGGCAGCGTTTTCAATCGCTTTGTCAAGTTGGTTGTAACGATACGTCAGTAAATTCCGTGCGACCTGCTGGTCTTTTGTTGCCATGTAAAAAGGAATACAATACGCTTCAGTGTCCCAGTAAGTGGAACCGCCGTATTTTTCCCCGGTGAAACCTTTCGGGCCGATATTCAGGCGTGAATCCTTTCCGGAATAGGTTTGGTTCAACTGGAAAATATTGAAACGGATGCCTTGTTGCGCTTTCACATCGCCGTCAATGGTGATGTCTGACATTTCCCAGATTTTCGACCAGGCATCGGCCTGTGCTTTCAGCATTTGGTCGTAACCTTTAGTGGAAACCGACTTCATGACCTCTGCGGCAGCGTAAACGGTATCGTTGTGATTCGTCGAAACGGTGTAACCGCCGATTTTTTGAATAGACGTTTTTTGTCCCTGGACGATATTTACGGTGTATGCGAATTCGATTTTGTCTTCGCTTTGGGTGGTGTTTTCAGGCGTAAGATTCTGGTTTTTGCCATCAACAAAAATGCTGTTGTGCATGAAAGTCGTCGCGGTGAAATGGGTCTTGAACGTTCGAGCCGTAACGAAAGCTTCGTTGCCTTGTGATTTTACCTGCAATGGTTCCCAGAATTTTTCTTCCCAATTTGCGTCTTCGTTGTGTACGCCGGCATCGATATAGGGCTTAAATGTAATTTTGGCGGCTTTGTTCAGAGGGACGATTTCATAATTGATGTAACCTGCCTGGTCATCATCGAGCGAAAGGAAGCGTTTTACATTTACAGCAATTTCAGTTTCGTTTCGTAAAACAGCTTCGAACGTACGCAGGTACCAGCCTTCCTTCATGTTGAGTTCACGGCGGAAGTTTTTTACTGCCTGGCAGCGATTCAAATCCAGGTTTTCACCGTTGATTTCGATGTTGATGCCGATCCAGTTCGGGGCGTTGAGGACTTTGGCGAAATACTCCGGATAACCGTTTTTCCACCAGCCCACTTTGGTTTTATCGGGATAATACACTCCGGCGATGTAGCTTCCCTGAAACGTTTCATTGGTATAAGTTTCTTCAAAATTGGCGCGTTGCCCCATCGCGCCGTTGCCGATACTGAAAAGGCTTTCGGATGATTTTACACTTTCTGTATCAAATCCTTCCTCTATAATGGACCAATTGTCCGGTTTGATATAATCCTGATTCATCTGTTTGTATTTTTATAGTCATGCAACAACCGGTCCTTGCTGGTCTTATTTGCTTTGTAGTTTATCTTTTAATGAGCATATCCAGGAAATCAGTTTCAATATGTGTGAAATCCGGAAAAAGGTATTGTGCTTCATGTAAAATGGATTCTTCCCCAATCCCGATGCTGGTCATGTTGGCGATATTGGCTGCCTGGATCCCCGCAACGGAATCTTCGAAAACAATCGCTTTTTCAGCGTCAATGCTCAATAGCCTGGCAGCCTGTACGAAAACTTCCGGGTCCGGCTTGGCATTGGTAACGTCATTCCCGTCTACAATAGCATCGAAGTAGGAAATGATGTTGACTTTTTCCAGGATCGGACGGGCGTTTTTGCTTGCTGAGCCTAAGGCGATGGCCTGGCCTTGGTCTTTTAAATATTGCAAAACCGGTAAAACGCCGGGCAGTATTTCGTTTTCATCCATATGGACAAGGTAGCCGAGGTAATCTTCGTTTTTCTGGACCAGCCAGCGGTCCTTGTCTTCCTGGGTAGCATTGATTTTCCCCAGATTTAAAATAATGTCTAAAGAACGTACGCGGCTCACGCCTTTTAATTCTTCGTTGTGCTCCGGGGTGAATTCAATCCCGAGTGCTCCGGCAATCTTCTGCCAGGCGAGGTAATGGTATTTTGCCGTGTCGACGATTACGCCGTCAAGGTCAAAAATAAATGCTTTCTTATTCATTAATATCAATCTTTTTGTTTGTGGAAACGCCAAGCGTAAGCAAGCCGGCGAGGATCATCGAGCATCCGCCGACAATCAACGCATAAATAGGCTCATCATTAAAAAAGGTGTTGACCAGGAAACCCAAAATGGTTCCGGCCACGATTTGCGGGATGACGACAAAGAAGTTGAATACGCCCATGTAGTACCCCATTTTTGCTGAAGGAAGCGCGCCCGAAAGCATCGCATAAGGAATTGATAAAATACTTGCCCATGCTATTCCCACACCTATCATTGCCAGTAATAATCCCACTTTATCCGTCAGGAAATAAACCGAAATCAGACCGATGCCTCCCGCAATCAAAGCGAGCATGTGCGTGAATTTGTTGCTGGTCCTTCTGGCCAAAACAGGTAAAAGGAACGCCACGGCAGCGGCCACGCCATTATACACGGTAAACATGATCGAAACCCAGTCTGCGGCATCGTTGTACACCTTTGACGTGGTGTCTGAAGTGTTGAAAACGTGCCCTGTCACGGCTTTAGTGGTGTAAATCCACATGGCAAATAAGGCAAACCACGAGAAAAACTGCACCCATGCCAGTTGTTTCATCGTTTTTGGCATGTTCAGCAAATCAGTAACAATTACAGTAAAACCGTTGCGTACTTCACGTTTCCTGAGTTGTGAAACCAGTGTAAAAAGTATGCCGACGACCAGCAATCCGATGGAAAGGATGTAGAGTTCCTTGTGTTGGTTCGTTTCCCCTTTTTCATTTACCTGTGTATTGATGTGGTGCACATACGCGGTAGCAACACCTCCGATGACTAAAAGCAATACCCCGATGGAACGCTGTCTTGTAACGGTAACGCCACTTTGCGTAGCCATGCGTTCGTGATGGCCTTTTGTAGCATGTTCTTTTTTTGCTTCTTCAAACGCTTCAAGCTCTTCGGGAGCATATTCTTTGGATTTTAAAACGGTCCAGAGCACCGCAAGCAGGAAAACTGCCCCGCCAACATAGAAGGACCATTTTACAGATTCAGGAATGACGCCTTCGGGAGCCGTATTCGAAATCCCGACCCAGTTTGTGAATACATAAGGCAACGCCGAACCTACGACAGCGCCCAGCCCGATGAAGAAACTTTGCATTGCAAAACCGAGTGTACGTTGTCTTTCAGGCAAATTGTCGCCCACAAACGCGCGGAACGGTTCCATTGAAATGTTAATCGAGGAATCCATAATCCATAAAGTCCCGATCGCGACCCATAAGGTGGGGGAGTTGGGCATCACCAATAAAGCAATCGAAGATAAAATGGCGCCGGCAAGGAAATAAGGCCTCCGTCGTCCAAGACGGGTCCAGGTGCGGTCCGAGAAATAACCAACGATGGGCTGAATGATCAATCCTGTGAGCGGCGCTGCCAGCCAGTAAAGGCCGATCTTGTCCACATCAGCACCGAGGGTGTCAAAAATCCTGGAGGTATTGGCATTTTGCAGTGCAAAACCAAACTGTATCCCAAGGAACCCGAAACTCATGTTCCAGATTTCCCAGAAACCTAATTTACGCTTTTCCATTATCGTAATTTAAAGATGATACGATAAGCGTGATGCTTATCAAAACTTAATTTTTGTTTTCGAAGCAAAAAATCGCAAGCTTTGATAAATCGGTTGTAAAGATATGAAAGTTTTTATATGGCTGATTTCGGGCCGCTTGTTTTTTTGGTTTTTCAGCAGCGAATCCAGTGCTATAACGTGGTAGTACTGAAGGTTTGTTGTTGATAAATCGCTTACGCTTTAGTAGATTCACGTTCGATAAGCCCGGTTTCGATGACTTCAGTGCGGTACAATTCCTCGACTTCATCCTCTTCTTCGGTTTCGAGCCTGTCAATGAGCATTTTGGCGGCTTTCTGGCCCATTTTGATGCCGTTTTGACTGACAGTACTTATAGTTGGCGTGGAATATTGGGAAATGATCCCGTCTGTAAAAGCAATGACAGAAAGGTCATCCGGAACCTTCAAGCCCATTTTACTTGCCAATTTAATGATTGTCACTGCGAAAAGCTCATTTACGGCAAGCACCGCATCAATGGCGCGGTTTTCCATAAGTTTGGCAATCTGGGATTCAAAATTGTCAATATCCTCAATTTTGATGATCAGTTTTTCATTGAATGGCAGCTCATTGTCCAGAATCGCTTTGGTATAGCCATCCGTACGAAGCTTTCCAACGCTGACATAATCGACCGTAGTGACCAGCGCAATCTTCTTTTTGCCCATATTCACCAAATGCTGGACCGCTTCGTAAGCAGCCATCTTATCATCGATGATGACTTTATCGCAAAGGACCTCATTGGTTACGCGGTCAAACATCACCACAGGCATGCCCTGGTTGATCACTTCGGTGATGTGGTGGAAATCACCTTTATATTGTGTCTCTTTTGATAATGACATGATAAATCCGTCAATACTGCCGTTGGCGAGCATTTCCATATTGATGACTTCCTTGTCGAAGGATTCGTTGGAAAGGCAGACCACAACGCTGTAACCATGCTCGTTGGCCACCTGCTCGATACCGCTGATGACCGTCGCGAAAAAGTGGTGCACGATTTCCGGTATGATGATGCCGATGGTCTTGGTCTTGCGGTTTTTGAGGCTTAAGGCGATATTGTTGGGCTTATAGTTGTATAGCTTGGCAAAAGCCTGGACTTTCTGGCGTGTGTCCTCACTGATTTCCGGACTGTCACGCAGGGATTTGGAGACTGTTGAAATCGAGACATCAAGTTCTTTGGCAATCTGTTTCAGGGTGACCTTTCTTTTCATGTCCGGGAGGAATAAATATTGTTTTGTGAATAAAGATAATTTTAATTTTTACTTATGTCAATTTCTACCTTAAAAATTTAAGTATTTACGAAAGTTTTCAACACGAAAACGTTTTCGGCAGTCAATAAAACAGGGTGAAGTTTTTTTAACGTCTTTTTTACATATTTTTAACATTCGAAGCAATAAAATCCAAGCAAAAACTCAATTTTAACTTAAACAAAATGTATGAAAACAATTTACACTAAGTTGTTAATTTTAGTACTCCTACTTCCGCTAAGTGCCTTTGCTCAGGGCACTTTGAACGGTAAAGTCACTGACCAGTCGTCAGGACAGCCGTTGCCGGGAGTCAGTGTGATTATCCAGGGTACCCAAAACGGTACTTCGACAGACATGGATGGTAATTTCTCCCTATCCAATGTAAAGCGCGGCGACAAAGTCGTTTTTACATTCATTGGGTATAAGGAGGTGGTCCAAAACTATGATGGACAAAAATCCGTATCTGTTGTTATGGAAGAGCAATCAAATGAACTACAGGAAGTTGTGGTTCAGGTAGGTTACGGTAGCGTGAAGAAAAAAGATGCTACGGGATCCCTGACCACTGTCAGCAGCAGGGATTTTAATAAGGGAACGAATGTTACTGCGGAAAATCTGTTAAACGGACGGGTTGCAGGTTTAACCATTAATACAAGTGGTGCTGCAGGTTCCGGTTCTCAAATCAGGATCCGGGGCGGTTCTTCATTAAACGCTTCAAACGACCCGCTTATCGTTATTGATGGTTTGCCGATTTCAAATTCGACAGTAGGAGGATCAACCTCTATCCTGGCTTCGATCAACCCAAGTGACATCGATAGTTTTACCATCCTGAAAGACGCTTCCGCAACTGCAATTTACGGTTCGCGCGCTTCCAATGGTGTCATTATCATCACTACCAAAAAAGGAGGGAAATCCCTGGCGGTAGACTACAATTTCCAATATGGTTCAGGACGGGCTGTAAATAAAGTAGACGTACTGAGTGCGGCTGAGTTCAGAAAGGCGATTACTGATAACAGGCCGGCCGATGTGCCATTACTGGGGACAGCAAATACCGACTGGCAGGACGAAATATACAGGAATACCGATTTTGTAGACCATAATATTACTGTGAAAGGCTCATTGTTCAAAAAGATACCAACCAGGCTTTCTATCGGTAATACCTATCAGGAAGGTTTGCGTTTGACGAACGATTTCAACAGGACTACGGCTTCTGTATCGATGAATCCAAGTTTGTTCAATGATCATTTGAAAATTAACCTGAACGCGAATTATGCGCGTGAGAAAAACAGGTTCGCGGACGGTGTGGAAGGAAATGCCATTTATTTTGATCCTACACAACCCGTTTATGACGCAGCATCTCCATTTGACGGATTTTTCGAATACACTAAAGATGGATTCAACGACAGGCCGGACGATAAATCATCACGTAACCCTGTGGCGCTGTTGCTGCAAAGAAGCAATGTTTCTAAAGTAAACAGGTTTTATGGAAATGTAGAATTCGACTATAAGTTCCATTTCCTGCCGGAATTAAGGGCTGTTTTGAACCTTGGGTTTGACCAGGCAGCAGGTGAAGGAAGGAATTCTTTGCCTAGCAGCAGCGCTGCCGGAAACGTATATTTTGATGCTACGGCAGGGCATGACGTCTCACACGGAAGTTATTCTGAATATACAAGCGACAGGAAAAATAAGCTTCTTGATGCATACCTTGTATACAGGAAGGACTACACTAATATGAATTTTGACGTTACCGGTGGTTATTCTTACCAGAAATTTGAAAGCGAAGATTACAACTCTTCAGATTTGAGGGATAACAACACCCAGACCAATAGTGAAGTTACAACCAACCCTGATATCGTATTGATTGGGTTTTTTGCAAGGTCAAATATCTCCTTCAATAATAAATACCTGTTTACATTGTCATACAGGCGTGACGGTTCATCAAGATTTGGTGATGATTACAAATGGGGTAATTTCCCTGGAGCTGCCTTTGCATGGAAAATTAAAGAGGAATCATTCCTTAGAGATTCAAAAGTATTCAGCGATTTGAAACTCAGGTTAGGGTATGGTGTGACAGGACAGCAGGATATCGCTGCGGCATACAGCTACCTTGACATCTACAGGTTGTCACAGCCGACATCACAATATACTTTTGGCACAACACCTACCATTATAGGTATGGCACAGTTCAAGAATTCCATCATCAAATGGGAAGAAACCACGACTTACAACGCAGGTCTTGATTATGGGTTTGCAAACAACAGGATCAGGGGTGCAGTCGATGTTTTCTACAAAGAATCGAAAGACCTTTTGTCCTATGTACGCGTTCCGGATGGGACCAACCTTGGTAATGCAGGATTCCAGAATATTGGTGACTTTACTACAAAGGGGATTGAATTCTCTATCAGCACAGATATTGTGAAAACCGACAATACCTTATGGAACGTGAACTTCAATGCAACCCATTACGAAAGGAAAATCACCCGTTTGTTAGGTGGTGAAAACATCCAGATCGGTGGTATTTCAGGAGGAACAGGAAACACCGTGCAGATTTATAGCGAAGGTTTCAACCCTTCTTCATTTTATGTCTACAAGCAATTGTATGATGCGGACAACAACCCAATCCAGGGCGCTGTAGCGGATATCAACGGTGACAACATCATCAACGACAACGACCGTTACATTTATAAGAATGCTGACCCGAAAGTGATTTTTGGCTTTGCTTCGGCGTTTAATTATAAAAACCTCGATTTTTCTTTTAATCTTAGGGCAAATATCGGTGGAAGGATATTCAACAACATCAATTCAAACAACGCACAATTCCAAAGGCTGAGAGGAGATTCAGCATCAGCGTTGACGAACATCCCAAGTTCTACTTACGATTCTAACTTTGTCCTTGAAGACAAGCAAACCACGTTGTTGTCAGATTACTATATTGAAAATGCCTCTTTCCTGAAAATGGATAACGTAACTTTAGGATATACATTCCCGAAATGGCTGGATGGAAAAGCATCGCTGCGAATCTATTCAGGTGTGCAGAACGTATTTACGCTAACAAAATACAGCGGTCTTGATCCTGAAATCACAGGCGGTATCGACAACACAATCTATCCAAGGCCAAGAACGATACTGGTAGGTGCTAATGTAAAATTTTAAAAATTGAATGATGAAAAAGTATTTAAACTTATTTTTATTTACGGGTTTGCTGATACTGGCAAATTCGTGCACCAATGACCTTGATGTAAAGCCCCAGGATGATGATGAATTCGTTGCAGATGAATTTTACATGAAACCTGGTGCTTACAAGCAGGCATTGGCGGGTGTTTACGGCAACCTTGCCCTGACAGGATCAGGAGATGCAGGATCAAGTAACATTTCCGGACTCGATGCAGGTACAAGCCAGTACGGCAGGTGTCTTTGGTATATGCAGGACCTCACAACCGATGAAGTGGTATGGTCTTACGAAAGTGACCCCGGAACCAGTGAGATTAACCGTGTAACTTGGAGTTCGACCAACCCGATCTTCAGGGGGATGTTCTCAAGGGCTTGTTTCGAAGTGACGCTTGCCAACGAATTCCTCAGGCAATCTTCTGCTGAGAAGTTGACCGCAAGGAATATCAGCGAGGCTGAAAAGGCGGAGATTGTGCATTACAGGGCTGAAGCGAGATTGTTAAGGGCATTGGCTTATTACCACCTGATGGACCTTTTCGGAAAAGCTCCTTTTGTAACCGAAAATGACCCGATCAGCACAACATTCAAGCCGCAGCAATACGACAGGCAACAATTGTTTACGTTCATTGAATCGGAACTTCTTGCTATTAATGCAGACCTGAAGGATCCTAAAACAAATGAATATGGAAGGGCTGACAAAGCTGTAGCATGGATGATCCTTGCAAAGATTTACCTGAATGCTGAGGTCTATATCGGGCAGAGCAAATATGTAGAATGCCTTGCTAAATGTGATGAGATCATCGGCGCAGGATATACCCTTGCGACCAATTATAAAAACAACTTCAATGCGGATAACGACAGCAACGAGGCCTATCAGAAAGAATTGATTTTTACAATCCAGTCTGACGGCCAGCTCACCCAAAATTACGGACCTACAACTGTAATCATCAATGGCGAGGTTGGTTCTATCGAAAACAACGGGTCTTCATTGGGCGTAAATGGCTGGAGCGGTGCTTTAAGGACCAGGAAACAGTTCGTGCAGAAATTCGCTGGCGCTGAATTCAACAACGATGTCAGAAATACGCTTATCAAAACCGGCCGTACCATGGATGTGGTTGATATAGCTGAGAAGAAAAACGGCTACATCATCACCAAATTCTCTAACCTGACCTCTACCGGAGCCAATGGTAAGGATAAAGGTTTCGTAGATACGGATTTCCCCTTGTTCCGACTCGGAGATGTTTACCTGATGTATGCTGAAGCGCAGATGCGTCGCGATGGTGCTACAAATGGCAGCGGCACAACAAACGCCAGCACGCAATCAGTTGATTATATAAATGCATTGAGGACCAGGGCTAACGGCCAGACCGTCAGCAGCGGAAGCATTAACCTTCAGTTTATCCTTGATGAAAGGCTTAGGGAATTGCATTGGGAAGCACACCGCAGGCAGGATCTGATCCGTTTCGGTCAATATACAGGCGGTGTTTATAATTGGGATTGGAAAGGAAACAGCAGGTCAGGATCGGCGATTCCGGCACATTATAACGTTTTCCCGGTTCCGACCGCAAGCATCAATGCGAATTCGAATTTAACGCAAAATCCAAATTATTAAAAAACAAAAAAAGATATTATGAAAACAAAATTAAGAATCGTTTTAGCAACTTTATTACTTGCAGGACTTTCGTCATGTGAGGATGATGACAATTTTATGCTGGTCACTCCGGATAATGCTGAGTTCACCATCCTGACGCCTGCTGAAGGAGGATCTGTAATACTGAACGAGGCCACACCTTCAAACCCTGGCATATCTTTATCATGGTCAGAACCGGATTATGGTACGCCAACAGCCATCACTT
The DNA here is from genome assembly GCF_003097535.1 of Flavobacterium pallidum. Classification (NCBI taxonomy): domain Bacteria; kingdom Pseudomonadati; phylum Bacteroidota; class Flavobacteriia; order Flavobacteriales; family Flavobacteriaceae; genus Flavobacterium; species Flavobacterium pallidum. The sequence goes on from NZ_CP029187.1 coordinate 1,439,145, forward strand.
ATTCTGTTGAGGTAGACAAGGATATGGGCGATTTCACTGCGCCTTATGCCGTAGGCCCGACAGCTACGCCTGGGCAGACGAGCATCATCATCAACTCTGCAGACCTGAACCTTGCAGCTTTGAACAAAGGTGCCACGCCTTTTGTAGAAAGCAAAATCAACCTTAGGATTAAAGCAACGGTTGGAACTGGTGCTGAGCCTGTTTATTCAAACGTGATCTCTTACCTGGTAACGCCTTACGGATGTCTTAACCAGTATGCCGTTGGAGCTGGTATCCCTGCTTCAGGATGGAACTGGGACAATCCTACAACCTTTATCTGTAATGACAACGTCTTGACGCAGACAGTTACCCTGGCAAACGAGACCTTCAGGTTTTTTACCACAGAAGGGGATTGGGATTCAGGAAGGAACTATCCTTACTACACAGGAGAAGGTTACAAAATCAGCTCTACTTTGGTTAATGCAGCAGACGGGGACAGCAACTTCCGTTTCATAGGAACACCTGGGGTTTACAGGTTAAAAGTAGACGAAAACAATAAAACGGTAACACTTGCACAGGGAGCAACTACTGCTACGTCAAACTGGCTCGTTGGTGCTGCAACACCAGGCGGATGGTCATGGGCCGGGGATTCTGAGACAGAATTCGGTCTGATTTCTGACGGTGTATATGAAGTGCCTTTGAGGCTTAGCAACAATGATACATTCCGCGTTTTCTTAGGGAATGACGGAACCAATGACGGCAACTGGGGCAACAGCCACAATTTCCCTTACTATGTAGGACAGGGTTATACCATCGACAGCGAACTTGAGAATGCAAACGATGGTGACAGCAACTTCAGGTATATGGGCCCAACTGACACGAGGGTTTTCAGGATTGATACCAATACTAAAACCATTACAGTAGAATAACACTTTTATAAATTACAATGGCTGAATTTATTCAGCCATTGTTTTTATTATGTAGCAAGATATGCGAAGCATAAATGAAACAACAAGATCTATTTTCGGAATCAAATACATTACCAAATGAAAAAAAATATTCTGTCATTATTCCTTTTATTCACCGGAATGATTACAGCGCAAATGCAAACGCTGACCTATTCTGTTACACCTTCGAGTTTTGAAGAAACGACGTTCATCACCATTACGATCAACGGAAACAGCCTTAACGAAGCTTCCTGGGGCATTTCGACGACACATGATCTTTATATGTGGGCCTGGTGTTTCGATGTTAACGACCAGAACAGCCAGGATAGTCCAAGCAATGGGACCTGGGACTTGTCGAGTGAAGCGAGCAAGTTTACTTACAACGCCGGAACGGACACTTACACCAAAACATTTGCTCCTACTACCTATTACAATAGGGTAGGTATAGGCAGGATTGGTTTTTTAGCGAAAGCAAAGAATGGAACAGGGGATAAGAAATCCCAGAATATGACCGCTGAAGTAGGTGCCTTCCAGGTAAACCTGACTGCTCCGGCAATAAACAGCACTACAGTATTGCCTTCAGGCGGAAGCCTGATGATTACTGCAAATAACGGAAATGGAAACGCAAGTTATGTACTGCTTGCAAATGGTGTGCCGGTAAATACCAATGCGGCAACTTCAAGCTACAGCTTTAATCATACGAACATCACCGCAAACCAGAATTATGAATTGCAGGTCACCCAGGGTGCGGTGACGATTACGAAAACATTTTCTGTACTAGTGAATCCAGGGGTAGCCACCGCAGCGGTTCCGGCCGGTATGGAAGATGGTATCAATTACAATCCTTCCGATGCCTCAAGGGCTACATTGGTGCTGACAGCGCCAGGCAAGGATTTCGTATATGTTGCAGGCAGCTTCAACAACTGGCAGCCTAATGCTTCTTATGCGATGAAGAAAGATCCTGATTTTGCCAACAACGGAAAATTATGGCTTGAAATAACAGGGCTTACCCCAAACATAAACTACACTTACCAGTATTGGGTAGCCGACATGACGCCATTTTCAAGTTCCCCTTCCCTGGTGAAAACAGCCGATCCATTTTCAACTTTAGTCGTAAATCCATATGACGATCCCTACATCTCTGCTGCAACTTATCCAAATATGCCGTCCTATCCCGCAGGCCAGAACCGCGACGTAACTGTTTTGCAGACCGGACAGGCACCTTACAATTGGCAGGTAACTAATTTTACGAAGCCTAAAAAGGAAGACCTGGTGGTTTATGAAGTTTTGATCAGGGATTTCGATGCCAACAGGAATTTCCAGTCTTTAATCAATCGCATCGATTATTTTAAGAACCTGAAAATTAACGCCATTGAACTCATGCCGGTCATGGAATTCGAAGGCAATGAGTCCTGGGGTTACAACACGTCGTTCCATATGGCTTTGGATAAGTTTTATGGAACTTCGGATAAATTCAAGGAGTTCATCGACCTGTGCCACCAGAACGGGATTGCGGTAATCCTCGATGTCGCACTCAACCACGCTTTCGGGCGAAACCCGATGGTGCGCATGTGGATGAAAGATCCTGACGGTGACGGCTGGGGAGATGCAAGTGCAGAAAACCCGTATTTCAATGAATTTGCAAAACACACTTATGGTGTGGGGAATGATTTCAACCACGCTTCGGCTTTTACCAGATCTTACGTGAAAAGGGTCATCAAACATTGGATCAAAGATTATAAAATCGATGGTTTCCGTTGGGATTTGACCAAAGGTTTTACGCAGGCCTGTTCAGGCAGCGATGAGACGTGTACCAATGCGTACCAGGCAGACCGCGTTGCAGTGCTTAAGGAATATGCGGATTACTCGTGGTTCGGGGACAATTCAAATGTTCCGAATGCATGGAATGGAGATCCATACCATTATGCTATTTTTGAACATCTTGGATCTGATAATGAAGAGCAGCAATGGGCCAACTACCGCATCAATGAAACACCAAGCAAAGGGGTAATGATGTGGGGCGAAATGACTTACCCATACACGCAGCTTATCGAAGGATATGCCAATGGTGCCGACATCAGCAGGATGGGCAACACCGCACATGGCTTTACCGCCAAACGTGTCATGGGTTATCCGGAAAGCCACGATAAGGAACGCATGGTTTATAGCGCGATGAAATATGGCGTAAATACAGGAACGTCTCCGGTGTTGAACAATCTTAACAATACCTTTACAAGGATGTCGTCAGTTGCAGCGATCTCGTTACTGGTGCCTGGCCCGAAGATGATTTGGCATTTTGCCGACCTGGGTTACGACGATTCTATTTTCACCTGTGATAATGGTACCGTAAATACCGATAATGATGCCACTTCAGGCGACTGTAAACTGGCAACCAAACCACAGGAGCAATGGACAAACAACTGGCTTTCTGTTACCGAAAGGGCACAACTGTACAACGATTATGCCCGGATGATTTCATTAAAAATCAACGAGCCTGTATTCGAAGGTTCCTATACCATCAGCCCTGATGGCGGAAATAACCTCAAGCAAAGGATTTATGTCTTTGATAACGCGTTGCCTTCAACGGCATTGAAAAATGTCGTGATACTGACCAATTTCAATTCCAGCGCCCAGGCTGTCACGGCCAATTTCCCGTACACCGGAACCTGGTACAACCTGATGGACAATTCTTCTATGGATGTTTCCAATACCGCCATGACTGTAAATATCGCTGCGGGTTCGTTCAGGATTTATGGCAATAAACAAGGGCTTTTGAATGTTGATGGTCTGGAGCAGGCAACTATCAGCCTGTCGCCAAACCCTGCTTCGGGTTATTTTACACTCAATGCGGAAACGACTGCCGTACAGGTATATTCCATTACAGGGCAACTCGTAAAATCGTTCAGGGATCATTTTACGAACACTTCCATTTTTGATGTCAGTGATCTTAATGAAGGGGTTTATATTGTGAAAGCACAGGATGCAAATCATCGCGAGAGCACAATGAAACTCCTGAAACAATAATTGAGTTAGTTATTTTTTATGCTTAAGGCCTTTCTTCTCGGAAAGGCCTTTTGGTTTTTAAATCAGGATCTTCTTCAATCCTTCCTGAATATTCAGCCAGAAGAAATTGTAAAATGATGTTTTCGGGTTGCGCTTCACTGACACGGCTACATTTTTGACCTTGTCCTTGGAATCATTTTTGACCAGTAAATTGGCTATCGCCGTTTTCAGCTTGTTTTTCTTATTCGGGTCCTTCTTTTTATACAGCGCGACTTTTACATCATGGTATTTCATAGCAAACTCGCCTTTTGATTCAATATCATTCCCGTTGATGTTGAAATACACTTCGTCAAATACCCCTTCCTGCATCATGTTGCTGTAGTTCTTTGTAAACGAAACGAGGTTTTTTATGTTGAAGTTCAAAATACTTCCTTTGATGTTGAAGCCATCGGTCTTATCCAACACGTTGAAGTTCCAATCCACTTTCATGGGTGAGGCATTCATGAAAAGGCAATGCATCCTGATTTTTACATCGGCCATCTTATCGTGCCCTTCATCGCTTTTGATGTTCAGGGCGGTGAGGTTGAATTTATTGAAACTGATTTTCCCGGGTCCTTTCTCGAAACTGATTTCCTCTTCATACACGATATCCGAATCCTTTAACTTCAGCGTGTCCACGCGCAACGGAAATGTCACGTCACGCAGCATGCGGTTGTATAAATGGGTCGGCGTAGGCCTGTCAACAGGCTCTTTGCTGCGGTAAATGTTCGCATTCACTTTATCCAAAACCAAAGCATCGGCGCTGAAGTACAGCTTTCCGTCTTTAAAACCCCAATCCATTTTCCGGATGTCGAGCCCCGCGGCCTTCAGTGTGTACAAGTCTTTTTCTATTGGCGTATACGCCACAAACTGCCTGCGCGTCATTTCAGGGACCATTTCAAAATCCTTCAGGCTGAGTCCGTTGGTTTCGGTTTGTATATTTTTCGCCTTGATGTGATACACTGCATTGTTCTTAAAATACAAGCTGTCGCAGCTGAATGAATACGTTTTATAATCAAAAGGAATCGTACGTTTCAGGATGTCGTCACTCACCGTAATGCCTTCCAGTTTGATGTTGATGTTGGCCGCATTCAGTACAGGCTTGTTATTCTTCACATAAATGATCTTCACATCGCCATGATTCAGGTACAAGTCAGAAACGGTAACAATCGATTCAAACGGTTTCACTACTTCTGAGCCGATGCTCTTGCTGCTGTTCATCGCATTGTCGGTTTTTTTGTAAAACACGATTTCAGGTTTGTTCACCGTGATGCTTCTGGCCTTGATCTTATTGCTGAAGAGCACCGCCATACTGCTGAAATCCTTCACTTCTACAGATTCGATCCGTGCATAGATTCCAGCCTTATTCACCGTGTCCTTCACTGCTTTCTTGGGTGTAAGCCGTATGCCTTTCACTTTGATGCTGCCATCCCAGACATCGATCTTTATACTGTCGTATGCAATATGGTAGGCTGTCTTGTTCTTGTCAGAAAGCAGTTCCGGAAGTTTCCTGTTCACCCAAATGTTCACGCCCTTATTGACAAGGAGCAGCAATACGGCAAGCGCCGCAACAGCGATCAGGATTTTTTTAAGTATACGCATGCGGCTAAAGTACAGACATTCATGCGCGTATCCCTTATGCTTTTTTATGTTGATTCTTACAAAATTTGAGTTGCGGGAATAAAAAAACCGGGACATGCCCGGTGTATTATGATTTGGATCCTAACATCATTTTGCGGTAGCAATCACAAAGTTCAGCTTCAGCTTCACCCCGATCTGCATGATGTCTACCAGATCCTGCACTTTATTGTCTGCAGGCACGCGGACTACGACGGTTTTATCGTTCGCGGCATTCGTCTTCTCCGCCAAAGCCGTTTCGAGCTCCTCAAAAGCTACCGCCTGCTGGTTCAGGAAATACTGCTTGTCTTCGGTTACCGAAAGCGTGATGTGGTCCTTGTTTGTTGTTTCGTTGGATTTCGCCTTAGGCAATGTCAGCTTGATCACGTTCGGATTTGCCAGCGTTGAAATGATCAGGAAAAACAAAAACAGGAAAAACATGATGTCGCTCATCGAGGACGTCGGGATTTCCGGATGGAAACGTCTTTTTTTCTTAATTCCCATTTTGCGGTTCGTGTATTATATTGATTACTTCCAGCGTCTGTTTCTGTACTTTCAGCGTGAAATTATCAATCATCATATTAAACAAATGGTATCCTGCATAAGCCACGACCCCTACTACAAGTCCCGCTCCGGAGCTGATCATCTTTTCATAAAGTCCGCCCGAAATGGTCTGGATATTCAAATTTCCGGTGGCTGAAATCGTGTGGAAGATTTTAATAACCCCCGAAATCGTCCCGATGAATCCAAGGATCGGCGCAATACCGGAAATCAATCCCAAATAGCCAAGGCCTTTTTCCATCTGCGCGATTTCCACTTCTGCGGTCTTATCCATTACCGATTCGATTTCGCTTATGGGTCGGCCGATAATAGCGATGCCGCTCCGCAATATATTTCCTGATGCCGATGGCTGGCGTGTGCATACCATCAATGCGTTGTCAATCTTGCCCACTTTCAGGTTCATCCGGATGTCGTTGATCATCATGACATCCTGTTTGGTCTGTTTCTTAATCGACAGATAGCGCTCGATAATTACGTATATGCAGAAAAAAAGCAACAGGATCAACGGGTAAATCATGATACCGCCTTTCAATACGAAGTCAAGATAAGATACTTTTTCTGTCACCGCAACGGTTGCCCCGGCTGCATCAACGGCCGTATTAGCGATAGTGTCGGTCACGGGATTGTCCTGGAGCAGGAAATTAAGGAACATCATAAAAGGTTGTTTTAAAGTGATATTTATAAAGCCTGGAATACGGCTCCCGACAAAAATAAATAAATTTTAATCTTTCAGGCCATCCGTCCAAAAGAATAACGGAAGTTTTTTGGATTAATTATGAAACGGGCGCAAACGCGAGTTTTACTGTTTCAGATGCTGTCCGGGCGTAAAGCCCAATTGCGTTTTAGCGGGATGTGTTTGTTTGGTGCGTACTGTGCAGGCAATGCTTAAAAACTGAGTTTCTACATTCAAGCATTAACACTCTTTTTGCCTTTCCAGACAAAACTAAAAACCCCGGCACTGTAGCCCGGGGTTTGCAATAGAGGTGATTCGTATTAAAAGGACTGCGTATTCAAAGTACTGTTTGCCGATGACGTAAATGTCGTCTTCAGCGTTCCGCCCACATTCGAATAAGTCCCGCCGGTGTATAATCCCCAGCCGGTAGCGGCGCCTACAAAACTTCCGCCGGTGTATGAACCACCGAAATACACTTTGTAGCTGGTATTGGCGGCGATATTAGGACTGGAAAAGTGGAAATAATACACGCCATTTTTTGGTTTGAAAGTCACCATTTCCGTTCCTGCGGCATTTTCAATATGCAATATCGAAGTGGCTGCAAGCTGCGCGTTTGATTTCAAATACATCGTACGCTGTGTCGAAGTGCTGTTGAAATTCTTGGTCATATTCGCATTCGATCCCGCCGAAATCAGGTAGCCACCGTTCATATTAAATATCCCGTTGAAATCGATGCCTTCCTCTGGCTGGTTCGTCACGCCGCAAACTACCGTAGTGCCGCCGGTAATCGTGATGTTTCCGTTGCTGTCGATCGCATCTTTCCCGGCTACGATGACAATGCCGCCAGAGATGTTCAGCTGGCTGTTGTCATTCGATTCGGTTCCACCTGAAACGGTTCCGTACGTGGCATTGATGCCGTCATTGGAAGCGGTAATGTTCGTTACCCCGCCGGTGAAGTTAATGATCGGTGCCTCGACACCTTCGCCCATAGCCTGTACGGTCGAATTGGCTACAATCGTGTTGTTTCCGCCATTGATGCTTACTGAAGCATCGGAGTGCACGCCGTCATCAGTCGATGTGATGGTATTGGTCCCGTTATTGATCACCACAGCGCCTACGGCAACGATGGTTTTTGGATGGTTGTAATTGGTTCCTGAAACCTGGAAACGGCTTCCTGTAGTCGTAATGTTTAATACAGGTATGCCTGATGCACTGCCGATGATAATTGCGCCGTCCGCTTTTAGTCCTTTTCCGCCGGAACCGGAATTTGACGTGGTCACTGATCCTCCAGTGATATTGATGTCGCCATCAGCACTCCATGCTGCCGAACTGTAGGAATCCGTAATGCCTGTAATCCCGGTGTAAATCGTTCCGGACCCACTTGAAGTGACATGCACGGTTCCTGATGCCATGTTGATGTTGCCGTTTGAGGAAATGCCCTTGAATCCGGCGCCTGTTCCTGAAATGGTGACTGTGGCGCCTCCAATATTGACATCGGTGTCTGATGTAAGGGCAGCGGCATAAGAAGGATCATAGCCTGAGCCGGAAGTTTCCAAAACCACACCGCCGGTGGAGTTGACTGTAATATTTCCGCCGTTAAGGTTCATATCGCCTGTGGTAGCCACGCCTTTAGACTGGTTGCCGCCTACAGTACAGCTGATGTTTCCGCCGTTTACAGTCAGGATGCTGTCGACATCGATGCAGGTGCCGTTTTGGTTGGTTACCGATAGCGTGAGTGTACCGTTGTTGATGGTTACATTGCCGTCAGCCTTGATGCATTTCGGCGCTGTATATTTTGCTGTGGCAGAGTTGTTCGTCCCCGACACCAGGAATTGAGATGCGGTGTTGGCAATCGTAATGGCCGGCGTTCCTGTAATGCTGCCGATGGTGATATTTCCGTTGGCCGACAAACCTTTACCGCCTGATCCTGTAATGTTCAGGTGGAATACGCCACCTGTAATCGAAATGTCGGTATCCGTACTGAAGCATGAAGCCGAATAACTTTCGATCGTGCCTGAAGTATTGGTGTAAGTAGCGCCAGTCCCGGCATTATTCATTGTAAAATCGCCACCTGTAACCGTGATGCCCCCATCCGAAGAAAAACCTTTTCCTCCGTTTGCAGCGGCAGTAACGGTAATGTTAAACGTACCGCCGTTGATGGTGGTGGCCGCGTTTGATTTCACAGCCGTAGCATAAGAAGGGTCGAAACCGCTTTCTGCGGCAGTAAACACTGCAATGCCTGACAGCGTTGCGGTGATGTTTCCATTGTTGATATCGATATTGCCTTTGGCGCTGATGCCTTTGGATTGTGCCCCGGAAACCGTCATCGTGATATTGCCTCCGTTGATGGAAATGGTGTTGTTCCCGGTTTTGATGGCCTTCACATCGTCGGCAGTGGAAGTGATATGGATGGTTCCTGCGCTGATGTTGATCGCGCCGTTCCCTGCGTCAATGCCATCGGCGAGGGATGTAATGGCCACTGTACCACCATCCATCGCGAAACCTTCGGCATGGAAACCGTCAGATGCTGCTGATGACACAGTCGTTGTTCCATCAAGCACGGTAATCATTCCTGAGGTATTGATACCGTGTTTTTTCAAAGCACTGATATGCAGCGCACCGGAATTTTCGATGACGATCGGGCCGTCGGTCGTAATGGTCCCGTTGCGGTTGCTTGCCATGCCATCGGACAATGCATTCGTGGTGTTTGCGGAAAGCTGTATGTATGTTGTCTTCCCGCCTGTAATACTTATTGGTGCCCCGGTCGGATTGGTCAGCGTCAGGTTGTTGTATACAAGACGGATGTCTTTGTCGGTGGCCAGCTCGAGACTTCCGTTGGCCGACGAACCCAGCAGATGGTATTCCAGATTGTCGATGCCCGATGCTGCCGTAACGGTTACCGTTCCCGCCGCCGCCGTAATCGATACGCCTGAAGCTGCATATGGATTGATGATCGTCGCGTTGTCATCACCATTATATATAATGTATATCTTGTCAAGGCTGACAGTGTTCGATGTGAATGTCAGGCTGTCGATAAGCGTTTTCTGGATGTTCAGGGTATTGGCTTCGCCGGAAACCTTAAACTTCGCATAGGTACTGTTTAGCTTGATGCTGTCTACGGCAGTCAATTCTTTGGCATACATTGTATTGCCGGAATTGTGGATCTGTATTTTCTGCTGCGCAAATGAAAAATTAGCCAGCAATACAAGCAGTGTTATGAAGTGTATCTTTCTCATTTTTTGCTGAATTTAATCGTTACATCATTTACCTGAACGAGGTACAATCCCGCAGGCAGAGCATAAACATTGATGTCCTGTCCGGATTTGTAAATGCCTTTCAGGAGCAATTGTCCTGTCGTGGAGTAAATGTTTGTCTTAAGGTCTTCACCGGAATCCGAACTGATGCTGATGACATCCGCACCCGGATTTGGGTACAGCGCCAGATTGTTTTTATTCTCGCTCAAAGTCGTGGTCCCCAGCGCAGCATCAGAAAAAATTATTTTCCTGATAATGTTCACCGGAATGGTGGTGGGTGCAGTCGTTCCGTTTAACTTGATGTACAGGTTGTCGGTTTCGAAATAGAGTTTGCCTGCTTCGGTCACGTTAAAAACCTGCGTATTGCCGTCATAATAGGTTACGGTGACGCCGGTTTGTGCAAAAGAAATACCGCTTAAGAGCAGTAATCCCATCAATGCGAATTGGTTAAATAGCTTCATTGGATTTCATTTTATCGTGTAAAAGAAACTTTTTTTGAAGCTGCCGGGAAATAATTGAGGTAAAGCAAAAATATATTGAGGTGGATTTTTACGAAATCGTTAACTTAAAATTCCTGATGTTTTTGGATTGTAGATCCGGAATATTTTCTTGAATAACGAGTTAAATAAAAACAAAAAACCCCGACGAATGTCAGGGTTTAAGTGGTACCTCCAGGGATCGAACCAGGGACACATGGATTTTCAGTCCATTGCTCTACCATCTGAGCTAAGGTACCTTGCGTTAGCGGGGGCAAATATAGGATGATTTTTAATTTATCCAAAACAAATATTAAAAAAAATCTATTCGTAACTTCGCACCCTCAAAAAGGCTGTGATGATTTTAACCATTGATGCGGGAAACACCAGAATTAAAGGCGCTGTCTTTGAAGAAGATACGATGCTGTCTGATTTTGTTTTCCCTATGGAAGACTTTAAAATATCCGTTTCAAAAATTCTTGATGTGCATAAAGATATTACCGATATTGTCGTTGCTTCGGTCAGGAATATGCCTTTGGATGACTTTTTTTGGTTCCAGAACCGTGTAAAAGTAACCCTGATTACCCATGAAAGTATTTTCCCTTTTCGCAATTTATATGAAACACCACTGACGCTCGGTATCGACCGAATGGTGCTTTCAGCTGGCGCTGTATTGGCTTTTCCCGGACAAAACCGGCTTGTGGTTGATGCTGGAACCTGCATTACATACGATTTCGTGGCTGCGGATGACCAGTATCTCGGCGGCGCGATATCCCCAGGGATCAGGCTGCGGTATGAAGCCCTGCATCATTATACAGCGAAACTACCCTTGCTGAAAAGGGAATTGCCCGATCATTACATCGGGAAATCGACAAACCAATCCATGCATTCCGGCGTAGTGAACGGCGTGATCAATGAAATCGACGGTTTTATCGCCCGGTATGAGCAGCAGTATCCAAACTTTACAATAATTTTAACGGGTGGCGACACAGATTTTTTGGCTAAACAATTAAAAAATACCATATTTGCCAATTCAAATTTTCTGCTTGAAAGTCTGAACCACATTTTTCAATACAATCAAGAATGATTAAAAAACTTTTAGCAACCATCGTATTGCTTTTCTCCCTTGCCATTACTGCCCAATCAGGAACTTCTTCCCCTTATTCTTTTTACGGCATCGGCGATGTAACTTTTAAGGGTGCGGCCGAGAACAGGTTTATGGGAGGCGTCGCCGTATTTTCAGACAGTATCCACCTGAATCTTTCAAATCCCGCATCAATTGCCGGACTGAAGCTAACGACATTTACAGTAGGCGGAACAAACAGCCGCAACAAACTCATTACAAATACACAGGAAAGTAAGGCATCGAGGACTTCGGTGGATTACCTGGCATTGGCCATCCCGATCGGCAAATGGTCGGTTTCGGCAGCATTATTGCCCTATTCTTCCGTAGGATACCGTACACAAAGGCTTGCTCAAAACGTGAATGAGACCAGCAGCAGGTTTGAAGGAAGCGGTGGCGTGAACAAGGCTTCGATCGGTACGGCATACAGTCTGAATTCAAAATGGAATATCGGAGCGAATGTTGAATACAATTTCGGGCAGATTTCCACTACGAGTTATGAGTTCCTGCCTGACATCCAGTTGGGCTCGCGCGAAAAAAATGTGTCTAATGTTTCGGGGGTCACCTTTAATACAGGTTTGATGTACCAGTCCAGGGTCAATAATAAATTTGACGTTTTCGGAAGCTTTACTTTTACGCCTGAAACCAAGCTGGCGTTGCAGAATGAGCGTAAAATTGCTACGGTCACCGGCCTAAACTCTTCCGGGTCTGACGAAGTTCAAGTTGATGTCGATGATACTACTGTAAACCTGCCTGCAAAGTTTTCTGTTGGAGGTGGTTTCGGCGTGGTCAGGAAATGGCTTATTGGAACTGAAGTGACGTTCCGAGAGTCCGGAAACCTAGGCAGCCGTTTTACCGACATCAGCAACGTAGGTTATGAGAATTCCCAGAAATATTCCTTAGGAGGGTATTTTATCCCAAATTATAATGCCTACAACGGTTATTTCAAAAGGGTTACGTACCGCGGTGGTCTGCGTTATGAAAAGACCGGACTGATCATTGCCGGAAAATCAATCGAAGATATGGCTGTGACCGCCGGTTTCGGTTTTCCTGTAGGGAATGGTAGTTTCTCGAACATTAACCTTGGCGTGGAATTTGGCAGGAAAGGCACGAAAGCCGCTAGCCTGGTAAGGGAAAATTACACTAACTTTACGTTAAGCCTTTCATTGAACGACAAATGGTTCGTGAAGAGGAAATATGACTAATACGACCGGAGCGCCCCGGTTTTGCCGATGACCCGTAAACTGAAAATACAATCACTGTTGCTGTCTTTTTTTGCCATTCCTTTTTTCTGGAGTTGCGAAAGCAATTTCAAGGATGTACAGAAGTTTTATTTTTCAGAATTTATGCCTACCGGCGAAGCCGATTCCATCAACCTTAAATATACCGATTCAGGAAAAATCACTGCGGTGCTTGCCAGCCAGCGGATGCTCGATTACAGCAGCGTGCGTTTCCCGTTTACGGAATTCCCGAAAGGCATCGACCTGACGCTTTTTGACAAAAATGCCAAAAAGACCTTTATAAAATCAGATTATGCAGTGAGTTTCAAAGGTACTGATATGATCGATTTGCGCGGGAATGTGCGCATCACTTCTGAAAACGGCCAGCAACTCACGACCGAACAACTGTATTTCGACCAGAAAAACGAATGGTTTTTTACTGAAAAAAACTTTAAATTTACAGACCCAAAAAGCGGATCGACCACAGGTGAAGGCATCGATTTCAATAAGGATTTTACCCGGGTTAACTTCCAGAAGGTAAAAGGGCTCATCAACCAATCCGCCAATACAAAATTATAACTATGAACAATTATTTTAAATATACCCCGTACCTGTATCTTATTGTAGCGTTGTTTGCTGCTTATAAAAGTGTCATGGCGTGGAGTGGGGAACGCGACCAGGCGTATATGTTTCTTGGAATCGCCGTTTTGTGCCTGTTCATGTTTGGGTTCAGGCTGTGGTTCATCAAAAGGATGGACGCGCGCAACCGCAAACCTTAATCCATGGGAGCAGGCATTATTATCATATTGTGCTTAGTGCTTTCGGCTTTCTTTTCAGGCATGGAAATTGCCTTCATCTCGTCAAATAAAGTATACCTGGGTATTGAAAAGATGCAGGATACTTTCGTTTCGCGGACCCTTTCAAAACTTACTGAAAAACCTTCCATGTTCATCGCGTCTATGCTCATCGGCAACAACATTGCGCTGGTGGTGTATGGTTTTTATATGGGAAGCGTCGTGATGGGCTGGCTGACGGGTTACGGTGGCCTTGCGAAAGGATTTTCAGGATTGTTGCTGCAAACGGTGATTTCTACCTTTATTATATTGATCACATCCGAGTTCCTGCCCAAGGTTTTTTTTCAGGTATATGCCAATAGCCTGATTAAGTTTTTTGCCATTCCAGCTTATTTTTTCTACAGGATTTTTTATTTCATTTCGACGTTCATTATGTGGATTTCGGATATGATCTTAAGGAAAGTTTTCCATTCCGGCGGCGACCAGGAGCAATTGCTTTTCAGTAAGGTTGAGCTTGGGAATTATATTTCGGAACAGATGAGCGCCGTAGAAGACGATGCTGAAGTGGATTCAGAAATACAGATTTTCCAGAATGCACTGGAGTTTTCAGGCGTAAAAGCGCGTGAAATCATGAACCCGCGTACCGAAATCGCTGCCGTTGAAATCCATGATTCGGTAGCCGAACTTAAAGCGCTTTTTATTGAAACAGGGTATTCAAAAGTACTTGTTTACCAGAATTCGCTTGATGACATTGTAGGTTACATCCATTCTTTCGAATTGTTTAAGAAGCCGAAAAGCATCAAGTCGGTCATGATTGCGGTAGAATTCGTTCCGGAAACGATGCTGATTAAGGACGTGATGGCGCTTCTGACGAAGAAACGCAAAAACGTTGCCGTGGTCCTTGATGAATATGGCGGTACTTCGGGCATGCTGACCATTGAAGACATTGTCGAGGAGCTTTTCGGCGAGATCGAGGACGAGCATGATGCTGATGACAGCCTGATTGAAAAGGAGCTCGAGCCTGGTGTCTTCCTCTTTTCAACAAGGTTTGATGTTGAATATATCAATCAAAGTTATAAACTCGATATCCCGGAAAGCGATTCCTATAGTACACTCGGCGGATTCATCGTAAACCATACCAAAGAGATTCCCCAAAAGGGTGAAAACATCCAGATCGGGCACTTCCATTTCCTTATTGAAGCGGCAACGGAGAAAAAAATCGAGCTTGTAAAAATGACTGTCAGGGAGTAAGCTGAAAAAAAAACCACTTTTTTGTCGAAAATATTTTGGTGGAGCACAATTATTTGACATATAATTGTATTTTCGCAAACTGAATTAAAAAAATAACAGAATAGAAATGGCAGTTTTATCAAAAATCAGGCAACGTTCGATATTGTTGATAGCGGTTATCGGCTTTTGTCTCTTTGCATTTATAATTGGAGATCTTGTACAAAGTAACTTGTTTTCAAGAAGCGCTAACAATATCGGAAGCGTAAACGGGCACGACCTTCCAATGGATGAGTTCAAGACCAAAGTAGAAAATGTTACGAAAAGTTCTCAGGGCGCAACCCAGAGCCAGGCAGTAAATTATGTTTGGGAGTATGAAGTGAATAACACGCTGCTTGATGCCGAATTTGACAAGCTGGGTCTTGAAGTAGGTGATGATCAAATCATTGACATCCTGAAACAAAATCCTCAAATCGGGCAAAATCCAATGTTTTTAGGAGCGACAGGAGTTTTTGACATAGCTAAATTCGATGCCATTGCTTCGCAGGGCGTGGAGGCGAAAAACTTCGTGACCGAATCGAAAAAGGATGCTGCTGAAAACGCAAAAAAGCAAATCTACAATACGTTGTTAAGGGCCGGTGCTTATACCACGGCGCTTGAAGGCAAGATGAAATACAAAATGGAGGCTGATAAAGTAAGCTTCGATTATGTTTCTGTTTTGTTCTCTACCATCAAGGATAGCGATGTGAAAGTGTCTGACGACGAGATCATCGCTTACATGAGGAAAGACGAGAAAAGGTATAAGTCTGAAGAAAACCGTGAATTGGATTATGTGATTTTCGAAGACAAAGCATCAAAAACCGATGAAGACGCGATCAAAGCCAAAATGGATGCCTTAATGGCTCCAAGGGTAGAATATGTAAACGGGAAGAATGATACCATCCCTAGTTTTGCAAACGCAACCAACGTGGCTGAATTCGTGAATTCAAACTCTGACACGCCTTACGATTCAACCTACATTGCTAAAAAAGACCTTCCTGCACAGTTTTCTGAGCAGTTGTATAACCTTCCGACAGGTCAGGTTTTCGGTCCATATATTTATAACAACGGCTATTGGTTGTCAAAATCAATGGGACGTGAAGCAGGAGCGAATGTAAAGGCCAGCCACATCTTATTGTCTTATAAAGGAGCCATGCGTGCTGCTCCGACTGTAACGCGTTCCAAAGAAGAAGCAGCTGCAAAGGCCAACGAGCTTTTGGCAGAGGCCAATGCAAAACCTGAAATGTTCTTCATGCTTGCCATGCAGAATTCAGACGATTCTTCAAAACAGCAAGGTGGTGATTTGGGTTATTTCTCAAAAGGTGCCAACAACCTTACCAAGAAATTCGCAGATTATATTTTTGCAAACCCGATCGGGAAATTAGGACTGGTTGAAACGGAATTCGGATACCATATTATTAAAGTGACCGATAAGCAGGATGGTGTACGTTTGGCTACCATCTCTAAAAAAATTGAGCCTTCTGCAGAAACTGTAAATACCGTTTACAACAAAGCGGTGAAATTCCAGATGGAGGCTAAGGATAAATCTTTTGACCAGGTAGCGAAAGCAGCTAAACTTACGATCAATCCATCGGTTAAAGTGAGGGCTATGGACGAAAACCTGGGTGCTATCGCAAACCAGAGGCAAATCGTGAAATGGGCTTTCAACAAGGATACTAAAGTAGGCGCTGTGGAGCGTTTCGAAGTAACCAATACAGGACACGTGATCGTTAGGCTGAAAAAAGTGAATGAAGAAGGATTACTTCCTTTGGATGAAGCCAGGCCAATGATTGAGTTGAAACTGAAAAACCAAAAGAAAACGGCTTTGATCAAAGCAAAAATGAAAGGTGGTTCGCTGGAAGCTATTGCAGCTGCAAATGCTACGAAAGTGCAGACCGTTGCGGATCGTACTTTAGAAACGGCAAGCCTTGAAGGTGTTGGTTTAGAGCAAAGGGTTGTGGCTACTGCGATGGTTACTCCGGCTAACAAACTGTCTGCCCCGATTGAAGGGATGTCAGGCGTGTATGTGGTGAAAACGACTGCTTACACTAAAGCTCCGGCAATCCAATCTTATAAAGATTATGTAGCAAAACTGAAAGTGAATAACGGAAACACCATGCAGCGTATCTCTGCTTCATTGAAGAAGGATGCTGAAATCGAAGACAACAGAAGTTTGTTCTACTAAGATAATATCACATGATAAGAAAAGCCGGTTTTTTAAAGCCGGCTTTTTCATTTTATAATATCATATCAGAATATGGGATGATTGTATCATATCCTTTGTCAATAAAATATGGCGTGGGATCGTTTTTTGAAATGACCAGTATAAAATCCCCGCCCCAGGCACCGAGGCTTTTGATAGTGCCGTTGAAATCCGGAAAAAGATGTTCCTTTACCGTTACCATATGAAGCACATCGCTCATAATGGCTTCGTGTTTTTCGAGCTGCCGGGCAAAATCACCCAGCGATGTTGTCTGCCGTATCGCAGCAGTAATTTTATTTACAGCCGAAACATTTTTAGTGATGTCATCGCGATGCCTGTAATATGAATTGATGGCTGCTTTGCTGCTTTGCTTTTTATTCAGGTAAACAAAATACAGATTTGAGATGAATTCTGGCCTGAAATCAACAGCCTCAACAATCGGGTTTCCGTTTTCAAGGCGATACAATACCGGCTGGTTGTTTTGTGCGCAGGCAATATCATAACCGCTCCCGCCAAAACTGTTCTGGAGCAGGGCAAAAGCATCAATACTAAGCCATTGTGCAATATTATTGATCAATGTTGACGAGGTACCCAGTCCCCATTTCTTTGAAAAAGTAAGGTTTGTAGTGATTTTGTATCCGTCAGCATTATCAATGAAGGTAGGGTTCAGTAAATACGATTCGTGCAAAATCTCAATCAGCGTGTTTCGAATGGAATCACTTTTCTCTTTGTAACCTGTATCAGAAATAACGTCAAACCCAATCACATCTTCAAACCAAACCGACCCATCGGCATCATGGCTTTTCCAATATATTTTTTTATCAGAGGCTTCTTTAATAACAAGATCCTGCCCGAATTTTGTCGGCAAAGCCAAAGCCATAGCGCCATCAAGCACCAGGTATTCGCCTGTGAGCATCAACTTTCCATTACTGTAAAAACGCTGCGACAATTAATTGGTTTTTAAATTTTTGATGAAATCCACCACCGCCGAATGGGAAACGGCATGCTGCTTGAAATATTTCGTAATGATATCCCTTTCTTCAGCCGAAACCTCAAATTGATTGATGATGTTGTTCAGGTGCATTTTCATATGGCCCTGCTGGATCCCGGTTGTGGTTAAAGAGCGTAAGGCAGCAAAATTCTGTGCCAGGCCCACTGCTGCAGTGATCTGCATCAATTCCTGCGCCGACGGCTTTCCAAGCAATTGATGGCAAAATTTCACCAGTGGATGCAAAGTCGTCAATCCGCCAACGGTTCCTAAAGCCAACGGGATGTCCAGCGAAAAATGAAAATTTCCGTTTTCAATCCTCGCATCGGAAAGACTCGTATAACGCCCATTCCTCGCAGCATAAGCATGCACTCCGGCTTCCACTGCACGGAAATCATTTCCTGTAGCCACAACGACTGAATCCACGCCGTTCATGATGCCTTTATTGTGTGTGACAGCCCGGAATGGCTCGACTTTCGCTATGGTCACCGCCTGCACGAAATTTTCTGCAAACAGCTGTGGGTTTTCAATGTTTTTTTCCTGCAAATCGCTAACAGCGCAGGAAACTTCAGCTTTTACGATGCAATTCGGGACATAATTTGATAAAATACTCATTACGACCCTGACCTCTTTTTCAGTTTCGGAAAAGCCATCATGTTCGTTTGCTTTCTCCTTCAGCGTTTGTGCAAACTGTTCGAGGCAGGAATTGATGAAATTCGCGCCCATCGAATCTTTGGTTTCAAAAGTGGCATGAAGCTGGTAGTAATGGTCAATCAAATCGGTTTTATCTCGAAGTTCGATGTCCAGGATCCCGCCGCCACGTTGTTGCATGTTTTTGGTGATGCTTTGCGTTTCAGCGAAAAAATCAGGCTTGATCATATTGAAGAAAGACTGAAGTTTGTCTTTTGCGCCTTTAAACATAAAATGCACCTGCCCGATTTTCTCGGTATTGATCACTGTCGTTTTGAAACCGCCGCGTGTTGACCAGAATTTAGCAGCTTTGGCGGCCGCAGCAACCACGGAACTTTCCTCAGTAGCCATCGGGACCGTGTGGAATTTTCCGTTAATCAGGAAATTCGGGGCGATGCCCAACGGCAGGTAAAAATTGGAAATCGTATTTTCAATAAACTCATCGTGGAGTTGCTGGAGTTTTTCGTCGGAATTCCAATAGGATTTTACCAAATTTTCCGCCGAACCGGCATCAGTAAAATAATGTTTAGCAATCAGCTTGATTTTTTCCGCTTTGGATAATTTCGAAAATCCTGAAATGGCCTCGTTCATCAGTATCATATTGAATTCGTTGCAAAGATAACTTTTCACCAGATAAAAAACAGTGCTTTTTTGCTATGAAGAATCGGTTCGGGAATGACGGAAAAAAGCCACGCCAAATTTATCAACAGCCACTGATTTTTAACATGGAGGATTTTTGCGGTGAAGCTTTCAGGCGTATTTTTAGAAAAAAAGCTATGCAGGAGGAAAGCCAATATATAAAGGGAAGGGGTGCGCAAAAAAATGTGCACAACCGCTTTTTCGCGGAATCTTATGACATGCTCGACGATTTCCTGAATTATTGTGAAGCAGAAGGCGACAAGCCTGATGACAACCGGACGCATTACCTCGAAGTGTTCCCGAAAACCATTGTAAACAAAGTCGAAAGCCCGGATGTGGGGATGGAATTCTCGATGAATGCCTATCAGGGCTGTGAACACGGATGCATTTACTGTTATGCGCGCAACAGCCATGAATATTGGGGTTATAGCGCCGGACTTGATTTTGAAAGGAAAATCCTGGTCAAGAAAAATGCACCTGTCTTACTCGAGGAAAAACTCAAAAGCAAGAACTGGAAAGCGCATCCCATTGTCATGTCAGGCAATACCGATTGCTACCAGCCGGCTGAAAAAAAATTCCGGATTACGAGGCAGTGCCTTGAAGTGTTCCTGAAATACAGGCATCCGGTGGCGATTATCACTAAAAACG
The DNA here is from genome assembly GCF_003097535.1 of Flavobacterium pallidum. Classification (NCBI taxonomy): domain Bacteria; kingdom Pseudomonadati; phylum Bacteroidota; class Flavobacteriia; order Flavobacteriales; family Flavobacteriaceae; genus Flavobacterium; species Flavobacterium pallidum. The sequence goes on from NZ_CP029187.1 coordinate 1,459,265, forward strand.
CCCTCATTGCAAGGGATATGGATATCGTGTCAGCACTGGCAAAGGAAAATCTCATCGGCGTCAATGTGTCCATCACTTCCCTGAATGAAAAGACAAGGCAATTGCTTGAACCGCGCACGGCGACAATCGCAAAACGTCTCGATACGGTAAAATTGCTTTCGGAAAACGGCGTTCCGGTAAATGTAATGCTCGCGCCGATTATCCCGGGAATCAACAGCCACGAGATTCTGCCTTTGGCGAAAGCCGCCTCAGATGCAGGTGCCCTGTCGATCGCGCATACCGTGGTACGGCTGAATGGTGCGATAGGCGAAATTTTTACGGATTGGATCCAAAAAGCGATGCCGGACCGCGCGGAAAAGGTGCTGAACCAGATCAAAGCCTGCCATAACGGGAATTTAAACGACAGCCGTTGGGGAGAACGCATGCGTGGCGACGGGGAATTTGCTGAAATGATCCGCTCGCAGATGGGCATGGCGCGGCGTAAGTTTTTCGCCGGGAAGCAATTCCCGAAACTCAATACGGCTTTGTATGAGCAATATAAAGGCGGGCAGCTCAGCCTGTTTTGACAAATATCACAAACGCGATGGGCGTAAAATTGCATTTAACAGAAAAAAATGTCGTTTATTGTAATTTTTTCACTAAAATTGACGGTTTTTATATTCAGTTAAGCCAATGAAATTATACAGGATTATTGCGTTGCTGGTTTTTACAGCTTTTTCGGTTTCGGCCCAACAAAAAATCAGTATTGATGAAATTTATATGGGTGCCTTCAGGCCCAAAGGGATGGATGAACTCCAGTCACTTAAAAACACCAACCAATATACTGTGCTGAATGCTTCACGTGCGACGCGGAGTATGCAAATCGACTTATATGATTTTGCTACGCTGGAAAAAGTAAGCACGCTGGTTGATAACAGAGATTTTGCAGAATTGGCAAACGGCATCGACAGTTATACTTTCAGCAGTGATGAGAAAATGCTGCTGATTGCCAATAATTCAAATCAAATTTTCAGGCATTCATTTACGGCTGATTTTTTCATTTATGATATCGCTTCAAAAAAACTGACCAAAATGGCCGAGCAGGTACAAGAACCTGTTTTTTCGCCTGACGGTAAGAAAGTCGCTTTTGCAAAAGAAAATAACCTTTATGTGTACGATCTCGCTTCTGCAAAAACGACGCAGTTGACTTTTGACGGTAAAAAAAATGCCGTCATCAACGGCATCACCGATTGGGTTTATGAAGAGGAATTTGCATTCGTTCGGGCGTTCGACTGGAGCGCTGACGGCAGCAAAATCGCTTACATCCGTTTTGATGAAAGCCAGGTGCCGGAATTTTCGATGAATAGGTATGGACAGGATTTATACCCGTCTGTAGAAACGTTTAAATACCCAAAAGCGGGTGAGAAAAACTCGGAGGTCTCATTGCATTTAATCGATTTGAAAACCAATGCCGATTCGGAAGTCAAACTTGGAAATTACAATGATTTCTACATTCCGAGGATCAAGTGGACCAACGACGCAAACCTCCTCAGCGTGCAGGTCATCAATCGCCACCAGGACAACCTGGACCTGATTTTTGTAGATGGGACAACCGGAAAACCGACTGTCATCCTGAATGAAAAAGACAAGGCATATATCGATATTACGGATAACCTGACGTTCCTGAAGGACAACAGCTTTATCTGGACCAGTGAAAAAGACGGTTTCAACCATATTTACCTTTACAGCAAAAGTGGGAAACTCATCAACCAGCTCACGAAAGGAAACTGGGAAGTCACCGCATATTATGGCCTGGATGAAAAATCTAAAACGGTGTTTTATCAATCTACAGAAAATGGTTCGATCAACCGGGACGTTTACAGGATCGGGCTTGATGGTAAGAATAAGAAGCGCCTGTCGCCTGCAACAGGGACGAACGCGGGTACTTTCAGCCCGAATTTCCAATATTTCATCAATTCGTTTTCCAGTGCGACGGTGCCGCCGACGTATACGTTGAATGATTCCAAAACCGGAAATACCATCAAGACGATTGTCAGCAACGAAGCGTTGTCCGAAAAACTTAAAAAATACGATTTGCCGCTGAAGGAATTTTTTATGCTAAAGACTGAAAAAGGCAACGAACTCAATGCCTGGATTATCAAGCCAAAGGATTTTGATGCGACGAAAAAATACCCGGTTTTCATGTACCAATACTCAGGCCCGGGTTCACAGCAGGTCAATAACGAATGGCACGCTAATGATGATTACTGGTTTATGATGCTCACCCAGATGGGTTATGTTGTGGCTTGTGTCGACGGCCGCGGGACCGGTTTCCGGGGTGCGGAATTCAAGAAAGTGACACAAAAGCAATTGGGCAAATATGAACTGGAGGATCAGATTGATGCTGCGAAAGTCATCGGCGGATACAATTATGTTGATAAAGACAGGATGGGTATTTTTGGCTGGTCTTTCGGCGGATTTATGTCGTCCAACTGCATCCTGAAAGGTGGCAATACCTTCAAGATGGCCATTGCTGTGGCTCCGGTGACGAGCTGGCGGTTTTACGACAGCATTTACACCGAAAGATACATGCAGACGCCACAGGAAAATGCGGCAGGATATGACGACAATTCCCCGCTGACCTTTGCGAAAAAACTTCAGGGGAAATTCCTGTTGATCCACGGTTCAGGCGATGACAACGTGCATGTGCAGAATTCGATGCGTCTGATCGATGCGCTTGTAAATGCCAACAAGCAGTTCGACTGGGCGATTTATCCTGATAAGAACCACGGGATTTATGGCGGTTACACCAGGATCCAGCTTTACAATAAAATGACCAATTTCATTAAAGAGAATTTATAATCAACCAACACCAAAATTTATATAACATGAGTGAACCAGCAGTAAAATCAGGACATCCAAAAGGATTATACTTTTTATTCTTTACGGAAATGTGGGAGCGTTTCAGCTACTACGGAATGAGGGCAATCTTTATTCTTTTTATGACGAAAGTATTATTAATGAAAGATGCCGATGCTTCTGAAATTTATGGGAGCTATACTGGATTGGTATATTTAACTCCGCTTCTTGGGGGGTATTTGTGTGATAAATTTTTAGGTAACAGGAGAAGTATTGTGATTGGCGGCCTTTTAATGGCTATTGGGCAGTTTTTCATGTTTTTTAGTGCGTCTGCCGGAACCAACGGGGGAGTGTCTTTGATGTGGATGGGATTGACAGCGATAATAATAGGAAATGGATTTTTTAAGCCAAATATTTCTACGATGGTTGGTCAACTATATCCAGCCAACGACCGTCGAATTGATAGCGCATTTACGATTTTTTACATGGGTATCAATCTGGGTGCCTTCTTTTCACCATTGGTTTGCGGATCTATGGATTTTAAGTGGGGATTCCTTGCGGCAGGAGTCGGTATGCTGATTGGATTGCTTGCATTTGTGATTGGCAAAAAGAAATATCTTATCTCTGAAGAAGGAAAGCATATCGGTTTACCGGTCAAAAAACTGGATGCTAAAAGTATCGGGATGATAATTGGATCGATTGCTATTATCTTTTTTATGCTGAATTTTAAGCAAATGTTCAAAAGCGATCTGGATATCATCAGCTACTTTATCTATGGTGCGATGGTTTTAATGCCTGTCCTTATTTTTAGTGATAAGAGTTTGTCAAAAATTGAAACACAAAGGATTACGGTTATTTTTATTCTGGCATTTTTTGTTATTTTCTTTTGGGGAGCTTTTGAACAGGCCGGTGCATCGTTAACGCTTTTTGCTGACAGGCAAACGGAGAGGACACTCTTTGGCTGGGAAATGCCTGCGTCATATTTCCAATCGGTAAACCCATTGGCGGTAATTGTACTTGCGCCACTCATGACAATTGTTTGGGGGTTTTTATATGCAAGAAAACTGGAACCATCATCACCTAAAAAAATGGCAATAGGATTAGGAATGGTTGCATTGGGATATGTTGTGATTGCAATTGCAGTAAAAGGTTTAGGAATAGGAGACAAGGTATCAATGTGGTGGTTATTCGGTTTATATGTAATTCACAGTATAGGAGAGCTATGTTTGTCGCCAATCGGATTATCAATGGTTTCAAAACTGGCGCCTTTGCGTTTGTCTTCATTGATGATGGGAACCTGGTTCTTAGCCAACGCCGCAGCCAATAAGTTCGCTGGAACATTAAGCGCACTGATTCCTGGCGGAGAAGACGGAACAGGTGGTGCAACTCATTTCCTGGGATTTCAAATTACCAACCTTTATGAATTCTTTATTGTGTTTATCATCATGTCCGGAGCCGCTGCGGCGATATTGTTTGCACTGAGTTCCTGGTTGGAAAAGCGCATGCATAATGATCATATCGAAGGAGTTTCCGATTCCGTTATGTAATTGATAGTATTTTTATATAAAACCTGCAATTCATTTTTTGTGTTTGCAGGTTTATTTTCAATTTATAAATTATGTGGAAAAGCCATCCTAAAGCCTTGCCATATCTGTTTTTATCCGAAATGTGGGAACGTTTTGGATATTACCTGATGATAGGAATCTTCACGCTGTATCTCAAAGATGTAGAAGCCGGTTTTTCCATGACTGAAAAAGAGGCTTCCGACTTATACGGGACCTTCATCGCACTGGTTTTCCTGACACCATTTATCGGAGGGCTCGTTGCCGACCGTTACCTGGGGTACAAAAAATCCATCATTATTGGTGGGTTGATGATGGGTGTGGGATATTTTATGATGGGAATCCATTCCCTGCAGATGCTGTATGTTGCGATGACTTTGGTGATTGTCGGGAATGGTTTTTTTAAGCCGAATATCTCCACACTGCTCGGTAATTTCTACAACGAAGAAAAATATAAGGACAAAAAAGACGAAGGCTACAACATTTTCTACATGGGAATCAATGTCGGGGCGTTCATCTGTAATTTCTTCGGTGCCGCGCTGAAAATCCTTTTCGGATGGCAGTATGCCTTTATGGCTGCCGGTGTCGGAATGTTTATTGGCGTTTTGGTTTTTATGCTCGGCAGCAAATATTATGGAAATAAGGCAGAAAAAAAAGGCGTGCAGCCGGGCGACATGCCATTTTATAAAATCGTATTGTTCATCCTGTTGCCGTCCGTTGTTTTTGGTGTTATCGGATGGCTGCTGAAAGGCGTGCAATCTGATGCAAATCCTGATTCCGCTTTATTTGGTTCAGACAGTACGGATGCTTTTATTTTTGCCTGTATTCCCGTAGTGTTGTTTTACGCCAGTTTGTATTTCAAGGCCAAAGTGGAAGACAAACGCCCGATTGGTGCTTTACTTGCCATTTTTGGTGTGGTAATTTTGTTTTGGGCGGTGTTTAAATTGAACGGCTCGGCGCTCAACAATTGGGGCGATAAATACACTGACAGGGAATTGACGGGAACTTCGCAGCGGGTAGCATCCAGGCTGGTGCTTACAGATACCTTGACCTACAAAAAAGATTCGGTACCGTTATATGATGAAGTGTTTCGGATCCAGAAAAAGGATGGCGAAGTAATCAAGACAGTCGATTATCCGTTATATTTCAGGAATGTCCACAAGGATAAATTGCCTGAAGAGGGCGGTAAAGTCTTCACCTGGTCTGCAAATTTGAGCCAATCCATCAATCCGGGTTGGGTGATTATGCTGACGCCTTTGGTAGTGGCATTTTTTACCTTTTTGCGAAACCGCAGGAAAGAGCCTTCAACGCCTACCAAAATCGCATTTGGATTGCTGATTTCTGCATTGTCGGTATTAGTGATGGTTGCTGCGGTAAAGGCTGGAAATAACGGCGCTGAGAAAGTCAGTGTCTGGTGGCTCGTTGCGAATTACGGCATCATCACCATCGGGGAATTGTTCTTAAGTCCGATGGGGCTTTCGATAGTGTCCAAATTGAGCCCGACGAATATCACGTCACTGATGATGGGCGGCTGGTTTTTATCAACATCAATAGGAAATAAATTAAGCGGCGTATTGGCCAGCATGTGGGATACTTATGAGGACAAAAGCCATTTCTTCTGGGTGAATTTTGCCCTGCTGCTATTTGCCACGCTGCTGTTCGTGCTTTTGAGACAATTAAACAGTGTAATGACCGAAAAAGGAATTAAATAATGGAACAAAATTTGACAATCGAACAAATACAGAATTTCAAAGGGAAATACCCGAAACAGCTTTGGTATTTGTTTATCGTGGAAATGTGGGAACGTTTCTGTTTTTATGGGATGCGCGGCGTACTTACCGTTTTTATGGTCGATGTACTCTTTCTCAAAGACGCCCAAGCCAACCTGCAATATGGTGCGATACAGGCTTTTGTGTATGCATTTACTTTCATTGGAGGTATTTTTGCCGATAAGATTCTGGGTTTTAAAAAATCATTGTTCTTCGGAGGAATCGTGATGATCCTCGGGAACCTGTTGATTGCATTTTCACCACAGGATATGTTTTATTATGGTATCGCTTTTTCCATCATAGGGACTGGTTTTTTTAAACCGAATATCTCGTCGATGGTGGGTGAGCTATACCATGAAAAGGACAACAGAAGGGATGCTGGTTACGGTATGTTTTATGCAGGTATCAATGTAGGCGGACTTTTCGGTGGCGCTTTGTGCGTGTATTTGGGGAAATATTATTCCTGGAGCTGGTGTTTCCTTGCAGCAGCGATTGTCATGGCTTTGGGGTTATTGACGTTCCTGTTTACCAAAAAATATCTGGGGCCTATAGGAGATTCCCCGCTTTTAAATCTGTCGCCTTCAAAAAGGAAATTACGCGAAGTCGCAGTTTATGTGGGTTCGATAGTAAGCATTCCGTTAATTTTCTTGATGGTAAGGAACACCGATTACACGGATTATTTCATGTATACAATAGGTACCATTGCGATTGGATATTTTCTTTTCGAGGTCGTAAAACTGCCTGAAATCAGCATGAAGAAAAAAATGATTGCTGCGTTCTTATTCATCTTTTTTTACTTTTTATTCAATGCGATTTATGAGCAAAGCGGCGGATCCTTGTCGTTATTTGCAAAAGACAACCTTAACCACAATTTGCTCGGTTTGTCAATAGATCCAAATATTGTAAACAATAGTTCCAACACACTTTTTGTAATTATTTTAAGTCCAATTATCGGATTAATCTGGCTTTGGATGGCAAAAAAGAAAATCGAACCTAACACGTTACTGAAATTCGGAATCGGATTCTTATTTCTGTCTGCATCATTTTTCCTGTTTTATTACACGAAATTTTTTGCCAATGTAGACGGCATCACATCTTTGAACGTTTTCACGCTGGCATATTTCGTGACGACCATCGGGGAACTTTGCCTCGGGCCCATCGGGATGTCCATTATCACAAAGTTATCCCCGAAAAGACTGTTTGGGATGATGATGGGATTGTGGTTCTTGGCGAGTGCGTTTGGACAATTGGCTGCAGGAAAACTCGGCGCCGAAATTTCAAAATCCAATGAAGGCGCTTCATTGATGACCAAGTTGCAGTCTTATACAGAAGGATATTACCAATTGGCGATTTACTCGTTGGTCGCCGGTGTCATCCTGATTGTTTCCATACCGCTGATTAAAAAATTAATGCAGGGCGTGAAATAAGATAGGAAAAGATTATTTTTGGCCGTACAGGAATTATTAACAGGATTATAAAATTTAAATATGAAAAAATTAGCAATACTCGCAGTACTCGTATTGTTCACGGTCACTGCAAAAGCACAGGAGTTAAAATGGTATACCGATGTGAAAGAAGCTTCGGAGGTTTCAATGAAAAGCAAAAAACCGCTGATGTTCTTTTTTACCGGCAGCGACTGGTGCGGATGGTGTATGAGATTGCAGAAGGAGGTTTTCCAAACCGCAGATTTCACCAAATGGGCTAACGAAAATGTGGTTTTGGTCGAATTGGATTTTCCCAGAAGAAAACAACTTTCCGCAGACCTTACAAAACAAAATAACGATCTTGGACAAATGTTCGGGATTCGTGGGTATCCGACAGTGTGGCTGGTAACGCCATCAAAGCCCAATGACCAGATTTCTTTTGAAAAATTAGGAAGCACGGGTTATGTTGCCGGTGGACCCCAGGCCTGGATCCAGACTGCGAATACGATATTGAAGAAGTAAGTTCACTCCAACTTAAAATATCCCTTTTCGGCAATGGCATGGAAAGGGATTTTTTGTTTTTGGCAGGTGGCTTCCCATAGTTTGGTGTATGATCTGAAATTGGATGCATCAGCAATAACGGTATTCGGTTTGAGTTGCATCAGCATTCTTTCGAAATTGATTTTTGGTGAATGTGTCATCAATAATACATCTGCCCTGATGTTTTCCGGATATATTCCGCTGCTGTCAGACACAAATATTGTCCTGTTAAGATAGAGCAGGTTCTGCATGGCGCTAACGTTTTTTATGTTGCTGAAATTCGCCACACGGTAAGCAGTAAGGTTTTGATTTTGAAAAATGCTTTTGCATAAGCTGTCATCACAGTATACATTGATTTGATTGCCATGCCTTTTTGTAATCAGGCTGGTATTTTTACTTTTGAAAACGATTATTTCGTCAGTTTTTTCATTTTCCCATTTGTTGAAAACCAACGTTCCCTGGAAAACCAACAGGCATAATGTCATGCAAATGCATTTTCTGTAGCTTGGTTTCATGGCCCAGATAAACAATGTAAGGATGAAAAGATAAAGCGTTGCCATCATCAGCGCGTTTAGTGGGATGTCCTTTATAATGAATTGTTCAAATGAAGCGATTTTTCCTATGGTCTGGTTTAACAGCCGAATGAGGAATTCCAATGATTTGGATAAATAATCCGGAACTGTTCCAAAACTGGCAAAGACCATTACAAATGCCCCATACGCCATAATAATGCCCAATCCGGGCAGGATGATAATGTTCGTGATAAAGAACAATCCCGGGAATTGATGGAAATAGTAAATGCTTAACGGAAATGCGCCGATTTGCGCTGCCATTGAAACAGTGACAATGTCCCAGAAATATTTTATGATTTTAAGTTTTGGCATCCACAATGTTGAAAAATACGGCTGCAGCCAAAGGATGAAAAACAAGGAGATGTAACTTAACTGGAACCCTACGTCAAAAAGGAAATTTGGCGAAACCATCAGGATTAACAGCAGCGAAACAAGTAAAGTATGGAATATGTATGTTTCCCGCTTCAAATACATGCCAACGGCCATAAAGGAAAACATCGTTGCCGAACGTACGATTGATGGCGACAATCCTGCAATAAATGAAAACGCCCACAGTGAAGTCAATACGGCAACCAAGCGAATCGTATTGCCCTTCCTGTTTTTGGGCAACCGCAATAACATAAAGTTAATGAACAACATGATATATCCTACATGCAGTCCGGAAACGGAGAGAATGTGAATGGCACCTGCATACTGGTAATCCTGAATGGTGTCTTTGGAAATGTCCTGTTGCTGCCCCAAAATCAATGCCGTAACCACGGCAAGGTTTTCCTTTTCAAAATGGCTTTTTTCTAAATTCCTGATGATCCTCTCCCGAAATGCCGCCGCATGATAGGACATGTTTTTTAGTGTATCGATAACTTTTATGTCTTCCGGATTTACATATGCCTGTGCTTCGATGGACTTATTGGAAAGGTATTTGCCGTAATCAAACTGGTTGGGGTTTTGTGGTGGCCTGTGTTTCATGATCTGGCCAAAAGCCAGGATTTGTGTGCCTGCAATAATATTTTTTCTGGGGATTTGTTTTTTGACATTGACCAGGATCAATCCTGTGCAAGGTTTCCCTTCTAACGAATGCACTGTCGCAATGTATCGCTCACAATACCTATTGCTCTTTAATGCTTCGTTGATGGTGAGTTTGAATAAACATTGCCCTTCCTTATCGGATGTCAGGCGTGTGTAATGATTCTCCCGGATGTAGTGATGTGCAGTATAAGTAAACAGCCCTATCATGAAGGAAAGGCAATATAAAGAAACTCCGAATGGCATTTTTTGAGTCAGCTGTCGTCTCAGATATACAAACGCAAGAATGCACAGTGTAAAGGACAACAAGACAGTAAATAATACGCTATAAAAATTGGGTTTGAAATAATTTCCACAAATTATACCAAGTACAAAAAAAATGGTAATCCGCGTCAATGGAAATTTCAGCGCTTTCATCTGCTGAATATTATTGGTGAAGGGAAGGAGCCCCTAAACTCCTTCCGCTTAACCATAATAATATGAAACCTGCAGTTAAGGCCGGATCCTGGAAAGTAATAATTAATTGTTGACTACGTGGCATATAGTAAAATTTACACCGGCCTTACGGTTTCATGATGTAAAACTACAAACAGCTACACACGGCTAAGTGTGTAAAATACGCAGCAAATGTTAAATTTTAATGAGTGAGGACTACAACGTTCCTGTAACGCGGTTCACCTGTGCAAATGTCCTTTGGTAATAAGGTTCTTTTGTAGAAGATATAATCACCCCGCTCTGGGTAGAGGAATGGATGAACTTAATCTCGTCATCATTGACTTCTGTGACCATTCCCACATGATTGATGACACTTCGGCCGTTGGTCCTAAAGAAAATCAGGTCGCCGACACGAATATCCTTGCGATCCAGCTTTTGGCCTACTTTAGCCATATCATTTGAACTTCTTGGCAGTTTGATCTCAAAGATATTGAAAACGGCAGTCACCATCCCGGAGCAATCCATCCCGGCGGTTGTCGTACCTCCGCCGTGGTATCTTACGCCCATAAAAGTCATGGCATTGTACACCATCTGTGTGCCCAGGTAGTTGTCATATGACTCAATAACGATATCATTGTCATTGGTGTCATTGATAAGTGCCGTTTTTTTAGGTTTTTGTAATGCTTTCGTGTCCTTAACCTCTTTCGGTTTGGTATCTGTATAAGCAATCAGTTTTGGTTTTTCGGGTGTCGCAGCGGTGTTTTTCTTATCAGCCGGTTTTTGATAAACACCTTTTTTGATGGCTTCTTTCTTTGAAGTAATGATTTGGGCATTCCCAAATGAAAATACGAATAAAAGCGCGAAAAGTGTAAAAGTGTTCTTTGTTACGGACATATTTTATTTTTTATTTTTCATGCAAAAGCAAATGCGCTTTTACGATTTAGATTTATAAATAAAATTCGGTATGAATTTTTGTGAAATCAGGCGGAGCAGAAAAAGCATAACGCCATGAGCCAAAGTTTTAGTATAACTCTTGCGGCAAATATATCAAAATTTTAAAAAAAAGTTGCTATTTAACACTTTAAATTTGTGTAAAACTTTCTGTACAGTTCAAAATCCAATGCTTAATGAGTTGAAATTTAAAGGGTTGTTTTTGTTAAAACAGAAGGATTATTCTCTAAGGTAATTAACAATAAGTTTGGCAGTTTTGCTGCTCGCCCCTTCGCCGCCAAGCTTTTCTTCGAGCGCATCATATTGTTCCAAAAGTGCTTTTCGATGCATTGGTTCAAGGATCTTTCCCAATTCCGTTTTGAGGTTCTTACGATTGAATTCGTCCTGGATCAATTCTGTCACAACCTCTTTATCCATAATCAGGTTCACGAGTGAAATGTACTTTAGCGTAATAATCCGTTTTGCGATCTGGTAGGATATCCATCCGCCTTTATAGCAAACCACTTCAGGGACCTTAAATAATGCGGTTTCAAGAGTCGCCGTACCGGAAGTCACCAATGCCGCGTGGGCATGCGTTAGCAAATCATAAGTCTTATTAGGCACGAATTTAACATTCGGGTGGAGCAGGAACGGTTTGTAAAACGAAAAATCCTGGCTCGGTGCGCCTGCAATTACAAACTGGTAATCCGGGAAATCATCGGTAACACTCAGCATCACCGACAACATTTTGGTGATTTCCTGCTTGCGGCTTCCGGGCAAGATGGCGATGATTGGTGTATCGTCAAGTTTGTTTTGAGCAATAAAATCGGTGTAGCTTGTTTTTTTTCTGTCATGTATCGCATCAATCAAGGGGTGCCCGACAAATTTCACCGGGAAATGGTGCTTCTTTTCGTAAAAATCCTTTTCAAAAGGCAATATCACAAACAGTTTATCGACATCGCGCCGGATGGCTTTAATACGGTTTTCCTTCCACGCCCAGATTTGCGGAGAAATATAATAATAGGTCTTAAACCCAAGCGGTTTTGCCCATTTGGCAATGCGCATGTTGAATCCCGGGTAATCGATGAAGATAATCGCATCGGGCCTGAACTTCGCAATATCGGCTTTGCACAACTTAATATTGTCAAAAATCGTCCGAAGGTTTGCCACTACTTCTGCAAATCCCATAAAAGCCAGCTCACGGTAATGTTTTACCAATGTCCCGCCGGCAGCCTGCATCAGGTCGCCACCCCAAAAACGGATATCCGCATCAGGATCTTCCCGGTACAATGCCTTCATCAGGTTCGAGCCATGAAGGTCCCCGGAAGCTTCGCCGGCAATAATGTAATATTTCATAATCAGACAAAAATTGTAGCAATAGCAAGCATGGCCGTAGCAGCAACGATGCCCCATGCCATGTCTTTTTTACTTTTTAGGAACAAGAAAAATAACCCGATATTCACTACTGCGCCGAGCGTGATGATTTTCCCCAGTTGCCCTGACGCGATCGTGGTGTCAAGTCCTTCTGATAAGCCATAGCCGGTAAAGCAGATGATCAAGAGATAACTTCCCAGAAGCGCGGCAGCCAGTCCAATGGCAATGCCTGAAAGCACATGTAATTTATTCATTGATTTTCCATGAATTAAGTTCCTGTATCGCATGGTGCGCCGTCATGTCATAATGCACCGGAACTACAGAAATATAGCCGTTTGCCAATGCCCATTCATCCGTATCTTCGCCTTCATCCTGGTTTACGAATTCCCCCGTCAGCCAGTAATAATCCTTGCCGTTCGGGGTTTTGCGTTTGTCGAATTTCTCCATCCAGACGGCTTTCGCCTGCCGGCAGATTTTGATGCCCTTGATTTCGTCTTCTTTCAATTTCGGAATATTGACATTCAGGATCGTACCGTTTGAAAGCCCGTTTTCCAGCACATGCGCCGCAATTTTCCGGATGAATTTCCGCGCCTGGCCGAAATCTGCATTCCAGTCAAAATCCGATAATGAAAACCCGATAGCGGGAATGCCCTCTATACCAGCCTCCACTGCAGCGCTCATCGTGCCTGAATAAATCACATTGATCGACGAATTCGAACCATGGTTGATTCCGGAAACACACAGGTCGGGTTTCCTGTGCAGGATTTCATTCACGGCGAGTTTGACACAATCCACCGGTGTCCCTGAACAGCTGTATTCGAGGCCGTTTTCTTCAGAAACCTTGTTCAGGTAGAGCATGTTGTTGATCGTGATGGCATGCCCCATAGCACTTTGCGGCTTGTCCGGAGCGACGACAACCACTTCGCCCAACTCTTTCATGATGCCTATAAGCATGCGGATTCCCGGCGCTGAAATACCGTCGTCGTTGGTTACTAAGATCAGTGGTTTTGAGGTCATTTTATTTAATTTGCAGCTAATCCCGCTTTCCACTGTATCTTTTTTATCTGTCTGGCGACTAAGATAAAAAAAGATCCCGCTTCACACGAGCGAAGCGACTGCCGCAGCAATCGGGGCTGGGATTGATATCTTAATGAAAAATCGTACGTAAATATGGAAAATCCTTTGGCAAAATTAAGCAATTTTACACGGAACTTCCTATTTTAGCATGTTTAACAAAAAATTATATGACACCCGAAATCATTGGTATGGTTTTTATGTAATTTAGGCACGAAATTGATGAATGCAATTATGAATTTTATGAAAAGAAACTATAAAGTATTGCTGGTTGTCGCAGCGTTGTCTGTGGCACTGTGGAGTTTTATTCCGAAAGTGAATAAAAGCGATCCCGAGAAGGATAAGTTGTTGCTGGAGCTGCTGGCTTTCGTGATCAATAAAGGGCACTACGCACCGAAAGATATCGATGATAATTTTTCAAAAGTGGTTTACAAAGACTATATCACGGCACTCGATCCTTCCAAAAGGTTTTTCCTGCAATCGGATATCGACGAGTTTTCAAAATATGAGACTCTGGTCGACGATGCCATCAAAAACAAGGACCTGACATTTTTCGACCTTACATACAATCGCCTCATGCAACGTATGGAAGAAAGCAAAGCCTACTACAAAGACATCCTTGCCAAACCTTTCGATTACAATGTAGACGAAAGTTTCAATATCGATTATGATAAAATGCCTTATGCTACATCTACAGCCGACCTGAAGGAAAAATGGCGCAAGCAGATTAAGCTTTCTACGCTTTCTTCGTTAACCGACCGTTTGAAAATCCAGGAGGATAAGAAAAACGGCATTAAGGAAGAGCCCGTAGGTGATGATGAAGATGAGGCCACTGAGCCTGCACCGAAAACCACTGCAAAAGAAGATGAGCCTAAAACTTTCGAACAGCTTGAGAAAGAAACACGTGAAAATTCATTGAAATCGTTGAATGAATATTTCGGTTTTATCAAAGATTTGAACCGCGATGATTATTTCTCGGTTTTCGTAAATACCATAGCGGAAACTTTCGATCCGCACACTTCTTACTTCGCCCCGGAGGACAAGGAAAAATTTGACACGAGTATTTCCGGGAAATTTGACGGAATCGGAGCCAGATTACAAAAGAAAAATGATTTTACGGAAATCACGGAATTGATCTCAGGCGGACCGGCCTGGAGGGGAAAAGAACTCGAGCCGGGAGACATCGTGCTAAAAGTAGGGCAGGGCAAAGAAGAGCCTGTTGATGTGGTTGGGATGCGTATCGACGATGTCGTGAAAAAAATCAAAGGCCCTAAAGGTACCGAAGTACGCCTTACCGTTAAAAAAGTCGACGGTTCAATGAAAGTAATTTCGATCATCAGGGATGTCGTTGAAATCGAAGAGACCTACGCTAAATCGAGCATCGTTAAGAAAGATGGGAAATTGTATGGCGTGATTTACCTGCCTAAATTCTACATCGATTTTGAAAACAAGGATAGCCGAGATGCTGCAAAAGACGTCGCTCTTGAAATCGACCGCCTTAAAAAACAGGGCATACAGGGATTGGTGTTCGACGTTCGTGATAACGGAGGAGGTTCATTGCGTACCGTTGTAGATATCGCAGGATTGTTCATAGATCAAGGTCCTATAGTGCAGGTAAAATCTACCGGGAAGAATAAGGAAGTGCTTCCAGATAACGACAGCAAAGTACAATGGGATGGGCCGTTGGTGGTGATGCTAAATAATTTCTCCGCTTCAGCATCTGAAATCCTTGCCGCGGCAATCCAGGATTACAAGCGTGGCGTCATTATTGGCAGCAAGCAGTCTTATGGAAAAGGAACGGTGCAGAATGTCATCGACCTGAACCAAATTCGTACGGAACAGCTCTACCGGAGATTTAGGTGCGCTGAAAACCACCACGCAGAAATTCTACAGGATTAATGGTGGTTCGACCCAACTTAAAGGCGTTGCCAGCGATGTAGAGATGCCGGACAAATATTCATACATTGAAGTTGGAGAACGCGATTCCGAAAACGCGATGCCATGGGATAAGATCGACCCTGCCAATTACAATGTTTGGGACAGGCAGCCGAATTTCGAAAAAGCAATTGCAAACAGTAAGAAAAGGGTGGCCCAAAGCCAGCAATTCAAGCTTATTGACGAAAATGCAAAATGGCTCGGAAAGCGTAAAGACGAAAACGATTACAGCCTGAACATCAATAAATTCAGGAAAGAACAGGAAAGCATCAAAGCAGAAAACAAGAAGTACAAAGTGATCAACGATTACAAGACCAATCTTGAATTTACTTCGCTGCCATACGAAACCACCCAAATGGAAAAAGACGAGGTCCTGAAGGAAAAAAGGAAAAGATGGCATGAAAGCCTCGCCAAAGATGCCTATGTTGAAGAGGCGCTGAATATACTTTCCGATTTGCAGGATACAGGTGCCAAACCGACTGTAAACCTTAAAAAAAAGGATAAGCTGGTGAAGTCTTAAGCATAATTTTAATGAGCGAAAATCAATCATTAACCAGTATAGCGCTCCGGAAATTCAGGAAGAATTTCTGGGGCGTTTTCAGTTTCATATTTATCGTGCTGGTGCTGCTGCTTGCGGTATTTGCTTATGTGCTTGCGCCGGATAATTCGGAAAATGCCAATCAGATGCATTTGTCGATCCATTCCAAAAAGCCGGGATTTGAAGTCATGATGCTTTCCATTCCTTCAGGCGATAAGAGTGAAAAAGGCCTTTCTGGATATTTTTTCGGATTTGCAAATACCGCTACTGAAATCCCGATCAGCCATTATGAAGTTAAAAAGGATTCCATTGTGTATCAGGAATATAATGATGATGCCTCGGTTAAAATTGTAAAGGCCGTTGGGCTTAATCAATTTTCAGGATATCACGACATCAGGAAAGTTTCAAAAGATTTTATTAAGAAGCAAAGCTTCATTTTAGGCACTGACAAATACGGACGGGATGTTTTGAGCAGGATGCTGGTCGGTTCCCGAGTGTCACTTTCGATTGGATTTGTTGCGGTTTTTATTTCCCTGGTGATAGGTGTTTTTTTCGGAGCGATCGGTGGTTATTTCGGTGGTAAAACAGATGCTTTCGTTATGTGGCTTGTCAACATCATCTGGTCCATCCCGACACTGCTTTTGGTGATTGCGATTACACTGGCATTGGGTAAGGGTTTCTGGCAGGTTTTTGTTGCTGTGGGACTTACCATGTGGGTGGAAGTGGCGCGTGTTGTCCGCGGTCAGGTGATCAGCGTCCGGGAAATGCAATATGTCACGGCATCGCGTGCGTTGGGCTACGGCAATTTCCGGATCATCTTCAATCATATCCTTCCAAATATTATGGCACCGGTCATCGTGATTTCAGCGGCCAATTTTGCCTCGGCGATTTTGGTGGAAAGCGGGCTGAGTTTTTTAGGCCTCGGCGCACAGCCACCTGTTCCAAGCTGGGGCAGTATGATTAAGGACCATTACAGCTACATCATTTTAGGGAAGCCTTATCTGGCCATGGTTCCAGGCATTGCCATCATGCTTGTTACCCTGGCTTTCATGATGACGGGGAATGCGTTTCGCGATGCGCTTGATGTGAAATCTTCGTAAAGTATTTAGGGTTTTCTCGGTATTAAGTGTTATATTGGCGCTAACCAAAAACACGAATGTCACCGAAACCAATCAATCCCCGCAGTTTAATGCCGGTTTTTGTGCTGATTTTTTTTCTTTTCACAGGAAAAATACAGGCGCAATGTGCAGGTGCCGACACTGCCATTGAAATCTGTGACTATGACAACCCTGCAAATCAGAGTATAGATCTTTTTGCCTTACTGGGTCCTGATGCAGTTCCGGGCGGATTTTGGATTGATCCGATGCAGTCCGGCGCATTAAACGTACTCACCGGCGAACTCAACCTCTGGCATTTCCATTTTACAGGCGTATTTAATTTTATTTATGTAAGGAATAATATTCCGGGTTGTACCGATAATAATGCCATCGTGACAATAACAATAGGAGGTTATACTGGGGTGCCAAGCCCTGATGGAATAGCCTGCAGTAGCAATGACCACGTTAATTTATTCAATTATTTCATAGGTATGGATCCTTATCCGCAGCATAATGGGGTATGGACATCCCCAAATGTAGGAATCATAGAGGATAAATATTTCAATGCGGCCGCTACAGGTCCGGGCGTTTTTACGTTTACTTATACTACGGAAGCCGTTGGTTCCTGCCCGGAAAAGTCGTCTACCATATTTGTTACAGTTTATGCTGCGCCGAATGCAGGTTCTGCGTCTGATTTCGTGGTTTGTGAAGCTGATGACCTGACGCAATATGCAAACCTCGATCTTTCAGGGATCCTGCAGGGCGAGGATGGCAATGGATTGTGGTCTGAATCTGGGACTTCTGAATTGTCCGATCCTTTTGATCCGGTTATCGACCTGCAGCACATTTATCAAACCCAGGGCAGCGGTGAATATACTTTTTCCTATACCGTTTTTCCGCAGCATCCTGTGTGCGATAAAAGTACTTCGGAAATCCGGATTATCATTGAAGACAGGATTGACCTTACCGATGCCACGCTGGTATTCGAGGACTTTTGTGGGGAAGCAGGGGGTGGCCCTTTTCATGCCACGTTAACGCAAGGCCCGGATCCGATAAAAGATGGTGATCAGTACGAAATAGATTATCATGTTGAAGGCCCGGGAATTTCAGAAACACGTACGCAGCTTATTGAATTTGCCTCAGGAATTTCCCATTTTGATATTTTGCCGGACGGCATCGGCCAAGTGGGAACTTATACCATAACCATCACAGACATAAGGGATTTGTCAAGCCACCAATCGTGCGATAATATTGCCGGACTGCCCGGGATTTTTCACGTCTATCCGTTGCCTGTTATCGACGACGCTGTGATCAGCATCCCGACGGTGTGTAAGGGTTCAGATGGTATAGTACTCATCAGCACCATGGATATTCCGGATGGGCCTTATGAAATCACTTACAATATTTTTGCCAGCAATAAAGCCCTCAATCAGCATGTTACCATCAACGTGGTCAATGGTGCGGCACAGTTAGACATTCCCGCAGCAGTGATCCCAAACACGGGCAATTCCACTTTTTACATCATCCACATCGTTGATCTCACAACAGGCTGCGAAGCCGAGGTGGATAAATTCAGGACATTTATCATTTACGATCTTCCTTTTGTAGATAACATTACACTGGAGGCACACAGTGGCTGCCTTTCTGTCGGGACTACGGTTTTAGTAACCGATCTTGGTACGATGACAAATGTTAAAGTCACTTACGACCTTTCCGGCGCAAATTCCGCTACAGCGCAAGAAGCAACGTTCACGGCGGTGCTGGGCAACGGGACGTTTACGATCCCGCCTTCGCTGCTTCCTAATTCCGGGTCGACCACCGTAACGCTCACCATTGTGCAGGATTTGGTGACGGGTTGTTCCAGCCCTACGCATGTCCAGGATGAATTTATCATGAATATCCTTCCTGATGTATCGTCATTGAATGCCACTGTAACCGATGTATGCCAGGGAAGCACCGTTTCAGCAACAATATCGGGACTTGGCACACAAGCCAACCTGACGCTTGGCTACACCTTGTCCGGTGCCAATACAGCACCGCTTCAAACGATTGCATTAAGCAATACCGGTACTACAAATTTTACAATTCCTTCGGCTTTAATCCAAAACCCAGGTGAAACCACATTGGGCATCGCCTCCGTTACCAATACCATTACAGGTTGTATCGCTGTAGTAAATTCGGATGTGGTTTTCAATATCAATCCGTTACCTCCCGCAAATACGTTTTCAGCCGTAATCCAGAATACGTGTATCGGGCAACCTGTATTTGCACTGCTTTCCGGTTTTGGCAATACAACCGATATGAATATTACGTACTCGCTTTCCGGGGCCAATACCGCTGCTGCACAAACCGGCAGCCTGGTCATTACCAATGGGAGTGCAGTATTCAATATCCCTCCGGCTTTACTTGCAAATAGCGGTAATACCACTTTTACCATCACCCATGCCGATTATCCTGGTACAGGTTGCGGTATAAATGCCGGCCTTACCAGAAGTTTCACAATCAACCCTTTGCCTGATGTTTCCACGATAGCCGTGCAGGCTACTGATGCTTGCTATGGCAGTGCGGTTCCTGTTGTTATTTCAGGATTGGTTGGGAATACCCCAGTTGTCGTTTCTTACGAACTTTCCGGTGCGAATACTACTTCGATACAAACCGCGACAATTACGCCCGTGGCCGGAAATGCCACTTTTATAATTCCGGCGGCATTGGTCCCGAATGCCGGGCTCACAACGATCTCCCTTTCGAAAATCAATAATCCGCAAACCAGCTGTGAATCCACCACTACCGTTGCTGGCAATTTCAGCATCAATACGATTCCGCCCGCTCCGGTGGCAGTAAACAGGAGTTTCTGTATTGAAGAAAATGCTGTCGTTACTGATTTGTTGCCTTCAGGGAGTCAGTATTTGTGGTATGCTTCCGCAGTTGCGACCCAGCCCTTAAGTGGCGATGCCGTTTTAAGTAGTGGGAATTATTTCGTTTCCCAAGCCAGCAATACCGGATGTTTCTCACCACGAACATCTATTACAGTAACCATAACCGAACAAGTTCCGATCATACTTAATCCTGACGGGGCACTTTTCTGCGGTGCCGATAATCCGACACTTGCGGAGCTTACTGCGAACATATCAGGCGACCAGGCGGTCCTTTGGTATGATGCGGAACAAAACGGGAACCTGCTCGCTAATGACCTGCTTCTTGAGCAAGGTGGCATCTATTATGGAGTAGGGGTTTCGGAAGCGCTTGGCTGCAGGTCGCAGGAAGTGCTTGCCGTTACGGTGTCCCTTACCCAATGCGACGAAGATCCCACACAATACGACTTCTTCATCCCCGATGGATTTTCACCCAATGGCGATTCGGTAAACGATACCTTCCGGATTCCGGATATCGAATTCCTCTATCCTGACTATTCCTATGAGATTTACAATCGTTACGGCAGCATTTTATTTAAAGGCAATATCAATCAACCGGCATGGGATGGTACCAATACCGAATCCGGAGGGGAAAAGATTGCCCCGAACGGGGTGTATTTTTATGTGGTTAAGTTTAACAAAGGCAGTGTTCCGTCAAAACAGGGTAGACTTTACCTGAACCGATAAGATAAATGAAAAAAGCATTACACAGCGTCATTTTTCTTTTATTTGCAACGGTCCTGTTGGCACAGCAGGACCCGCAATACACGCATTATATGTACAATATGAATGCGGTGAATCCAGCGTATGCCACGGGAACAGAATCTGTGTTGAATGTAGGAGGTCTGTACCGTACCCAATGGGTGGGCGCCGTCGGGTCCCCGAAAACAATGACATTTTTCAGCCACATTCCCGTAAGTGGTAAGATTGAACTTGGCGTTTCCCTGATTTCGGACGATATAGGTGACGGTGCGAAAAAGGAAAATAATTTCTATGCCGATGTTGCTTACGTCATTTCGCTTAAGAATAAAAAGAAACTGGCCTTCGGGATAAAAGCCGGATTTACCTCTTTTCAAACCAATTTCAACGGTTTCCGCCTGGAAAGCGGCGACCCGTCAACCGATCTGGCTTTTGCGCAAAACATCAATTTTTTTAAGCCTAATATAGGTACCGGGGTTTATTATTTCTCCGACAATTATTACCTCGGATTGTCGGCACCCAATCTGCTTTCGACCAACCACATCGAAGAGAAAAACGGCATCCATGCCATCGGGTCTGAAAAAATCCACACTTTTTTTACCGGCGGTTACGTGTTCAGATTAAGCGGCAATCTTAAATTCAAGCCCGCTTTTATGGCGAAATATATTGACGGGATGCCGGTTACTACGGACATTTCCGCCAATTTCCTGTACAACAGGCGCTTCGAACTCGGTGCCGCATACCGCTGGGATGATGCCGTAAGCGGCTTGATGTCAATCGGGGTCAGTCCGAGTATCCGCATCGGTTATGCTTATGATTATACGTTGTCAAACCTGGGACAGTTCAACTCCGGGACCCATGAAGTCTTTATTCTATTCGACCTTGACCTGCTGGGCAAAGGCTATGATAAATCACCGAGATTCTTCTGATATGAAAAAAGTATTCCTCATACTCGTACTATTTTCATGCTTCGGTGTCCGTGCACAGGAGTTTGCCGAGCAGCGTGCCAAACGTTTATTTGAGCGTACTTACTACAGCGATGCCCTGCCGCTGTATGAAGAACTCGTGAAAGACAGCCAGTCGCTTGAGGTACTCCGCAATCTTTCGGACTGTTATTATTATACGAATGATATTGAAAATGCGCTAAGATATTACAGGCTGTTACTGAGTGCTTTTCCGAATATTGATGCAGAATACCAGTTCCGCTACATCCAGTGCCTGAAAGCGACCGGGAATTACGACAAGGCAAACGAACTTATGCGTAAAAAAATCAAGGCGCCCGAAGCGTTGGAAGCCTTTGAAAAAAAGCTGCACGAACTCGACAATATCTCCGGGATAGGCGAGCGTTTTGAAATCCATAACCTGAAAATCAATACGAAAAACTCCGAATTTGGTGCCATAAAGTCGGGTGATAAAATTGTCTTTGCGGCTATTGTCAACGACGCTGCCGCTAAAAAATACAAATGGAATGGCGAGCAATACCTTGATTTGTTTTCAATTCCATCGACGGAAGCCACGGTTGCAGCGCCTTTCCCTGCAGAAATCAACACGGTAATGCATGAAGCCGATGCCGTATTTACGAAAGACGGCAGGACCATGTATTTCACACGTAATAATTTTAAGAATGGGAAGCGCGTTAAAAATGCTAAGAAAATATCGACGATGCAGATTTTCAGGGCAGAGCTGGTGGATGGTAAATGGAGCAACATCACGTCGCTTCCGTTCAATAATGACAACTATTCCGTGGAGCATCCGGCCCTTAGCAACGATGAGCAGACCTTGTATTTTGCATCAGATATGCCGGGGACGTTAGGATCTTTTGATATTTTCAGCGTGCAAATCAACGGCAATAATTATGGCGTGCCTGAAAACCTCGGGAATAAGATCAATACCAGCCGGAAAGAGCAATTTCCTTTTGTTTCGAAAGACAACAAGCTCTATTTTTCATCGAACGGCCATCTGGGCTTTGGATTGATGGATGTTTTCGTCGCCGATATCCACAATGATGGTTTTGGAGTGCCTTTAAATGTAGGCCTGCCCGTGAATTCAGGATATGATGATTTTGCCTTCAACATCGATTCAGAAACCAGGGAAGGTTTTTTCGCTTCCGACCGCCCAGGTGGCAATGGGGGCGATGACATTTATGGCCTGGTTGAAACCAAGCCCTTGATCGTCCGGGATTGTATGCAGTTGATTTCGGGAATTATTTCTGATGTGGACACTAAATTGCCTTTGGATAGAGCGACAGTCGTCCTCCAGGATAAAAATAAGAATGAGATCACGCGGAAGGTGACAGAAACCGATGGCAAATTCTCTTTTGAGGGGAATTGTGAAGAAAGTTATGTTGTTTTGGCTTCAAAAGAAGCATATAGCAGCGATTCGAGAAACCTGACTTTGAGTAAAATCCGTGATAAGGTAAACGATGCCTCCATGGCACTGAAGTCGGATGCCGCAGTCAAAAAGGAACAGGATGCTTTAGCCGAAAAAGAAAAAATGGAACTTGCTGAAAAACAGAAAGACCTTGCCGAAAAACAAAAGCAGCAACTTGAAAAGGACAAGCAGCTCGCCGTCGTAAAAAAGAAAGAAAAAGAAGAAGCGATCCTCAGTAAAGAGAAGGACGTGGTGCGCGATAAGGACAGGCTGTTGATTAAGACCGACCCGATTTATTTCGATTACGACCTATGGTACATCCGCAAGGAATCCAAACCGATCCTGGACCGCGTTATAGCATTGATGAAGAAATATCCTGACATGGTGGTTGAAATCGGATCACATACCGATGTGCGTGGGAATAATGCCTACAACCTCGAATTGTCATCAAAACGCGCCGCTTCCACGCGCGATTATTTCCTGAAGATGGGCATCCCTGCCGCACGTATTTCCGCCAGGGGTTATGGTGAGACAGTCCCGATTATCCAATGTATTCCGGATCATTCGTGCACGGAAGAGCAGCATGAATTGAACAGGCGAAGCGAATTTGTGATCAAGAATTTGTAAAGCGTCACCATGATGCTGCCTACTGAGACAGCTTACTACATTACCACTCGTTCACTTTGTTCGCGTCCATTTTCACGAAAATGAATATCAGTACCGTAAAGCCCCAAAGCCCGGAGCCGCCATAAGAAAACATCGGCAGCGGTACGCCAATGGTAGGGAACAACCCCATGACCATGGTAATATTTACGAAGAAATGTATGAATAGTATCGATGCGACGCAGTAGCCGTATACGCGGCTGAACTTGGTTTTCTGCCGTTCAGCCATGTAAATGATCCTTACGATCAGCCCCATGAAAAGTAAAACGACCGTCATAGAGCCTGCGAACCCCCACTCTTCACCAACAGTAGTGAAGATATAATCGGTGTGTTGCTCCGGTACGAACCCCCCTTTGGTCTGGGTGCCTTCAAGGTAACCTTTGCCCAGCAGTCCGCCGGAACCGATGGCGATTTTAGATTGATTTAAGTTGTATCCGATGCCTTTGTCGTCTACTTTTTTGCCCAGCAGGATATTAAACCTGTCGCGGTGGTGCTGTTGGAAAACGTGGTCGAAGACATAGCTTGTCGATACCGTAAATCCCGAAACCAAAATCAGCATCATACCACTGAAAATAATATTCCTGTTGACAATCCTTGTCCTTAAATAGATAAACCCAATGATGATTGCTGCGATCAGGATGATAGACCAGGTGGTGATGACCAGGCTTAATACGAAAAGTATGGCAGCTATAAATCCAGTCCAAAGATACCATGACGGCAATCCTTCGCGGTACAGCACAAAAAAGAATACCATGAATATCAGCGCGCTTCCCGGGTCATGGGGCGCAATGAGCAATACGGGCAGGAATATGATTCCCAATGCCTGTACCTGGCGGTGTACGTCCTTTAAGTTGACCTGTACGTCGCTGAGGTATTTTGCAAGCGCCAAAGAGGCACCAATCTTTGCAAACTCTGCAGGCTGCAGGCTGAAACTGCCAAACGAATACCAGTTTGTCTGCCCGTTCACTTCTTTTCCAAATACAAATAAACCGGCCACCAGGAGGACAGTGGCGGCATAAATCACGCCGGCAAATTTTTCATAAAACTTCCCGTCCACCGAAAGGATCATGATGATTAACGGAATGGCCAGGATGATGTTCAGCAGCTGTTTGCCATAGAATTGCGAAAGGTCAAACAAATCGGCGCCTTCTTCGGGCAACGACGACGAATAGATATTGAGCCATCCCATGATGACCAATACGATATAAATCATCACCGTGATCCAGTCCAGATTGCTTCTGATGCTTTGGTTCCTCATGCTCGGTTAGTTGTCGACTTGTGTGGAATCGATCGGTTCGGGTTTAATATTTGTAAGCGTATCGGAACTTTTCTTCGTAAATCGTTCGTATTCGCTTTTCAGGCTCTTTTCGAGTACACGTTTCTCTAAATCTGTACGCGTAATTTTGCCGCGCAGGTATTTTTCTATCATCAGGCTTGCAATCGGGCCTGCAATCGTCGCACCGAAACCGCCGTTTTCCACAAACACTGCAATCGCGATTTTCGGATTTTCCATCGGTGCAAAAGCGACGAAAATAGAGTGGTCCTTAAGCTGGATCTTTTTCCCGCCTATCCTCGTAAAATTCTCTGCCGTACCTGTTTTTCCGCAAATGTTAATCCCTTCCACTTTAAGCGCACTCGCCGTACCGAAATTGTAAACATCGAAAAGCCCGGAAATCATCGGTGCAAAATATTTCTTATCGATTGTTGAGACGTGCTTTTTGGTAAACTTCGGATCGATTTTTTCACCCTTGATCTTCTTGATGATGTGGGGCGTATAATAATAACCCTGGTTGGCTACGGCCGCAATCATATTGGCGAGTTGTATCGGCGTGGCTTCCACTTCGCCCTGCCCGATTGCGTTGGAAACGATCGCTGTGGCTCGCCAACCGCCGTTAGGATACATTTTTTTGTAGGTTTTTGAAGTAGGAACCCTGCCGCGTTTACCGGTAGGAAGGTCGTATCCCATGAAATCGCCCAATCCGAAACTGCGGACGTGCTTACTCCAGACATCGACTGCTGCTGCGGGTTTTACATATTTATTGATCGTCCGCAGGTAAACATTCCCAAAATAGGCATTACAAGAATTGTAAATCCCATTGTGCAATTGGTGTGGCCCGAAACCGTGGCACTTCATAAAACGCCCGCGGGCATAACTGAATCCGTGGTGGCACATAAACGTCGTCTGCTCATCAATAACACCTTCCTGTAACCCGACAAGGCCGGTCATGATCTTAAACGGTGATCCGGGGGCATATTGTGCCAGCAACCCGCGGTCAAATAAAGGCTTGGCTATCGAATCACGCCAAAGCATCGTGTAATTCCTGGAACGCTGCCGGCCCACCAATAAGGCCGGGTCATATGACGGCGCTGTAACCAGCGTCAGGATTTCTCCGGTTTTTGGTTCAATGGCTACGATCCCGCCCCGCTTATTGATCATCAGTTCTTCGCCATATTGCTGCAGGATGGCATCTATGCTCAGTGTAATGTCTTCGCCGCGCACCGAAATCGTGTCGAAACGGCCTTCCTTATATGGTCCGATGTCTTTATTGAATTTATTCATCTGGCGGTATTTTACGCCTTTTACACCGCGCAGTATCTTTTCATAACTTTCCTCAACGCCTTGTATGCCAATCAAATCCCCCGAATTATAATATGGGTTATTGTCTATGGTTTTTTGGTTTACCTGGCTAATGGAACCAAAGACATTGGCACCGACATGCACCTGATAATCGCGAAGTGAACGTTTTACAATATCAAATCCTGGGAATTTACGCTGTTTTTCCTGGAATGCCGCATATTCTTTTTTATTGAGTTGCGGAAGGAATACCGAAGGGAGCATCGGGCTGTAGTTTTTGGCTTTAGTCAATATCCTGATAAAATCCTCTTTGGTGATGTTGAGCAGGCTGCAAAACTCCACTGTGTCGATATCCTTGACATTCCTTGGCGTGACCATGATGTCGTATGAAGGTTGGTTTGCCACAAGCAATTTTCCGTTCCGGTCATAAATATAGCCGCGTTCGGGATAGTCGAATTTCTTCTTGATTGAAATGTTTTCCGATTTGAGTTTCAGGCTTTCATCAATCAATTGCAAATAAAACAAACGTGCCAGGATCATGATTCCGGCAATGATAATGACTGTTGGCAGCAATACTTTCCTCATCGTTTATTCGGTTTAAAGATATAAATGATGATGATACAGAGCAGGATCGTGAAAATACTGCTGAAGATCGTACGGAACACAATGTCAAAAAAGAAGCTGAAACGGAAAGTCTCCAGGATAAACAAAATGACATGGTGCAGCAGCACGCAAATCGCAATGAATGAAAAACGTTCAGGCGTTAAGCGGTCATTAATCTTGATGGTCTGGTATTCGTAACTTACACCGAAAGAAAATTTGAAGAAAGCAGGCCGGAAATATGCCAATGCAATACATGCAGTGGTATGCACGCCGCCTGAATTCAGGAAACTATCCAATAATATGCCCAACAGGAAAGCTGATAAAAGCAATCCATAACGGTTGCCGTTTACCGGATACAAAATCAGGAACAATACATAGGGATACGGATTGATGTAGCCCAAAAACTGCATATTATTGAAAATAAGCACCTGGGCCGCGAGCAGCAATACGAAACGGGCGATATTTAATAAGACCGTAGCGTTCATTTGGCCGGTTGGGTTTTAGTCTGTAATGCCTGGATTTCTTGCTTGTCTTTCATGTCAATGATGTACACGTGGCCCAGATTGGTCATGTCATTGAACAGCTTGACATCCAGTGTGTAATAATTCGTCTCATCATCGGTGTAAATTTTATAAATGGTGCCGATACCGATATTTTCCGGGAAAATCGTCGAATCCGAATTGGTCACGATGGTGTCTCCTTTGCGGATCATCGCCAGCCTCGGCACATCGGTGAGTTGTACATATCCGGTGCTTTTGCCATTCCATGACAAAGTTCCAAAGTGATTCGATTTCTTAATCTTGGCGCTGATTTTCGAATTCAGGTTCAGAATACTCTGGACAGTGGCATAATGAGCTGAGGTTTTTTCTACCAGTCCGACAATGCCCAGGTCATTGATCACGCCCATATCCACGCCTATACCCTCCTTGCTTCCTGAATTCAGTGTGAGGTAATTCTCGGGCATGGTAAAGGAGTTGTGAATCACTTTCGAAACAGCAACGATATTGACTTTGTTCACGCCCTTGATGGTGTCAGGCAGGATGGTTTTCGTGGTGTCGGCTTTGTTGAACAGCAGGCTTTTTAATCTTGCATTTTCAATAGCAAGTTCTTCATTCCGGGTCTTAAGGTTAAAATATTCGCTGATGGCGTTCATGCGTTCATACACGCCGCCGGTCAGGAAATTAGCAGAAGAGATCACCTTGCTTTTATGATACGAATGCGACTGTATCGTCAGTGAAAACGAAATTCCCAAAAGCAGCAAAAACAGCAATTTGTAGCTGTTTTTAAATATAAAATTAAATATTTGCTGCATTTGTAACCGATTAAGATAACGCTGATTGAAAAAATCCCAAATCCCAATAAATCTAATAAAAATTAGCTTTACATCTTGGGACCCGGGATTTGTTTATTAACTATTTAATTAAGATGCTTCTGAACTTGGTAATGTTCTTCAAAGCGATGCCGGTGCCACGTACCACGGCCCTTAACGGATCTTCCGCGATATAAACAGGAAGGTCGGTTTTCTGTGAAATCCTCTTGTCAAGGCCTCTTAACATCGAACCACCGCCGGCCAGGTAAATTCCGGTGTTGTAAATATCTGCTGCCAATTCCGGTGGCGTTTGCGATAAGGTTTCCATTACTGCATCTTCGATACGCTGGATGGATTTATCGAGTGCTTTTGCAATTTCGCGGTAAGACACTTCGACCTGCTTTGGTTTTCCCGTCAAAAGATCTCGTCCCTGTACCGACATATCATCCGGTGGGCTTTCAAGGTCTTCAATGGCGGCACCGATTTCAATCTTGATTTTCTCTGCAGTGCTTTCTCCAACGAAAAGATTATGCTGCGTACGCATATAATAAATAATGTCGTTTGTAAAAACATCACCTGCAATTTTCACCGATTTGTCGCAAACGATACCGGCCAAAGCAATGACTGCAATTTCTGTTGTTCCACCACCGATATCGACAATCATGTTTCCTTTTGGCTGCATGATATCAACTCCGATACCAATAGCAGCAGCCATTGGTTCATGGATCAGGTATACTTCTTTTCCGTTTACGCGCTCACAGGATTCCTTTACAGCGCGCATTTCCACTTCAGTGATTCCTGAAGGAATGCAGACGACCATGCGCAGGGCAGGGGTGAACATCCTTTTCTTCAATGCGGGAATACTGTTGATAAACATTTTAATCATCTGTTCCGAAGCTTCGAAATCAGCGATGACCCCGTCTTTTAAAGGCCTGATGGTTTTGATGTTTTCATGTGTCTTACCCTGCATGAGGTTGGCTTCCTTACCCACATGGGTAATTTTTCCTGAAACCCTATCGCGGGCTACAATAGAGGGGCTGTCAATCACAACTTTGTCGTTGTGAATAATCAGCGTGTTGGCTGTTCCGAGATCTATCGCGATATCCTCGGTCATGAAATCAAAAAATCCCATAGGTCTTTTATGAATTAAAGAAGGTTAAAATTTTTAAGTGGACAAAGTTACATAAATTAATGTTTGAAATGACGGGTTCCGGTAAATACCATCGCAACTTTATTTTCATTGCAATAATTGATGCTCAGTTCGTCTTTTATCGAGCCACCAGGCTGAATTACAGCGGTTATTCCCGCATTGTACGCAATCTCGACACAATCCGGAAACGGAAAGAAAGCATCGCTGGCCATCACCGAATTTTTCAAGTCAAACCCAAACGCATTTGCTTTTTCAATGGCCTGTTTTAAAGCATCGACCCTTGAGGTTTGTCCAGTTCCTGAAGCAATCAATGTGTTGTCTTTTGCTAAAACGATGGTGTTGGATTTGGTATTCTTGCAGATTTTAGAAGCGAAAATCAAATCGTCAACCTGTTGCGCGGTCGGTGCTGTATCTGTAACGGTTTTTAGTTGTTCTTTATTGTCGGTGATGTTGTTACGGTCCTGCACTAAAACGCCGTTTAATGCTGTGCGCAGCTGTTGTTGCGGCAAATCCACATCGTTTAAGATTAAGATGATACGGTTTTTCTTTTCGGACAAAATGGAAATGGCTTTATCGTCATAAGCAGGCGCAATCACGACTTCGCAGAAAAGCTTGTTGATTTCGGAAGCAGTATCCCCATCGATTTTCCCGTTTGCGATCAAAACACCACCGAATGCGGAAGTAGGGTCGCCCGCCAAAGCATCGAGATAAGCCGCTTTCATGGAACTTCTTGTGGCGAGTCCGCAAGCGTTATTGTGCTTTAAAATGGCAAAAGTCGGTTTGTCGTTTTTGAATTCCAAAATCAGGTTTACCGCCGCATCAACATCCAGCAGGTTGTTGTAGGACAACTCCTTGCCATGGAGTTTCTTAAACATAGCGTCAAAATCACCGAAGAACCAGCCTTTCTGGTGTGGATTTTCGCCGTAGCGCAATATTTGTCCACCGGAAATGCTTTGCTTTAAGATGGTTTCGTCGGTATTGAAATAATTAAAGATGGCCGTATCGTAATGCGAGGAAACGTGGAACGCTTTTGCAGCCAACAGTTTCCTGTCTTCCAAAGTCGTCGCGCCGTTTTGGTTTGTAATCAGTTCCAATAGTTTTGAATAATCATCCATCGAAGCGACGATGACGGTGTCCTTGAAGTTTTTCGCGGCAGCGCGGATCAGTGAAATGCCACCGATGTCGATTTTCTCAATGATATCAGCTTCGGAAGCGCCCGAAGCGACGGTTTTTTCGAACGGATATAAATCGACAATCACCAGATCAATCTGCGGAATGTTATATTCAGTCATTTGCTGCACGTCGCCTTCATGGTCCTGGCGGTTTAAGATGCCTCCGAAAACTTTCGGGTGCAGCGTTTTTACGCGCCCGCCCAAAATGGAAGGATACGAAGTTACTTCTTCAACCGGAACGACCGGGATGCCAAGGTTTTTGATGAAATCCTCAGTACCGCCTGTGGAATAAATGATGACATCCTGCTCATGTAGTTTTTGTACAATCGGTTCGAGTCCGTCTTTTGAAAACACGGAAATCAGTGCGGATTTAATGGTTTTTGTGGTGTTCATTGTAGTTGTGTGTTTAGTGGTGCAAAAGTAGTTTTAAATGACAAAATTTACTAATTTGAAAATGAGATAATTTTAGCCAAGCGTCGGATTCTGGTACGGATTGCAACAGGGATGGGAGCGGCATCCTTTTTTAATCCCGTAGGGTTGAAAAAGATATAGCGGACAGCCCGGGCCGCAGGCGTTGCCCAAATTAAAAATACCATTAGGATTTTGCCGAAAAAATGATGATTTTTACCATACTTCAAATAACATCCAATGATTGTTTATTTACGCCTGCTCAGTGAAAGTTTCAGTTTTGCGATGAATGCGCTGCGGAATAATAAACTCCGCACATTTCTCTCTTTATTAGGTGTAACCATCGGGATTTTCTCCATTATAGCGGTGCTCGCGGCAGTAGATTCCCTGGACAGGAAAATTACGAAAGATTTGAGCAGCCTTGATAAGAATACGATTTACCTGTTCAACGATTCTTTCGCGCCGACCGATGTGCCGCAATGGAAAAAGAACCAGTTCCCGAACATGAAATACGAGGAATACCTTTACCTGAAAGGCGCGATGAGCCACCTCGACCAGATGGGTTACCAGATTTTTACCAAGCCGGAAACCTTGAAATATGATTCGAAAACCATGTCTTCCATCAATATCGTGCCTGTGTCTTATGAATTTATTGATATACAGGGATTGGAATTTCAAAGCGGGCGTTTTTATAACGAAGCCGAATCGACTTCGGGCGCGCGCGTTGTGGTGATTGGGGATGAGATTGCGCAGACGTTCTTTGGAAATGGGGATCCGATCGGGAAGGGAATCCGGATGTACGGACAGCGTTTTACGGTAATCGGGGTATTGAAAAAGCAGGGTTCAGGAGAAAGCATGGGGCCGAGCAATGATATTTCTGCATTTATTCCGGTAAATTTTCTGAGAAGATTGTACAGCGAAAGCAACAGGATGCTGACCAATGTCATTATCGTAAAGCCGGTAAAAGGCGTCGATATGGATGCGTTCAAGGCGGAACTTTCGCAAAAACTCCGCAATTTTCGCGGGATGAAGGCCGGTGATGAAGATGATTTCTTTATCAACGTTTTTTCGGGGCTTACAAACTTCATTGACAACATTATCAGGCAGATGAATATCGCGGGGTGGATCATCAGTATTTTTTCGTTGCTGGTGGGCGGTTTTGGAGTCGCCAATATTATGTTCGTTTCGGTAAAGGAGCGTACGAACCTGATCGGAATCCAGAAATCATTAGGCGCCAAGAATAAGTTTATTTTGTTCCAATTCCTTTTTGAAGCTATTATTTTATGTGTGATTGGCGGAATAATCGGAATGTGCCTTGTATATGTCGTGATGCTGGTGTTGACCAAAGTGCTTGACTTCGAATTTGTGCTTGGCCTGGGAAATGTAATGTTAGGGACCGGGCTCGCCGCCGGAATAGGATTGATATCGGGCTTGTTGCCGGCGATTTCGGCTTCGCGACTGGATCCGGTGGAAGCGATCCGGAGCGGAATGTAATATTTAAATTATGAATTACGAATTACGTTTGTATCATAATTTGAAATTCGTAATTCATAATTAAAAAAAATGCTCCCTTTTGAGGAGCATTTTTTTTTATAAGAAATGAATTTAGCTATTCATTGGCTTTCCTGAATTCGGCGATTTGTGCATCAACCTCTTCCATAGTGCCTGTAAATTCTTTTTTGTCTTCAACCGGAGCGCCACCGTCTGTAACGGTAGTCACGCTTACGATAGCTCTCACTACGCCATTGGTTGAATTTTTATCTACAGAAATCTGTTTCTTAACGTCATGCTTGATTTCAGTCGTTGCAGCTGCAGTCATATGTTCGCAGGTTGGGTTTGTACAACCTTTAGCCACACATTCTTCTTTAGACATCGACATACATTTTCCTGAAGAAACCTCGCAACATGAAGCCGTTTTTGCAGTAGCAGTGTGGCTTCCTGATCCCAAAATAGGAGCGATAACCAGACCGATAAGGCATGTCAGTTTGATAAGGATGTTCATCGATGGACCTGAAGTGTCTTTAAATGGATCACCAACGGTATCTCCGGTTACGGCTGCTTTGTGTGCGTCAGATCCTTTGTAAGTCATCTCGCCGTTGATCATCACGCCAGCTTCGAAAGATTTTTTAGCATTATCCCAGGCGCCACCGGCATTGTTCTGGAACACAGCCCAAAGTACCCCTGAAACGGTCACACCGGCCATATAACCACCAAGCATTTCAGCAATCAGTTGGTTGTTGTCAGCGTAAACTAATTTTCCAAGTAAAACGATCGCAATCGGGAAACCGATGGTCATGATTCCTGGCAACATCATTTCACGAAGCGCGGCTTTTGTAGAGATCTCAACACATTTGCCATATTCAGGTTTTCCTGTTCCGGCCATAATACCCGGGATTTCCTTGAACTGGCGACGCACTTCATAAACCATATCCATAGCGGCTTTTCCAACGGAGTTCATTGCCAAAGCAGAGAATACCACAGGAATCATGCCTCCTACGAAAAGCATCGCCAATACCGGTGCTTTGAAGATGTTGATCCCGTCGATGCCTGTGAAAGTCACATAGGCAGCGAATAAGGCCAATGAGGTCAATGCAGCAGAAGCGATTGCAAAACCTTTACCGGTTGCTGCAGTTGTGTTTCCAACGGAATCCAAAATGTCTGTCCTTGTACGTACTTCTTTTGGCAATTCGCTCATTTCAGCGATACCACCGGCGTTGTCAGAGATTGGTCCGAAAGCATCGATAGCCAACTGCATGGCCGTTGTAGCCATCATCGCAGAAGCTGCCAAAGCCACTCCGTAGAAGCCTGCCAATGCATAAGATCCCCAGATAGCACCTGCAAATAAAAGTACGGTTGGGAATGTTGAAATCATACCTGTAGCCAAACCAGCAATTACGTTGGTTCCTGCACCTGTAGATGATTTTTGTACGATGGCCAAAACCGGTTTTGTGCCCAGCCCTGTGTAATATTCTGTTACGGAAGAAATGGTTCCCCCTACAATCAATCCAACGATAGTAGCATAAAATACACGCATTGACGAGATATCCTGAAGGCCTTCACCAAAGAAAGTCATCTTCATCGTTTCAGGCAACATATATCTTACAAGGAAGAAACAGGAAATGGCGGTCAATACGATAGAAACCCAGTTCCCGATATTCAGTGCTCCCTGTACTTGTTTTTCTTTTGCGTCATTGCTGCTGATTTTCACCAACATCGTTCCAATGATAGAGAAAAGGATTCCGAAACCGGCAATCGCCATTGGCAACAAGATTGGCCCGATTCCGCCGAAAGCATCAGCAATACTTCCACCCATATCTTTAATGACATAGTTTCCAAGAACCATGGCAGCCAAAACGGTCGCTACATAAGAACCGAACAAATCGGCACCCATTCCGGCAACGTCACCTACGTTATCACCTACGTTATCAGCGATAGTAGCAGGGTTACGCGGATCATCTTCCGGAATTCCAGCTTCCACCTTACCTACAAGGTCAGCACCAACGTCAGCAGCTTTGGTATAAATACCACCACCAACACGGGCAAACAATGCGATGGATTCCGCTCCAAGGGAGAAACCGGCAAGTGTTTCCAAAACAACGGTCATGCCTTCAGTATCAGTCCATACACCGCCCATAAAAAGCTGGTAGAAAATGATGAAAAACGTTGTCAATCCTAAAACCGCAAGACCAGCAACGCCAAGACCCATAACAGTACCACCGCCGAAAGACACTTTTAATGCCTGTGGAAGGCTTGTACGGGCGGCCTGTGTCGTCCTTACGTTAGTTTTTGTAGCGATTTTCATCCCCATGTTCCCGGCCAAAGCAGAGAAAATAGCACCGAAAATGAATGCAACAACGATTAAGTAATGTGTTTTAACGCCGTCAATTAAAGTAATTCCGGCTAAAGCGGCACTTGCAACAACCACGAAAATCGCAAGAAGTTTGTATTCAGCTTTAAGGAAAGCGAGTGCGCCTTCATAAATGTAATCTGAAATTTCTTTCATTTTACCATCTCCGGCATCTTGTTTCAACACCCAGGCTCTTTTGGCCCACATGAACAGAAGCCCGATAACTGCCATTACTATTGGCAAATAGATCATCATTGAATCCATAAATAAAAATTTTGTTCTTAATTTAATCGCCTGCAAAAGTAACAAAACATTAACAATATACAAGAGCTTCAATAATTAATATTAATAATGAATAATTGACAATTTAGGAATGCGTAAATGCGACATGTGCATCACATTATCCTTTGTCCATCCTCAATTAATAGCCGGAAACCCGATTCCGCTTCCGCAGATAATAATGCCACAATAAGAACGTGGCAGCAGATTTGTATGGACTCCATCTGTTGCTGGCGGTTTCCATTTCCTGCGGCGTATGAAGGTCGAGCAATTCCTTAATCGTATTGACGATGGCGATGTCGCCCAGCGGGATGACGTCAGGTGCGCCAAGGCAGAACAGTAAATACACGTCGATGGTCCAGTTTCCGATGCCTTTCAGCCGGATCAATTCGGCGCGGATGTCGTCGGCGGATTTTGACGGCAGGCTTTCCAGATTGATCTCATTATTTAAAACAGCTGATGAAAGTCCTTTGATGTAGTTGGTTTTTTGTCGGCTGACCCCGGCTTCACGGTAAATTTCATCGGGAAGTTCGGCGAGGAATCTTGGCTCGAAAGCAGCTACTTTTGCTTTGAGTTTTCCAAAAACGGCACGCGCGGAATCAATCGAAACCTGTTGTTCTAAAATCAATAACGCCAAAGTTTCAAAACCCGGTGGTCGCTTCGGGATTTCCGGAACGCCATAAATGTCAATGATTTTTACGAAAACCGGATCGGCTTGCTTCAGGAACTCAAACGCATTTTTCATCAGAAATAAAATCCGAAGGAACCTTTTACGCCGAAGTTAGTGGTATTTGGACCGATATAGCTTCCTCTCCATGCGAATTCAATCCGGAATACCTTAAAAATATTCCCGATTCCTGCATTGTACTCCCAGTAAAAATCTTCCGGTGCCTGGTAAGTCAGTCCTGATGGTATGTTGATCAGGCGGTTCTTATCACTGATGGTGCCATAAACGCCTTTAAATCCTATGGTTTCACGCCAGTTCAATTTTCTCAGGAAAGGGATCCGCGAGAAAATCCTTCCTCCGAAATTGTGCTGCAATTGGATCGTAGCATACGTATCGGCTTCAAATTCATAGAAATCCAACAGGTTAAACGTGTTTTCAATGGAGAAATAAGTCTGGTTTCCTGGAACGATACTCATCAATCCCAACGGAATATAACTGTATGTTTTCCCCAATTCCGTAATCACATCCAACCTTCCCAAACCGCCGATATTCATAGGCTGTTTGTAAAATAACTGGAATTTTTCATAGTCGAAATCGCTGTCCAAAACCCCTTTCAATCCCTGGCTGTAATTCAGGAATACTCTGGGAAACGGGCTGTCAACGGTGTGCCTTTCCACGCCATAGCCGACACTTTTTCGACGTGGTGTATAGTCAATCTGGAAATTCAATTCCGATTGCGTAATATCGGATTTTATTTTTTGCTGGGTTAAGTCGGTATAATAGGCAAGGCTGAAAGTTGGCGATGCCGATTCCAGGGTGCGGTACGAAAATCCAAGTTGGAACGTCAGGTTTTTTACAGGCTCGATTTCCAAAGCGACGGAACTGAGGTTGATGTTCGTCAGTTTCCCATTGCTGCCGCTTGTAAATAAAGCCGATGACGCGAAACTTCTTCCGAGAATATCATTGGTTGTGGTTAAGCTTGCGCCAATCTGTTCAATGTCACGGCGGTTTCCTCCGGATAAGATCAGCCTGTTCTTACGGTTGAGCAACCACATTCCGGTAAGCCCATATTTGAATTTATCATCCTTGAACCCATAAGCGACATAACCCTGGATACGCCACGGATCGTTCTGTCCGAAGTATGTCCGGCCACCCGTCCGCAATCGCAGTCCCTCGACTTCATTATATCCGAAAGTGGAAAAAATCGGGCCGTAATCAAAATGCCCTTTCTGTATATAACCGCTTCCGATGATTTCGACCAGGCTGTACAGTTGCCGGAATTTCTTGTTGGTTTTCAGTGTGTCGAGCATTTTATACACACCGACTTCATCTTTATTCAGGTTTTCGAACCGGTTCTCTTCCCAGAATTCATCAGGTTTTGTGTACACCGTCTCATCAAATTTATTGACATCTTCCTTGTAAAAACTGTCAGGCTTTTCAATGTCGAACTGATGGTTCCTGTATAAGGTTGTACGCTTTCCGTAAACCCCACGCGATTTCTCTTTTTTATTCAGTGCGAAATCCGTCATCATATAATCGCGCTTGAGTAAAAAGACAGAGTCATTCAATACATCAAATTGCTGTGCAATGTAAATTTCCTTCACCCAGTTAATGTTGGCGCTTTTTGTAACGGCCATATTGATGTCCTTGATGGCCCAGGTGGTGTCGTTTACCCAAAAATCGCCTTTAAAAGTCAGCTCATTTTTGCGCCGCGGATAATACACGATATTATAGCACCATTTCTTGTCAATAAAAGCACTGTCCGCCAATACATAATTGTATACGTCAATACCGGTTTTTGACAGCGGGCTGGTAAAGGCTTTATCAAAGAATTTCAGGTAGTTGTCATAAATATCATAATCGGCATAAAGATCCTTAATAAAGGAAATCAGTTGCTGGTTATTGCTGAAACCTGAGTTCTTATTGGCTTTCAGGATGTCTTTTACTTTGTTTTTAATGTTATCGCCATACACATCCGAAAGCGCTTCATTGATGAAAATCGGCAGATACGTTTTCCCGGTGACATCAGAAGTATCTACAGAGTTGAAGATGAATTCCATGCCCCTGAAAATCCGGCTTTTCATAAACGCGCTGTCGATCGTATTCATGTCAAACTCTACCTTCTCGTATTTTTCCATCTGATATTGCTTGAACATACGAAGTCCGTTCTTGCGCTTCCTTGCCCATATTTTCCTTAAGATGTCGATTGCAGGATTATTTTTCTTGGAGGTTTTCCCTGAATAAATCTTGACTTCTTCAAGTTGCTGCCCGGATTTCAGGACGACCTTCATATTATAGGTAACCGCTTTATCAAGGTTGATTTTTACGGTATCATAGCCTACAAATGAGATTTGCAGGATCTTACGGTCTTCATTGGATTCAAGATAAAATCGCCCATCCTCGTTGGTGATGATTCCTTCCGAAGTGCCAAGGAAACCGACATTCGCGTAGGCAACGGGCTTGTTTTCCTCATCAAGGACGATGCCACTGACTTTGGTCTGTGCAAAGGATAAAACCGTGAAAAGCAGTAATACAAGGGAAAGTAAATTCTTTTTCATGCGTATAAAAATATCACCGTTTTTGCGATGAAGGGTCAAATATAGTCAATTAGATAATTGGATAATTAGCGAATGAGAAAATTAGCAACTCGAGGCTTTAGCCAAACAGGCGAAGCAATTAGCGAATGACATCTGACCCTAATAAAAAAAGCCTTCTAAAAAGAAGGCCAATATTTTTTTTTTAAGTATGTCAAACATTCGCTGATTATTTATACATCACTTTCTTCACCGCCTTCACAACATCCTCCGAATTCGGAAGCCATTCTTTTAATAAGGTAGGAGAATAAGGAGCAGGCGCATCAGCAGTCGTAATTCTTTGGATTGGTGCATCAAGATAATCAAACGCTCTTTCCTGTACGATATAAGTGATTTCAGAAGCGACGCTTGCAAACGGCCAGGCTTCTTCCAGAACAACCAGTCTGTTTGTTTTCTTTACTGATTTCAAAATCGCATCGTGATCCATCGGACGTACAGTGCGTAAATCGATGATTTCACAAGAAATTCCTTCTTTCTGCAGGGCATCAGCAGCGATATGTGCTTCTTTTATAATTTTTCCGAATGACACAATCGTCACATCGGTTCCTTCTCGTTTAATATCGGCAACACCAAGCGGAATCGTATATTCTCCTTCGGGCACTTCGCCTTTGTCGCCATACATCTGCTCTGATTCCATGAAAATTACAGGATCATTATCGCGGATGGCTGATTTTAATAATCCTTTCGCATCATAAACCGTTGACGGCACAACCACTTTTAATCCAGGGGTGTTCGCAAACCAGTTCTCAAAAGCCTGTGAGTGCGTCGCGCCCAATTGTCCTGCAGAGGCTGTCGGACCACGGAACACCATCGGCATCGGGAATTGTCCGGCAGACATCTGGCGCATTTTTGCTGCGTTGTTGATGATCTGGTCAATACCTACCAATGAAAAGTTAAACGTCATATATTCTACAATCGGGCGGCAGCCGTTCATCGCTGAACCTACTGCGATTCCTGCAAAACCAAGCTCGGCAATCGGTGTGTCGATCACGCGTTTCGGGCCGAATTCGTCAAGCATTCCTTTCGAAGCCTTGTACGCTCCGTTATATTCTGCCACCTCTTCACCCATTAGGTAAACCGACTCATCGCGGCGCATTTCTTCGCTCATCGCTTCGGCAATCGCCTCTCTGAATTGTATCGTTTTCATATATATGAATTGTTTTCGTCTTGTTAAATGAAACGCAAAAATAAAAATTTTTTATCCGCTCAAAGCATTATTTCAGGTTTAATTCTTTGGGAGCTATTCCCGCTTTCGGCTGTATCTTCCCGCCGCTAAAGAAGCGGCAGGAAGGATGCCGCCTTAATCGGGGCTAAAAAGGTCCCGCGAAATCGATGTAATACAGTGATTTATTATGCACGCATAGTTTATTTTGTAAAAATAAATTAGTATTTTCGCGGCTCGAAATATCCAATAAATTTTTTATACGATGAAAATATTAGTCTGCATCAGCCATGTGCCTGATACTACTTCAAAAATCAATTTCACGAACGGCGATGCTGAATTCGACACGAACGGTGTACAGTTCGTCATCAACCCGAATGATGAATTCGGCCTGACGCGTGCCATCTGGTTCCAGGAACAACAGGGTGCGAACGTTACTGTGGTAAATGTTGGCGGTGCTGATACTGAGCCGACTTTAAGGAAAGCACTGGCCATCGGTGCGAATGAAGCAATCCGTGTGAATGCCAATCCGACTGATGGTTTCTTCGTGGCCACACAATTGGCTGAAGTGATAAAGAACGGCGGATACGATTTAGTGATTGCCGGCAAAGAATCTTTGGATTACAATGGCGGCATGGTTCCGGGAATGATTGCCGGATTATTAGGCTATAATTTCCTGAATTCCTGTATCGGGATTACGGTTGATGGAAACGCAGTAAAAGCTTCCCGCGAGATTGACGGCGGAAAAGAAACCGTTTCAACTTCTTTACCTTTAATTATAGGTGGACAAAAAGGTCTGGTGGAAGAAAAAGACCTGCGTATCCCAAACATGCGTGGTATCATGACAGCACGTACAAAAGCACTTACTATACTTGAGCCGGTAACTGCCTCAAGTGAAACCAAAGCGGTAAAATTTGAAAAGCCCGCTCCAAAATCAGCAGTGAAATTATACACGGTAGATCAATTGGACGAGTTGGTAAACGCGCTGCATAACGAGGCAAAGGTCATTTAACGAGATACTGCGTTAGGGATTGCAGCGGCATCCTTTTGCGGAGTTTACGAAGCAAAAGATAGAGCGGAAAGCCCGGGCCGAAGGCAACGCCCAACATTTAAAATTTAAAATATAACATTCAAAATAATTAAAGATGTCAATATTAATATACGCGGAATCAGCCGAAGGGAAATTCAAGAAAGTAGCTTTTGAGCTCGCATCCTACGCGAAAAAAGTAGCCGGAGATTTAGGAACAACCGTCACTGCGGTAACAGTTAACGCCGGAAATATATCGGAATTGTCGAAATACGGCGTGGATAAAGTCCTTAAAGTAAACAGCGATAAATTATCAGGTTTTAATGCTAAAGCTTATGCAGATGTAGTAAAACAGGCGGCAGAAAAAGAAAATGTAAAGCTTGTTTTGTTGTCATCAACTACAGACAGTTTGTATATGGCACCGCTTGTAGCTGTGGCTTTGAAAGCCGGTTATGCATCAAATGTTGTAGGATTGCCGGTAAGTACTTCGCCATTCCAGGTAAAAAGAAACGCGTTTTCTAATAAGGCGTTCAATATCACGGAAATTGCAACAGAAGTGAAGGTTTTAGGTCTTGCGAAAAACTCATATGGCGTTTATGAAAATGCTTCTTCATTGACGGAAGAGGATTTCAATCCATCGTTGAATGATGCAGATTTCAGCGTAAAAGTAGAATCAACTGAAAAAACAACCGGAAAAGTAACGATTGCCGATGCCGATATTGTGGTATCCGGCGGACGCGGACTGAAAGGCCCTGAAAACTGGGGCATGCTGGAAGAAATGGCATCCGTTTTAGGCGCTGCAACCGCTTGTTCTAAACCGGTTTCGGATTTAGGCTGGAGGCCACACAGTGAGCACGTAGGGCAGACCGGAAAACCGGTAGCAACGAATTTATATATTGCGGTTGGAATTTCAGGAGCTATCCAGCATATTGCGGGAATCAACTCTTCAAAAGTAAAGCTGGTTATTAACAGTGATGCGGATGCGCCTTTCTTCAAGGTCGCGGATTACGGAGTGGTTGGCGATGCGTTTGAAATCGTACCAAAACTGACTGAGAAACTGAAGGCTTTTAAAGCGCAGAATTCATAAAATTTTGTAGCATACAGATATAAAGGCTGTCTGGATAAACATTCAGGCAGCTTTTTTATTTTTAGTCAAAATTGTTTTCGGATTATATTATATAGATTGTATTTTTGCAGTTATGAGCTTAGTAAAATTAACCATAAAGGGCATCTCATACAGCCAGACACAAAATGGGGCTTATGCGCTGATCCTTAATGAAGTGGACGGCGACAGGAAATTGCCGATTGTTATAGGTGCTTTTGAGGCACAATCCATTGCCATTGCGCTGGAGAAGGAGATAAAACCACCGCGTCCGCTGACACATGATTTGTTCCGCAATTTTGCTGACCGCTTTGATATCGTGGTAAAACAGGTGATTATCCACAAATTGGTGGATGGTGTTTTTTATTCGAGCATCATCTGCGAAAGGGATAAGATTGAGGAAATCATCGATGCGCGTACCTCTGATGCGATTGCGCTCGCTTTGCGATTCAATGCACCGATATTTACTTATAAAAACATATTGGACAAAGCCGGAATTTACCTGAAAGTGAATCCGCTCGAAAGTGAAAAAACTTCCCATGATATGGACGATGTATTGACCACGCCAGAAACTTTCGGCCTTGAAGAAACCAATCAATCTGGGCAATATACAAAGCATAGTCTTTCCGA
This sequence comes from Flavobacterium pallidum, assembly GCF_003097535.1. Lineage (NCBI taxonomy): Bacteria > Pseudomonadati > Bacteroidota > Flavobacteriia > Flavobacteriales > Flavobacteriaceae > Flavobacterium > Flavobacterium pallidum. Next base: position 1,501,545 of record NZ_CP029187.1, read on the forward strand.
ATTGCACGAAATGCTTGAAGGAGCAGTTCGTGAGGAGGATTATGAGAAGGCAGCGAAGATCCGGGATGAGATTTCGAAGAGGGAGAGTTAGTCGCAGTTGGCAGTCACAGTAAGCAGTAAAAACAGAACAAGATGAAGCAGTATTTAGACCTGGTAAAACATGTGATGAAGGACGGTGTCCAAAAAGGCGACCGTACCGGAACGGGAACGAAAAGCGTTTTCGGATACCAGATGCGTTTCGACCTGAGTGAAGGTTTTCCAATGGTGACGACAAAAAAACTCCACTTGAAATCCATCATATATGAACTGCTATGGTTTTTGAAAGGAGAAACCAATATTGGTTACTTAAACGAAAACGGCGTAAAGATCTGGGATGAATGGGCTGATGAAAAAGGTAACCTTGGTCCTGTGTATGGTCATCAGTGGCGAAACTGGAACAGTGAGGAAATCGACCAGATTTCTGAATTGATCGACACGCTGAAAACCAACCCAAACAGCCGCCGTATGCTGATTTCTGCGTGGAATCCTTCAGTATTGCCTGATACTTCAAAATCTTTTGCTGAAAACGTGGCGAATGGAAAAGTAGCTTTACCGCCATGCCATGCGTTTTTCCAGTTTTATGTAGCTGAAGGGAAGTTGTCGTGTCAATTGTACCAAAGGAGTGCTGATATCTTTTTAGGTGTTCCTTTTAATATTGCTTCCTATGCCTTGCTAACCATGATGATTGCACAGGTTTGTGATTTGAAGCCGGGTGATTTCATTCATACTTTCGGTGATGCACATATTTATAACAATCATATAGAACAGCTTGAACTGCAATTAAGTCGTGATCCAAGACCCTTGCCAACAATGAAGCTGAATCCTGGAGTGAAAAACATCTTAGATTTTACGTTCGACGATTTTACGCTTGAAAATTACGATCCGCATCCACATATTAAAGGTGCCGTAGCCATATAATAATAACTACGATAAAGCGCTGCATTTACGGTCGCAACAGTAAAATACAATATGATTGTAACTAAATTATCCATCATTATCCCGGCATATAACGAAGAGGCGACAATCCATTTGATATTAGACAAGATCAAAGCCGTAAATCTGACTTCCGGAATTGAGAAAGAAGTCATCATCGTAAATGACTGCTCAAGCGATAATACTGAAAATGCAATACTGCGATATATCTCACAGAATGCGGCGTTAGGAATTAAATACCTGAAACACGAACACAATAAAGGAAAAGGGGCGGCGCTCCATACCGGAATCAACAATGCAACGGGTGAATTTCTAATAATCCAGGATGCCGATCTAGAGTACGATCCTCAGGAATATAAAGATTTATTAGGGCCTGTTTTGAATGGGTATGCTGATGTGGTTTACGGTTCGCGATTTATTGGCGGCAGACCCCATAGGATATTGTTTTTTTGGCATACAATCGGAAATAAGTTCCTTACCCATATGTTAAACCTGTTTACCAACCTGAACCTGACAGACATGGAAACCTGTTATAAACTCTTCAATACAAAATTAATACAATCCATTCATTTAACGGAAAAGCGTTTTGGCTTTGAACCTGAAGTCACTGCGAAGATTTCCCGTGTTGAGAATATCAGGATTTATGAAGTCGGTATTTCATACTATGGGAGGACTTATCAGGAAGGGAAGAAAATAGGCTGGAAAGATGGATTCAGGGCGCTTTGGTGCATATTGAAATTTGGACTTTTCAAAGCAGCATAACAATGACGGCAATCCTGGTATCAGCGTTATTATCATTAGTTCTTTTCGTATCCCTTGGTATTCTTTTTTCCAGACTCATTAAAATCCGTTTCAGCCTCATTGAAACTTTATTGGTTGGATTTGTAGTTTGCAATACTCTTGCCACAAGTCTCTCTTTTTTCTTCCAAATCAACAGTTTTGTTTTAATGTCGTTACTTGGCCTTTGCCTGTTTTTTATACGAACTGTGAGTAAGGACACTAAAGGATATATCGATAGCCAAAAACAAGAAGGCTGTTTTTTACGCACTTCCTTTTATCGCAACCGCGTTTATTATTGCGCTAAATGCTCCCGAAAGTTATGACACCGGCCTATACCACTTACAGGCTGTGAAGTGGATAGAAGCACATCCGGTAGTCCCGGGCTTGGCAAACCTGCACTGCAGATTTGGATTTAATCCTAATGCTTTCAACTTTTTTTCTCACTGACTTCCCTTCATGATGTATTCGGGCAAGAGGTAAATTCATTGAGTTTTCTTTTGTTTTCTTTGTTTACAGTTTACTTTATACATAAAATATATGCTATTTATAAACAGGAAGGAGTTTCAAATTTGTTCGTTTTCTTTTTATTGATGTTCTTAATACTCTTAAGTCTGAATGATCTGTCCTCACCGTCGCCGGATTTTTTAGTGATAACATTTTTGCTTTTCATTTTTTCAAGGATCGTTGACCTTTCCTCACAGAAAGAAGAAGCAAATTTCGGCAATTATATTCCAATTGTAATTTTGAGTGTTTATTTGATAACTGCTAAAATGGCATCAATACCTGTTTTATTGTTATCTGTTTTTGTCTGCATAAAGTTTATAAAGGATTTTAAGAGAACAGTTTGGTTGCTGCCCTTCCTGATTTTGATAGTTATACCTTGGCTAGTGCGGAACATTATCCTTACAGGATTGTTGATTTATCCTTTCCCTTTACTGGACTTATTTGGCTTTGACTGGAAAATGCCATTAGAAAATGTAAATTTATAACTTTCAAAGCCGGCAACGAAGATATATACATTCCTGCTCACGGCGACAGGTGTTATGATCATAATTTATCCTGTGCACCTTACCGTGATACAACGCTGGTGTTGAGGAATGAAAAGATTGCTTCTGGTTTCAGATGTAAACGACCTGGAAGGGAACAATAAAAAAATCCGCTCTAAGGCGGATTTTGATTTTTTAAGCTAAATGAATTACAAAGCCAATACGCTGTTTTCAGCATTGGCGAAGTCATTCCACTGATAAGAATCAGCTTCAGTCTCGTTGATGAAAGTTCCATCAACCAAATACCTGAACTCGTAAGAAGCATCCTTCCCTAAATCGAAAGTACCTTTGAAAGTGCCGTTTTTCAGTTTGCTCAATTCGCCTTCAGCAGGATTCCAATTGTTGAAGTCACCAATTACTGCAGCAGTATTTGCCTCTTTAGCTTCCAGTGAAAAAGTAACTTTTACGACCGGTTTTGTTTTTATAACTTGTTTCTTAATTGCCATAACTTATTCTGTTTTAGAATTATAGCGCAAAGAAAATGAATTCATGTCAAAACGCAATAACACTGGTGCAGATTTGCCGCATTGGCAAAAACTATGTTATAAATAAAGTGTATTCTTAGTTTTTAGCGGTTTAAATTTAACATGTTAAAAACGAAAACCTTTGCACGGTAAATTATTGTCAGCGGCCAATTGTTAATTTTCAAAATTAATTTTACCTTTAAAAGCCAAAAATCGCCAAAAATGGAAAGAGACACGCACGAACAATATGAATATGCGCGAAGCAGGTTACGCCAGAAGAAATACCTGTTCTATCATTTTGTACTGTTTTTAATCGGAAGTTTGTTTATGTTTGTGGCCAATGAACTACTGAAGTTCGGTGAGCCTGAAGAGTGGGATATCTGGGCATCAACCATTTGGTTTTTCATCATTATCCTTCATTTTATAAAAGTATATATCATGGACCGGTTCATGAATAAGGAGTGGGAACGCGCACAAATTGACAGGCTCATGGCAAAACAGCAAAACCGTATACGACAGCTTGAATCCAAAATCGATACTGAGAAAAACTAAGTTCACATGATTATAATGATTGCCGCTGCCGCAGAAAACAATGCGCTGGGAAAAGACAACAACTTATTGTGGCACCTGCCTGACGATTTTAAAAGATTCAAGCAACTTACCTCGGGACATCATATCATCATGGGAAGGAAGACTTTCGAAAGTTTTCCGAAGCCACTTCCAAACCGTACCCATATTGTTATCACAAAACAAAAAGACTATCATCCTGAAGGCTGCATCGTCGTTGGAAGTATGGAAGAAGCGCTTTCCAAAGTTCCGCCAAATGAGGATACTTATATAATTGGAGGAGGACAGATTTATGAATTGGGGATGGCTTTCGCCGATAAACTGGATATTACAAAAGTCCATGCGCGTTTTGAAGCCGATACGTTTTTCCCTGAAATCAATCTGCATCTGTGGAAAATGACTGAAAATGAATTCCATCCGAAAGACGAACGGCACCAATATGATTTCAGTTTTCAGACTTTCGTCAGAAAATAAAAACCGGTTTTCCCGAAATCTCGTTTATCTTTGCAAAAATTTTATCTGTGCCGGAAAATATCACTCCTTACAAAGATTCGCAGCTGGGCAAGAAAGCCCAGGTCACCCAGATGTTTGACAATATCTCCGGCAACTACGACGGACTGAACCGCGTCATCTCGTTCGGGATAGATATCAAATGGCGTAAAAAGGTGTTGAAGATGGTGGCTGCCACAAATCCGGAGAAAATACTTGATATTGCAACAGGTACCGGGGATTTAGCGATACTAATGTCACAGACTGGTGCCAAAAAGATTGTTGGACTGGATATTTCTGCAGGCATGCTGGAAGTCGGGAAAAAGAAAATCAGCGACAAAAAACTCTCGGACAGGATTGAAATGGTCATCGGTGATTCAGAAAACATGGATTTTGCAGACAATACATTTGATGCCATTACAGTCGCTTTCGGTGTCAGGAATTTTGAAAACCTTGAAAAAGGCCTTGCTGAAATCCTTCGGGTATTGAAGCCCGGCGGGATTTTCGTCATTTTAGAAACCTCTCAGCCGCAAAAATCACCGTATAAACAATTTTACCGATTTTACTCTAAAAATATATTGCCGCTCATCGGCAGGATGTTCTCAAAGGACAATTCGGCGTATAAATATTTATCTGATTCCGCTTCCGTTTTTCCTTATGGCGCCGCGCTGAACAATATTTTAACGAAAACCGGGTTTATAGAAGTTCAGTCGCTTCCGCAGACTTTTGGCGTGGCAACGATTTATTCAGCATCGAAAAGTTAATATGAAAAAGTTTTTTTTCTTCCTTATATTGTTGGTAACGACGGTTTCGCAGGCACAGTTTGGCAGCCTCTTTGCGAAAAACCCCATCATCAACCTTGAGAATTTTGACAAGCAGCGTGTGCATTGGGGCTATTTCCTCGGCTTCAATTCCTACGATTTTAAATTCGATTATAAAACGACACCTGATGTAGATGTTTTGGTCGAATCCACGATCGGATTTAATGTCGGTTTGGTAGGAAACCTGCGCTTTAACGATTACTTCGACCTGCGTTTCGAGCCCGGATTGTATTTCAATCAAAGGAACCTGACATTTCCCGGTTTTACAAATGTATATGACGGGTTGCGCGAGGTGAAATCTACTTACCTGCATTTTCCGCTTTTATTGAAAATATCGTCTGTAAGGACCGGAAATATCAAGCCGTACCTGATAGGCGGTGTCGGGACTGCACTAAATCTTTCCAGCAACGCTACCGCTAAGGATGACAATTCGAATAACCGTTTCAGAATGATCAAATGGACGAACTTTTACGAAGTGGGTGTGGGGATTGATATTTATTTCGAGTATTTTAAATTCTCGCCTTCGATACGCGGGGTGTTCAGCCTGAATGACGAACTCGTGCGGGACAATGACCCTAACAGCCCGTGGACCTCGAATATTGAGAAAATGACAACGCGTGCCGTTTTTGTAAACTTTACGTTCCACTAAAAAAATTAGGAATTACGAATTACAAATCAATTCCTCCTGAATTCGCTCAGGATAATTGCGGTTGCCGTGGCTACATTCAGGCTTTCGGTTTGCTGTAGGGTTCCGAATCTCGGGATGGCAATCCGTCGTTTTGTAAGTTTTTCGATTTCTTTTGAAATGCCGTTCGCTTCATTTCCCATCACAATAATCCCTTCTGTGGCCAAATCGGTTTTATAAATGTTGTCGCCATCCATAAAAGTCCCGAAAACAGGAAGTTTTGTTTTGGCTAAAAAATCTCCAAGATTGACATAACCGACTTTCACGCGGGCCATCGAACCCATGGTAGCCTGTACGACTTTCGGATTGTAAAGGTCGGCGGTTTCCTGCGAGCAGACGATTTGCGCAATCCCGAACCAATCGCAAAGGCGGATGATCGTGCCAAGGTTTCCCGGATCGCGGATGTCGTCGAGCGCCACGATCAGGCCTGACGGCGTAATATCTGCGGAAGCGGGAATCTTAAAAACAGCCAGTGCATTGTTGGCAGTGGCGAGCGCACTCATTTTCTTAAGGTCGGTTTCCGAAATCATCGTTTTTCCTGAAACCGGAATTTCAGGGAAAAGAGGTTCTGTGACATACAAATGTTCCAGCTCGAACTGCGAGCCGATCAATTCGCTGATTACCTTTATACCTTCCGCAATGAAGAGGCCATGGACGGCGCGGAATTTTTTTTGGTGCAGCGACGAGATTAATTTTATTTGGTTTTTACTAACCATGGAAAAAATGTACTTTTGGATAAATTTCCGCGACCACTTGAGACACGCATTTGCAAAAATAGCTTTAATTATTATAATCGGGATTATTTATTCCGGATGCAATGCCGTCAAAAGGGTTCCCAACAGGAAAAGCCTGCTCATAGATAATAAAATCACAGTTGATGGTGAGAAGGACGGCGTGCTGAACGACCTTTTGTATCAAAAGCCGAACAGCTCTATATTAGGTTACCGCTTCCGCTTAAATTTGTACAATCTGGCCAAAAAAAATCCGGACTCTTCGTACAAAGCTAAATTTTTAAACAATCCGAAAAAATACAATCGCCAGGTCAAATTGCTTTCGGCGAAACAGGTGGCGCGCAAAGGGCAGTCTTTTTGGTATTTTGGGGTGCATAATTTCCTGAAGAAAATTGGTGAAGCGCCTGTGATTATTGATGAGACCAAAGTAAAGAAGTCCATTGCCAGGGTGAAAGCCTATTATTTCAATAATGGTTATTTCTATGCAGAAGGAACTTATAAAATTGATACGCTAAAAGGGAAAAAGGGGAAAGTCAGCTATGCGTTCACAAAAGGCAACGTTTCCAGGCTCGATTCGATCAGGACCAAAATTTATACGAAGGCGCTTGATTCCTTATACCAAAGCACCAAACAATTGTCGAATCTCAAAAAAGGAGAGGTCTTCAAAACAGAAAACTTTGATGCCGAGCGCAACAGGCTCAATACCTATTTCAGGAACAATGGCGCGTTTTATTTCCAGCAGGGCAATATCAATTTCAACCTCGATACGATCAAATCGACGAGCAGGACCAATGTGGAAATGGTAATCAGCGACCAGAATGTGCGCGTTGGCGATTCGAGCTATACAAAGCCGTTCAAACTGTATAAGATCAGCAAGGTGAACATTATCACCGACAATTCCAATGACGTGGACAAGACCAAGATCAGCGACAGCGTCGCATACAACAACTTTAACCTTTACAGTTACAAAAAACTGAAATACCGCCCGAAAGCCATTACTGATGCAGTCTTTATAGCGCCGGGAACGGTGTATTCCGATTTCCGTACCAACCTCACGGTGCGTTATCTGGGCAATCTGAAGATTTTCAATTATCCGTTGGTACAATATAAGGTGGATGAAAAAGATGAAAATTCGCTTATTGCCAATATCATCCTGACCCCTCGACCGAAATACAGTTTTGGTGCTTCGCTAGATTTTACACATTCAAATATCCAGGATTTCGGAATTGCCGCCACGACTTCGCTTACGATCCGCAATGTATTCAACCGTGCCGAAACGTTGGAAATTGCGGCAAGGGGAAATATAGGGTCTTCCAAAGATCTGGCGAATCCGGACAATACGTTCTTCAATATTTCAGAATATGGATTGGACACGAAACTGAATTTTCCGCGTGTGCTTTTGCCTTTCAATACTGAGAATATCATCCCGAAAAAGATGATTCCATCCACGACGCTGAGTTTTGGTTTTGCGAAACAACGAAACATTGGTCTGGATAAGGAAAATTTTACGGGTTCCATGACTTACAACTGGACACCGAAGCGAAACCACACGGCGCGTTTTGATTTATTTAATATTCAGTATGTCAATAATTTAAAGGTGGATAATTATTTTAAGGTGTACCGGTCTTCCTATGATGCGCTCAATGAATACGGGCAGCAGTACAATGTCAATCCGGCCAACTTAAATGAGGATGGCGATTTGAGCATTCCCGACGGAACCTCAGGCTTTGTGGGCGACGTATTGGGCGGACAAACCAGCCTTAACTCAAATGACAGGGATTTTAAATCCATCAGGAGTATTGAGGAAAGGCGAAAAAGGCTTACCGAAAATAACCTGATCCTGGCCTCAAGCTATAGTTTTTCGAAAACGACAAAGACATCGTTTACGGACAATGATTTTTACATTTTCAGGACCAAACTTGAGTCTGCCGGAAATGTATTGTCGCTTTTCGCCACCGCCACAAAAACCATCGACAACCAGATTTCAAAGAAGCGCGTTTTCGGGATTGAATATTCCCAATATTTTAAAACCGAACTGGAATATATCCGCCATTGGGATTTCAAGCGTGAAAAAGTGCTGGCGATACGCGGCTTTTTTGGGATTGCAATCCCATACGGGAATTCGACCAGCGTGCCTTTTTCGCGAAGCTACTTTGCAGGCGGTTCCAACGACATCCGTGCCTGGCAACCTTACAGCCTCGGTCCGGGACGCAGTGGGGCCATCAACGATTTTAACGAAGCCAACCTGAAGCTTACAACCAGTGCCGAAATGCGTTTCAAGATATTCAACAGTTTTAAAGGAGCATTGTTTGTCGATGCCGGGAACATCTGGAATATCTATGATGACGGGCCTTATGAAGCTGAGGGCGGGAACTTTGAAGGCATTCGTTCGCTGAAGGACATTGCCGTGGGATCAGGATTCGGATTGCGGTATGACCTGAGCTTTTTCGTTGTGCGTGTTGATATGGGTTTCAAGACCTATAATCCGGCGGACACCTCAGGTAAGAAATGGTTCAGGGAGTACAATTTTGGGAACTCGGTTTTAAATATCGGTATTAATTATCCGTTCTAAAATAAGAATTGTTATTTTTGTAGACTTAACTTTAAACAGACACACACTATGGGCCACAATATAAAACCGGGGGTTGCAACAGGCGATCAGGTACAGGAAATTTTCAGGTATGCAAAAGAAAAAGGCTTTGCCCTTCCGGCAGTAAATGTGACAGGTTCCAGTACGATTAATGGTGTTTTGGAAACGGCAGCGAAGTTAAAAGCACCCGTAATTATCCAGTTTTCAAATGGCGGTGCGCAGTTCAATGCAGGAAAAGGACTTTCCAATACTGGCGAGCAATCGGCTATTTTAGGGGCTATTGCCGGAGCGAAACACATCCATACTTTGGCAGAAGCTTATGGCGCTACCGTAATCCTTCATACTGACCATTGTGCCAAGAAATTATTGCCTTGGATTGACGGATTGCTTGATGCCAGCGAAGCATTTTTTGCTGAAACCGGAAAACCACTTTACAGTTCGCATATGCTTGACCTTTCGGAAGAGCCAATGCATGAAAATATTGAGATTTGTAAAAAATACCTCGAAAGAATGAGCAAGATGGGCATGACGCTCGAAATTGAACTTGGCATTACGGGAGGAGAAGAAGATGGCGTTGACAATTCCGGTGTGGATCATTCAGAATTATATTCTACGCCTGAGGATGTGGACTATGCCTATTCCGAATTGCTGAAGGTAAGTCCGCGTTTCACCATTGCTGCCGCTTTCGGTAACGTACACGGTGTTTACAAACCTGGCAATGTGAAGCTTACGCCAACCATTTTAAGGGATTCGCAGGATTATATCCAGAAGAAGCATAATACGGGCAAAAATCCGGTTGATTTTGTGTTCCATGGCGGTTCCGGATCGACGGTTGCCGAAATCAGGGAAGCAATCAGTTATGGTGTCATTAAAATGAATATCGATACGGATTTGCAATTTGCCTTTACGGAAGGGATCCGCGATTATATGACCGGAAAAATCGATTACCTGAAAACACAGATCGGCAACCCGGAAGGAGCTGATGCTCCTAATAAAAAACACTACGATCCAAGAAAATGGGTGCGTGAAGGAGAAGTAACTTTCAACACAAGGCTGGAGCAGGCTTTTGCCGATTTGAACAACGTAAACACTTTATAATTTCAATTACGGATTACGAATTGCGAGTGGTGACCATTCATAATTCCTAATTCAAAATTCATAATTTAAGATATGGCTTGGTTTAAAAGAACAGAAAAAGGAATTACCACCGCAACAGAAGATAAGAAAGATGTGCCAAAAGGCCTTTGGTATAAATCGCCCACAGGTAAAATTATTGATGCGGATGAATTGGCAAGAAATCTTTATGTAAGTCCGGAAGATGGCTTCCATGTAAGGATTGGCAGCAAGGAATATTTCGAAATCCTTTTTGATAACAACGAATTCAAGGAACTCGATGCAAAAATGACCTCGAAGGATCCGCTACACTTTGTCGATACCAAAAAATATTCTGACCGTCTTAAGGATGCCATGGATAAGACCAAGCTCAAAGATGCCGTCCGTACCGGTGTTGGAAAATCTAAAGGACGTGACCTGGTAGTTTGCTGTATGGATTTCGCGTTCATCGGAGGTTCGATGGGAGCAGTAGTGGGTGAAAAAATTGCGCGTGGGATCGATTATTCGATAAAAAATAAAGTGCCCTTTGTAATGATTTCAAAATCAGGTGGTGCCAGGATGATGGAAGCAGCGTATTCCCTGATGCAATTGGCAAAAACCTCTGCAAAATTAGCACAATTGGCAGATGCACAGATTCCTTACATTTCCCTTTGCACGGATCCGACCACAGGTGGGACGACCGCATCTTACGCCATGCTTGGTGATGTCAATATTTCTGAACCAGGTGCTTTGATCGGATTTGCCGGACCGCGCGTTGTGAAGGATACTACTGGTAAGGACCTTCCGGAAGGTTTTCAGACAGCAGAGTTCGTCCTGGAGCATGGATTCCTGGATTTTATCACACCACGTAAGGAATTAAAAAATAAAATAAATCTTTATCTTGATTTGATTTTAAATCAAAAAATAAGATAAATCTTACAAAATTTAAAGAAAGTGCCATAAAAATACCCCCTAGGGGGTATTTTTTTTGTCATATACCTTCGCCATCTTTGTATGTGTTCAAACCACTATAAGATTGTAACTGCGTCACCCGCCGCATAATTTATTTTTTGGGGGACATTGGGTAAATTATTTTCCGTAAAGCCGGTGACCGGTTACAGGTTTGCGTTTTTTATAAGCTTAGGGGGCTTACATTTAGAAAATTATCCCGGTTCATTTCATTCTTGATGAAATAATCGGGATATGTTTTTTTATCTTAGTCCCAAACTTCGAATCATGCTTAGAAAAATAGGCTTCCTTTTGTTTTTTATGCACCTGGCTTCAGCGCAGTCACCTTTGCCCTTAATCCCGCAACCGAAGCAAGCATTGATCGGGAAAGGGGACTTTACATTAGATAACGACACACGCGTTTTTGCTGAGGAAAATTCTTTCGAAGCAAAATTCCTTATTGATTATATTGAAAAACAATATGGGATAAAGCTCAAAAAAACATCAGTGATGCCGAAAGAGGACGTTCCTGTCATTGCTTTTAACCTTCAAATTCCGGATGCCACTAATTTCGACCGTGAATATTATACATTGGAGGTAAACCCAAAGCGGATCGATATATCGGCCGCGGCAACAAACGGACAGTTCTATGCAGTCCAATCCTTAATCGAATTGCTTCCAACGGCAAAATCAAAACCATTCAAAATACCCTGCGTTCAAATATCAGATGCACCAAAATTCAAATGGCGCGGGATGCACCTCGACGTTTGCAGGCATTTCTTCTCCGTTGATTTTGTTAAAAAATATATCGATTGCCTCGCTTTATACAAGTTCAATACATTCCACTGGCACCTGACCGATGACCAGGGTTGGCGTATCGAAATTAAAAAATACCCAAAACTGACCCAAATTGGTGGCTGGCGGAACGGTACGATGGTTGGGCATTATAACGAACAACGTTATGACACGATAAAATACGGCGGATTTTATACACAGCAGCAAATCAAAGAAGTTGTTGATTATGCACAGGAAAGGCACATCACGGTTGTCCCTGAAATTGAAATGCCGGGTCATGCATTGGCAGCACTTTCGGCTTATCCCGAACTGGCATGTACCAGCGGCCCATTTGAAGCGGCAAAAGGCTGGGGTGTGTTTGACGATGTATTTTGTCCAAAGGAAGAAACTTTTTCATTCCTTCAAAATGTGCTGTCAGAAGTGATGGATCTGTTTCCGTCGGCATATATCCACATCGGAGGCGATGAGTGCCCTAAAACACGCTGGAAGGCCTGTGCGCATTGTCAGGGGCTGATTAAGGAATTGGGCTTAAAGGACGAACATGGACTGCAAAGTTATTTCATCACAAGAATTGAAAAATATGTGAACTCCAAAGGCCGTAAGATTATCGGCTGGGACGAAATACTCGAAGGCGGGCTGGCGCCGAATGCCGCTGTGATGAGTTGGCGCGGTACCGAAGGGGGGACTGCAGCGGCGAAATTAAACCACAATGTTGTCATGTCGCCAGGTTCCCATTGCTACTTCGATCAATACCAGGCCGACCCGAAAACACAGCCGCTGGCTATCGGAGGGTTGATTACGCTGGAAAAAGTATATTCGTTTAATCCGGTGCCGGAAGCACTTTCGACCGAAGAATCACAATACATCCTCGGGGCGCAGGCCAATGTCTGGACAGAGTATATGCAAACTGAAGATGATGTGGAATATATGGTTTTTCCAAGGATATCAGCATTAGCTGAAGTGCTTTGGGGAACTGCCGATCCAACAAGATATGATGATTTTACGAACAGGCTTTCGCTACATCTAAGACTACTCGATAAATGGAAAGTGACTTATTGTAAAGTGCCTTTCAAAAACTAAAACAAACCGTTGATTTCAGCATTGATACGGTCCAGGATGCTTCCAAGGTCTTCAGGATTATTCACGAAATCAATATTATCCACGTCGATAATCAACAATTTCCCTTTATTATAAGTCTGGATCCACGCTTCATAACGCTCGTTCAGCCTGCTGAGGTAATCAATTGAAATTGAATTTTCATAATCACGGCCACGCTTATGAATCTGCCCCACAAGGTTTGGGATGGAGCTTCTTAAGTAAATCATCAAATCGGGCGCCTTCACCAGGCTTTCCATCAATTCGAAAAGCGAAGTATAGTTCTGGAAATCACGATTGGTCATCAGTCCCATGGCATGAAGGTTCGGGGCGAAAATATGCGCATCTTCATAAATCGTCCTGTCCTGGATGATTTTTTTACCGCTTTCACGAATTTGCAGGATCTGCCTGAAACGGCTGTTCAGGAAATAAATCTGGAGGTTGAACGACCAACGCTCCATCTGGTGGTAAAAATCATCCAGATATGGATTGTCAACCACATCCTCATAATGGGGTTCCCATTTAAAATGCTTGGCCAGCAAACGTGTAAGGGTGGTTTTTCCGGCGCCGATATTTCCTGCTACTGCTATATGCATTACGGTAAACTGATTTTGTAATTGATTATTTCGGGGCCTGTAAAAATAGATAAAATTTGGTCTTTCAGAAAAAAACTTTTGGGTAACACCCCATTATTTTCAAACAGGTAGCTTTTGGCTGTCCTGGAGTCGAAAATCGATATTTTATTTTTTTTCCGATAGGCAAACAGCGCGTTATCCGATAGCTGCCCATCGTCAAAATCAGGGACTTCTGCCACTGGAGCTATCTTGCCATAAATATTACACTCAAACCAATTGTTATGCTCATCTATCCATTGGAACGTATTGTAATCCGTGCCATAAATCCGGATGTTTCCCTGTAATGGCGGGGCAATATCCTTTAATGTATTGTTGAGGTAATCAAAAAGGATCAATTTTTGTGAAACCGAATCATACACCCAAAGCCGGTTTTGCGACGCAGTACCACAGGCAGCTACCGTTAGCGGTTCGGGCAAAGCTGAAAAACTGATCCGCTGCACTTCATTGAGCTGGTTGTCAAGCAGTACTGCGCTGTTGAAGTTTCCGTAAAACAACAGGATCTTTAGTGGGTTTTGAAGATCTACCCTGGTAATTTTACCCAATGAAACATTTTGGTATTCGGTAAATTTTCCATCCTTAACTTTAAAGAAAGTATTGCCTTGCCGGATTCCGTAATAAAAACCCAAATTATCCGATCCGCAATAAACATCAGCCCAGATCGAAATTTCTGATTCCGTTTCGAATTTCAGTTGTGCGTTGCAAATGTTTCCTGCCAGTAAGATAAAAAGTAAAAAAAAATGTTTCATCGTTGCGCCAAAGTACAAAAAAATAAAACAATCATAATCTGTTATTTAACAAAAAAAGTGTAACGAAAACAGTGCGCTTTCGCCATATTTGCAAACATTTTAAAACATTACCATGAAAATAAATCACGTCAAAAGCATTTTTGCAATCGTTTTATTCCTGGCGTTTAAGCCGGCTTTCGCCCAAAAGGAATTCCAGGGCATGGCGGTGTATGAATCCAAAACCAGCACTGCCGATTTCAAGTCGCGTATCAGTGATAACAAAGAGATCACGCCCGAAATGCAGAAAATGATCGAAGAGCGCATGAAAAAGATGTTCGAAAAGACATTCATCCTCAGTTTTGACAAGAACGCCTCCATTTATAAGGAGGAGGAAAAACTCGAAGCGCCTGGGCAAAACGGCGGGATGCGGATGATGAATTCGATGATGGGCGGCGGCGGAACTTATTACAAAAACATCAAAGAGAAAACCTATACGGTAGATAAGGAATTCATGGGAAAAGAATTCCTTGTAAAAGATTCACTGCCGAAACTGAACTGGAAAATGGAAAGCGAAACCCGCCAGATCGGTGGTTACACCTGTTATAAAGCAACTGCTTTAATGCCGGTGAGCAAGACCGATTTCAAGAATTACAGGCTCAAGAAAAAAGACGAAACCAAGAAGGAAGATGAAGCCAAAAAAGACGAGCCAAAGAAAACCAATTTCATGGATGATGTCGAAATCCCGACCGAAATCCTGATTACGGCCTGGTATGCGCCTGAAATCCCTGTAAGCCAGGGACCTGACAATTACTGGGGTTTGCCGGGATTGATCCTCGAAGTCAATGATGGCAAAACGATCATCCTTTGCTCGAAAATCGTCATCAATCCCAAAGAAAAAGTCGAAATTAAGGCACCCAAAAACGGCAAGGAAGTTTCCCAGAAGGAATATGATGAAACTGTCATGAAAAAGATGGAAGAATTCAAAGACATGGGCGGTCCGGGAGGCAACCGCATGCAATTCAGGATGCGCGATTAATTCCCAATTTCCCAAATACAAACCCATGAGAAAATTCCTGCTGCTGTTTGCGCTCATTTCTTTTAGCGCACAGGCACAAATCATAAAAATGGAAGGTTCTGTCACTGATGCTGCCGCCGTTCCTATGGAAATGGCTAATGTCATGGCCGTGAATTTAGAAACCAAAGCCATGGATTCCTATTCGATTACCAACGACAAGGGAAAGTTCCAGCTTGCCTTGAAACCGAATACCGCTTACAGCATTAAAATCAGCTATATCGGTTTTAAAGCGGTAGAAATGACCGTCAATACCACTACCGAAAACATCGTTAAAAATATCACGCTCGAAGAAGGCGCGGTGCTCGATGAGGTGGAGATTGTTCATGAAATGCCGGTTTCGATCAAGGGAGATACCATCGTTTACAACGCTGATTCTTTTACCAGCGGCACCGAAAAGAAACTGGAAGATGTGCTCAAAAAGCTTCCAGGTGTTGAAGTCAATGCCGATGGAGAAGTGGAAGTGGAAGGCAAGAAAGTCCAGAAACTGATGGTGGAAGGCAAGGATTTTTTTGACGGCGATACCAAACTCGGCGTGAAGAATATCCCGGCCGACGCGATTGACAAAGTGCAGGTTTTACGAAATTACAACGAAATCGGGGCGTTAAAAGGGCTTGAAAACAATGAGGAAAGTGTCGCGATGAACATCAAGCTTAAAGACGGTAAAAAGAATTTCTGGTTTGGGGATTTTACAGCAGCGGCAGGTCCTGACGAGCGTTACCTTGTGAATCCGAAATTGTTTTATTACAATCCGAAATACAGCATCAACCTGATTACCAATTTCAATAATGTCGGGGAACTGCCGCTTACTATGCAGGATTATTTCAAGTTTACGGGCGGTTTTCGGAACATGATGAAAAAAGGGGGCAGTAATTTTAATGTATCGTCAAACGATCTTGGGATTTCATTGCTGCGCAACAACCGCGCCAAGGAAATCGAAACGCGTTTCGGGGCGACGAATTTTTCCTATAATGCAAGTAAAAGCTGGAGTTTGAGCGGTTTCGCTATACTTTCTTCATCAACCACAGAAACGGAAACAAAATCGCAATCCGTTATCCTTGATACGAACGACCAGCAAAAAAGCGACGACAAATCGCTGCAGAAAAGTGACTTGGGATTATTCAAACTCAGCTCAAGCTACAAGCCAAACACCAAATTCCAATTTGATTACGACCTGCTTTCCAAATTGTCAAAACAAAAGGAATATGATGGGCTTTTCAGAGAATCTATTGTTGACAATGCAGCTTCTTCTGAAAATATTTATACCAATAAAAACCAAAGCCCGACATCGGTGAACCAGAACCTGAGCATGTATTACACCCAAAGCGATAAAAACGTTTTTGCGCTCGAAGTGCAGCACCTGTACCAGGATGAAGATCCTTTTTACAATGCGAACCTGCAGACGCAGCCTTTCAACCTGCTAGGGTATGTGTCAGGGCAAAACAGGAACGACATCAATCAGGAGCGATTTGTGAAAACCAATAAGCTCGATGCCAAACTGGATTACTATTACATGCTTACGCCGAAAAGCAACATCAACCTGACTTTTGGCGATACGTATTCGCACCAGGATTTCAACTCGCATATCTTCCAGGTTTTGGATGATAACTCCCGCAATGACCTTGATGAGCCGATCAATAATAACAAAGTGCGTTACAATTTCAACGATGCTTTTGTTGGGCTGCATTATAAGATACTGACCGGGAAATTCACGTTTACCCCGGGTTTCAGCGTGCATTCTTACACGATGAATAATGAGCAGTCAGGCAAGGAATACAAACAGGATTTCTTCAGGGTTTTACCGGATTTCTTTGCTTTGTACCAGATTAAGAAGTCGGAAACACTGACGTATAATTTTTCGGTCTCAAATGATTTTACGGATATCAGCCAGCTTATTGAAGGCAATGTATTTTCGTCCTACAGCGGCTTGTTTCGTGGTAACAGCACGTTGGAAAACGCCACTTCACAGGTGCATTCGCTGCGGTATTTCAAATACAATATGTTCAATTTTGAGAACATCAGCGGTTACCTTCAATATTCGAGGAAAGTCGATGCGGTTAAAACCAATGCGGTTTTTGACGGAATCAACCAGACTTCAAATCCATACAATTCCAATTTCGCTGATGAGAATTTTTCCGCTTTCGGGAATTATGGGCGTTCCTTCCTGAGGAATTATAAGGCCTCAGTCAATGCGAGTTTCAATTGGTCCAAATTCAACAATATCCAGAACGGCGTTTTGCGGGAAACGGAAAGCTTTACGCACAGCTATACGCTGAAGGCGGCTACAATTTATAAAAACCTGCCCAATATTGAAGTCGGGTACAACATCAGTATCAATGATTACAACAACTCGACATTTATTACGGACAGGCCGTTCGTAAACCTTGATTATTTTTTCATGAAAAGTTTTGCTTTTACGGCAGAATATGAATTTTACCATTACCGCAATGATGACAACACCGTCAGCAATGAATATGATTTCCTGACAGCCAGCCTGAGCTACCAAAGGGAAAACAGCAAATGGGAGTTTAAGCTTTCAGGCACAAACCTTTTAAACACCACTTCGCTGAATGATGACGGGTTTACGCAGTTTTCGACCAGGACTTCGCAATATTTTGTCCAGCCCAGATATGTATTATTTGGCATAAAATATGAGTTATAATGCAATAAAAAATCCGTCTTGAAGCGGATTTTTTTATGTGCTGATGTTTTGCCGAAATAAAAAAACAATATCTTTCTGCTTCAAAAAAAAACAATCACAAATATGAAAAAGCTATTGCTTTTAATGCTGCCTCTCTGTGGTGCTTTTGCCCAAACCAAAGATGTCAGGCCCGGCGTGTATGAGTCGAACAGTATGGGGACTAATTTCTTATTGCGTGTCAACGACAACAACACGTATGAACTGGTGTTCCTGCATGGTGATTTTGAAAAGGAGGGCGATACGCTCCGGCTGAAGACAAAAAAATCGACTGAAGGGGATTTTGCCGTCACGCCCGTGGCAACAGCTAAAAATGCCACTGCGCTGACACTTACTTTCCGGGGCATGACATCACGCTATTTTTTACGGAGTGTTTTCATCGGGACACAACACAGCGATTCGCGTCCGCCGGAGTATAAGAGCGCACGTGATTACATCAAGACCGCCAATGCAGAAACGGATGAATATACGAACAGTGAGCCGGTATCGATTAAAATCGACAGGACGAAATATTTGTATCTGCTGAACTACAAAAATTACTTCTCAAGGGGAAATACCGAAAACCCCACCATCATCTCTAAGTTTGAAATCCCTGACGACGTGTCCGAAGTGGATGTAGAGTTTGATGTCAACAAGATGGGCGACATGAATTTCAGGATTTATAAAAATGAAAAAGACCAGTTGGTAATGACGGAAGGTAAATCGCCGCTGGTTTTTGTTTTTAAGGAGGAGAATGGCCAGGCAAAAGCTTCGAATAAATTATCGGCGCAGTTGATTGAAGACAAGGATTTTGCCAAGAATGCCGGATTTGTACCCGATTCTGATGAAATCCTTGAAGGAGTGATTGAAGAAAACACGCCTTCATACACCTTTAAATACACTATCGACAAATCTTTTACAGAGGCGCAGAAAGCGATAGCCAAATCCAAAAACAAATTCCTTGTTGTGGATTTTGATTATGAAAATAAGAACAGCCAGGCGGATTTCGATAAATTCATAAAGCGTGCGGAAACGGAATTGGGCTACGCCATGAACTCAGAATACGTGGAAAGTGAAGACCATTTCAATTTTTACCATGCGTCAGATAAGGATAAAAATCAGCTTTCGAAAAATAAGCTTGACGCTAAAAAACCGCAAATCCTGATTTATAATGCCGATGGGGATCTGATTTACCATACGTCGTCAACCTTGAAAAAATCAGGGTATTTCAGTAGCTATAATTCCATTTACAGCGAATTGAAACAAGCTGATGACTACCTGAAATTCGACCGTGCGGTTTCTAACAAAAAGGCTACTGTGCCTGAATTGGCCAAAATCTTTAGGGCTGGAGTCCATATGGAAAAACCTTATGCCGCTTCAGGTGCGCAAACCACGTATATTGAGAATGAGGCTGTCGTGGAGGCAGTTGACACTACAACTGCCGTTTATGATTATGAGGTGCATGAAAGTGTCATCGGCGACAGGGAAAATCTCTACAAATTAAAAACAACGCCTGAAGCCGTAAAGGCAAAATGGGCACAAATCGTTGCGTTTTACAAGAAATCGAATGCTTACAATCAGGATTATATCGATGCAGGGCTTAATGAAATCAGCAACAATGGTTTGACTTCGAAGCTTTTCAGTGAAAGCAAAAATGAACTTTCCGGAGTCACGTTCGATTTCCTTGATTATGTTTTTGCGCACAGGGCAGAAATTAAGAAAGCAGAAGCGGGCTTCAGCGGAGAAGATGATACAGCATGGCATTATGACGGGAATGATGTCGATAGTTTGCTCAATGCGTTCTTCGGAGCGCAGGCTTATGCAGAATCCGTAGATAAGCCGCAGCAGGATAAATTGCGAGATTATTACAAAAAATATGTTGCGTTGTCAGGCGGGGATCCGCTTTTGCAGCAATCGTATTTTTACTTTGTGCAGAATGGGGTTTCACCCGAAACCGAGCGCGAGTATCTTGATGCTTACGCGAAGTTTTTTAACTCGGTAATCAAGTCGGACAGCAGCATTATTGAAAATCTGGACCGGGCTTTCAGCGATTCATTTTCAGGGAGTAACGACTGGCAGAGTTTTAAATATGAATTTGCCAACACGGCCAACAATCTGGCGTGGTATGTTGTAGAACACAGGCTGGGCCCTGCCGACCTTAAGGAAGCCATCCGTTGGTCCGAGGCAAGTTTGAGGATTGAAATTAAGAATGCCTATTACCTCGATACCTTGGCGCAACTGTATTACCTGAATGGGCAAAAGCAAAAAGCAATTTTTACCGAAGAGCGCGCCGCATCGGCCGCTGGGGAACTTGACGATCCCGAAATCAAATTAAAATATGAGGAGATCCTTCAAAAAATGAAACAGGGCACTTATTAATCACCAAAGGCATTTACAAGAGCCGTTAGGCTGTATTTTCCTGAAATTCAAATAGCGGTACCACCATTTTGTCCTGATAAAATCAGTTTTACTGAGGTCGGCAAACCTGGTGGTATCGCCTTTATAAACGAGGGTGCAGCTTATTTTCCATTTGGGGTGGCTTTTAACCCAATTGGCCGCACGATGACGAAATTCGGTTACAGGCAACATAAATCCTTCGACTTTTTCCTTTTGCAGCCGCTGATCTAATTTGAGGATGAGGAGATTGTCTTCTTCAAAATCAAAAATTTTGGTTTTACGGGTGTCAATCAGCAAATGATTGCTCCTGCTTTTTTCGGTAACCAGGTTGCTGAACATCGTGAGGTTTGCAGAATTTCCAAGACCGATGTAGGTTTTCATCGACCAAACACTAATCAGCAGGCAGCAACAGGCGGGCAATATATATTCTTTTCGGCTCAGCTTGCTGCCTGTGGGTTGATAATTTTTCAGGTAAAATATAAAAAACAATATGGCACCGATATTGAATATGGCACCGTGAATGTGCGGGACATGTTGGGCAACGATGTATTTGTCCAGAAAGGGTTTGAGTAAGTTCGTTGCGATGATGAGGAATAAATAAGTACGGATGTATTTTAATAGCCTGAAATCGAATTTTGCCGCTTCAAAATCAACAAGGCAGCCCAGGATCAGAAAACAGGCCAGCGCTGAAAAATCCCCGAAAACAGTCAGCCCAAGGTAAATATGGAATGACAGTAAAATGATGGCGCTGTATTTTCGGGTTTTTGTCCAAAGCAGGCCAAAAGGAACAATGATTTCTGTAAAAATGGTTGCGTATTGGAAAAAACCGGATATTCCTGAAGAAAGCGCAATCGGTTTTGAAGTGAGTATGGAAAGTGCATAAGTATTGATGTCATTGACGCAGCTCACATTGCTGTTGAAAAAATCGGTATTGAGTTTGTGGAAACCGGTGTAGAAATAGACTGTGATTAGAGAAAACCGGAAAAGCGTAGCTGCCATGTTGGGCGGTATTGAAAAACGCCGGTTTGCTATTTTAGCCAGCAGCAGCACCAGAATGATGATTTCTATGAAGAATTCGAGATTGGAATGGTTGGCCATTCTTGGGAATTTGCCGCCGAAATGCACCATCGTAAAAACACCATTCGCAACAGAGGCCCACCAATACCTGATATTGATCATGGAAATGATTCCAAAGAAAAGCAAGACTATGATAAAGCTGAGGTCTTTCCTGTAGATGGAATGGAAATTCATCAGTAGTGCGCCGTTGAAAAATGCAAGCAACATCAGGTAATTCGGATTGGAGATCAGTCCTGTTGCAGGTTGTATCAGTAAAGGGCGGATGAATTTATCGTACATCGTTGTTTTGTCTGTTGCAAAATAATAAAAAAAGCCCGACTAATGCCGGGCTCCTGTATTTATATTCTTCAGATTACAATCCGAAAACTGATTTTACTTTGTCAACGAAATCCAGTTTTTCCCAGGTGAATAATTCGACCGTTAATGATTTAGTCTCGCCTGTCGGGCTTTTAAAAGTCTTGGTTACGGTTTCCGGTTTCCTTCCCATGTGGCCGTAAGCAGCTGTTTCGCTGTAAATCGGGTTTCTCAATTTCAGCCTTTGTTCGATAAAATAGGGACGCATGTCGAAAATGTCCTCGACTTTTTTAGCAATTTCACCATCGCTCAGGCTTACTTTTGAAGTGCCATAAGTATTGATGTAAATACCCATTGGTTTGGCTACACCGATGGCATAGGAAACCTGTACCAGGATTTCATCTGCAATGCCGGCAGCAACGAGGTTTTTGGCGATATGCCTTGTAGCGTACGCTGCGCTGCGGTCAACTTTACTCGGGTCTTTTCCTGAAAATGCTCCACCACCATGTGCGCCTTTGCCACCATAAGTATCTACGATGATCTTGCGGCCTGTCAAGCCGGTATCGCCATGTGGCCCGCCTATAACGAACTTGCCGGTCGGATTGATATGGTATTCGATTTTGTCGTTGAACAAATGCGCGTATTGTGGATATTTCCCGATAATCCTCGGGATAAGCAGTTCAATAATGTCTTTCTTGATTTTTGAAAGCATCAAAGCTTCCTCGTCAAAATCGTCGTGCTGCGTTGATATTACAATCGCGTCAATACGTGAAGGTTTATTATTGTCGTCGTATTCCAGCGTTACCTGTGATTTTGCATCAGGCCGCAGGTAAGTGATTTCGGAATTTTCACGGCGCATTTCCGCCAGTTCCTGAAGTAATTTATGTGACAGGTCGAGTGCCAATGGCATATAATCTGCAGTTTCATTGGTGGCATAACCAAACATCATCCCCTGGTCTCCGGCCCCTTGATCCTCTTTGTTTGCACGGTCAACACCCTGATTGATATCTTGTGATTGCTCATGGATAGCAGATAAAACGCCGCAGGAATTGGCCTCGAACATATATTCACTCTTGGTGTATCCTATTTTCTTAATGACATCCCTGGCGATCTGCTGTACATCGAGATATGTTTTTGACTTTACTTCTCCGGCGAGGATTACCTGACCGGTTGTCACAAGTGTTTCACAGGCCACTTTTGAATCAGTGTCAAAAGCAAGGAAATTGTCAATTAAAGCGTCAGAAATCTGATCGGCAACTTTGTCGGGATGTCCTTCACTAACAGATTCCGAGGTGAACAAATAAGCCATAAAAATTGATTTTTTTATTTAATTCCGGAGGGTCTTGTCGATTGCGCAGGCTAAAGAAGGGAACTTGCTTTAGCATTTTTTCATGAGGTTGCAATCAGTCAAATTTCTCCTCTTTTTTAATTTTCGCCTGCAAATGTATGAAACCGTTTCTTAAAATTTACAAGGATTTGAAAATAAGTTTTTTTTATTTCAAAAAAGGATTACTTTTACCGTTCATTAAATCAATTAATTAAAAATTATGAAAAAACTATTACTATTATTTGGGATTGCCCTGACTGGTGCCGGTGCTTTTGCACAGGGTGCTTCGTGTGCGGCCGCCACTACAGTAACTTCGGGATCGACTTATGTTATGGCACCGATTGCTTCAGGTACGTATGTTAACGGATGTAATTCGGATACTGCACCTAATGGAAAGTGGTATAAATTTACCGCTCCTTCAGGAGGTATGATTAAGGTTGATGCGACCCTTGCTGTGAACCCTGGTGGAACTACCGGAGTGGATACTGCAGTTCACGTATTTTCAGGAACTTGTGGAACGCTGGCCTGCGTGGCTTTTAATGATGATTCTGCTGCGGCTGATTACAGGTCTTTGATTGCAGATTTAGTGGTTACTGCAGGAACGACTTATTATATCGAATGGGATAACAGATGGCAAGATAACGTAGGATTTTCATGGCAGTTTACTTTTACGCCTGTAAGTTGTTTTGCACCAACAGGATTCACTTATGTACCTCCTGCACCTACAACAACTTCGGTTGCTTTGGGATGGACGGCTCCTGCGCAGGGATTACCTGAAGGATATCAATTTGAATGGGGTCCAATCGGATTCACTCAGGGAACAGGTACTTTGATATCAACTACTGACACAAGCGTTGTCTTGTCTACTTTGAGCCCGAATTCAGTTTATGACTTTTACATCAGGACTGACTGTGGATTGGGTGACTACAGCATTTGGGAAGGGCCTATCTCTTTCTCAACTGAGTTTGACGTTGCTTCCGTACCTTACAACACAAGTTTTGAAGAGGCTAATTTTGGTTTCGTAGGCTGGACACAGGATGCTCCTACGGGCTATGCAGGTCAGGCATGGAGGGTTTATAATGCTGGTCCAAATACGCCATTGACTCAGGAAGGAGAGCGCTCTGCTTTGGTTTTTGCAGGTGCTGCAGCTGACGGAAATAATGATGTATGGTTGCTTTCAAGAGGACTTAACCTTGCTGCCAATTCACCGGTAACAGTTACTTATTATATAAGAAACTATTTGGCAACTGGAAGTACAGGTTCAACAACATATGAATTAAAAGCAGGTACAACACAGGATGTTGCAGGAATGACTATTCCAATCGCTGCTGAGACTGTAACAGACGTAGCTTTTGCACAGAAGACTTTTAACTTCACGCCAACTACAGCTGGAACTTATTTCTTAGGTTTCCACTCTACAAATGTTGTAAATGCAGGTACACAAGCTACTTTCCTTGACAACGTGACAGTTAGTCAGGTATTGGGTACTGAAGATGTTTTTGCATCGCAATTCGCAGTATATCCAAACCCTGCGACTAGCACTGTAAACATCAGCAACACTACTGATGCTTTGATTACCAATGTTAAAGTTACGGACTTGAAAGGACGCACAGTGAAAAACAACAACTTTGTGGCTTCTTCCAATATTCAAATCAATACCTCAGATTTGTCTTCAGGTGTTTACATGCTGAACATCACTTCTGATAAAGGTACTGCTGTAAAGAAAATCGTGAAAAAATAATTTTTTCCTTTCTTATAAACTAAGGCCCGCTATATAGCGGGCTTTTTTTTGGTTCGAACTAAAACGTTTTCGGAATATTTTGCCTGAAATGTTGCGGGAACAGTTTCTTATCACGTACTTTGCAGCGTTCATTACTTTATTGAAAGTTATCACGAAAGGCAGAGGGATTAGACCCGTTGAAGCCTTAGCAACCCTTTACCTATAAAGAAGGTGCTACATTCTACCGGTTTCCGGATAGATAACAACATAAATACTTTATTGTATTTTCTGCTTTCCTGATGACATTCATAAATATAAATTTATTGTATGTCAAGAATTCATGATATTATCCAAAAAAGAATCCTCGTGCTCGACGGCGCTATGGGCACCATGCTGCAACGTTACAATTTCTCTGAAGACGATTTCCGTGGGAGCCGTTTTAAAGATTTTGCATTTCCACTGAAAGGGAACAACGACCTTTTATCACTTACCCAGCCACAAGCTATTCGCGAGGTTCACAGACTTTATTTTGAAGCCGGGGCCGACATCGTTGAGACCAACACTTTTTCGTCAACTACAATTGGAATGGCCGATTATCACCTGGAGGATTTTGTTTACGAACTTAATTTCGAATCTGCTAAAATTGCGCGTGAAGTAGCCAATGAATTCACCGCTGCAAATCCTGATAAGCCTCGTTTTGTAGCAGGATCGATAGGGCCAACGAACAGGACTGCCAGCATGTCGCCTGACGTCAATGATCCGGGATTCCGTGCCATCACTTTCGACGAGCTCAGGGTGGCGTACAGACAGCAAACAGAAGCCTTATTAGACGGTGGCTGTGATCTTTTACTGGTCGAAACCATTTTCGATACGCTGAATGCCAAGGCTGCTTTATTCGCGATTGAAGAGGTCAAAGAAGAACGTCGATCTGACATCCCTGTAATGGTTTCCGGAACAATTACCGACGCTTCCGGAAGGACATTGTCCGGGCAGACCGTGGAAGCATTTCTAATTTCGATTGAACATCTACCTTTATTGAGTATAGGATTTAACTGTGCTTTGGGAGCAGATCAGCTCAAGCCTTATCTTAAAAGGTTGGCCAGGAATACCAGCCTGAATATTTCCGCGCATCCTAACGCCGGACTTCCAAATGCATTCGGGCAATATGATCAGACCCCGGAAGAAATGCAATTGCTTATCAGGGAATATCTGACCGATAATCTCATTAACATCATCGGTGGTTGCTGCGGGACAACGCCGGAGCATATCAAACTGATCGCCGAAGTCGCTGCACAATTTAAGCCAAGACCCATTTTAGAAAACGCCTGATGCCTCAAAACAAATATTTAAGATTATCCGGACTCGAGCCGCTGATTGTTACTCCTGAAACGAATTTTGTCAATATTGGTGAAAGGACCAATGTCACTGGCTCCAGGAAATTCCTGCGCCTCATAAAAGAGGAACGCTATGAAGAAGCACTTGAAATCGCCCGTACGCAGGTTGAAGGTGGCGCACAGATCATCGACATAAACATGGACGAAGGGATGCTTGACGGTGTTTATGCGATGACGGTTTTCCTGAACCTGATTGCGGCCGAGCCTGACATCGCCCGTGTCCCGGTGATGATTGACAGCTCAAAATGGGAAATTATTGAAGCCGGCCTCAAAGTGACCCAGGGGAAAAGTGTGGTAAACTCGATTTCGTTAAAAGAAGGGAAAGACAACTTTATCCGTCAGGCGAAATTGATTAAAAGATACGGCGCCGCAGTCATCGTAATGGCTTTTGACGAAAACGGCCAGGCCGATACTTACGAGCGCCGGATCGAAATCTGTAAAAGGTCTTATGATGTTTTGGTCAACGAAGTGGGTTTTGCTGCTGAAGACATCATTTTCGATCCGAATATTTTTCCAGTGGCCACGGGCATGGAAGAACACAAGCGGAATGCGCTTGATTTTTTCAACGCGACTAAATGGATCCGTGAAAACCTGCCACATGCCCATGTCAGCGGCGGTGTCAGCAACGTGTCTTTTTCCTTCCGGGGTAATGATAAAGTGCGTGAAGCGATGCACTCGGCTTTTCTGTATCATGCGATACAACATGGCATGACGATGGGAATCGTGAATCCGGAAATGCTGGAAGTGTATGATGAGATTCCAAAGGATTTGCTTGAACGCGTAGAGGATGTCTTGCTGAACCGCCGCGAAGATGCTACGGAAAGATTACTCGATTTCGCTGAAAATATTAAAGGAGACACCAAGAACACCGAAAAAGTAGTTCAGGAATGGCGTTCCGGTTCAGTCCAGGAAAGGATCACGCATGCTTTGGTAAAAGGCATTGATGAATTTATTGAAAAGGACGTTGAGGAGGCCCGTTTGTCAGCTGCCAAACCCATTGAAGTAATCGAAATCAACCTGATGACAGGAATGAATGTCGTCGGGGATTTGTTCGGGAGCGGAAAGATGTTTTTGCCGCAGGTGGTCAAATCGGCGCGGGTGATGAAAAAAGCGGTGGCATATCTGCTTCCGTTTATTGAAGCCAGTAAAAACAATGTAAAAAGCACCAACGCCAAAATCCTGATGGCCACTGTAAAAGGAGATGTCCATGATATCGGCAAGAATATCGTTTCAGTGGTTTTAGCCTGCAATAATTATGAAATCATTGACTTGGGTGTGATGGTGCCACCTGAAAAGATTATTGAAGCGGCTGTAAAAGAAAACGTCGATATTATCGGGCTTAGCGGTTTGATCACGCCTTCGCTCGATGAAATGGTGTACCTCGCCAGAGAACTCGAAAGCCGCAACATTAATATTCCTGTTATGATTGGCGGAGCCACGACTTCGCGTGCGCATACGGCGGTAAAAATCGCTCCGGAATACAGCCATACTGTAATCCATGTGAACGATGCTTCACGCGCGGTTACGGTCGCCGGAAATCTTATCAATGCTGCCGGGAAAGCGGAGTATGCCCAAACGTTACGAGCCGAATATGACGAACTCAGGGAAGGATACCTGAGCCGGGCACGCGATAAGCATTTCCTGAAAATTGAAGATGCCAGAAATAATAAGCTGAAACTGGATTGGGAAAACTTCGAGCCTGTCCTTCCAAAATTTCAAGGTGTAAAAACCATTGAAGTCGACCCGGAAATATTAATCCCATACATTGATTGGACACCGTTTTTCCGTACATGGGAATTGTTTGGGAAGTATCCGGCCATCCTGACCGATAAGATTGTAGGCGAGGAAGCTACAGCGTTGTTTAAGGATGCGAAACAGCTTTTATCCCAGATTTTTGAAGAAAAAAGATTTACCGCAAGAGGCGTGTTCGGTGTTTTTGAAGCAAACCAGGTTAACGATGATGATATTGAAATCCGTGATGTTAAGGGAAACATCGTCGATAAATTCTTAACCCTGCGCCAGCAGTCGCAAAAGACTAAAGGCGCACCGAATCTCGCTTTAGCCGATTTTATTGCGCCAAAAGCGTCAAACAAAAAAGATTTTATCGGGGCATTTTGCGTTACCACAGGTTTTGGCGTGGAAACATGGGCGGCGGAATTCGAAAAAGACCTTGACGATTACAACGCCATTATGGTCAAAGCATTGGCGGATCGGCTTGCGGAAGCTTTTGCGGAATACCTGCATGAAAAAGTCCGGAAGGAGTCCTGGGGGTACGCTTCCGATGAAAACCTGACAAACGAAGAACTGATAGAAGAAGAATATAAAGGAATACGCCCTGCGCCGGGTTATCCGGCCTGTCCTGACCATTTGGAAAAACCGACGATTTGGAAAATCCTCGATGTCGAAAGCCATATCGGGGTAAAGCTGACCGAGAATATGGCAATGTGGCCGGCATCGTCGGTGTCGGGATATTATTTTGCAAATCCGCAAAGTAAATATTTCGGGTTGGGGAAAATCAAGGAGGATCAGGTTCAGGATTACGCGAAACGCCGTGGGATTTCGACTGCCGAAGCACAGAAGTGGCTGGGCCCCAACATCGTCGATTGACGCAGGGACCGCGTGAGGGATTGCAGCAAGGTGCCGTGCACCGCGGAAAGCCCGACCCGCAGGGGCACGCCAAAAAAATAAAAATAATAATTGGTTCAAGGCGCAGGCTACAGGGTATAATTCCCAAGACCTAAACCCTGAACCCTGAACCCATATGAAATGAAAGTCACGCAACATATAGAAAACGCCCAGGGGAAATCACTGTTTTCGTTTGAAATACTACCGCCGTTGAAAGGGCAGAACATCCGTTCGATTTTTGACAGCATCGATCCGCTGATGGAGTTTAATCCGCCGTTTATCGATGTGACCTACCATCGCGAGGAATTCGAATTTAAGGAACTCGGGAACGGTTTGCTGGAGAAAAAAATCGTGAAAAAGCGCCCGGGAACTGTCGGGATTTGTGCGGCGATACAGAACAAATACCAGGTGGATGCGATCCCGCACATCCTATGTGGCGGCTTTACCAAAGAAGATACCGAGAATTTCCTGATTGACATCGATTTCCTTGGCATACAAAATGTCGTGGCTCTGCGCGGCGACGCGATCAAGAGCGAGATTTATTTCAGGCCGGAAAAAGAAGGGCATCATTATGCGTCAGAATTGGTGACACAGATTGACAACCTGAACAAGGGCATTTACCTCGATCCGGATTTGCAGAATTCGGCCCAGACGGACTTTTGCATCGGTGTGGCGGGTTATCCGGAAAAGCATATGGAAGCGCCGAGCCCGGACAGCGATATTTATTTCCTGAAGCAGAAAATCAGGAACGGCGCGGAATACATCATTACGCAAATGTTTTTCGACAACAAAAAGTACTTTGATTTTGTTGCGAAATGCCGTGCAGAAGGCATTACGGTCCCAATCATTCCGGGACTGAAACCGATTGCGACAAAGAAACAGCTTAATATGATCCCGCATCGTTTTAAAGTGGATTTGCCCGATGAGCTGATCATGTCGGTAGTGAAAGCCAAAGACAATGATGCCGTGAAGCAAATCGGGATTGAATGGTGCATTCAGCAAAGCCAGGAATTGCTCAAAGCCGGAATCCCGGTACTGCATTATTATTCGATGGGGAAAGCGGAGAATATCAAGGCGATTGCGAAGGAGGTTTTTTGATTAAAAATTACGAATTACTTCCCTGTCACATCCCTGAAAATCGCCTCCAGGTTTTTGTTCTTTTGGTTTAATTGCAAAGTACGCAATCCATTAGCGCTGGCGAAGTCGAACACCGCAGGCCTCATGTCCACTTCTGAACGGAAGGTAAGTTCCCATGTCATGTCGTGTATGTTTTTGTAAGAAACCAATTCCGGAATCGCAGCAATCAATTGTTCTTCGACCTTGAAATCGAATTCTACTTCAATGATCTGTTCTGCCCTTTCCTTGAGGTTGGTCAGTTTCTTGTCAGTAACGATTTTGCCTTTGTCGATTATGATCACGCGGTCGCAAATCGCTTCGACTTCCTGCATGATGTGTGTGGAAAGAAAAACGGTTTTGTCCTTCCCGACATTGCGGATGACATTGCGGATTTCGACCAACTGGTTCGGGTCAAGCCCGGTAGTAGGTTCATCAAGGATCAATACGTCCGGATTGTGTAGTAAAGCATTTGCAAGTCCGACGCGTTGCCGGTATCCTTTAGACAATTGCCCTATCTTTTTATGGCTTTCCGGCGAAAGTCCTGTCAGTGCAATCACTTCTTCAATCCTTTGCTTTGGCATTTTATAGACATCGGCGTTGAAAGCCAGATATTCCCGGATGTAAAGATCGAGATACAACGGATTATGCTCGGGCAGGTAACCTACGGATTGCTGTACCGCCCTCTGGTTTGTATTGACGTTATGCCCGTTTACCGCAGCGGTACCTTCATCAGCACTGAGGTAAGTGGTCAGGATTTTCATCAATGTCGATTTCCCCGCGCCGTTCGGACCCAGGAAGCCAACGATTTCCCCCTTGTTTACTGTAAATGAAATGCTGTCCAGTGCTTTCTGGGTTCCGTAGTGCTTTGAAATATTGCTGACTTCTATTGACATGACAAAATGGGTTTTGGCAAAAGTAAATAATTGCAGCGTTAAATTTTTTCAAAAAAAATAATTCTTTTGTCGAAACGAAACCAAATTTTTATATTTTAGCCCTGATAACAAAAAAGCCGTGTTTATTGATCGCTTTTTGTGGCACCAATCCGTTTGCTTTTAAGCATGGTTGCTGTACGGTTATTTGAAAATTATTAATTCAAGACAAATATAAATCCCGGTGTGAATCGGGATTTTTTTATGCCTTTATCTAAATTAAGACACGGATGGCATTATCTTTGCGATCGGGTTCCACGCTGCAACTACTATGAAGAATAACATTGAAATGAGGAAATGGCTTGATGATTTCAAACTCGATCATCCACTGGTGATTGCCGGGCCGTGCAGTGCTGAAACCGAAAAGCAGGTGTTAAGGATCGCACACGAGTTAAAGCACTCGGATGCCAGTATCTTCAGGGCAGGGATCTGGAAGCCCAGGACACGGCCCGGAGGCTTTGAAGGCGTGGGTGCGATCGGGCTGAAGTGGCTGCAGAAAGCAAAAGCCGAAACCGGCCTGTTAATGGCAGTTGAAGTAGCGAATGCGACGCATGTGAAACTGGCCATCGACCACGACATCGATGTGCTGTGGATAGGCGCCAGGACGACCGTCAATCCGTTTGCGGTACAGGAAATCGCGGATGCCTTACAGGGGACCGACAAAATCGTTTTGGTGAAAAATCCGGTCAATCCCGATCTTGCCTTATGGATTGGCGGCGTGGAAAGGCTTTACAATGCCGGGATTAAGAAACTGGGCGTGATACACCGTGGGTTTTCAACTTATGAAAAAACCAAATACCGCAACATCCCCGAATGGCAGATTGCCATTTCATTGCAGAGCCGCTTTCCTGATTTGCCATTAATCTGTGATCCCTCGCACATCACAGGCAGGCGCGACATGATCCTGGAAGTGTCGCAACAGGCACTCGACCTGAATTATGACGGTTTGATGATTGAAACGCACGACGATCCTGACCATGCGTGGAGTGATGCCGCACAGCAGGTGACGCCATCTGCGCTGAAGATGATCTGCCAGAACCTGAAAATCAGGAGGCAAACATCGGACGAGGATGATTTCAATATGGAGATGATCAAGCTGCGCGCCAATATCGATGTGGCCGACAGTAAACTCATCGAAATACTGGGCAGCAGGATGAAGGTTTCGGAACAGATCGGAGCATTGAAAAAAGCAAAAAACGTAGCGGTGCTGCAAAACAAGCGCTGGAATGAAATCCTTGGCAAAATGATTTTGGAAGGAGAGCAAAAAGGGCTTAGTGAAGAATTTATCCTCAAGATCTTCAAGGCGATCCATCAGGAAAGCATCAGCCATCAGGAGAAGGTGATG
Source organism: Flavobacterium pallidum (assembly GCF_003097535.1). Lineage (NCBI taxonomy): Bacteria > Pseudomonadati > Bacteroidota > Flavobacteriia > Flavobacteriales > Flavobacteriaceae > Flavobacterium > Flavobacterium pallidum. The sequence continues at coordinate 1,533,953 of NZ_CP029187.1, forward strand.
CGTTCTTAATTTGCAGTCTCATTTAAGCCCAATACCTGAATACTGAGCCCAAACCCCGCTTACTTTTAATCAGCTGGCTTACGTAGTTGCAACTGGGACTGAAAACTTGTGAACAACCACATTTTTTCGTATCATCGCAGTCCATAAAAAACAATAAAACATAACCCGTTACAATGAAAAAAACGCTTTACACTGCCCTTATGGGTATTGTTTTGTGCTGCTTTTCCGGCAATGCACAGACAAAAATCGACAAATTATCCATCAATTACGGAGAAGAAATTACAGATGATTCCGGGAAAATCGTAAAGATTATCGGTGAAGCCAACGACCACATTTATACGTTGGTCCTTAAAGGCAAAAGCGATTACTCACTGAAGATTTTCGATTCCAAAGCCATGAAGCTCACCTCGAACAAGCCAATCATTATGCCTGAAATCAAGGATAAGGATGTGGATTTTGAAGATGTGTTCCTGCTGAATGATAAGATTTATGTTATCGGAAGCGTATACCACCGCAAGGATAAAGTCTTTACGCTGGTGGCTATCGGGGTTTCTGACAAGGGAATCCTGTCCAAGGACCAGATCACGCTTTTTGAATCCAAGGTGGCCAGGAGCTCTGATCGCGGCGGATTCTACTTCAGGAAATCGCCCGATGAACGGATGCTGTTGGTGATGCATACCGCACTTTTTGATAAGGAAGATGCGATGAAGTATGAAATCAAACTTTTTGACGAAAACATGAATCAGGCTTTCTTTACAGAGGACAAAGTGTCTTTTGACGACAATAAGAAGGATTTCCAGTTTACGATTTCGGATTTCGACGTGAATGACAACGATGATGTTTTTTTGGTGGTGAACGAAGGTTATCGCGACAATAAAAAGAAAGAACATGTAGAGAAGTTTCAATTATTCCTGTTCAAAAACCAAAACAACTACACAAAAGAAGTAGTCAATATTGATGTAACCGACAAGGAAATCATCAACTGTAAAATGCTTTCTACCAACAATGGCATCGTACACCTCACCGGATTTTATTCAAGCGTCAGGGAAAGCGGGCGTGCCAACTGGGATTTGAAGGGCGTTTACAATGCGACGGTAAACCTTTCGGGAAACACCGTGGGCAACCTGGTATTTAACGAATTTGATTATGCTACTAAAGTAAAATTGCTTGGCGAAAGGAAGGCCAAGAAAGGCAGGGATGTCAAACCATTGTATAACATCCATTCCATTATCGAGAAAAATGACGGCGGCCTCATCGTGTTGTCAGAATACCAGACCGTATACGTCGGGCAGACGAGCGGTATCGGACCCCTCGGATTCACGCCGATCACCTACACCACCAATGAAATCATCGTGACCAGCCTGAAGCCCGACGGCACACTGGACTGGAGCAATGTAGTGCCAAAGGAGCAGTCTGCGAGCATCACCGTAACGAGTTTCAACCTGTTTGCAGTGGTTGGTTCTGGAAATTTCAGGGTTGGGGTCAGCCTTACTTTCCCGTTGGGCGTTATGGGCAAAGGGCCGGAATACCTGAGTGCCATCCCGATTTACAGCAATGGTGAACTCAACATCGTTTTTAATGACAATGCCAAAAACAAAGGTGTCACCGATATCGAGAAAATCAAGTCACTGGGCAACTACAACAACTCAGTGCCTACCTTATTCACTTTTGATGATAAAGGAAACATCACCAGGAAGGACCCTGATGAAATCGTGAAGCACCAGGTGGTGATCCGCCCGGGTGTGTACTGCAGGAAAAGTGCGAATGAATACATTATTTATGCTTCAAGGAAATCCCAGGATAAGCTGGGGCGGATGTTTTTGGATTAAGCTTTTTACAGAAATAGAGTGGGCAGTACGTGCAGGATTATATTGCACGACTGCCCATTTTTGTTTTATGAGCGATAATTATAGGTAACGCATTTCAATGCGCGCAGAATATGCTCCCCCTTCGGGCAATGAATTGAACTGGAAATTGCCTTTGCTGTTTGCGGTAAACGGCTCTGCATCGATGTTGATGGCGACGTGCTCCAGCGGGGCGGATGCACAGTCGTGTGCGCCGCGTGTACATCCATCCGGAACCCGTACACAGTCATCAGGAATGACTGCACGGCCGTTTTGGGATTGAAATGAACGGTGGGACGGTTACCATCTACACTACCGGGTAATTCATTATTCTGTTCAGTAACGACATTGTATAATCTTCATTAGATCAGTGAAATGATTGTTTTTACAGCATTAAACCAAGTATTTTTACGGTTATATTTTTGCGAAATCAGCAAGCGATTTTTTGATTTTGGTGTAGTAAATTTATCCTGTTCCCACATATGCCCTAAAGTAAAATGGGAAGAAAAGGACTGTTTCCCCAAGAGACTCCTCCAGACCGAAAACACTTAAAACACCATATCATGAAGACAACCGCCCTGTTTGTGTTGTTGCTGTTGCCTGTCTTTGCCGCTGCGCAGGACATCCAATGGGAACAGTCCTATGGCGGCCGCCAGGCCGACTATCTCTTCGATGTACAACCTACCGCCGATTATGGCTTTATCCTTGCGGGGAGTTCGCTGTCCACCGCCTCCGGCAATAAAGCCGACGGGCCCATTGGTGGCGACCTGGACTACTGGGTGTGGAAGATGGATGAGCGTGGCCGCGAAGAATGGCAAAAATCCTTCGGTGGCTCTGGCAGCGATTTATTGCAATCATTAAAATGTACCCCTGATGGCGGTTTTATACTCGCAGGCACCTCCAATTCCCAAAAGGGTAAGGGTAAAGCCAAGGAAGGTTTTGGCGGCAATGATTACTGGGTCATCAAGCTCAATGCCAAAGGCGAAGAAGAATGGCAGAAAACGTACGGCGGTGTCGGGCAGGACGATTTAATCACTGTCATTGCTACACGCGACGGCGGTTATCTGATCGGCGGCAACTCCGCTTCCTCGCGAATCAATGATGGTGCACAACCATTGCCCTGTTCCAAAAAAGAGGACAGCCGCGGCAATATGGATTACTGGATCATCAAGGTCGACAGTAAAGGCGAGGAACAATGGCAGCATACCTATGGCGGCAAATATGCAGACATGCTCAAAAGCATGGAGCAGACCACTGATGGAGGCTATATTTTAGGAGGATACTCCAACAGTCCAGCGGGTATTGGGCAGGCACTGTCAAAGCATGTAACATCAAGTGAAAAAGAAGCAGGCAACTTCGGCAAAGGAAATGACTACTGGGTACTGAAACTGGATAAGGACGGTGGTATCACATGGCAGCGCACACTGGGCGGGGATATGGACGACCAGTTGTTTGCAGTGCACCAGACTTATGATAAAGGTTATATCCTGGGCGGGAATTCGAACAGCAGCGCTACGGGAAACAAAAGTAAAACCAATGGTGACGGCACCGATTTCTGGGTGGTAAAACTCAATGAACAAGGCAATATTCTCTGGCAGCAGACCTATGATTTTGGCAAGGCGGACATCCTGACCTCCATTGTAGAAAATGAAGACCACAGCTTTGTGATTGGCGGTTTTGCACAGTCCGAGAAAGTGAAGGACAGTGAAGGCATCAACGACTACATCCTGCTCAAGGTTTCCGAAAAAGGAGACGTACTCTGGGATAAATCCGTCGGGAGTGATGGAGAGGACATCCTGCGTAAAGCCATCATGACGCGCGATGGCGGGTATTTGCTGGCAGGTACTTCAAATCCGGAACAAGTCAGGAAGTCCGCAAGACCGAAAGACAAAAAATTAGTGAACGGCGTGGATACTTCCGGACAGCTTGCCGGTGCCGAAAAAGCACAGAAAGCCATGGACGATGCTGTAAACGAAGGTACTGATAAGATAAACGATTATTATAAAGATAAAGTGGATGCCGGAGCCAATGCCATGAAAGAGGCACTGGGCCAAAAGGAGGATTCACGCGCTAAGGTGGGATTCGGCCAGGCTGGAAATGTATTGGGAACGGGACACGGAACGCAGAGTAACGGACACAATGGCGGTGCAGCCGGGCAGCAGCGAGGCCCTAAACAAGGGCTTGGCGCATCACGCGAGAAGAAAACCAACTATGGCGGCAAGGATTTCTGGGTCGTGAAATTAAAGGATAAAAATAAAGGCGAGGAAGAAAAAGCCAAAATCGAGGCATTCCCAAATCCCGCTGTATCGTTCACAAATGTGGTGATTGGTTTTGATTTTGACAGGGGCACCGCTGAGGTTTATGACTTATCCGGGCGGCAGCTGCAATCGTTTAAGATTGATAGTCGTACAGTACCGGTAAATTTATCCTCTTATCCGGAAGGGATTTATATTGTGAAGATATCTACAAACAAAGGGGATGCTTCCATGAAAATCATAAAAGGCATTACCAAATAGTTTCCCAACTCCAAAATCAAGAACAATGAAGACAATTCAATCCATCATACAAAAAGCGGCTTTAATAGCTGTGTTATTTACCACACTATTATCGAATGCGCAGGAATTGGCAACCATGCCTTCCCTTCCTTCCATTACACCGCCTTCACCTACGGTTGCGGGCCTGATGCACTTTGAAGAAGTGCCTGTCGATAAATACACAGGGCAACCGGATATTACGATTCCGCTGGTTTCAAAGAATTTAGGGTCAGGACTGACACTGTCGGCAACGCTCAAATACAATACGATGGGTGTGCGTGTCAACGAACGCTCGGGTTGGACCGGTACGGGTTGGTCGCTGGATGCGGGCGGGGTCATCTCAAGGACGGTCCGTGGCGTTCCTGATGAGGCAAAAAAACCCACTTTATATGATACCCATAAGATTGCAACAGGAATTTACCACCTTGATGTATATTGGAATTATAATTCTTATTCCGAAGCCCAAAGAAGTGAATTCAGGTGGAACGTTAACGGGACCAGGTTGAATCGCTACGACTGTGAACCGGATCTGTACCAGTTTAGCGTGCTGGGGTATACGGGACGATTTATCGTCGATAAGGTTGGCTCGATTTTGGTGCCAAAACTATTAACAAAGGATAATGCTGTCAAGGTTGTTTTAGCGCCCGGTGATTATGATATGAATTACAACATCATCAGGTTTAAGGTAATCGATGCCAATGGGAATTCTTACCTTTTTGACCAGAAGGAAACCATCACGTCCACTACTTCTGCGGTCGCTGTTCCTTATAATAGTACTGAACCCATCGCGCCGTCAATGGACCATCCCATCACGAGCTATACTTCGTCCTGGCATTTGTCTGAGATCAGGGGGGCTTTAGGGCAGTTGTTAGCCACTTTTACATATGATGATTCAACCGAAGCTTATGATGGGGTGCCCAGCATTACAATCAATAAGGTAACCAACCTTAGTGATGTGGAACTCCACAATCCTTACAACACTTCCATGATACGCCCTGAAAGGAGCACCGCCACTACGGCTATTGTTGCAGAAACAAAGAAACTGGCTGGTATCTTTTTTAAAGATGGTACCAGGCTTGCATTCACGGTATCGGCCGCACACAGCCATCCCGAAACAGATGGCGTTTACCTGACAAAAGTTGAATATAAAAAGGGCACTAATACCCTTATTAAGGAATTTGACCTTAATTACGATGGCATAAATAACGGCCAAAGGTTATTCCTGGTGAAAGTTACGGAAAACGGTACGCTCGGATATGATTTGAAATACAATAACAAACAATTGCTGCCTTCATTCGGGGATCAAGAAAACGAGGATGAGTGGGGATATACCCGTACTTTTTTCAAAGGACATGTACCCGGCCATACCTATAACGAATACAATTGGCAGGCTTCTTATTATGGATTATTGGAAAGTATCAGCTATCCTACGGGAGGAAAGACAACATTCGGGTTCGAACCACATACTTATTCCTTCAACGGCAGCACACCGATTACAGATTTTAAGGCAAATCCACGCAATTACAATTATGGAACAAGCTCGCAGCGTTTTCATGTCAATTCCAGTGCCTGCAGGACTTACGGGTTTGGCAACACAAATACCTGTACTTTAAACCCCGTCAATACATTTCCGGGTTTCTACCTAACCCATGAGCAAATAATATATGCCAGCTACAGCGATGCAAGTGAACACGATTGCGGTGGAGCAGTAGGGATACCTCCGATAGCACTTTATGATATCGAGTTCTATAATACTGATACAAATACCGGCTATAAATTACCTCTGGCAAATTCGGAAGGCCTCCAAAAATTACTGCCTGAAGGACATTATATTTATAAGTTAAAGCCGACTACCTATCAATCTCCTGGTTTAGATCCTGAGGATCCGGAGAATCCTGGTAATGGACCGGTTCAGGGTATCGACCTTTATATAAAAATCCGTCTTGAATTTGAAGAATATTTCGAAGCCTACAAACATCTTATCGGCGGAGGTGTCAGGATTGCCAATATCATGTTTTATGAAGGATCCGAACTGAAAAGGCGCGTTCAATACAACTATTCCGAGCATGGCCAGGAGTTTCCGGACCAGGATGGTTACATTGAAGGCTCAGACCTTAGCCCCTACTTTTTATCTTCGGGGGCTATTGACAGCAGGCTTGATCATATCAGGAAAACGTATGAATTCGGGGAGCAGAAACAATTGTTTTACGGAGGTACAGGTTCGATATTTTTTGGCGCTACAGGCGTGGGGTATGAGGTCACTACCAATGAAATCGGGGCGGAACTTTCGAAAGGGAACTATGTAGGTTACAAATCTGTACGCGTGAGTGAAACTGATAATGGGTTTACAGACTACACCTACAGTTCTGCAAGGGAATGGCCAAGCCCGCCGACGACATTCGTTTATCCATTCCGGCCATCTATGAATCTTGATTACAAACGCGGGCTGCTTTTCCGAACCAGCGTGTTCAGGAATGACGGTAAAAAGATTTCTGTAAATGACAATTCATATTGTTATCAGGAGGATGTGGTCGCCGTTACCCATACCATAGGCGAAACATCGTGCAGCTGGAAACAATTTTTCGATACCTATGATGACTACGCAAATATTACGGGTTATTTTGACAGGCATCCCGGTTGCTGCCTTCCCGGAGGCGTGCTTAACTGCGGTCCTTCAGCACCGTTCAGCTATGTTTCGGATGACCTGAAAGCAGGATGGGCAAAACTTACCGGAAGTGTGAAGAAAGAATACTTCTATAACGGTTCCTCTACAAATATGGTGGAGACCAGCGATTCATTTGTATATAATGATTTAAACTATCAGGTCAAGACTCAGGAGAGGCTTATCAAGGAAGGCAGTGTGATACAGCATTATAAGACAGCGTATGAATATCCTGTAGGTGATTATGATTTCGGCCTTTTTACGTCTTCTGAAAATGCCAGCATCACGGCCATGCGTAATGCCAATATCATCAACAGCCCGGTTACTGTAACTTATTCGAAAGATTCGGAACAGTTGCAGCAAGTGATCAATACTTACAGGTCTGACGGGCTTCCCGCAAGCGTACGTGTAAGCAAGGGGACGGGAACGCCTGAAACGCGGATCACCTACAACTCTTACGACGATTCAGGAAACATTCAGGATGTATCCATGCCCGGTGGCGCACATACTACTTATATCTGGGGATACAATAAAACGCTTCCTATTGCCAAGATAGAAAATGCTTCGTTTGATAAGGTTTATGGCGCGGTATTTCATCCAACGGGACCTCCACCGTATTTGGATGTCTTCAGTGAAGCTAACCTGCCAGCGATAAATGCGCTCAGGGATGCCCCGGCGTTTGATAAAGCGATGATTACTACGTTCGTGCATAACCCCGGAACCGGGCTGGTTTCATTAACCGATCCTAAAAAGGATTCACTTCATTTCTATTATGATACTTTTCAGAGGCTGATCGCCTCTACAGACAACCTCAATAATCTTGTAGGCATCAATAAATACCGTTACGCCAGCGAAGATGCTGCAGGTCACAATTGGGTTGAGACCACGCTGTTCAAAGAGGCGCTTCCGTATGATCCATTAGATGACTATACATCTGTTCCGGATGCAGATAAAACCGTCGGTATCACATACCTTGACGGTCTTGGCAGGCCTGTTCAGCAAATTGCAAAAGGGCAGTCGGGACTGGGACACGACCTCATTACTTTTATGAAATATGACATGCTGGGCAGGCAGCCTTTCCAGTACCTTCCATATGTCCGACAAGACAACAGTACCGAATTTGACACTAGTGCAGAATCAAACCAGGCCCTCTTTTATGCAGATACTTCCGGATCACTCACAGGCAATCCTGATTTCGAAAACACCACGAATCTTGGCGCTGAGACCAAATATGAAGCCTCACCCATGAAGAGGCCGATAGAACAGGCCGCACCGGGCAATGCCTGGGCAAGTGCTACAGAACACACACTGAAATCTGAAATCCTTAGTAACGATGCTAATGAAGTTAGGCTTTACAAGGTAACCGCCAATTGGAACCCCACTTTCGAAATCTATGATGCAACACTAAGCTACAGCAGCTATTATCCTCCAGGCGAGCTATACAAGTCGGTAGTGAAAGATGAAGACTGGAGAACTGGACAGCCCTATCCAAACGAGCATACTACCGCTGAATTCAAGAATCCGGAGGGCCGGGTAGTGTTGAAGAGGCGATATAAAGAAAATGAGACTTTCGATACGTATTATGTTTACGACCAATATGGCAACCTGAGCTTTGTAATCCCGCCTAAAGCAAACATCACTGAAGTCGCAACCTCTACGGATGCAATCAATGGGCTGTGTTACCAGTATCGTTACGACAGGCGAAACAGGCTTGCTGAGAAAAAGCTTCCAGGCAGGCAATGGGAATATATCGTATATGACAAACTGGACAGGGTTGCACTTACCGGCCCTGCTGCTTCCCCCTTTCTTGATGGCGGAACAGGATGGATTACAAACCGTTATGACGCATTGGGACGTGTTGTTTACACTGCGTGGAAAAGCCAGGCAGCAACTAGGGAAAACAGGAAATCACTTCAATTTGACCAGGATAATTCGTTTTTGCATGAGGTAGAGGCCGAAGCGCACAACATCAACGGTATCCTGGTTCCTTACAGTAACAATGTCAAGCCACAGGATGGGTTGCATATCCTGACTATCAATTACTATGACGATTACGACGAGACTCTGGCGCTGCCATTACCGACAGATATCGAGACCCAGCCCATACGGAACAACGTACACGGTATGGCTACCGGTAGCTGGGTGCGGGCGCTTGAAGGGGTCAATAATACGAATGGAACCAGTTCTTTTGTGCTGTATGACGAGAGGAGCAGGCCGGTAAGCACCTATTCCAAAAACTACATTGGCGGCCATACGCAGGTCAACACGCTGCTGGATTTTACGGGCAAGCCTGAATATACGCTGACGATGCACAGGCGTACCAATGCCGATGATGAAATCGTGTTGAAGGACAACTTTACATATGACGCGCAGGAGCGCCCTGTGTCGCACATCCACCAGATCGGCACAGGCACGCCCGAACTGCTGTCGTATAATCAATATGATGAACTTGGCCAGCTCATTGTAAAAAAGACCGGCGGACAGGATACTACCGGAAATACTTTTTACCAGCATATCGATTATTCGTACAACATACGCGGCTGGCTCACTAAAATTAACAATGTAAACGACCTGAACGATAGTTCCGGCATGCGCGACCTGTTTGCCTATAAGATCAATTACAACACCGTAGAACATACTATGCCCAACGTTACGAAACATTTTAACGGTAACATTGCCGAAACCTACTGGATCAGCGACAACGACGATACGCAACGCATGTACGGTTATGCGTATGATGTGCTGGACCGCCTTACCGATGCACATTATGCCAAGAATACCGATACCGGCACGCCTGTCATGATTGATTCGTATTACGAGCATGCATCCTATGACAAGAACGGCAATATAGGCACCCTGCAACGCAACGGGGAATATGACGACGATACCGATATCCTCCAGATCGACAGCCTTAGCTATACGTATAGCGAACAGAACCTAAACCGCCTGATCCGTGTTGACGATGACACTGATAACCCCAATGGCTTTAATGATGCGAATACGAACAGCAATGACTACGGGTATGACGACAACGGCAACATGACTTCAGACCTGAACAAGAACATCACGGCAATTACTTACAACCACCTGGACTTGCCGACGAAAGTGCAATTCGGTACAGGAGACAATTATATTACCTATCTTTACGATGCCACTGGCAATAAGCTAAAAAAAGTGGTTTACAAGATGGCGGACCCCGTCCCTGATCCGCCGTTGCCCAATGCGGAAGCGACGTATTACCTGGACGGTTTTCAGTACAAGAAGGGGATTTTGCAATTTTTCCCGACCAGCGAAGGCTATGTAAGGAACACGTTCTTTGATGATACGAACCATTTCAATTATGTGTATAACTATACGGACCATCTGGGGAACATCAGGCTGAGTTTTGGGTTTGATGATTATGATGCGACTGTGAAGATTCTGGAGGAGAACAACTATTACCCGTTCGGACTCAAGCATATGAACTACAACATGGGTAAGGTCGATTATGACAAGCTTTACCCTGATGGCGGGATCAGCCTGGTGCCACGAGCCCGCCTGCCTTACCAGTATAAATATAACGGCAAGGAACTGCAGACGGAGCTGGGATTGCAATGGTACGATTACGGCGCGCGCAACTATGATGCGGCGTTGGGACGTTGGATGAATATGGATCCATTGGCGGAGACTTCGCGACGATTTTCGCCGTATGCATATGCTTTGGACAATCCGGTGCGGTTTATTGATCCTGATGGTATGGAGGCGGATTCGACTGTGGATGCGGAGGTTGAAATGGGTGAAAAGAAGATTGATGGGGAGAGTGCTATTGAAGGTGATGACTGGATAAAAAGCCAAGAAACAGGTGCTTATGAATGGAGAAACGAAGTGACTTCTCAAAGTGACACCCCTGAGGGGTATTCTTATGTAGGGAAAGAAGATGTTGCGATAGTTCAGGATTTGTTCAACTCAGGCAATTCGTCAGTTTCTGACTGGGATACAGGATTGATTTCTACAGAAGATTTTGATAACCCCTATTCTGCAAGTGGTGCGGGTTTTAATAATATGAGTGCAAAGACTACTATGTCTGTAAATATTGCCGCCGATGTTACAACCACATATAATAGTGATGGAAGTATACAAAGCAAGCAGTTTAATGGCGTCAACATCAGTTCTTCTATTTCCGGAGAAGTGGTTGCTCCTTATCCAGGAGTAGAAATTAAGATGGTTGGCTTCAGTATGACATTGCAGGGGAATGAAATGAGTGCTTCCGTAATGAACAAGCAACCGGAGCTTAGGCGTGGTGGAGATGTGCCGACTTTAACATATTCAAGCCACTGGAATAGTACTTCAATACAAAACAACAGTGGAAAATCTTTTAATTTAAATTTTAACTTTAAAGGTCAATATTTTAATGGAACTTCAGGAATGTCACTCATAGGAGCATTCGGTAATACTGGTATTCCCAACACAACAAATTTATCAACATCAATTAAATTTTCTCACTAATCTCGTATTATCTTAACAGCAATGAAAATAATCTTTTGCATATTCTTTTTTACAATTTTGTCTTGTAATAGTTCAACAAGATATATATCAGATAGAGAATTAAATAATCTGGTAAATTCAGCGAATACTAAATTCTTTCAAACAAAGGATAGGGAGGTTTTATTAACGGTTTACAAAAAACTAAAATGTAATAAGAATTTTAAAAAGGAAGGTCTGACAGGAAATAATTCTTTACCAATCATAGCTCTTTTTATGAATTTGAACAAATATGATGAATTGGAAAAACTATTGATTGAAGATGAAAATATAAATACTTATTACAGGAAAAATACATTGAACGTTGTTCGTTACTTAAAGAATTTTAATAGGGATAAAGTGAAATCTCAATCATACATAAATGAGAATATTAATAGAATAACTGACTCAATCAGGAAGTCTCCAAAGGATTCGCTGCTATACGGTGATTATTTTGCTATGAGGATGTTTTTAAACGGAAAAGCAAAAACTCTTGTAGAAATTGACAGTATGCAGGCGGTGAATAAAAAATATTCTGAAATATTTTATGAATCGATTTTAAAGGACGCAGTAAAAGAATATCCGGATGATTATTTACCTGTAAAATAAGCAATAGCTGGTAATGTATCCGATCGCGCGGATGTTCAACGGTTAGATCGCGTGGATTTGCAATCCGTACCCACAACGCATATTAAAAAAGCTTTTCAGACTCATCCAGCAAAAACTGCAATCCGACGAGCGAAGGCTATGTAAGGAACACGTTCTTTGACGATACGAACCATTTTAATTATGTGTGTAACTACACGGACCATCTGGGGAACATCAGGCTGAGTTTTGGGTTTGATGATTATGATGCGACTGTGAAGATTCTGGAGGAGAACAACTATTACCCGTTCGGGCTCAAGCATATGAACTACAACATGGGTAAGGTCGATTATGACAAGCTTTACCCTGAGGGAGGAATCAGCCTGGTGCCGCGTTCACGCCTGCCTTACCAATATAAATATAATGGAAAAGGAACTGCAGAACGAACTGGGATTGCAATGGGACAATTACGGCGCGCGTAACTATGATGCGGCGTTGGGACGTTGGATGAATATAAATCCTTTGGCGGAGACTTCGCGACGGTTTTCGCCGTATGCATATGCTTTAGACAACCCGGTACGTTTTATTGATCCTGATGGTATGGAGGCGGATTCTACGGTGGATGCGGAGACGGATATTGGTTATGGGCGGAAAGTGGACATTAGAAACAATGTATCTGCTGTTAATTATTATGATTTTAGAGATGGGATTGGTGGGATTCGAGTGATGGAGACACTCATTACGAAGATGAAAATGGTAATACGTTGGCCAATACTAAAGATGGTAATAATGCAACAGTGGTTGTGTCAAACGAAAGAAGTGAGGCTTTCAAGAAAGAGTACGAAGGAACGTCAGTGCTCCTTCAGGATAGTGCGGCAAAAAATACTCAATGGATAGGTGAATATGGAGAAGGAATGGTTGCAGCACAGGGGCTACTGTTAAGCCTTGGGCGACTAAAGCAATGGGAGATAATACTGGAAGCCTTGTAAAGATTGGCATTGATCTGGGTATAACAGCAGGTTATGAAGGCCTAAAAGGAAAAACATTTAGAATCTTTAACAAAGGTGGAACGAATTTTAGCCCAAAAATTTATTCAGGATGGAAAGGCGGAAGTGCGGGGGAAATTAAAACTTATGGGCTTGGTGGTGCTACTAAATTACTTAACTATGCTGGAAAGGGTCTTGGATATTATGGTATGGCTGGATCAATATACGATACGGCAACTGGAAAATGTTCTATTGCAAGAGGTGGCGTTGATTTAGGTTTTGGCGCACTTGGAGTTTGGGGTGGCTGGCAGGGAGCACTAATATCTGCGAGTTATGAATTAGGTAAAGTTGCTGGTCCTAGTAAATGGTTTGACTAAATTATAAATTATGAAATTGTTTCTTTATCATTTTTTTTATAGGATGTATTGGTGGAATACTCAAATTGTTAAAGAGAAAAACTTTCCTGTCTTTTCTGCTTTGCTGGGCGTTAGCGTCTTCACTATGTTAAACATAACAACCATTATATTCGCCTATTTAGTTTTTGTCTTAAAAAATCCCCTCGCATATCCAAAATGGCTACATATAATCGTAAGTGCTTTTGCCCTCGTGTTAAATTATTTTATTTATGTTCACAAAAAAAAATATCTAAGTATTTTAAAAACCATGTCTGAAGTTGCCAAATCAAAGATTCGGGTTAGGGACGCATTATCAACTTTGTATATACTTCTCTCATTTAGCATGGTTGTTTGGATAGTGATATGCAGTAGGAATGCCTTAGGTATAAAGTAGACTACTGAGGTTTTCAACATCAAGACCCCGATCGCGCAGATTTGTACTCGAACGTAGCGAACAGACTGAAGGTAACCGTGCCCACGCTGCATCAAAATATAAAGCCACAACAACAGAGGCTTGAGGTTTATTCATCAAACATGTGGGTGGTTTTGGAAATGGTACGGGATCCCCAAAACGAACTAGGGCCCGCCGTGAAAAAGTTTACAGTAAGCAGTCACAGTTTGCAATTCACGTCCTGCACTGCTTACTGCCACTGCCCACTGAATACTGAACACTCCCCACTTCAACTGAAATCCCTATCTTTGCCGCATGACAGGAACGGTTTACAAATCGACGGGGAGCTGGTACACGGTAAAATCCGAAAGCGGGGATTTTATCGAATGCCGCATGAAAGGGAAATTCCGCATGCAGGGCATCAAGAGCACCAACCCGATTGCGGTGGGCGACATCGTGGACCTGGAGCTCGATGAGAAGTCGGATAAGACCACCGGTGTCATCCACCACATCCACGACAGGAAGAATTACATCATCCGCAAATCAGTGAACCTTTCCAAGCAGGTTCATATCATTGCGGCGAACATCGACCTGGTGTTCCTGCTCGTTACGATTGACAACCCACCTACCACCACTACCTTCATCGACCGTTTCCTGGTCACTGCCGAAGCGTATGATATCGAGGCGGTTTTGATTTTCAATAAAATCGATACGCTGACCGAACAGACGCTGGACGAGCAATTGTACCTGCAGCACATTTACCAGGAAATCGGGTACAAATGCCTGCGGATTTCGTCGACCGAAAAGAAAGGAATCGATAAGCTGCGCGACATGATGCTGGGGAAAGTAAGCATGTTTTCAGGGCATTCGGGTGTCGGGAAATCGACTTTGGTCAATGCAATCGAGCCCGATCTGAAACTGAAGACCACCGAGATTTCCGAGCAAAGCAAGCAGGGCCAGCATACGACGACTTTTGCAGAAATGTACGACCTTTCGTTTGATGCCACAATTATCGACACGCCGGGGATCAAAGGCTTTGGCATTGTGGATATGGAGAAAGGTGAAATCAGCGATTATTTCCCGGAATTCTTTAAGCTTAAAGAGCAGTGTAAATTCAACAACTGCCTGCACAAGGATGAGCCGCATTGTGCGATAAAAGCCGCACTGGAAGACGACCGCATTGCGTGGTCCCGCTATAAAAGCTACCTGCAGATCCTTGAAGGCGACGACGAGCATTACCGCACCGATATTTACAATGACGACCGCATGGCCAGCGACGAAACCCGCAAGTCATGAGGGTAGTCATTCAAAGGGTCTTATCGGCATCGGTGACGATTGATGGACAGGTTACCGCATCGATTGGCAGCGGACTGTTGGTGCTTCTTGGGATTGAAGAAACGGACAATAGGGAAGATATCAGTTGGCTGGTAAACAAAATTACCAACCTGCGGATTTTTGGAGATGAAAACAGTGTGATGAATCTTTCGGTGAATGACATCAAGGGTGACATCATTGTCGTAAGCCAGTTCACGCTTCATGCACAAACCAAAAAAGGAAACCGTCCTTCCTACATAAAAGCGGCGCGCCCGGAAACCGCCATCCCATTATACGAAGCATTTTTAAAGGAATTGCAGGCCGTTACCCCGAATAAAGTGCAAACCGGTACTTTCGGAGCCGACATGAAAGTGGCGCTGATTAATGACGGGCCGGTCACCATTTTGATTGATTCTAAAAACCGGGAATAAAGTTAAATATTTCTTAAAAAAGTTTACATTTGGTGAAATTGAAATCAAATGAAAGTGTATTTCCCGTGCGCTGTTTTTTTGCTTGTCTCGTGGGTAAGCTATTGCCAAAAAGAAAATTTTGCCGTCTCTCTGATTGCTGAAGAACTGAAAGAAAATGCCAATGCCGTGGTCCGTTTGTCTAAAACGGATATTGCCATAAATTCCCAGCGCAGCATGATCCTCACTGAAAAAAGGGCCGTTACTGTATGGAATGAATATGGGCTTGACGATATCAATGCGACAGCGTATTATGATTCCAAAAGGAAAATCAACAAAATCCAGGCTACTGTGTACGATGCTTCAGGAAAGGAAATAAAATCGTATAAGCGGAAGGATTTCAAGGATTTCAGCGCTGCCGACGGATTTTCGGTATTCCAGGACAACAGGCTGCTGCACCTCGATTATACTCCGGTACAATATCCGTTTACGTTCGTTTTCGAAAGCGAAGTGGAAACTTCCAATACTGCCTTAGTACCTTCCTGGGCACCCCTTGAGGGATATTATATCAGTACGGAAAAATCTGTAATAAATGTCACTTATCCCGAACCCCTGGGCTTTAAATACAAAGAGGACCATTTTTCGACGCAGTACGACCTGCAGCGTACTGAAAAACCAGGCAGCATCAGTTATACAGCCCAAAACCTGCGTGCGCTTAAGGGTGAAGAAAGCAGCCCCAAACTCACAGACATCGTTCCGGTCGTGTATATGAAAGTCGAGAAATTCAATCTCGAAGGTGTAGATGGTGCCGCAAAAACATGGGAAGAGTACGGGAAATGGTATTACGACAGCCTGCTTACAGGAACTGATGAGCTTCCGGAAGAATCCCGCGCCAAAATAAAGCAGCTCGTCGGGAATGAGAAGGATCCGCTTGAGATAGCCAGGATCGTCTATGAATATGTGCAAGGCAAAACCCGTTACGTCAGCATACAGGTGGGTATTGGCGGATACAAGCCCATGCTGGCCAAAGATGTCGATAAACTCGGTTATGGCGATTGTAAAGCACTGTCTAATTATACGCGGTCATTGCTAAAGGCGGTCAACGTCCCGGCTTATGATGTGCTTATCTATGGTGATCGGAACGTGCGTGGATTCCAGCCCGATTTTCCGGCGCTTCAGGGTAATCACATGATTTTATGCATCCCTGATGGCGACAAATTCATATGGCTGGAATGCACCAGCCAGACGACACCGTTCGGTTACCAGGGAACTTTTACCGATGGCAGGGAGGCGCTTGTCGTGACGCCTGAAGGGGGGCGTATCGTCAGGACACCGGATACCCCGGCGAGGGACAACAGCCAGATAAGTAAAGGGTCTTATAGCGTTTCTGCTGAAGGGAATCTTTCCGGAATGCTGCACATCAGTTCAAAAGGGACACAGTATGACAGCGTGTACCAGCATGAGGCTTTATCGGCGGAGGAGAAGGATAAGTTTTATAAAGAATATTTCCTTACCCTGAACAATCTCAAGTTAGAGAAGGTAAGTTACAAAAATGACAGGAAAGCAATCGATTTTGTACAGGACCTGCAGCTATCGGCAAAAGGATTTACGAGCGTTACCGGAAACAAAATGATATTTGCGGCGAATGTTTTCAATACCAATCCGAATACGCCGAAGCGCTATCGCAACCGCGAGAATCCTTTCCAGATTACACGCGGTTATTATGATTATGATGAAATTACCATCACACTCCCGGAAGGTTTTGACATAGAATTCCTGCCCCAGGATTTTGAATTGAAGAGCAAGTATGGCGAGTATCAGACCACGCTGAAGAAAAATACTGACGGAACGCTTACCTATACCAGGTCGGTGTTGATCAATAAAGGCCATTATGATAAGGCGGAATATGAACCGTACAGGCTTTTTCGTGAACAAATTGCAAAAAACGACAATGCTAAGATCGTACTAACCAAAAAACTATAACATGAATCAGAATGTAAAAATCCTTTTGCTTTTACTGTTTGCCATTTCCCCGGTAACGTCGCAAAAGTTCGAGATCGGGAAGGTATCCATTGAAGAACTGCAGCAGAAATCACATCCGGCGGACTCTTCTGCGGAAGCAGCCATATTATTCAAAACAGGCATAACTACCTTTGATTTTACTCCGGAGCAGGGCTTTTTGATGACAACCAAAGTAAAGACCAGGATCAAGATTTATAAAAAGGATGGATATGACTGGGGCAATTTCGAACAGGAATATTACAAGGAAAATAACAATTCGCGGGAAAAGGTCAGCTTTTCCGATGCCGTAACTTACAATCTGGAGAATGGGAAGATCGTCAAATCGAAACTCAAAAGCGAGGGCGAATTTGACGAGCAGGTCAATAAATTCTGGGGAAGGAAAAAAATCACGATGCCTAATGTAAGGGAAGGCTCTGTGATTGAATATGTATATACGATAACCTCGCCCAATATCACCAAACTTGACGATTGGGATTTCCAGACCTCCATACCGGTGAATTATTCAGAATATAAGACGGAATTTCCCGAGTATTTTGTTTATAAAATCAACCAACGCGGATTCATATTCCCAAAAGTAACCACTGAAACATTGCAGCGATCCTTTCTTATTCAGGGAAAGGACAGCTCTTCGAGGGGAATTGGCGGCGGTTCCGCATTTACGCAGGACAAAGTCGATTACCAGCTCAGCAGAACAACGTATGTGGCACAAAACCTCGGCGCAATGAAAGATGAAGATTTTGTAAACAACATCCATAATTACACGGCCGGCGTTTCACATGAGCTGTCAATAATCAAGTATCCGCAGTCGCCAGTAAAATACCTTTCAACAGATTGGGTTTCGGTGGCCAAAGCGATTTATGACAATGACAATTTCGGGGCTGAACTCAACAAATCAGGTTATTTTGAAGAGGATTTGAAAAGCCTGACCGCAGCGGCTGCAACAGTGGAAGAAAAAGTAGCGGCGATCTACAATTATGTAAAGCAAAATGTAAAATGGAACGGCTACTACGGTTATTCCTGCAATGATGGTGTGAAACAAGCCTATAAAAACAAAACTGGAAATGTGGCTGAAATCAACCTGATGCTCACAGCGATGCTCAGGGAAGCGGGATTTAATGCCAATCCTGTTTTGGTCAGTACGCGGTCCCATGGCATTTCATTTTTTCCGTCAAGAGCGGCATTCAATTATGTCATAGCTGCCATCGAGTACAACGGGAAGATTACTTTGCTTGATGCCACCGAGAAATATGCGCTGCCGGGAATTTTACCGACCCGCGACCTGAATTGGCTGGGAAGGCTTATCAGGAAAGATGGCACATCAATGGAAATCGACCTGATGCCTTCGATATTGTCCAAGGAAACGGTAAATATCATGGTGGGCATGGATGCTGCCGGTAGTATTTCTGGAAAAGTGAGGAGCACATTTACGGATTACAATGCCTTGTACTTCAGGCAAATGTACGGAGGAATGAAATCAGAGGAATACCTTGAAAAATTGGAAAATAACAATAATAAAATTGAAATTTCGGATTATAAAAGGGAGAATGAAGACGACTTTTCAAAACCATTATCTGAAACATATTCCATACATGATGCAAATGATACCGAAATCATTGGGGACAAGATATACATTACACCATTGCTTTTTATGAATACCAAAGTGAATCCGTTTAAACAGGAAGTGCGTGAATATCCGGTTGATTTTACTTTTCCATTTGAGAAAAAATACAGTGTAACCATAGATGTCCCGCAAGGATATACGGTGGAATCTTTGCCTCAGAACGCCAGCTTCGCTACAGAGAGCAAGTTTGGGGCATTCAAATATATGATAGTGAATTCAGGAAATAAAATTCAGGCGGTCATCACGCTTGACATCCTTGCTTCCATCGTAAGCAATGAGGATTATCCGGTGCTGAAGGATTTTTTCCAAAGAGTAATCGACAAGCAGAACGAAAAAATCGTATTTAAAAAGATTTAATATGCATACAAGAATATGGTTGGTCTTATTGCTGTCTGTCCAGTTTTCGATAGGCCAGAAATTTGAACCGGGAAAAGTGACCGTTAAAGATCTGGAAATAAAGCAGCATCCCAATGACAGCTCAGCAGTTGCAGCAGTGCTGTATAATAAGGGAATGACAAAATTTAACTATAGCGAAGCCAGGGGATTTACAGTGGAGCATACGTTTGAGATGCGCATCAAGATTTATAAAAAAGAAGGACTACAATATGCCAATTACGAAGTGCCGTACTACATCGGTTATGAAAACCTCAATCCTGATGTGCTTGACATTACCGATGCTGTCACCTACAACCTTGTGAATGGTAAGGTGGAGAAAACCAAAATTGGCAATGAAGGTAAATTCCGTGAGAAAGTCAGCAAGAATTGGAAAACGGCCACCATCACGCTACCCAATGTAAAAGTGGGTTCCATAATCGAATTCAGGTATAAGTTAAAAAGTGAGGATTTGATGAGCTTTCCCACTTTCGTGTTTCAAAGAAATATTCCTGTCGATTTTGTGGAATACACGACTGAAATTCCTGTTATGTACGGCTATAAGCAAGTTTTACAAGGGCTTTTCAAAGGAATAGCATCAAAAAGCATCGTCGAGCACAACGCCATTAACTTTAATAATTCCACCACTGCAAGGACAGATGCGTTGGAATTCAGCCAGGTCACCACAACGTTTACCGGTAAGGATATTGCAGCACTGAAGTTGGAGGAATTTGTAGATAATATTGAAAATTACCGCAGCGCGGTGGATTACGAACTGGAAGTCATTCGCGAAAAGGAGGAACAGGATAATAAGAATTTCTCAAAAACATGGGAAGACGTTGCGCAGAAGATATACAAACGGGATGAATTTGGCAAACAGCTCCAGCGCACCGACTATTTTGAAGCAGAGCTCAGGCAGCTTATAAACGGTATACAGGATCATGATGAAAAGGTTAAGGTCATTTATGATTACGTAAAATTAAAAATGAACTGGAATGGGGAGTTCGGATACCTGACTGATAAAGGCGTGCAAAAAGCATGGTTAGATAGGACCGGTAACGATGCCGAAATTAATTTTATCCTTATCGCGATGCTCAATGCGGCAGGGGTGGTCGCTTATCCGGTATTGGTCAGTACCGTAGAAAACGGGATTCCGGTTTATCCGAATCAAACCAGTTTTAACTATGTTGTAGCATCCTGCAATTTTAATGAAAAGCGTATATTAATGGATGCGTGCACTAAAAAAGCACCACCCGGAATCCTGCCGCTTTATGCGCTTAACTGGAATGGGAGGCTCATTGCTAAAGACGGCAATTCGGAAGAAATCGACATGCACCCGCCTTCGCCCTCAAAAAACAATACCACAATTGTGGCAGCACTGGACATGCAGGGCCATATCACAGGTCAGGTCAGGTTGTATAAGACGGATTATGACGCTTTTGTTTTCAGGCAAAAATATGCCGGCACCAATCGGGAGCAATACCTTGAATACCTCGAAAATAATTTCAATAAGATTTCCATAAGCGATTATACCATCGAAAATGAACAAAACCTCATGGAGCCTGTCAAGGAATCCTTTAATTTTTCTTCGGATGGCCTTGTGGAAACCATTGGAGCACGGATGTATTTGAATCCTTCCTTATTTTTGCAGCGGATAAAAAATGCTTTTACAAGTGAAGACAGGCAATTGCCGGTATTTTTTGGATACCCGAAGCAATCCAGGATCGTCATCAACTTACAGGTTCCTGAGGGATATGCAGTAGAGTCCATTCCTCAGCCCATAGCTGTTGCAACCCCTGAAAATGTTGCCGCTTTTAAATATGAAATCAAAGAAATGGCAGGAAAAATCCAGGTTTCCATAACAAGTGAAATCAATATGATGTTGGTTTCGCAGGATTTTTACCCGGTTTTAAAGGA
This sequence comes from Flavobacterium pallidum, assembly GCF_003097535.1. Taxonomy (NCBI): domain Bacteria; kingdom Pseudomonadati; phylum Bacteroidota; class Flavobacteriia; order Flavobacteriales; family Flavobacteriaceae; genus Flavobacterium; species Flavobacterium pallidum. Next base: position 1,555,503 of record NZ_CP029187.1, read on the forward strand.
TTTTTTCCAGAAAGTGGCCGACAAGCAAAATGAGAAAATCGTCCTCAAAAAAATATAACCTATGAATATCAAAAATGCCCAACTCGATGTCGACAACTGGATAAAAGAACACGGTGTCCGATATTTCAATGAACTCACCAATATGGCGCAGCTGACTGAAGAAGTCGGCGAAGTGGCCCGTATCATCGCCCGCCGCTATGGCGAACAATCAGAAAAGGAAAGCGATAAAAATAAAGACCTTGGCGAGGAACTGGCTGATGTGGTTTTTGTAGTTTTGTGTCTGGCCAATCAAACCGGCATTGATCTTCAGGTGGCTTTTGACAAAAAGATGGACCTCAAATCCAACCGGGACCACGACCGCCACCACAATAATGAAAAATTAAAGTAGCACCCTTCCGGGTGAAAGCATATGGATATCCAACTTCGCCCACAGGTTATTTTTGACGGACTGCATTTCAAAATCACGGGCAGCAAATCCGAAACCAACCGCTTGTTGTTGCTCCAGGCGATTTTCCCCGAAATCCAATTGCAAAATATTTCAGCTTCTGATGATGCCGAAGTCATGGCCAAAGCACTGTCAGCGTCAGATCGAATTATTGATGTGCATCACGCCGGCACGGCCATGCGTTTCCTGACGGCTTTTTTCGCAGCTAAAGAAGGAAGCGAAGTTGAAATCACCGGTTCCCCCAGGATGAAGGAACGCCCGATCAGGATTTTGGTTGATGCGTTAAAATCCCTCGGTGCCGAAATCGAATATCAGGAAACGGAAGGCTTTCCGCCCTTACTTATCAAAGGTAAAAAGCTCACCGGAAGCAAAGTTTCACTACAAGGAAACGTGAGCAGCCAATATATTTCCGCTTTATTGCTGATTGCCCCAAAGCTTGAAAGTGGCCTTGAACTCGAACTTCTGGGTGAACTGACCTCAATTCCTTACATCAAAATGACGCTTTCCTTATTGGAAAAAATTGGTGTGAAAACTACTCTTATCGGGAATAGCATGATGGTCGCGCCAAAACCCCGTAGCCTGAGCCCTGAACACGTTACCCTGACCATCGAATCCGATTGGTCGTCCGCTTCCTATTTCTATTCCATCATCGCACTTGCTTCCGCAGGAACTTCGGTGACACTTTCGTCATACAGGCAAAACAGCCTGCAGGGCGATTCGGCTTTGGCGGAAATTTACAGCCCATTGGGTGTGGATACGATTTATTCGAACAATATGATTACGTTAAAGAAAAGGAAATGCGATCCGAAGCCATTGCTTCTGAATCTCAGCAACACACCGGACATCGCACAAACCCTCGCCGTCACCTGTTTCGGATTGGGGATTCCGTGTGCATTGACTGGCCTGCATACGCTTAAAATAAAAGAGACCGACCGATTGCAGGCACTCAAAAACGAACTTGAAAAGCTTGGAGCGGCGGTTTCCATTACAAATAACAGCCTGCAATTTCCAGCTTCCGCAGAAATCAATCAAAATATTGCCATTGAAACCTACAACGACCACCGTATGGCTATGGCTTTTGCTCCTTTATCCATAAAAATACCGATCATTATCAAAGACGCCGGGGTGGTTTCAAAATCATATCCCGGATTCTGGGATGATTTTGAACGTATCGGACTGAATGTCATCCGGTCTTAAATTACAACATCCGCGGGTATTGAAACGCCATCATCCTGAAACTTTGTTGCTTTGGAACTAAATAAAACGTAAAACACTTGACAACGCCTGTCCCGCAATCGTATATTTGCGGACTAAATAAAAAGCCCGAATGAAATTATCGCACTTCAACTTCAATCTGCCTAAAGAATTACTTGCCGAATATCCAGCTGAAAACCGGGACGAATCCCGTCTGATGGTCATCAACCGAAAAGAGAAAACCATTGAACATAAAATGTTTAAGGACATCATCGACTATTTTGATGAAGGCGATGTGATGATCCTGAACAACACCAAGGTTTTCCCTGCACGCCTCTACGGAAACAAGGAAAAGACCGGTGCGCGCATTGAAGTGTTTTTGCTGCGTGAACTCAACGCCGAGCAAAGGCTGTGGGACGTTTTGGTTGATCCGGCGAGGAAAATCCGTATCGGAAACAAATTGTACTTCGGTGACGACGATTCGCTCGTGGCTGAAGTGATTGACAATACGACATCAAGAGGGCGTACGCTACGTTTCCTTTATGATGGTTCTTATGAGGAATTCCGCAACAAACTGACAGAACTGGGTGAAACCCCAATCCCGAAATATATCAACCGGGAAGTGGTTCCGGAAGATGCGGAACGTTACCAGACCATTTACGCCAAGGAAGAAGGTGCCGTTGCTGCGCCGACTGCCGGGCTTCATTTTTCAAAACATTTGCTGAAAAGGCTGGAAATCAAGGGCATTAACTTTGCTGAGGTCACACTTCACGTGGGTCTTGGCACTTTCAATCCAGTCGAGGTGGAAGATCTGTCTAAGCATAAAATGGATTCCGAGGAATTGAAAATTACCCAGGAAGCCTGTGATGTCGTCAATGAAGCCAAATCGCAAAAGAAGCGTGTTTGCGCCGTTGGAACCACATCGATGCGTGCCATTGAAAGTTCGGTTTCGTCTGCAAAATTGCTGAATCCTTATGATGGCTGGACAAATAAGTTCATCTTTCCGCCGCACGATTTCAGTATTGCAGACTGTATGGTGACGAATTTCCATACGCCAAAATCCACCTTATTGATGATGATTTCCGCTTTTACAGGCCACGACCTGATGAAAAAAGCTTATGAAGAAGCCATAAAGGAAAATTATAAGTTTTATTCCTACGGCGATGCGATGTTGATTTTGTAGTCAAAAGTCGACCCGGGGCGCAGCCGAACGGAGCATAGCTAAAGCCAAAAAATAAATCCTGTCAGCAATGATGGGATTTTTTTTGGCGTGTCCCTGCGGGTCGGGCGCTCCGCTGTAGTCCTCGCTGCGCTGCGGGCTGCCGCTTCGATCCCTCACGCAGCCAGTCGTTCATATAAATTACCATATAAGTTTGAAATATCGGTTCCAATTGTCAATTTTCCATTGTCAATTATCAATTATCAATTAAATTTACGCCTCAAACAAAAACACCATGACCTTTCAAAATACACGCGATTTCGCAAAGCAACTCGATGCACAGGACCATTTGGCAAAATACCGGGACGAATTCATTTTTCCCAAAGTAGATGGCAAACAGGTGATTTACTTCACCGGCAATTCATTGGGATTACAGCCAAAACGTACCAAAGCCTACGTTGATGAAGTGATGGAAGACTGGGCAAACCTGGCCGTAGAAGGCCATTTCTATGCTGAAAAACCATGGTGGGATTACCATGAACGATTCGCTGAGCCCCTAAGCAAGATTGTTGGGGCAAAGCCTTCAGAAGTGACGGTCATGAATACGCTGACGGTCAATCTGCACCTGCTGATGGTTTCATTTTACAGGCCGCAAGCGAAGAGATATAAAATACTTTGTGAAGCCAAAGCGTTTCCAAGTGACCAATACATGATCCAAAGCCAGGTAAGGCACCACGGCTATGATCCAAATGATGCCATTGTGGAAATCCACCGTCGGGAAGGGGAACACAATATCCGTCTTGAAGACATCCTTGCAAAAATTAAGGAAGTAGGTGAGGAGTTGGCAATGGTGTTGATTGGCGGTGTGAATTATTACACGGGTCAGGTTTTCGATATCAGGAAAATTACCCGGGCCGGGCACGACGCAGGAGCAATCGTAGGCTGGGATCTGGCACATGCCGCCGGGAACATCAAACTGGAGCTGCACGACTGGGATGTCGATTTTGCGGCCTGGTGCAGTTACAAATACATGAATTCAGGGCCGGGAAATGCTTCAGGCTGCTTTATCCATGAAAGGCATCATGCTGATAAAGACCTGAATCGCTTTGCCGGTTGGTGGGGGCATAATAAAGCCAGGCGTTTCAAAATGGAGCCTGATTTTGATCCGGTCCAGGGTGCAGATGGCTGGCAGATCAGCAACCTTCCGATACTGACACTGGCGCCTTACCTGGCTTCAGTGGAAATGTTTGCAGCAGTGGGCATGGAAGCGCTTATCAAGAAGAGGGATAACATTACCGCTTACCTGGAATTTATCCTTCATGAAATCGATAAGGAAGTCGACAGCACTTTTGAAATCATCACACCATCAAACCCTGAGGAAAGGGCATCGCAATTGTCTGTTTTCCTGCATGGGGAAGGCCGTCCGCTTTTTGAATACCTGATGAAAAACGGGGTGATTACGGACTGGCGTGAACCTAATGTGATCCGATTGGCGCCTGTGCCATTTTATTGCTCTTATGAAGACATGTATGAATTCGGGCAGATACTTAAGAAAGGGATTATTGGTTGAAAAGAAAAGACAATAAAAAAGCCTGAAGAAATTCAGGCTTTTATTTTTTTAAGGGAAAAGATTATTCCCTGATAATTTTTAAGGAATTCACGCCTGCCTGGGTTTCGACCTTTACGATATAAGTACCATTAGCAAGATTTGAAGTGTCCATTGTCATCTCTTTGGAATTCATTCCGGCCTTATGGCTGATTTCCTGACCAAGCATATTGTATAATCTCACTTCGGTAATGTTCTCTTTTGCAGAAATATTTAAGGTGTTCTGTACAGGATTCGGGTAAACTGCAAATTTTTCAACAGCGGTATTCTCGGTATTCAACAGCGGTTCGTAAGTAATTGTCACTTTGAAAGTATCGCCTAAAACACGGTTCCACGTCGGATTGCAATCGGTGCCGCCATATGTTCTCCAGGCGCGCAGTTCGAATTCCACCGTTCCTGTCAGGTCATTGGCAATACTCAGCCCATCCCTGAAATAACTTTGCGTGCCGCCTGAACCACCAGTTCCCTGTGATATGCTGTCTTCCTTCAAGCCGCTGGTGTTGCAAACCAAGATTGAACGTTGTTCAGATTTCCAGCCGTTGCTTGCGGTTTGCATGTCATAAGAAACCGCAGTGGAAGTAATCTTGTAGCCTGGCGGAACATCTACGTATAATAAGCCAGGGCAGGTATTTTCAGATTCAGCGTTAACATCAGCTGCATCAATATACAAGGTATTGATGTCGCCATCTGGATAAGTCGTTTCCTGTTGACCGGTCGTAAATTCCACCAGCTGCCATAATCCCCTGTCAGAAGCGCTGCAATTGGAACGTACCCAGAAGTAGTAATGCTGCCCGGTCGCGAGTCCTGATAAGGAAACATAGGTAGTTGAAGCATTCACATTGCCACTTGGTGTCTGCGTATCTGAAGGTTCTGTAGAATCAGTGGTGTAATAATAATCATAGCCGCTGGCCGGAGCTATTGGTGCCGGAGTCCAGGATACGCCTGCGCCATCAGCAGTGCTCGAAGCAAAAAACTCAGTAGGGCTTGGGCAGGTTCCTAGGACATGGGCGCTTACGGCAAAAATGTTCACGATTCCCTGTGCAGTGGACGTTTTTGTAAAGTCCATACTGCTGATCAATTTACTTTGGTTCTCGGGTAAAATAGCAATTTCAACCTGATATAGCCTTGGATTTCCCACCGGGTTTTCGATGACATCATTAACACGGTTCACACGGCCGAATCCGGAAGTGATAACCGGTAATGCATTGCTGTAAAACCAATCAGGAACCACTACGGAGGCAATTTCCTGGTATGTCCCGTCAGAAAAATAAATATTCCCGATGATGGTACCCGAACCACTTCCGGTACAGGCCATGATATAAACGGTAGTAGCCATGACAGGATTTGCGAATGTGAGCGAGCCTACTTCATCCTGGCTTTCAATTCTTAACGAGTTGTTTTCGTAATATGGAGCGAATTGGTAAGTCAGTCCTGAAATGGCAGTGCTTTCAATCAATCCGGAAACAGGCAGTGCATATTCCGGCGGAGTGTCCCCGTCGTTGGCCTGGAAATCTGCGCTCATGAAATTAAAATCAGCGGCATCAACGGCAATGGTTGTTGAATTGGCAGACGGGCCAATCCCATCGGCAATGACATCGGCTGTAAATCCAGAAGTTACCTGCAGCGGAACGTAGTCCTGTGCATAAAGCCCGGACAAAGGAATCAGTAAAAAAAAGAGTAATTGTTTTTTCATTTCAAATCAATTAGGTTGGTTAAATGGTTTCGCATTTAAAAATAATTGTTTTTGTGATACAATTTTAAAAACCGACGTTTTTTAATAAATAAGTTTAAAAAGCACATAGATTTAACAAAAGTGCTATTTTGGGTGACAATTAATCCTGTAAAATTTCCCAGATATTAATAAAAAGCTTCCCGCAACATTTTTGAGATTCGAATATTTGACTGTTTTTTCAGGCAATTATGTTCATTATTATGTAATTTTGTAATCTCTTTTACAAATCCCTGATGCAGAAACCCCTTAAAATTGCAGTTGTAGGCTCCGGACTCGTGGGGTCCTTGCTTGCAATTTATCTTAGGAAAGATGGGCATATCGTACACGTTTTTGACCGCAGCCCGGATATCAGGAAAATACAATTCTCAGGGCGTTCCATCAATCTTGCCATGTCACAGCGTGGCTGGAAAGCTTTAGATACTGTAGGGATAGGCGATGAGGTCCGGGAAATTTCCATTGCCATGGACAAAAGGGCGATCCATGTCAAAGACAGGATCAGTTTCCAGAACTACGGACGCGAAGGGGAGAGCATCTATTCCATTTCCCGCGGAACATTAAACCGTAAAATGATTGACCTCGCAGAACGTGCCGGGGCCGAGTTTTTCTTTGAGCAACGTATCTGGGATGTTACCTTAGCGGATGCTACCCTGCATATCGGCGAAACTGAAAGGGGGGAATGGAAAGATCTGAAATACGACATGGTTTTCGGAGCGGACGGTGCTTTTTCAAGAATACGCCACAGGATGCAGCGCCAAAGCATGTTCAATTATTCGCAGGAATTCCTGAATACCGGTTATAAGGAACTTAATATCCCTGCCAATGCTGATGGCACGCATAAACTGGATAAGAATTCTTTCCACATTTGGCCAAGGGGCGAATACATGCTGATTGCATTGCCCAATCTCGACGGCAGTTTCACCTGTACGCTTTTTATGCCTTTTGAAGGAGAAAATTCTTTTGAAAAACTGACGACACATCAGGAAGTCGTGGCTTTCTTTGAAAAGAATTTCCCTGATTCCATAGATGTAATTCCAAAACTTGCGGAAGATTTCTTCAAAAATCCAACGAGTACTTTGGTAACGATGAAATGCTACCCCTGGACGTATGAAGACAAAATAGCATTGGTTGGAGATGCCTGCCATGCGATTGTGCCCTTTTACGGCCAAGGTATGAATGCCGGCTTTGAAGATATTTCGGTGTTGTATGAAATGATGCAGGAGTTCGGGAATGACTGGGAGAAAATTTTCTCAGAATACCAAAAATCAAGAAAACCGAATGCTGATGCCATCGCAGAATTATCATACAGGAATTTCATGGAAATGAGTTCCAAAACCGCTGATGAGCGTTTTTTGCTGCAAAAGAAAATCGAGAAGCGATTCTCTGAAAAGCATCCGGATAAATGGCAGCCTTTATACAGCCGCGTCACCTTCAGCCACAGGCCCTATACCGAAGCGCTGGCTTTGGGCGACAGGCAAAAGGCGATTATGGACCAGGTGATGCAGTTGCCTGATATTGAAAATACCTGGGATTCCGAAATGGTGGAAAACCAAATCCTATCGCTTTTGAAATCCTGATTATTCTTCCCGGTGTACTTTATTAAAGTCGAATGCCGGTAGGCAGATTGCAATGTATTCACAAGGTTCGTCAAACGGATTAGAATATTGCACCCTCGCGTTTTTTTCAATATGGATTGATTGCCCGCTTTCAAGGATGACGGTTTGATCTTCGATAATGAATTTCTTTTTTCCCTTTATAATATAGGTGTACTCGTCGAATTCTGGAGTCTGGAAAGGTTCGCTCCAATGTGGCGGTGCAATCATGTGGGCGATGGAAATATCGGTATTTTGCGTAGCGGCCGCTCCGTGGTGTTCTTCAATTACTTTTCCATCTTCGGTAGGCACTGCAAAAGGTGTTTTTTGGATAAAATATTTTTTCATGGTATTATTTTTTAAATATAAAATACACTGCAAGTATCAGGAATATGAACCCTAAGGCATGATTCCAGCGGAAACTTTCATTTTTGAAGAACAGCATCGAGAACACAACGAAAACTATCAGTGTAATCACTTCCTGGATGACTTTGAGCTGTAATAACGAAAATGGTCCGCCATTGCCATCGAAACCAATCTTGTTGGCCGGCACCTGGAAGCAATATTCGAAAAAAGCCAATCCCCAGCTTATGAAAACGATGGCGATCAATCCGGCGTTTTCAAACCAACGGAGTTCTTTGAATTTTAAATGTCCATACCACGCCAGTGTCATGAAAATATTAGACAGGACAAGCAATCCTATTGTAAGGTAACTTTTCATTCGTGTTTTTATGTAAAATTAAAAATCAAAAACCAGCAATAAAAGCTTTTGAATGTAAATTTAAAGTTACGTTATTGGAAATTAACAGGAAAGTATGCGTGAAACTGTAAACAATATGGTGTTGCCATATTAGCAATAAAAAAGTCGATATTGGATAATGTGTTATTGATAATTCGGCATTTTATCTTTATGAAAATCATATTTACAAAAAAACACTCGTTTCCCTTGGTTTTACTGGCATTTAACATAGATAAAAATTACTGTTAATAAAGGACAAAAAGTTAAAATATATTTTTTTTTCTCCACTAAAAATATAAATTTGTCGTTCTTATAAAAAGAGATTTACGACTATTAAGTATTAAAACTATTAAATTTCAAAAACTAAAATTTTAAAAAATGGCAACACCAAATGTAGCAGCTAAGAAAGAAACCGGATCAAACGGTGGGAACTTATTTACCGGAATCGTAATTGTAGCTTGTATTGTAATTGGGATAATTATCTGGAAATTTGTAATGGGAGCACCGGGGAATTTTGAAAATGAAAAGGAAATGATCAGTTCAGGTGCTGAAGCGGGACATCCAAAGCCGGGCAATTACCTTGCTATGGTTTACAAAGGAGGAAAAATCGTTCCTGTGTTAATGGGATTGCTGTTAATGGTAGTTGTGTTTTCAATTGAGCGTTTCTTCGTGATCTCTAAAGCTGCCGGAAAAGGAAGCCTTGATAAATTCATGAAAAATGTTCAGGCTAACATCAAGAATGATAATATTGATGCTGCTATCGCTGATTGCGACAAGCAGGAAGGTTCTGTAGCCAACGCAATCAAAGCCGCTCTTGTAAAATACAAAGAAGTGAAGAAAGAAGGTTTTGACAGTGAAGCTGCTGCAGATACGATCCAGAAAGAAATTGAAGAAGCTACTTCATTGGAAATGCCAATGTTAGAGAAAAACCTTACTATCATCTCCACTTTGGTATCTTTAGGTACGCTTGCAGGTCTTTTGGGAACAGTAACAGGGATGATTACGGCGTTTGGTGCCTTGGCAACTTCAGGTACGCCTGACCAGGCTGCACTTGCAAACGGTATCTCTGAAGCACTTATCAACACCGCGACTGGTATCTCGACTTCTGCTTTGGCAATCATTATGTATAACTTCTTTACTTCTAAAATCGATACGCTGACGTACTCTATCGATGAGGCAGGTTCTACAATCGTTGGGACTTACAGACGTTTGAGAGGAAGTTTAAGAGGTTAATAATTTAATCGGAAGCGATTCCGTAAAAAAATACAAAATGGCTAAAGTAAAAATGTCTAAAAAGGCTACGTCCATCGACATGACGGCGATGTGTGACGTTGCTTTCCTTTTGCTGACTTTCTTTATATTGACAGCAACAGCAAAGCAGCCGGAACCGTTGCCTGTAGATACGCCGAATTCAACAGTACAGGACAAACTTCCGGAAAAAAACCTTGCCATTATCACTATTGGTGATAGCGGAAAAGTGTTCATGGGGATTAAAGAAATTCCTGTAAGAAGAAAGACGTTGGAATTCATGTCTACTGAAAAGAAAATCAATTTTACAGAAGACGAAATCACTAAATTTGGATTAATTGACGAATTCGGTGTGCCGTTTGCACAGGTTAAGGCTTTAATCACAATGACTTCAACGCAAAGAAACGTAAAAGGCCAACAAGTGGGTATCCCTCATGATTCACTCAATAATGAGTTATCTGATTGGGTATTGCAAGCCAGGAACGCTAATGCATTGCTTAATAACGAGCAGCTTAACTTCGCTATCAAAGGCGATGCCAAGGAGCAGTATCCTCAAATTAAGAAAGTGATGGATATCCTGCAGAAACAAAAAGTAAATAAATTCTACCTGGTCACCGGACTCAGGAGTGATAAATTCTAAAAACATACTGAAATGGCAGAATTAAATACCGGCGACAGTGGCGGTGGTAAAGGCAAAGTAAGAAGTAAGAAGGCAAATGCAAAAGTCGATCTTACGGCCATGGTGGATTTGGCATTCCTCCTGATTACTTTCTTTATGCTTACAACTTCATTGTCAAAGCCACAATCGATGGACTTGCCGATGCCTGATAAAGATCCAACAGTAAAGCCTGTCCTGATAGCTGATGCACGGACATTAACAATATTGGTTGGTCCTGATAATAAGTTGAAATACTACATGGGGCAATTTGCCGATCCACTCGAAGGTCCTGAAGATATTGCTTATGGTGGAAAAGGAATCAGGAAGAAAATATTGGAAAAGAAAGCTTCTGTTCCAATTACAATGGGTAAGGCAGATCAAGGCGTAATTGTGTTGATTAAAGCAAGTAAAAAATCAACTTACAAAAATTTAGTTGATATTTTGGATGAAGTTGCAATTACAAAAGCGCCTACTTACGCGATTGTAGACATCACCAAAGAAGAAGAAAATCTATTTGAAAAGTAATTGTTGCTTTAAAACAATAACAACATACAAAATATGAAACTGGATTTATTTAAACAGAAATGGATTGATATGGTTTTCGAAGGCCGTAATAAAAGTTACGGGGCCTACGAATTGCGTAAAAAAAATCCTAAAACGACACTGATAGCACTTGTTATCGGAGCATTTATTTTTAGCAGTCTTTTAGCACTTCCGCTGATTGACTGGGGTAAAGGCAAAGATGACGATCAGGATAAGGTAAAGATGGTCGATATGGCGAAAATCCTAACGCCGCCGCCGCCGGATAAGCCTTTAATCCCACCACCGCCACCACCGCCACCGGCACCTAAAATTGATGAAGTAAAATTCGTTCCGCCTAAGGTGGTGAAGAAGGAAGAAGTGGTTGAGGAATTGGCTAAAATCGAAGATCTTAAAGACAAAAACGTTGGTACTAAAGATATCAAAGGTCAGGAAGATGGAAGGATTGTTGTTGACGAGCCATCAGGAGATGGACCACCGGAAACGAAAATTATCGATGACAACCAAATTTACAACAGCGTAGAAGTACAGCCTGAATTCCCTGGAGGAATGAAAGCCTTTTACAAATATGTACAGGACAAGTTCCGTGTGCCGGAAGGAGAAGCATTGAATGGAAACATTTATGTAACCTTCGTTGTTGAAAAAGATGGATCGCTGACCGATATCAAAGTGGCAAGGGATCTAGGATACGGTACTGGTAAAGAAGCTGAAAGACTCCTCAGGGCTTCTCCTAAATGGAAAGCCGGTGTTCAAAACGGACGTTCAGTAAGAGCCAGGTTTTCCCTTCCGATTAAAATTGTTTCATCAGGAGATTAATGCACAGGCACGATACAAATCAAAGAATCCAGAAATCGCTTAAAGGGCGATTTCTGCTCTTTATAGGAATACTGTTTTTCCTGGCCTATCTCATATTGGGCCTGCTCATTATCTTCGCAAAAAAAATTCCTTTCAATTTACCTGATAATTACAGGATATTTTTGGGCATTATCCTCATTGTCTACGCATTTCTTCGTTTCATCAGACTTTTACAGAAAAAATGAAGTATTTTTTAAACTACCGAACACTGACAGCGATTGCCTTTTTCGGATTATTGGCTCTTGGGGTCGTTTGCTGTAAAAGACAATCGGAACAACTTAAAGAAACGATTCTCGAAGGAACCGCTACGTTTTACGTTGATGAATCGATATTGCCTATAGTCGAAGAGGAGCTGGCTGTTTTTCAATCGGAATATAAAGCCAAAATAAACCTTGTTGCTAAACCGGAGTCTGAGGTTGTGAACGCACTTTTAAGTGATAAAACAGCTGTCGTGATCTTGTCAAGGAATCTTTCGGAAACTGAAAAAACAGCATTAGCAAAAAAGCAGATTAATCCTAAAATCACTCCGTTTGCTACTGATGCAGTTGCCTTCATTACCAATAAAAAAGTAAAGGACACGTTACTCGATTTACAGGAAGCGGTAAACCTCATGCAGGGCAAGTCTTCGAAAATAAAGAAGCTTGTTTTTGAAAACCCGAATTCAGGGACCGTAAATGCAATGAACAGATTGGCCAAAACCGATAACAGAACCAAACATGAAGGCGTTTATTCTATGAATTCCGCTGTAGAAGTGATGAAATATGTAACAGAAAACACCGATGCGGTAGGTGTAGTAGGTTTAAATGTATTGCTTGAACCGGATTCCCAATGTCAGGATCTGGTTGGCAGTGTCAAAGTAATGGCTGTCAGAAATGTTAAAAATCCGAAGTCTGACATGAATTATTATAAACCGAACCAATCTAATCTGGCGTTAGGTTTATATCCGTTGCGACGGGATTTACATATGTTAAATTTTCAAGGCTCGGCTGGACTAGGCATGGGTTTTGCTTCCTTCATCGCCGGTGAAAGAGGCCAAAGGATCATCCTTAAATCTGGGTTGTTGCCTGTAAGGATACCATCAAGGAATATTACCATCCGAAAGGAGATAAATACTAAATAAAAATTATGAAAAAGCTAAAAATCTTCAGTATTGCTTTGTTTGTTTTTGGAACTGCCACTTACGCGCAGGATCTTGATCAGGCCAAAAAAGCAATTGATGCTGAACAATACGAAAAAGCAAAGAAAATTTTAAAAGGGCTCGTTGCCACAAAACCGGAAAGTGGAAAGAATTATTTCATCTTAGGAAATTTGTACCTTACCCAAAAACTCCAGGACTCTGCAACAATCACATATCAAAAAGGATTGGCTGCAAAGGCTGAGGCCGACTTTAATTATATTGGATTGGGGCAGATTGATCTTGAAAATGGAAATGCTGCCGGTGCATCTTCAAATTTCGATAAAGCTGTTGCGAATATTAAAAAGAAAGATTTCGAGGAATTGATGTATATCGGGAAGGCTTACCTGAATCCAACCAAGCCCGATTACAAAAAAGCACTGGAATATCTGAACAAAGCCAAAGCAGTGCAACCAATGAATGCGGAGGTGTCTTTGTATCTCGGCGACGCCTACTATGGTGACAAAAATATAAATGAAGCCTATTCTGCTTACAGGAATGCTGCTGATGCTGATAAAAATTTGCTTCGTGCTTCCTTGCAGCAAGGTGCAATCACCAAAAGTGCCAAAGCATTTACAGAAGCCAAGGCCATCTTTGACAAAATCCTCGCCGCCAATCCAAATTATGGCCCTGCTTACAGGGAGCTTGCAGAAACCTATTACGTTTGGGGTCTGAATGACAAGGCAAAATATACTGAATACAATACTACAGCCATCCAGTATTACGAAAAGTACATGGCAATGACTGATTATTCTCTGGATTCACGTATGCGCCACGCAGATTTCCTTGTATTAACTAAAGATTATAAAGCGCTTGAGGCCGAAGCTACTGCCATGCAGAAACTCGATAAAGTAAATCCGAGGATTTTACGTTATTTAGGATATTCTGCATACCAGAACGGAAATTCTGATGCTGCAATCAAGGCGCTGGATGAATTCCTTGCCAAGCCAAATGTAAAAATGATCGGCCGTGATTACCTGTATCTAGGTTTGGCAAAAACCCAAAAAGCTTTGACAATGGGTACCGACGCTGAAGGAAAACCAACAGGTACTGTGGATAAAGTACTTTTTGACAACGGTGTAGCTGATATTAAAAAAGGAGTTGAGCTGGATCCGGGAATGGCTAATGAACTGAATGATTTCGGTAAAAAGTTCTTCGACCTTAAATTGTATAAGGAAGCTTCGGCGATTTACGAAATTGCAGTGACCAATCCCAATTCAAGAAATTTCCTTTATGATAATTTCTATTTGGGTTATGCGTTGTATTTTGACAATGCGAAAGCTGAAAAACCTAATGTGACCGATATTCAAAAAGCCAATGCCGCATTCGATGCCGTAATCAAATCCTCGCCGACAACCCAGGATGCCTACATCTATAAAGCACGTCTGAACAGTTTGCTTATGGATGATATGGCTGCAAGGGCTGAAATGGCGAAATATTATGAAGAATACATTCGCGTGGTAACTGAAAAAGGCGAAACGGAACTTGCTAAGCCTGCAAACAAAACCAAGTTTGTCGAAGCTTACAATAACATCGCCATCCACTATGCGAAACTCGGTGACAAAGTAAAAGCAAGAGAAAACGTAGACAAGGCCCTCGCCATAAATCCTGCTGATGAAACCGCCTTAAGCACTCAGAAGATGATTAAAGGATAATATGTTAAATAACAAAACCGGTAACCAAGTTGCCGGTTTTTTTCTTTCTATAACGACATTTTTATCTCGGTTTCAAAATCACTATCTTTGCGCCTTATTTAACAAGCATGCTTTCTAAAGAAATACAATCGGCAGTAGAGAAAGGGATAATGCTTCCGCTTATGGAAGAGTTTTATACCATTCAGGGAGAAGGATATCACACAGGCACGGCTGCCTATTTTATCCGTGTCGGGGGGTGTGATGTGGGCTGTCATTGGTGTGATGTTAAGGAAAGCTGGAACGCCGACCTGCATCCACCGACGCATGTAGACCATATCGTAGAAAATGCCAGCCGTTTTTCAGAGACCGTAGTGGTCACCGGTGGTGAACCATTGACATGGGATATGAGTGAATTGACTACAAGACTAAAATCCGCGAACCGCAGGGTCCATATTGAAACTTCTGGTGCGTATCCATTATCAGGGTATTGGGATTGGATTTGCTTATCGCCAAAGAAATCAAAATTGCCCGTACAGGAAGTCTACGACAATGCAGACGAGCTAAAAGTTATCATCCACAACAAGCACGATTTTATCTTTGCCGAAGAACAGGCGCAAAAGGTAAATCCTAAAGCAATCTTGTTCCTGCAACCCGAATGGAGCAAAAAAGAGGAGATGACACCACTGATTGTCGATTATGTAATGAACAATCCAAAATGGCGCGTTTCCCTGCAAACCCATAAATACCTTAATATCCCGTAATTTCTACGGGATTATTTTTTTAACCAAACCAACTATGAAAGAAAAGTTCCTGCTTAATCCTGAAATCACATTCCTGAACCACGGTTCTTTTGGCGCATGCCCGAAGCCGATTTTCGAAAATTACCAGCACTGGCAACTCGAATTGGAAAAAGAACCCGTCCAATTCATTACCAAAAAACTGCCGGCACTCATGCGTGAATCACGTGAAGCACTGGCGGATTTCATACATTGTGATGCCGATGATGTTTACTTCCTGTCCAATCCTACTACTGCCATCAATACCATTATGCGGAGCCTGCCGCTGCAACCTGGCGACGAAATCCTCTCCTCAGATAATGAATACGGCGCAATGGATCGCACGTGGAATTTTTACTGTAAAAAATCAGGAGCGAAATATGTACGCCAACACATTTCAATGCCCGTTGTTTCTAAAGAAGAAATGATTGCCGAGTTTTGGAAAGGATATAATTCCAATACAAAAGTGATTTTCCTGAATCAGATTTCCAGCGCTACGGCACTGATTTTTCCTGTAAAGGAAATTTGTGATAAAGCACAGGAACTCGGCCTGATCACTATTGTTGATGGTGCCCATGTTCCCGGCCATATCGATTTAAATATTTCTGAATTAAATCCTGATTTCTACACCGGGACACTCCATAAGTGGATGCTGGCACCGAAAGGATCGTCTTTTTTATACGTGAAAAAAGAATTTCAGGACCGCATCGATCCATTGGTGGTCAGTTGGGGTTATGAAAGCGAAATGCCCGGGCAAAGCCAGTTTCTCGATTATCATGAATTTCAGGGAACGCGTGATATGTCGGCATTTTTATCGACAAAGGCAGCCATCCGGTTTTTGATTGAAAATGGCTGGACACAAAAATCAGCGGAAAGCAAACAACGCATACTGAATCACTACAAATTCTTCTGCGATTTGCTCAAATCTGAACCAATCTGCCCTGTAACTCCTGAATTTTTAGGACAAATGTGCAGCGTCCCAATCAGTACCAAAAAACCGGTGGAACTGAAGGAATTGCTTTTCAGCAAATACAAAATAGAAATTCCGGTTACGAAACTCAATGGCAATTTCTACCTTAGGATTTCATTAAATGCCTATAATTCAAAAGACGATCTTGATAAACTGGCTGAAGCGCTAAAAGAAATCATGGAGCAAACCGATTTGCTGCAATAATCATTTTCCGCCATTCGCCAGCAAATCGGACATGCAGTTTGCGTCAAGTGTAGGCATGCCCGAATTCATCATCGCATTGATGTTGCTTTCCGTCTGGTAATACATCAGGCAATTTTGATTGATGCAATGTTTGCCATGAGCGCTGTCCAGGTGGTTGGTCTGCATCGGTGAACCAAGATCCACCAAGCCTAACATATGGCACAATTCATGTTCAATCACAATGGTTTCAAGATCAGTGCGATTTGGCTCTGTTGGAGCATCGCTCAACGCATGTATGGAATCTTCAAAAAGTACACAGGAAGTGTTTCGGTAAGCAGCGCCTAAAGTCAGCGTTGTCGTGGTATCGCTTGAAAAATTCCCGTCTACGAAAAGAATGAACAAAGCCAAAGTGTCCTCAGTGTTGTATTTTGTCCTGATGTCACTTTCAATATCGGCAATTTCATTGATGGTGTAAGGGGTTCCTGCCGGACTTGCAATCTGTTTTTGGGTAATGGTAATGCCTCCCGGTTTGTGCAGCCGCGCTTCCATAAACGATTTGAGGTTTTGCAGCGTTTGTGTATTGGGCTGGAGGTTTCCGACATAAAATACTTCAATCGCCAGCGCCTTGTATTTGTCTGCAGAGAGGAAGTCGTGGGCGCTGCTGCCGACAGATTTCAAATTTGGTGCGGGATTTGTGCCATCTTCGATTTCATTGGTGCTGTCTTCATTGGAACAGCCCCAAACAAACAATAATAAAAATATAGAAAGTAATTTTAGCTTTTTCATCTTAAGATTTTTCCTAAAAATACGAAAAGCACAGCTACATTGGTTTTCAAGATTTGCTTAATCTTTTATAGTCAGGCGGGCGAGATAATCGTAATGTTGTCCTTCCTGCACCATTTCACACTGCAATCCGTTGGCTTCAGCGGCGTTGTATAAAGTATTGTAATCGATATACATCCAGTCAAAAGGTTGCTCTTTTTCTCCTTTATATTGGATTTTGAAAACCACTTCGCCGTAATATTCCGTATCGGTTGGAATCCATTTTCCTCCGTCTTCATCTTCGTCAAACATATAAATGATGTCGGAGCTGTCTAATAATATTTGGCCGGTCGGATTGAGCAGGGATTTTACCTTTTGCAGAAATGCAGCAATCCGCTTCAACCTGCCACACATTCCGGCACCGTTCATCAGCAATAATATGGTGTCGTATTTTTCATTGTCCAATGCCATGATGTCCATCGCACGTGCCTTTTGGAGTCCGCGTAACTTACAGGCTTGTATCGCATTTGCCGAAATATCAATCGGATGGACATCGAGATTTTTTTCAGCCTGCAGATACAAACTATGGCTTCCGGCACCGCACCCCACGTCGAGGACTTTTCCGTTTGCCATTTGTAAAGCCTTTTGCTCGATTTTGGGCATTTGGCTGAAAGAGCGGAAAAGGTACGCGACAGACATCTCATCTTCTTCTGAAATCGTCGTTTCTGTGATCAGATTTTGTGGATCGTTTCCCGTTTGATAATCGAGGATGGCTTTTCCGAAAAGGTCTTTCATTCGTCTTATTTATTGTTCTTTTAACGTCTCATGCAGTCGCTTCGCTCGTGTCATTTTTTTGAGTTGCAAAGTGCCAAAGTAACAAAGTAAAAAAGTTCCGGAAGTTGCTTAACTTTGCAACCTTGTTACCCTGCAACTTTGAAACTATCAGAACTGAAATTACTGGCCAAAGATAAGCATATCGAAAACAAAAAGTATTTCGATAAGCTTAAAAAGAAACCGCCGAAAAATCTCGATTATGTGATGCAGGAATTGCACAACGCCGAGTTTAAACGGACGGATTGCCTGAAGTGTGCCAATTGTTGTAAAACGACCGGGCCTTTATTTACGGCAGCCGATATCGAGCGTATCTCCAAACACCTGCGCCTGAAGCCACAACAATTTATTGAAAAGTATCTGCGTATTGACGAGGATAAAGATTATGTACTGCAACAGGTCCCTTGTACATTTCTCGATACTGAAAATTATTGCATGATTTATGAAGTACGCCCGAAAGCCTGCCGGGAATTCCCGCATACAGACCGGAAAAAGTTCCAGCAGATCAGCGACATCACATTAAAGAATGTTCCCATATGTCCAGCGGCTTACAATATCGTCGAAGAAATGAAAAAGCGGATTCCTTTATAAATGAAAAAGCCTCCGGGACGGAGGCTTGATTTTTTAAACGAAAAGATCATCTTCATGAAAGTGAAGGAAATCTTCCTTCCTGCCACCGACAGCGCTTACGAGCCTGTCAATCCCCATTTCAATATAACCGATAATTTTCACGAACCAGTCCCTGATCTTGTGGAAAATTTCGATACCTTGTTCAATATATTCGTTGATGACCTGCATGAACTTTTGTAATTTATCCATCACTGTCAGTAAAATCTGTGCTCTTTCCATAGTAATTGTTTTAATTATTCTGTCAAAAAAATTCTGATACTAATTTAAGCAATACTATTGAATCCCATAGAGAAGGCTGTTATAAATTTTTCTTATTTTTTTGTAATCAGGACCTTCCTTCGGAAAAGTTATTCCGGATAGATCAGGTATTTTCTGCGTATTTCACGGAATTCAATCAAACCGGTTTCCCAGCTCGCCCTGATCTCGGCAGCGGTCATTCCCGCTTCAATCTGTTCGCGCAGTTTTTTGGTTCCGGCTAATTTGGTGAAATAGGAGTTGAAGAATTTGGTTTTGTCTTCGGTCTCATTGTAGGCCTTGATCAGCCATTTCAACTCGAGGCGCTCAATCTTCGGAATGCCTGAAAGATCCTCGCCGAAACATGGACGTCCGTTATATAAAGGATCTTTTGCGCCTACGTTTGGTTGTGGTACAAAACAGAAATCAATATTCGGTAAATACGGCGAACCGTAAATCTGGAATTGCTTATCGGTACCACGGCCAACGCTCACATTTGTGCCTTCGAAAAAACAAAGGCTTGCGTATAAGTTGATTGCCATGTCATTTGGTAAATTCGGTGAAGGTTTTACCGCAATGCTGTAGGACATATCCCGTGTATACATCGAACAGGCAACGATTTTCAAATCACACTGCACGCCATTTTTCAGCCACTTTTCGCCATTGATCATTTGCGCATATTCGCCAATCGTCATGCCGTGCATTACCGGAATTGGATGCATCCCGACGAAACTTGAGAATTCAGGTTCCAAAACCGGTCCATCTACAATACCGCCATTAGGATTTGGGCGGTCCAGTACGACAACGGGAATGTTGTTTTCTGCGCAGGCTTCCATTACATAATGTAAGGTAGAAATGTAGGTGAAAAATCGCGCGCCCACATCCTGCAGGTCAAAAAGCATAATGTCAATGCCCTGCAATTGCGCCGAAGTCGGTTTTTTATTGTCTCCGTAAATGGAAACGATGGGAAGTCCTGTTGCAATGTCTTTGCCGTCAATGATGGTTTCGCCTGCATCGGCCGTCCCCCGGAAACCATGTTCCGGAGCGAATATCTTCACAACGTCCATGTTTTCAGACAAAAGGAAATCGACCACATGGCTGCTGTCGCCTAAAAGGCCGCTTTGATTTGTAACGATGCCCACTTTTTTATTCGCCAATAAAGGAGCATATACGCTGAAATTGCCGGAACCTGTCGCAAATGTTGTCGCATTCGGATTCCGCATGACCATCGATTTCTCACTTGGGGTATTTTTCGCTTCCATCGAATGGCTCACAGGAATGGGCCTTACAACCGCCTGGGCCGGCTTGCATGAAAACAGGAAAACACAAAATAATATAGGTATAAAATATTTGGAATGCTTTTGGACCGCTGGGGAAAAGCCGCCTTTTTTTAAACAATTGCCGTAAACCATAATGCTGCTATCTCGATAATTAATTAGGCCAAATCAGTGAAATTCATTCTAAAAAACGGTACTTTTGGGAACTCATACTCAAAACCGCGAGCCCATTTTGAACCTGGAATATTTCATTGCCCGAAGGCTGATCAATGCCAATGGCCGTAAAAGTAATATATCTGCGCCAATAATAAAAATTGCCATTTCCGCTATCGCCATCGGGATGGTAATGATGATTATTTCGGTGGCGACAGGTTTGGGGCTGCAGCAAAAAATACGTGAAAAAGTATCGGCATTCAATGGGCATATCATTATTTCAAATTATGATGAGAATACGTCCGATGTCAGCGTAAAACCCATTTCGATCCATCAGGATTTTTACCCCAGATTCAAAAACGTCAACGGCATCCGCCACATCCAGGCGGTCGCTTCAAAAGCCGGGATCATCCGCACCGAAACCGCTTTTGAAGGCATTATACTGAAAGGTGTCGGCAAGGACTACGATTTCAGCAACCTCAGGGAATTCCTGATTTCCGGCAAATTGCCCGATTTCTCCGGCAATCTCAATAACGAGATCCTGATTTCAGAATATCTTGCCAAACGCCTGAACCTTAAAACCGGTGACAAATTCAGTACATATTTTATGAAGGATGGCGGCAACGGCCTGCCCAACCTTCGCGTATTCCATGTTTGCGGAGTGTACAATTCCGGTTTCCAGGAATTCGATTCCAATTATATCATAGGCGACATCCGCCACATCCAGCGCCTTAATAAATGGGGTGCGGATCAAATCGGCCAGTTCGAGGTGTTCCTTGATGACTTCAACCGGATTGAAACCAAAGGCGACGAAGTTTACAAACAAACGCCTTCCACCTTAAATACCAAAACGATTGTCCAGAAATATTATTACATCTTCGAATGGCTCAAGCTGTTCGATTTCAATATTTTCGTGATCCTGATCGTGATGATTGTCGTTTCTACCATAAATATGGTTGTTGCACTTTTGGTGCTGATCCTGGAACGCACCCAAATGATCGGAATCCTCAAAGCGGTTGGCGCGGCAAACTGGTCTGTACGCAAAATCTTCCTTTATAATGCATTTTACCTGATCCTTCGCGGGCTATTCTGGGGTAATTTGATCGGCATCAGTATGATTTTGGTGCAGCAGCATTTCGGCATTGTCAAGCTCGACCCGGCAAGTTATTATGTTACGGAAGCTCCGGTATACCTCAGTTGGGATTATATCCTGCTGCTCAATCTGGGCACGATCATTATCTGCCTTGTGGTGCTTTTAATTCCTTCTTATATTATTACCAAAATCTCTCCGGTAAAAGCCATACGTTTCGATTGACGTCCTCACTGCCAGCTGCTACTTTCTGCTGATTGCTTTTTTTATGGCGTGCCGGCTCCGCAAGCTCCGCCGTCGGGCTTTCCGCTTCAATCTTTTATACATTCGCTGCGCTTCGGATAAAAAGGATTTCCGCTTCAATCCCTCACGCAGCCCCAGGTCCGCTTCACGGATTTGGTATCCCGGGAAAAACTTTCCCGCCCAACAATCCCGTTCCCAGCGCATTAGCGCAATGGATTTAATTTTCTTTAAAAAAAGGTTATAAAAAGTTTGCTAAACTGAAAAAGGGGGTTACTTTTGCACCCGCATTAGCAAAGAAGTTCTCTTGATTTACTGTAAGGTGGTGTTCGAAAAAAGTTTGCAAAAACTTCGGGAATAATTTGCCTGAAAGGAAATAAGTTTTACCTTTGCCGTCCCGAATAGGTGGATACAGGTTCATAAAAATATTGGTGTTAGGTTTGAAGAAAATAAACTTTAAAAATTATTTTCAAAAAGGCTTGCACGGTAAAAAAGAAGTTGTACTTTTGCACCCGCTAAACGAAAGAATAGCGGATTAGAAAAGATTGACACGTTCATTGATATATTGGATTGACAGCACTTTCAAAGAGATTTGGAAGTAAGCAGAGAGTAAGGAAGATCGATTTGGATTTTCGAAAAAATAATACGTTAGAATTCGTCTAAAATAAAGCCTGAGCAATCAGGCGCACAATATACGATGAAGAGTTTGATCCTGGCTCAGGATGAACGCTAGCGGCAGGCTTAACACATGCAAGTCGAGGGGTAGATGTCTTCGGGCATTGAGACCGGCGCACGGGTGCGTAACGCGTATGCAACCTACCTTGAACAGGGGGATAGCCCAGAGAAATTTGGATTAATACCCCATAGTATTATAGAATGGCATCATTTTATTATTAAAGTCACAACGGTTCAAGATGGGCATGCGTCCCATTAGCTAGATGGTAAGGTAACGGCTTACCATGGCAACGATGGGTAGGGGTCCTGAGAGGGAGATCCCCCACACTGGTACTGAGACACGGACCAGACTCCTACGGGAGGCAGCAGTGAGGAATATTGGTCAATGGGCGCAAGCCTGAACCAGCCATGCCGCGTGCAGGATGAAGCATCTATGGTGTGTAAACTGCTTTTATACGGGAAGAAACCCCGCCTCGTGAGGCGGATTGACGGTACCGTAGGAATAAGGATCGGCTAACTCCGTGCCAGCAGCCGCGGTAATACGGAGGATCCAAGCGTTATCCGGAATCATTGGGTTTAAAGGGTCCGTAGGCGGGCCTGTAAGTCAGTGGTGAAAGCCCATCGCTTAACGATGGAACGGCCATTGATACTGCAGGCCTTGAATTATTGGGAAGTAACTAGAATATGTAGTGTAGCGGTGAAATGCTTAGATATTACATGGAATACCAATTGCGAAGGCAGGTTACTATCAATATATTGACGCTGATGGACGAAAGCGTGGGTAGCGAACAGGATTAGATACCCTGGTAGTCCACGCCGTAAACGATGGATACTAGCTGTTGGGCGCAAGTTCAGTGGCTAAGCGAAAGTGATAAGTATCCCACCTGGGGAGTACGGGCGCAAGCCTGAAACTCAAAGGAATTGACGGGGGCCCGCACAAGCGGTGGAGCATGTGGTTTAATTCGATGATACGCGAGGAACCTTACCAAGGCTTAAATGTAGATTGACAGGTTTGGAAACAGACTTTTCTTCGGACAATTTACAAGGTGCTGCATGGTTGTCGTCAGCTCGTGCCGTGAGGTGTCAGGTTAAGTCCTATAACGAGCGCAACCCCTGTTGTTAGTTGCCAGCGAGTCATGTCGGGAACTCTAGCAAGACTGCCAGTGCAAACTGTGAGGAAGGTGGGGATGACGTCAAATCATCACGGCCCTTACGCCTTGGGCTACACACGTGCTACAATGGCCGGTACAGAGAGCAGCCACCACGCGAGTGGGAGCGAATCTATAAAGCCGGTCACAGTTCGGATCGGAGTCTGCAACTCGACTCCGTGAAGCTGGAATCGCTAGTAATCGGATATCAGCCATGATCCGGTGAATACGTTCCCGGGCCTTGTACACACCGCCCGTCAAGCCATGGAAGCTGGGGGTGCCTGAAGTCGGTGACCGCAAGGAGCTGCCTAGGGTAAAACCGGTAACTAGGGCTAAGTCGTAACAAGGTAGCCGTACCGGAAGGTGCGGCTGGAACACCTCCTTTCTAGAGAAAGACGCAATTTGGTTACGTTTAGGGAAGATTTAGAAAGAAATTCATTACTCTCGCTGTTGGTTCAAATACATATCCAAGAAACAAACAGAGTCTCGTAGCTCAGCTGGTTAGAGTACAACACTGATAATGTTGGGGTCCCCAGTTCGAGTCTGGGCGGGACTACTATTTTGTTTTATTGGAAAAGGAAATTCTGGAAGTTGAGATTGTCACGTTTAGTGGGCGCGTTATCAAACTGCAAACTGCGACTGATAACTGCTACTACGGAAAGACGGGGGATTAGCTCAGCTGGCTAGAGCGCCTGCCTTGCACGCAGGAGGTCATCGGTTCGACTCCGATATTCTCCACGATCGATCCATTGGATTGAAAAAGTTCATTGACATATTGGGATAAGAAAATACAAAAAGTAGAAAGAACACGTCTTGTTTTAATTAGCAAGGCAAAAGTACAATAAGCAAAATAAGGGCGTATGGGGGATGCCTAGGCTCTCAGAGGCGAAGAAGGGCGTGATAAGCTGCGAAAAGCTCCGGGGATCGGCACACACGAGTCAATCCGGAGATTCCCGAATGGGGCAACCCAATACATTGAAGATGTATTACTCCGATAGGAGGGCAAACCCGCTGAACTGAAACATCTAAGTAGGCGGAGGAGAAGAAAACAAAAGTGATTCCGTAAGTAGTGGCGAGCGAACGCGGATTAGCCCAAACCAATGTTGTTACGGCAAGATTGGGGTTGTAGGACCACGATATTTCATGCAAAGTGAACCGGAAGGACCTGGAAAGGTCTGCCATAGAGGGTGATAGCCCCGTATGGGTAAGCGATGTAATGGATAGTGGTATCCTGAGTAGGGCGGGGCACGTGAAACCCTGTCTGAATCTGGCGGGACCATCCGCTAAGGCTAAATACTCCTGAGAGACCGATAGTGAACCAGTACCGTGAGGGAAAGGTGAAAAGAACCGTGAATAACGGAGTGAAACAGATCCTGAAACCATACGCCTACAAGCGGTCGGAGCCCTTTCGTGGGGTGACGGCGTGCCTTTTGCATAATGAGCCTACGAGTTAACGTTGCCGGCAAGGATAAGGTATTAAGTACCGGATCCGTAGCGAAAGCGAGTCTGAATAGGGCGCTTTAGTCGGTAGTGTTAGACGCGAAACCGTGTGATCTACCCATGGGCAGGATGAAGCTGTGGTAACACACAGTGGAGGTCCGAACCGGTTGTCGTTGAAAAGACTTCGGATGACCTGTGGGTAGGGGTGAAAGGCCAATCAAACTCGGAAATAGCTCGTACTCCCCGAAATGCATTTAGGTGCAGCGCTGGATATAGTTATATAGAGGTAGAGCTACTGATTGGATGCGGGGGCTTCACCGCCTACCAATTCCTGACAAACTCCGAATGCTATATAATGTTTACCAGCAGTGAGGGCTTGGGTGCTAAGGTCCAAGTCCGAGAGGGAAAGAACCCAGACCATCAGCTAAGGTCCCAAAATCTACACTAAGTTGAAAGAACGAGGTTTGTCTGCCCAGACAGCTAGGATGTTGGCTTGGAAGCAGCCATTCATTTAAAGAGTGCGTAACAGCTCACTAGTCGAGCGGACGAGCATGGATAATAATCGGGCATAAGTGTAGTACCGAAGCTATGGATTTACAGTAATGTAAGTGGTAGGGGAGCATTCCAGCGGGGCTGAAGGTGTGGCGTGAGCCATGCTGGACCTTCTGGAAAAGAAAATGTAGGCATAAGTAACGATAATGCGGGCGAGAAACCCGCACACCGAAAGACTAAGGTTTCCTCAGCTATGCTAATCAGCTGAGGGTTAGTCGGGTCCTAAGGCGTACCCGAAGGGGGAAGTCGATGGCCAACGGGTTAATATTCCCGTACTTGTATTGATTGTGATGGGGTGACGGAGTGATGAAAGCGCCGCGAACTGACGGAATAGTTCGTTGAAGTACCTACCTATAAGAGCCGCAGGCAAATCCACGGCTTTTGGGGAAATACGATAGTACACGGAGTCTTCGGACAAAGTGATAGTGCGCCTAAGGGCTTCCAAGAAAAACCTCTAAACTTCAGATCGATACAACCCGTACCGTAAACCGACACAGGTAGTCGAGGAGAGAATCCTAAGGTGCTCGAGAGATTCATGGCTAAGGAATTAGGCAAAATAGACCCGTAACTTCGGGAGAAGGGTCGCCAGCAGCAATGCTGGCCGCAGTGAAGAGGTCCAGGCGACTGTTTATCAAAAACACAGGGCTCTGCAAAATCGTAAGATGAGGTATAGGGCCTGACACCTGCCCGGTGCTGGAAGGTTAAGAGGAGATGTTATCTTCGGAGAAGCATTGAATTGAAGCCCCAGTAAACGGCGGCCGTAACTATAACGGTCCTAAGGTAGCGAAATTCCTTGTCGGGTAAGTTCCGACCTGCACGAATGGTGTAACGATCTGGACACTGTCTCAGCCATGAGCTCGGTGAAATTGTAGTAACGGTGAAGATGCCGTTTACCCGCAGTGGGACGAAAAGACCCTGTGCACCTTTACTATAGCTTAGTATTGACTTTGGACAAGTGATGTGTAGGATAGGTGGGAGACTTCGATCCAGCGTCGCCAGGCGTTGGTTAGTCATTGTTGAAATACCACCCTTTGCTTGTCTGAAGCCTAACCCCATAATGTGGGGGACAGTGCTTGGTGGGTAGTTTGACTGGGGTGGTCGCCTCCAAAAGAGTAACGGAGGCTTCTAAAGGTTCCCTCAGCACGCTTGGTAACCGTGCGTAGAGTGCAATGGCATAAGGGAGCTTGACTGAGAGACATACAGGTCGATCAGGTACGAAAGTAGAGCATAGTGATCCGGTGGTTCCGCATGGAAGGGCCATCGCTCAAAGGATAAAAGGTACGCCGGGGATAACAGGCTGATCTCCCCCAAGAGCTCATATCGACGGGGGGGTTTGGCACCTCGATGTCGGCTCGTCACATCCTGGGGCTGGAGAAGGTCCCAAGGGTTGGGCTGTTCGCCCATTAAAGTGGCACGCGAGCTGGGTTCAGAACGTCGTGAGACAGTTCGGTCTCTATCTACTGCGGGCGTTAGAAATTTGAGTGGATCTGATTCTAGTACGAGAGGACCGAATTGGACTGACCGCTGGTGTATCTGTTGTTCCGCCAGGAGCATCGCAGAGTAGCTACGTCGGGAAGGGATAAGCGCTGAAAGCATATAAGCGCGAAACCCACCACAAGATGAGATTTCTTTTAAGGGTCCTGGGAGATGACCAGGTCGATAGGCTATAGGTGTAAAGGCAGTAATGTCATAGCCGAGTAGTACTAATAACCCGTAAGCTTATGTACGCGCTTCCGGGCCGCAAGGCCCGGAGCAATCTTTCAAAAGTAACTTTTTTATCCCAGTGTGTTAATAATATAATGTGATCAACCCGATCATGTAACGACTTAAGGTGGTTATTGCGGCGGGGCTCACCTCTTCCCATCCCGAACAGAGAAGTTAAGCCCGCCTGCGCAGATGGTACTGCAATTTTGTGGGAGAGTATGTCGTCGCCTTTCTTTTTAAAATCCTCATCAGTAATGATGGGGATTTTTTGTTTTATATGGATTACTGAGCGGATTTTAGGACTATGAGATTTCAAGACTGTAAGACTATAAAATTGCAGGATTTTGAGACTGTAGGATTTATTGGAGGGCAGGGATGTCTTATAATCTTACCGCCTTACAATCCATTTTATACAATGTGCTTTCATTGACGAACATGGCCGCGTGAGGGATGGCAGCGGCAGCCCGCACCGCGAGGTACGAGCGGGAGGACTACAGCGGACAGCCCGACGGCGCCGTGGGAATGCGCCAGGCAACGAAGGGATCCGACGGCGGCGGCACGCCCAAAATAAACTGTAATTCCGATGGTAATATCTTTTAAATTTTATATATATTGCCTTAACAATTTTAGAAATTATTATGAAGAAATGTATGCATTATGTGATGCTATTTTTGTTTTTAGCAGTTGCAGGCTGTAAGGATACACATGAAAAAGCCAAGGATTTTGTTGACGATTATAATGCATTGGCTCCGAAAATGGCAAGCCAGAGCCTGCAGTCAACAATAGCGGAGTTGCAGCCTGACAATACTATACACATTATTATGGTGTCTAACGTTTTACAAAACGAAGAGACAAAAGGGGCGATACGCCAGGCGTTGCCTACGATTATGGCAGAAGTGCTCGGCAGGGTGAGTACTTTTAATGAATTGGTTGCAGAAGGTGTTAAATTTAAGGTGGAGTATCGTGCAAGCGACAATTCGGTACTTGCATCGACCATCCTGGACGCGGCAGCTGTAAAGGTGTTGAAATCTAAAAATGGCGATAAAGCCACCGCAAAATACAGTACTTCGAATCCGAAAGCGCAGGAAATGCTGGCTTTAGTCAATAAAACTTTGCCCATTACAGATAAGAAGGCCGGGACAACGATTACGAAAATAGATATCATAGGTGAAGACCTTGTTTACTTTGTGGAAGTCGATAACGAATTAAAGGAGGCGCTTAAAGATCCCGAAGCAGTGGCAATAATGAAGACTGAAATCAGCCACAACCCTCAGATTATGGGTTTCCTGCAAAGCGGAAAAGGTTATGGGATCCGGAAAGTACGCATCAAATACCTCGGGTCCGATGATAAGACAGTAGCCGAAGTGTTATTGGATAAAGACGATATGCGATAGTTGGAATTGGTAAACAGCATGCATCAAAAAATATTAATCATTGGGCTTGTTTGGCCGGAATCGCAATCGTCAGCAGCAGGAAGCCGTATGATGCAGCTTGTAAAGCTTTTTTTGGAAAGCGGGATGGAAGTTGTTTTTGGCAGTGCCGCCCAGCGAAGTGATTTCTCTGATGTACTGGATTTACCGGGTTTGAGCACACAACAATTGCTGTTGAATGATAGTAGTTTTGATGACTTTGTCACAGCACTTCATCCTGATATTGTCTTGTTTGACCGCTTTATAAGTGAAGAACAATTTGGATGGCGCGTGGCAGCGCATTGCCAGCAGGCATTGCGGATTTTGGATACTGAGGATTTGCACTGCCTTCGGTTGGCACGGCAACTTGCGGTAAAGCAGCAGCGTGATTTTACTATAGATGATTTGTTTTCAGATACTGCAAAGAGAGAAATATCCTCAATTTTGCGCTGTGACCTATCGCTGATTATTTCAGAATATGAAATGCAGCTTTTGCAAAAAACCTTTAAAATTGATCCAATCCTATTGTACTACCTACCATTTTTGCCGGATGTTGTTGAAGGAAATACATGGCCTGGATATAAGGAAAGGTCAGGGTTCATGTTCATCGGGAATTTTTATCATGAGCCAAACAAGGATGCCGTCAGGTATCTTAAAGAGCAGGTTTGGCCGGCGGTTAGGGTAAAAATGCCCGAAGCTGTTTTATTTGTTTATGGCGCTTATTTGCCTGCAATGATCCAGCAAATGCATGATCCTAAAACCGGATTTATTATTGCAGGAAGGGCAGTTTCGGCAGAAGAGGCAATCAAATCTGCAAAAGTGATGCTTGCACCATTAAGGTTCGGCGCAGGGATGAAAGGCAAGCTGCTTGAGGCGATGATTTGTGGGACACCAACGATTACGACATCAATAGGAGCGGAAGGGATGCCATACCAAAATCTCTGGAATGGTTTTATAACCGACGATGTGATGGAATTTGCGGACTTTGCTGTAAAGCTTTATGAGGATGCGGAACTTTGGACTGTTGCGCAAAGTCAGGGAACGGTAATTTTGAAAGGAAAGTTTGATAAATCGATTTATGAAAAGGATTTTTTAAATCATATTTATTTTATAATCAATAATTTGAAAGAGCACAGGCGCAATAATTTTATAGGTTCGGTGTTGTTATATGATGCCTTTTCCGCAACTAAATACATGTCACGCTGGATTGAAGAAAAAAACAAAAACAATTATAAACATTAAATTTAATTGGTGGGGGAAAAGGCTTTTATTTTATACTTTGAGCGTCAGTAATTTATGTTGCCTAATAGTTTAAATAGTATCTTTGCCCAATCGCTTTATGGTTTTAGGATCTATTCCCCTGAGACTTCAACCATATCAAAGACCTACATATGAAATTCAGGATACTCTATATTGTCTTATTTATGGCAATTGCAGGTCATGCACAATTGCCTACGTTCACTTTGGATATTGAGCCTATCAATATGACTTGCAATAGTAACGGTGGGGTTACATTGACTCCGGGCAATCTTACTCCTTTAGCTATATTAAATTACAAAATTTATAAACTACCCAATATTGCTACGCCTATTGCCGCCTTTACCAATAATACTTATATAGGTTTGGATGTTGGAGATTATAAGGTCAGGGCCGAACAGGTTTTAGGTACCGATGCATCGCCGCCAATTGAATTGCAGTTTACAATAACCAATGTATTTGAAGAAACTGTCATGAGTGTTGCACAATTGCCTCCCGGAAGCTGTGACCAATCGGGGACTGTAGTGGTTACTGTCAGTCAGGGGTCGGGGCCTTTTTTCTACCAGGTAATTACAGATGGTGTACCAGGAACACCACAATCTTCCAACATTCTTACGGATGTTACTGAAGGAGAGCATAACATCCGCGTGTTTGATGTTTGCGGAAACGGGGCGGTGAAAACGATCACCGTATTGCTCACAGCCAATGACCTGTCTATTAGTAGTACCGCTGTTCCTCCCATTGCCACATCATGTGCCACCATGACACTTAATAATGAAGTGACACCAAATTCGGGCAATATTTATTATCCGGTGAAAGCCACCTATACCGTTCATTTTCCTTCAGGAAACCAGGTTATTGAACAGTTGCATGCCACTGGCCCGCCCGATTCGCTTTCTTTAGAGTTGCAGGTGCCGGTACAAAATACACCATTTACTTATGATTTAGTGGTATCTGACGATTGCGGCCATTTTTTTTCGACTTTTGACAATGATATTAATCCTAACCCGGAGGTGGCAATTAATGAAACCCCGAATGAATGTGGAGATAAATTCATTACGGTTACAGTGGCCAATGTCATGCCGCCCTACACGATGGTTTTTGATACCTTCCCCGCAAATTTTGATCCGGGCGCTTTGAATCCGGCTTATATGGGTCCGTTGAATGGAGATACACTATCTTTGACTTTCGGAAGCGATACCAATCCGGTTCCTGAGGGTATCTACCATGTCACTGTTTCGGATTCCTGCGGAAGGATAGCAGGAGCCGATAAGGAAGTCAAGAAAGAAGAGCTCCATCCTGATGTTACTATTGTTGAGGCCACTTGCACCACACCTGCCAGAATCCAGATTAAGCTGCAGCAGACGCCAAGGAAAATAAAAACTGTCATCGTTACTGTTGCGCCACCTGAATATGCTGCGACACACCCGTTGCCGTTTAATGCATCGCCAGCTCAACCTCAGGAAACCGTAACCATTATAAATGCGTCAACGGGTCATTATGAAATTTCCCTGATTGACATTTGCGATGTTCCATATACGGCGCAAGCAGAAGTTCAGCCCTTTTCAGGCCAGTCGCGTTTGCAGGTCAACGCCAGGGCAAGTTGCGATGAAGGTTTGGGTTCGCTACGTGTACGATCTCCAAATGGCGGCGGATTGGTAACCCTAACCATGATTTCGGCACCTCCTGAATTTGGCGCGACCATGCCTTTGGATCTTAGCGGTTCATTGTCAAACGGGAGTTATTTCAATCCTGCTCTTGCTGCGGGATTCTATGACTTTGTAGGAACCGATGCCTGCGGCGCAACGCTGACACTTCAAAGTCCAATAGAGGTAATAGGATATGATAATGGTGTAAATAATTTTAATGTGGATCCCAACTGCGGGACGTTTAATCTTAGCCTTCATGACCATGCCAACATCACAGGGAGCTATTGGCTGCAGAAGAAAAACCCCACCACCGGACTATACGAACATCCTGATACTGGTGTAGTATACCCTGACCAGACAGTGCCTACCTCGGATAATTCCATACAGCTGACCAATAACGAAACAATGTATAATATCGACAATACCGGAACATTCCGTATTGTCAAGATATACCAATCCTTTAGTGATGTGGGAAGCGTTATCTGCCCTAAATATTATGATGATTTTGTATTTACCGGTGATCTTAAAATACTAAAATCATATTCCCTCGATTGTGAAGACGGGGAAGGACCGGGAAGTGTATTTGTAGATGTAGTAGGCGTGCCGCCCTATACTTACAGGATAACGGAAAAGAACGGACAGCCATTTGTTGTCGAAAACGGAACGGATGCCATTTTTCAGGGACTCGAACCGGCATTGTATGAAATTGAGGTCGAGGATTCCTGCAACCGTATTGAAACCACTACCGTAAATGTCGCGACATTGCTTCCCCTCGTGCATGCAACGACTCCCGGAACCAACGGAGGGCCTGGAGAGCAATTGTATTGCAGCAACAGTAATGAAACGAGCCATCCTTTCGACCTGACGGCGTTCAATTCGGAAATCCTGGGCAACCAGCCTGCTGATTTGTATACGATTTCATACCATTTGTCTGAAGCAGATGTCCGTACTGGTGCAAACCCGATTACGTCAGATGTTACTCAGTATGTAAACACCTCCAATCCGCAAACAATATGGGCGCGCGTGGTACACAATTCGATTTCCCTTTGCTACGATTATACCTCATTCCCGCTTTTTGTAGGTACGGAGCCGACGCTTACCTTATTGCCTGATATTTACCTGTGCGAAGGTGATGAGCAGCACGTATTGGCAGATTACGGTTTTGATGCCTATGAATGGTCCACCGGTGATACCACGCGTGGCATTACCATCGATACGCCGGGAACATACACGGTGACGGTGAAGAATGCTTATGGTGGCTCGTTTTGTGAAGCAACACAAACCATTACGGTAACCAATACAGAAAGCGCCCATATCGACTCGATAGATATTACCGACTGGACCGATGACGACAACAGCTTTACAATGCACGTCAGCGGTGATGGCGACTATGTATTTTCAATAGATAGACAAAACTACCAGGCAGATCCAACTTTTACCGGCCTCGAACCAGGCATTTATACTGTTGATGTAAAAGACCTGCACGGTTGCCCCGGTGTTAGTAAAGAGGTACTGATTTTGAATTACCCGAAGTTTTTTACACCAAACGGAGACGGCTACAACGACAAATGGAAAATCAAAAATTCTGTATTTGAACCCGGAATGATGACATACATTTTTGACCGCTACGGGAAACTCATTACCGGCTTGGAACACGACAGCCCGGGCTGGGATGGCACTTACAATGGCCAGCCATTGCCGTCGACAGATTATTGGTTTATGGTCCAGAGGGTCGATGGTAAAGTGCATCGCGGGCACTTTGCGATGAAACGTTAATCGGTTTTTTGTTTCTTCCGAAAGTATTTTTTCCAAAACTTGTACGCCTGAAACAATCCCATGCACAGGAATAAAAGCGGAATGACGCCCGACATCAGGTAGTTTGAAACGAAATCATTCTTTTTGGTAAGCCAGTCCAGGCACAAAATCAATGTCAGCATGCCGCAAAAAGTCCCGGCCAGGGTTCCGTTAAGATAGGTGTATTTGCCTGAATTATTTACCGAAATATAATGGGCATTGATCAGGTATAGATTCCACGCCGTCCAAAAAGGAATCTGGATGAAATTCAGGCTGCTGTACTTAACTCCCGTCCAGAACGGTGAATATCCGTCGGCAAGCCGGAATATGGTCGCGGAAGCATCGGGGTCGCTGTGGGCCGTATGAAATGACCAGGCCAGCAGGAACATAAAAAAGATGGAAAACAGCTCGATATATTTGATCAGCTTCTTATTGTGCATCAGCCTGTCGGCAAAAATCAGCGTGGCAAAAATGACCACGGCTTCAATGACAATGACGCCCGCCAAATAAATCAAAGTACTTTCAATACCAGATTTCTGATACACATCATACCCAATCACATTCAGATAACCCAAAGGAATCGACCCGATATAACTCACTAAAAAACCGACAGCGATGTTCTTTAGCGCTTTCATATTTTAGAAGTTGACGATTTTTGTACAATGCAGGTTATGCAGTCGATATTGCTCCATTCCTTTCTTATGGCTTAAATAAGGCGCACCGTTCTTATGATTTTCAACGCTGATTTCATACATATACCTGATGTGCCTGATGAGTTCCTTCCATGCAAAAAAAAGAGAATGCTCGGGATCGTAAATGTGCGTTGGCTCACTCGCGGCACCGTTTAATTCGACAATCGAGAATTTCTCGCCACGCTCCAATGCTTCAAGCGATTCATACATCAGGTCAATCCGCCCGAAATAAAATCCGTCTATTTGAAGGCAAATACCGTTCATCACCTTGTTAAGAGCCGGCGTGGCCCAAACCGTACGGTCAATGAATTTCGCACCGCGTGCATGGTTTCCGTAAGGGACAAGGTTTACTTTTTCGCCTACAGCGGGGATTTCATCGAGTTTGCCGCCGTATTCCTTACGAAGCACTTTCAACTGCAATTCATAACGCGGATTTTCCTTAATCAGTGCTTCCAGAGTTGATTTGCCATCACCGGTCACAATCAGGAATTCTTTAGCCACAATTCCGGTAATCCGGCCTTCATTCTCATGCGGATATCTTACGTAAAAAATTCCAATCTCATTTTCATACGGAATCAAATCCTGTACGATACAGTCGAAATCGGCTTTGTCGACATACGATTCGAGGTCGGCAGCATTGTCGATTTTCTTTACTGCCGAACCGCGTAATCCGATGTCCGGTTTGATAATCAGTGGATATTGGATGCCGTGATCCTTTGCTTTGACGATAATATCTTCCGAGGTCGTTCCGGCTTTCGCCAAAATCGTTTTTGGGTAATATTGCTGCGGAATCAGGTCGTAGATTTCCTTTTTGGATTCCATCATAAATCCCCCGTTGGTGATTGTCGGGTTCGAAGCATTGAAGAAGAAAATGCTGCGTTGCCGTAACGCATAGTATGCCCACAAAAAATAAATGGGAATGTAGACGATATAAAACGGCCAGTATTCCCAATGCAGTATTTTATGTAATAACAACCTCAATAGTCAGGATTTACAGGGTGATGCATGAATTCGCAGATTCGTTTTCGTTGATCAGATCGGTATAAGTGAGCGACAATTTATGCTGCTCAATCACGGCCTGTGTAATGCTGAGGGTTTTCAATTTACCATCCCTGTTGATGACCAGGCCGTTTTCTGCATTGTCATTTTCGGTGTACCGATGGAAGTGCAGCATTTCGCCTGCGGTAATGTCAGGTTTCGCATCCAAGAAATTGTAAAACCAGGCAGCTCTGGTTTCCCTGACTTCTTTCGGGTATAAAGTAGAAGAAGACCAGATATGGTTTTTGTTACTGTCCAAAGGCAATGTGGTTTTTTCCATACCATCCCAACGCAATTGATACAATGTTTTATGGTAAAACAAAACCAATGTAAAAGGTTCGACGTTTTTCAAATCGATTTTATCCCAGGTTTCAATTGCGGAATCGCTTCCCAATACATCCAAAACGATCAGGCCACGGCTCCTGCGGTAAGGAGGAAGGTGTTTGTGCTTTTCTGCAGCACCGTTCAGCAGTACCAGCACATTCGCATTTTCATCAACGGCATACCAGGTCCCGCCGGCTTTCGGGTCTTTCGGGAAAATGAGATTATGGTTATTGATGTGGTAATTCGTCGGCGGAATCGCAGGCCTTAAAACCTGTTCGTCACGGTTTGAAGTGATGATCATCCTGCCATGGGCATGGACAAAACTTACTGTGCACATTGATTGCGGTATTCAATTGTAGAACGTGCCACGCCGAAATTGGCATCAATCTGTACATCTTTACAATCGTGTATCGCCACTTTTATCAATGCCTGGTGGTGGATGCAGTGTTCAAGGTTATACAGCAGTTCGCGGAAATAATTGCTGTCAATCAGGATTTCCTCACCATCGATGATTTGCTGCAATTGTATGGCCTTGTTTTCTTTATCGAGGTTGCCATGAATGGTATTCAGTGACTCCATTGCAAATTCCGTACTCGTCTGGATCAGGATATTGCGCGCCCTTTTATCATAGTTTACCAGGCCTGAATCATAATTATTTTCAAGGCATTGGAACATCTCAATAATATGCCTGGTATGCTCACCGATGGTGGCATTGCTCAGCGCTTTGCATTGATTGGTATAGTCCCTGTCGGAAAGCTGCTGCAGTAACCCAATCATTTCATTAAGGCTATGATGTATTGAAGGTAGGAGCATGTTTATGTTTTAAATCGGATGAGTGCCGGAATTTTGTCCCGGTCCATATAAATTAGTATCGTACTGCAAATAAAGGTTATTACTGCCAAAATAAAAAGTTCCCCGCCATCATTTTTTACTTCGATTCCCAAAATAAACAGGTGCGAAAGCAGCGCTCCGGCGATTACTCCGGCTGATAATAACGCGCCTATCAGCGTTGTTGACGGAATCAATATCAGGATGGCAGCGAAAAGTTCTACGATTCCCGATCCAATCCTGCCGTACGGTTCCATGCCCAGTTTGGTGAAAATATACACGCTTTCATCGGCAGCGGTAAATTTAAAAAATAATGTCTGAAGTAATATCACCGCAGCGATGATTCTCAATGCCCATGTAAAAATCGTTTTTGCCATGATATCAGTTTAAGATTTTTTTCCAGTTCGCATCTGCTTTTTTCTTCAGGCCGGCTTCCTCCTTATTCCAGCTTTTCAGCGTATTATTGAAAAAGGCGTTGTAAAATAAGTAGAGTTTGCCCTCGACGATCTTGAATGTCTCGGGATTGATTTCTACCTTTTCGCCTGAATATCCCATCGCATAAGCGCACCATCCCCCGTATTGCGGCTCATAAGCGGCAGGCGTTTTCAGGAAGGCTTCCTTGTTGGCTGCGGATGAAAAATAGTACGTCACGCCCTGATGCGATACTGCCATGTCCTTCTTTCCTTTTACCGCTTTATTTTGCTTAAAATACGAAACCGGGTCAAAGCCCTGTATGGCCAGTTTGTTTTCCAGATTGAATAAAGCGGTCCTTTTACTTTCGCTTTGCGCAGATACGACCAGTCCGGCACATAAAAACCATACTGAAATTAAGATACGGGTTTTACGGGTTGCAGGTTTTCTTTTTTTGAAATTCATTGTTATCATAAATTTGTATTTAAATTGATGAAGCAAAGGTATCGCAGCCTGAATTATTGATTTGTCGCCTGCCTGACACTTTCTTTACATTAACCGATAAAAAGCGCGTTGATGTCAGGGATAACGATTTCTTTGCGGCTGTAACGGATTTTTCCATCCGCTTCCATTTCGTTCAGCAATTGCGTGGCGGTCTGTCTTGAAGTACAGATGATTTGCCCGATATCATTTTGTGTCAGGTAATTTTCAATCGTAATATGTCCGTCTGCAGCAATGCCCTCGCGCTCCGCCCAGTCTTTAAGGAACTGGTACAGTCGTGTTCTGGCATCTTTGGAAACCAGGTTGCTGTAATTGTTGCGGATGCGTTTCATCTTCAGCCCGACAAATTTTGTGTAAGACAATGCCAGTCCGGGATGCTTAAGCAAAAGGTTTTCAAAGTCGGACATCAGGAAACTGCAGATTGATACTTCGTCTGAAAGTACTTTCGCATATTCGTTGGCTTGTTTATCGGTTTCCAGTGTCAGTTCCCCGAAAAGATCGCCTTTTTGTATGATGTCCTTAATGGTTTCTTCCCCATTTTCATCAACCGAAACAATTTTGATCGCTCCTCTTTTAAGCAGGAAAATCCGCGGCACCTCTGAAGAAGAAAAATAAATGATTTCCCCTTTGGCGGCTTTCTTAAACCCTGTGATAATGCACAACTGCCGGATCTGGCTGAAGCTCAGTATGCGGAATAGCTTATGATCGCGCAGGTACCAGTATTTGAGTTCGTCGTACATAAAGTAAATGTATGAAAAAAGGAAACGCTTCGCTATAGAGACGGCTAACGCCGTTAGAAACGCTTCGTTTTAGAATTAAGGACTTAGGGTGAAAAGAAAACGCTGCGCTAAGAAAGTCGGAACATTCTAAAGCGCAGCGTGTCTGAAAATCTATAGCCGCAGGGCGTGTCTGATCATCTAATCCTTCAATATACTTCTCGAAATCACAATCTTCTGGATCTCAGAAGTCCCTTCGTAAATCTGTGTGATTTTCGCATCGCGCATCATGCGTTCTACGTGGTATTCGGCTACATAGCCGTTTCCGCCGTGGATTTGTACCGCTTCAATGGTCGTATCCATGGCCACTTGGGAAGCATACAATTTTGCCATCGCGCCGGATTCTGAAATGTCCATACCCTGGTCTTTCTCGGAAGCCGCCTTCAGGCAAAGCAGTTTCGCGGCCATGATGCTCACGTGCATGTCGGCCAGCTTGAATGCGATGGCCTGGTGTTTTGATATTTCCTTTCCGAAAGCCTTGCGCTCTTTCGAATATTTTAAAGCCAGTTCGTAAGCGCCGGTCGCAATTCCCAAAGCCTGTGAGGCAATCCCGATCCGTCCGCCGTTCAATACCGACATGGCGAAATTGAACCCGAAACCTTCGGCCCCGATGCGGTTTTCCTTAGGGACTTTTACATCCGAAAACATGAGTGAATGGGTGTCAGACCCGCGGATTCCCATTTTCTTTTCTTTTGGCCCGATGTCAAAACCAGCCCAGCCTTTTTCTATGATAAAAGCGTTGATGCCTTTGTGCCCTTTTTCGATATCTGTCTGCGCAATCACCAGGTAAGTTGAAGCCGTGGCACCATTCGTAATCCAGTTTTTGGTTCCGTTTAAAAGATAATGGTCACCCTTATCAATCGCTGTGGTTTTCTGTGAAGTCGCATCCGATCCCGCTTCAGGTTCTGAAAGGCAGAACGCGCCAATCACTTCGCCTTTCGCCAAGGGCACAAGGTATTTCATCTTCTGTTCCTCGTTGCAGTATTTTTCCATTCCGGCACACACCAGCGAATTGTTTACGGACATGACCACTGCTGCAGAGGCATCTACTTTTGCAATTTCGGTCATGGCCAATACATAGGATACGCTGTCCAGTCCGGAGCCGCCGTATTTTGGATCAACCATCATTCCCATAAAGCCAAGGTCGGCCATCATTTTGACCTGCTCCGTTGGGAATTTAGAGTGCTCGTCTCTTTCAATGACGCCCGGTAGCAATTCGTTTTGAGCGAAATCCCTGGCCGCCTGCTGTATCATTAAATGCTCTTCTGTAAGGTTAAAATCCATAGTTTATGTGAATGATGTGTTACTTTTTGTTTTTTTGTCAGCGTCCAAATGTAACTATTTCTTAGGATATTTTTAACACCAATTCCGTATTTTTGGGCTAATGAAAAAAGAAAACTATAACGTTATCGGGGTGATGTCCGGAACGTCATTGGACGGTGTCGACCTGGCCCATATATTTTTTGAGGAAGAGGACGCGAAATGGCGGTTTGAGATCCTTGAATGCGAAACGGTTGC
This sequence comes from Flavobacterium pallidum, assembly GCF_003097535.1. Classification (NCBI taxonomy): domain Bacteria; kingdom Pseudomonadati; phylum Bacteroidota; class Flavobacteriia; order Flavobacteriales; family Flavobacteriaceae; genus Flavobacterium; species Flavobacterium pallidum. The sequence continues at coordinate 1,594,938 of NZ_CP029187.1, forward strand.
TTATGATTGTGCATGGGTTTCAAGATTAAAGGCGGCTGTTGATTTCAATACTTCGGAATTGGAAAACCTCAATAGGGACTATACCGGTTTACTCGGAAAAATCATTTCCGATTTTATATCCAAAAACAAACTTACTCCGAATGCTGTCTGTTCCCATGGGCATACGATTTTACACCAGCCTCAAAATGGATTCACGCTGCAAATCGGTAACCTGCCTGAAATTGCTGCGGTTTGCGGGCAGAAGGTAATCTGTGATTTCCGCGTACAGGATGTCAGATTGGGAGGGCAGGGAGCGCCATTAGTGCCGATTGGCGACCGTATTTTATTTTCGGATTATGATTATTGCCTGAACCTCGGCGGATTTTCCAATGTATCGTTTGAGGAAAATGGAAAGCGGATCGCGTTTGATATTTCGCCGGTAAACACGGTATTGAATTTTTATGCGAACCGTTTTGGAAAAGATTTTGATGATCGGGGTAAGATTTCGGCTTCAGGAGAAATAGATGAAGATTTGCTGGAAGCGCTCAACAACCTGGATTTTTATAAAAAGGCCTACCCCAAATCACTCGGATTTGAATACGTAAAGCAAACGGTAATCCCGTTAATTGAAAGCTTTCCCATTTCCGATGAAAATAAAATGCGGACATTTTCTGAACATATCGCGTTCCAGATTGCATCGGCTTTACCTCAAAAAAACGGAAAGTTGCTCATCACCGGCGGAGGCGCTTACAATGATTTCCTTGTAAAGCGGATGCAGTATTTTTTGCCGGAAATGCAGATCATTATTCCCGATAAAAAAACATTGGAATTCAAGGAAGCGTTGATCTTTGCTTTGCTTGGCATCTTGAAACTCCGGGGCGAAATCAATGTTCTTTCCAGTGTAACCGGTGCCGCGCATGACCATTGCAGCGGGGTGGTTTTCAGCTGATTCCTTTTTGCAGAACTCAGGGCAAAGGAATTTCAATAATGGTCCGTGCGCCAGCTCCCGGCATCGAATCAAATTCGGCAGTCCCGCCAACTGATTCAGCCCTCTTTTGAATGTTATCCAAACCATGCCCGCGGTGTATTCTGGTAATGTCATATCCGATTCCGTCATCTTCATACATCAGGACAATCTGCCCGTCACGTTTTAAGATGTCCAGCGATACGTTTTTGGCCTGCGCATATTTAAGCGTGTTGTTGATGAGTTCCTGCGTGATGCGGTAGAGTTGGTGTTCTACATTTGCATCGCCTATTTTGTCTATTTTATGATGTGTCAGCGTGAATTTAATAACGTGTAACAAATTGACTTTATTCACAAGGATTTCAGTAGCGGCAAGATATCCCTTCTCCATCAGGATCGGGGTGTGCATGTCGCCCATGATTTTCCGCAAATCAGCAATTGAGGAATCCAGGAGTTCTAATGATGTGCTGACGGTTTGCGTAAAGTCGCCCGGAATCTTATTCGCATTTAAACTGCTCAGGAACATCCGCGCCGTCGAAAGTTGTGCGCCCAGATCGTCATGTAATTCCCTGCTGATCCGGTTGCGTTCTTCTTCCAGGGCTTTCTGCTTTTTAATTTGTGCGATTTTATTCCGTTGAATCATCAGCACAATCAGGAAAAGTACTACCACGCTCATCCCGATCATTATCGAATTCCTGATGGATTTTTGGTAACTGACTTCCTTTTTTGCAATGAGTTCTTTGCGTTGGTGTACCGCCCTGATCGAATCCTGGACGATCCTGAAATCATAACTCATCTGCAGCTGCGTAAACTTCTTCTCCTTTTCATAATTGAAAATCGAATCGGCGGTTTGCTTGAAAAGCATTTGATTTTCATAAGCGGACTTATAATTCCCTAGCGCCTTGTAAATCATTGAGTTCAGTTCGTAAGCCCGTTTGGTCAGGTCAAGCTCCCCGTTTCTAAGCGTCATCGGAAGGCTTCTCCCGACGTAACGGAGTGCATTTGCATAATCGCGCTTTCCAAAATAATCGTTCGCAATGTGCAGTAAAACACTTGAAATGCCGTATGCGTCCTGAATTTCCTGGCAAATCTTAAGCGCTGTAAGATGGTTTTCAAGTGCTTTGTCATTCTCGTGTTTTGTATTGTAGATTTTCCCAATCCCGATATAACTCAGTGCAGCCGTCTGCTTATTGCCATACTTTGCAGCAATGTCGAGCGCTTTTTTAAAATAGGACATTGCTTGAGCAGGTTTATTGCAGTCGAAATAGCTGTCGCCGATATTCTGGTAACTGGTACTGCTGTTATAATAGTCTTTCGTTTTTAACTGCACTTTAAGGCACTCGGCATAGCTTTTTAGTGCCTCTTCATATTTTCCCTGCTCGCTGTACATCACACCGATGTTATTATAATTGCCCGCGATAGAAAAACTATCGTTGCGGCGTTTGGCAATTTGCAGCGACTTCATCATGTAACTAATGGCTTCCGGATACTTGGATAATTTTGCATAAAACATCCCGATGTTACCGTTATAATCTGCCTGTCCCTGTAGATCATTGGTTTCTTCTGCAATTTTAAGTGCCCTTTGGATGTATTGCATCGCAAGAGGGTAATTGCTTTTCATCGCTTCTTCATTGCCCAACAGGTTTAGGGCTTGCGATATGCCTTTGCTGTAACCGATTTTTTCGGATAATTGCAGGCTTTTCTGTCCATAAACACCAGCCTGAGGCGAAAACAGGTTGCCGTAATTGACTGCCATACTGTATAATATGTCCGCCTTTGTCGTATCGGCCATAGCGCCGTATCTGGAAGGATCTTTGCTTTTACCGGCCTCATATTTTATCAATGCGGCCTTGAGGCTGTCGATTTTTTTCTCGAATTGAGCCGAAGCAGCATGCGTGCCAAAAAGCAATAAAAAAGGGATGACAAGTATATCAATGTGATATCTTTTCATAAAGAGGGTGTTGGTGATACAATATTAGGGTAAATTTTCAAGAAATATTAAGGCGCATCAATTTCGTATCGTTTGCAATATTTCGGAAGATAGGATTTATCTTTGCGCCACAAACTAACATTCGACATGACAGACTTAATTAAGAAATTTGAAGATAAATCACCTGAAATCGTATTCAACTGGAAAGATTCCGAAACCGAAGCCGAAGGCTGGACGGTGATTAACTCGCTTCGCGGCGGCGCTGCAGGTGGAGGGACAAGGATGCGTAAGGGACTCGATATGAACGAGGTTTTATCATTGGCCAAAACGATGGAAATAAAATTTTCCGTTTCAGGGCCTGCCATCGGCGGTGCCAAAAGCGGTATTAATTTTGACCCGAATGATCCGCGTAAAAAAGGCGTTTTGCAACGTTGGTACAAAGCCGTTTCGCCGTTGCTGAAAAGCTACTACGGTACAGGTGGCGATTTAAATGTTGATGAAATCCACGAAGTCATCCCTATGACAGAAGAATGTGGCGTGTGGCATCCGCAGGAAGGGGTCTTTAACGGCCATTTCAAACCTACGGAAGCCGATAAGATCAACCGCATCGGCCAATTGAGGCAGGGTGTTGTAAAAGTGATTGAGAACCCATTTTTCTCACCGGATGTCGCACAGAAATATACCGTTGCCGATATGATTACCGGTTATGGGGTAGCCCAGGCGGTACGTCATTATTACGATATTTTCGGTGGAAATATAGAAGGCAAGAAAGCCATTATCCAGGGATTCGGCAATGTAGGTTCGGCAGCGGCATTTTACCTTGCGGCGATGCATGTGAAGATTGTCGGGATCATCGATCGTGAAGGCGGTGTGATCAACCCGGACGGATTTTCTTTTGAAGAGATCAAAAACCTGTTCCTTAATAAGGATGGTAATAAACTGGTGGCTGAAAATATGATTTCATCAGAAGAAATCAATACCCAGATCTGGAACCTGGGAGCCGAAATTTTCGCGCCGTGCGCAGCGTCAAGGCTTGTTACACAAGATCAGGTTGACAACATGATTGCTTCCGGGCTTGAAGTCATTTCCTGCGGCGCCAACGTGCCTTTTGCAGATAAGGAAATTTTCTTCGGACCGATTATGCAAAACGTTGACAGTAAAGCAAGCCTGATTCCGGATTTCATTTCGAACTGCGGAATGGCCAGGGTTTTCGCCTATTTTATGGAAAAGAAAGTACAGATGACCGACGAGGCCATTTTCCTTGATACTTCGGAGACGATCAGGAAAGCCATTGCCAATGTGCATTCGAAGAATCCCCGAAAGACGAATATCAGCGCTGCCGCATATGAGATTGCGTTGTCGCAGTTGCTTTAACAGGAACAATTTTTTATACCTTTAGGCGTTTTATGTAACGAATAAAAGCATACCCGGATGAATAATACCCAAAACCTTATCGCAGAAACGGATTCTGTTTCAAACAAGAAGAAATCCTTGATTTATACGGGAATTTTATTTGCGGCATTTTTTTTACTGCTTTTCTTCCTGCACATGACTTCTGCTAAAATGCAAGAAATCGAAGGCGGAGGCGGTGGTGGAGGCGGTGAAGTGGCCGTAAATTTCGGGAACAGCGATACGGGTGCAGGAGACAATTATGAATCCAAAGACCTAGATTTGCCTGCTTCGAAGCCGGTGAAGGAACAAACCACGGCACAGGAAGACATCGTCACCGATGACACTCAAAATGATGTTCCAGCCGTTGTTACAGTAAAAAAACCTAAGGACGAACCTAAGAAGCCGGAAGCAAAACCAGTCGAAACGCCGAAGCCAAAACCTTCAAAAGCCACGAATGACGCGCTGTCAAATCTGTTAAACGGCAACAGCAAAGGTGGTGACGGTGATGACAAATCAGGAGGTAACAAAGGAAGCAGTAACGGTACTGCGGATTCACGGGGCTACAGTGGCTCAGGCGGTAGCGGTACGGGAACCGGCGGTGGCAATGGCAGCGGGGACGGAATAGGCAATGGCTCCGGTTATGGTCCGGGTTCAGGCTCAGGTTCCGGTGGTGGTGTTGGTAGTGGTGTCGGAAATGGCAATGGAAGTTGGAAATTGGCTGGGCGTAAACTCAGCAGCAGCAATAAGATTGCGCAGGATTGCAATGAATATGGAACAGTTGTAGTTGAAGTCACTGTTAACAAACAAGGCAACGTTATCGGATGTAAATATGTAAAAGGAACCACAAATACCGATCCCTGCCTTATTCAACCTGCATATAAAACAGCCAGGACTTACAAATGGCTGCCTAAAGATGATGCGCCAGAGAAACAGGTCGGAACTATCGTTATCAATTTCAAACAGAGTTAATGGATTACCGCCAAACGGTAGACTGGATGTTCAGACAGCTCCCTATGTACCAGCATCAGGGCGCTTCTGCCTACAAAGCGGACCTTGCCAATACCATTTTATTATCAGCACATTTGGGTTTTCCTGAAAGAAATCTGAAATGCATCCATGTAGCCGGGACGAATGGCAAAGGCTCGACCTCACATTTACTGGCTTCCGTGTTCCAGGAGGCGGGTTATAAAACCGGTTTGTATACTTCACCCCATTTGAAGGATTTCCGCGAACGGATTAAGATCAACGGAATCGAAATTCCAGAATCCTTTGTTGTGGATTTTATAGCAGCTAACAGAACTTTTTTTGAATCCCATTCGCTGAGTTTCTTCGAAATGACTGTCGGCCTGGCTTTGGATTATTTCAAAAAAGAGCAAACCGATATCGCCATCATTGAAGTGGGTATGGGCGGAAGGCTTGATTCCACAAATATCATTACGCCGATGGTTTCCGTCATTACAAACATTGGTTTGGACCACATGCAGTTTTTAGGAGATAGTATTCCAAAAATTGCTTCGGAAAAAGCCGGAATCATCAAACACAATATTCCTGTTGTTATTGGGGAATATACCTCAGAGAGCAGGGCTGTTTTTACAGGCAAAGCCAAAGAAATGCAATCGGATATTTATTTTGCGTCCGATGCCATTATGAAAGATTACCCGTCCGCACTTTTGGGTGACTACCAAAAGCACAACAAAAAAACGGTACTGCAAACACTGGAAGTCGTAAACGGAATAGGCGATTTTCCTGTTTCAGAGGAGCAAATCAAAAAGGGATTTATAAATGTCATTGCAAATACCGGGTTGCAGGGAAGATGGCAGCAGCTCGGAGAAAAACCACTCATCATTGCCGATACGGCACACAACAGCCACGGGTTGGAGATTGTAATGCAACAGGTTTTGAGGCAGCAATACCAGCGATTGCATATCGTGATGGGTGTTGTAAATGATAAGGATCTGGATTCCGTTTTGCCATTATTCCCGAAAACGGCAGTGTATTATTTTACAAAACCAAACATTCCCCGTGGCCTTGATGCTGGTGTCCTTCAGGTAGCTGCGTCCAAATTCGGCCTTATCGGGAATGTATATCATTCTGTGCAAGGAGCTTATGAAGCGGCTTTACATGCTGCTGATCCAGAAGATTTCATTTACATAGGCGGCAGTACTTTTGTCGTCGCCGAAATTTTATAAAAAAAGCAATATTTATTTGCAGGTATGGAAAAACGGCCTATATTTGCACTCGCATTCAGGGCGATTAGCTCAGTTGGTTCAGAGCATCTGGTTTACACCCAGAGGGTCGGGGGTTCGAATCCCTCATCGCCCACAAAAAGCAGAAACGAAAGTTTCTGCTTTTTTTATTTCCGGCAGCATCGGAAGCTTTGCTTCCGTAAGCTTATGGACATAAAAAAAGTAAAGCCGTGCCAACGGCTTTTTGCTTTTTGTGCAGGCTCCCCCAAAAAGGATCTGCGAAGCTAATCCCGTCAAAGCTTTGCTTCCGTAAGCTGATGGAAAAAAAAAGTGAAGCCGTGCCAACGGCTTTTTGCTTTTTGTGCAGGCTCCCCCAAAAAGGATCAGCGAAGCTAATCCCGTTAAAGCTTTGCTTCCGTAAGCTGATGGAAAAAAAAGTGAAGCCGTGCCAACGGCTTTTTGCTTTTTGTGCAGGCTCCCCCAAAAAGGATCAGCGAAGCTAATCCCGTCAAAGCTTTGCTTCCGTAAGCTGATGGAAATAAAAAAAAGTGAAGCCGTGCTAACGGCTTTTGTTTTCGTGAAGACAACTCCACGTGGGATCAACGCAGTTAATCCCTGTAAAAGCACTGCTTTTGTGAACTAATGCACCTATCACTTGTTTTCCTATTTCGAAAAATAAAACTTCTTCAAGATTTCATACTGATAATCCAACATCTCATTAGCCATTGCAGAAGTAACCTGATATTCATTAGCCCCTGAAGAAGTTATTTTGCTTATAGAAAAATGCCCTGATAAATTTGGTGTTTTGTTATCGAACGAATAAGGCAGATTTAACATGAATTCTTCCGTGAAAAGTAAAATGTCATCGCTAAAAACGGATTTTGGTTTCATGCCTGAGGCATATATCTCGGTGTTTCCGTCAAAATTTTTAATAATCACAGCATTGCTATTTATAATCTCGTCACCGCTTAACTGAATACTGATGATGTAAATTTCATCGACTTTATTCGAATTCTTCTTTTTTGCGATAATTTCTCCCCACATTGACTCATTAATTCCAGGTACAAATAATTCATCCATTAAAACCAGCGCATCGAGCAAGTCCTTATATTGGTTATCTTGAATCTTCAAATCAATAAATCGTTGCGTCTCTTTGTTTAAGGCAGCTTTTTGGGCGATAATAATTTTTGATTTTAAGTTCCGCACAAAATCGGTATCTATCGAAATAAATTTTTTCGTATCGTAATACGGCTCTGAATTAGTTATGTGCTGCCCTCTACAAGTTGCTATCAACAACAGGCCAAATAAAATTATTATATTTTTCATTTCGACTATTTAAAAATCTTAAGACCATTAAATATTGCCTTTCAACAACACCTTGCTCTTTCCTGATTTCATTTTCAAAATTGCTTTGTGTTTATTAAATTCATCAATGTCTATCGGCGACTCATTTCTTTAATTATTATCAGCAGGATTAGGGTTTCCATCTGGATTAATGATTTGCTCCGCAGTTTCATATTTTCTGGCGTTTATAAATATTTCGGCATTTATAAGTCATGCGCCAAACCCATTTCAGCAGCGAAGTTACTCTCTTATCTTCCAAAACAATATTGCTAGAAATAAAGAATGCGAAAAAAGATCACTCCTGAATTCGTAAAAAAAATATTGGGGAACATTCACGACAGCGGATCCGGCCTTGGTCCGCCCGCCGGTTTCGAAGGGTCATCGGGTAACGGAATGTATTCCAGGTTGTCATTTGGGGGCAATACGATACGCCCCTGTTTCCAATCTTCTTTTGCCTGTTCTATGCGTTCTTTTCGGGAGGATACGAAATTCCACCAGATGTAACGGTCGCCCAAAGGCTCGCCGCCAAGCAGCATCAGTGTAGCGGTTTCCAACGCGATGATCAGTGGATCGACCCCTTTGGTAAAAACCAGCATCTGGCCTTTGCTATACTTCACGCCCGATACTTCCACACTGCCATTCACGATATAAAACGATCTTTCGGAATGTTCTTTGGGTAATCCGAATCTTGCGCCCTGCTGCAATACAACATGAAGATAAAACATGGGCGATTTTGTTTTAACGTCGTTTTTTAAACCATATGCTTCACCGGCAATGAGGCGCATCCAGATGCCTTTATCAGTAAAAACAGGAAGGCGGTCTGCGCTGTAATTATCAAACTCCGGATCGGCTTCCTCGTCTTTTTCAGGCAGAGCAACCCAGGTTTGTATCATTTCCAGTCCACCGACCAGAGCCGCAGGATCTTCAAACCTTTCGGAATGGGAAATGCCGCTTCCTGCAGTCATCCAATTGACCTCTCCCGGACGGATGATCTGCTTTACGCCGAGGCTGTCGCGGTGTGTGACCTGTCCACCAAATAAATAACTCACCGTTGATAAGCCGATATGCGGATGGGGCAGTACATCGAGTGACTTAGGGTTAGCAGGCAGGTTTGAAACGGGTCCTGCATGATCCATGAAGATAAAAGGCCCGATCATCCTTCGTTGCCGGAATGGCAGGATCCGCTGCACTTTCATGGATTCGCTGATCGCTGCAGTCCGGGACTCAATTACGATGTCTAACATGATTATATTTTAATGATTATCGAAAAGCATTATACCAAATTTAACCACTGAGGAAATAAGAAAAATTCCTTAATGGTTAAATTTATCTCAAAAGAATTCATTCTGCTTTCCTTCTTTTTTTAAAGTTTCTGGCCAATTAATGTTAGCTTTTTAAGGATGCCATATCAATCACAAAACGGTATTTCACATCCGCTTTTAAAAGCCGCTCATAAGCTTCATTGATATCCTGCATCTTAATCATTTCAATTTCTGAAACGATGTTATGCTCCCCACAGAAATCAAGCATCTCCTGGGTTTCCTTAATCCCTCCGATCAATGAACCCGCAACGGATTTCCTTCCCAAAATCATAGGGACAGAATTTAAGATTGGGTCCAAACCGCCTAAATAACCCACTAGCACTAATGTTCCGCTGATATTTAATGTGGCAACGTACGGATTGATGTCATGTACATACGGTACCGTATCAATGATCACGTCAAATTTTCCGGCAACGGATTCCATTTGGGAATCGTCGGTAGAGATGATGACTTCATCAGCACCAAGCGATTTGGCTTCTTCGATTTTACCCGGGGTTCTCGAAAATAAAGTGACCGATGCGCCCAGTCCTTTTGCGAGTTTGATGGCCATATGGCCTAAACCGCCCAGTCCAACCACCGCCACTTTACTGTCTTTGCCAACGTTCCAGTGCCTCAACGGCGACCATGTCGTAATACCGGCGCAAAGTAACGGTGCCACAGCGGCAAGGTTTAAATTTTCAGGGACTTTTAAAACAAAGCCTTCTGTGACAGTAATGCTTTCAGAATAACCGCCGTGTGTAGGCTGGTCAAGGTATTTATCGTGTCCGCCGTAAGTGCCCACCCAACCATTCTGGCAATATTGCTCCAGGGATTGTTTACAGCTGTTGCAGGTTTGACACGAATCAACGAGGCAACCGACACCGGCTAAATCGCCGACCTTGAATTTGGTCACTTCACTGCCTACATTGGTAACACGTCCAACGATTTCATGGCCCGGAACTACCGGATATGTTGTCCAGCCCCAGTCGTTGCGGGCCGTGTGCAAGTCGGAGTGGCAGACACCACAGTAGAGTATCTCGATTTCAACGTCGGTCGGGTTTACGGTGCGGCGCTGGATGGTCAATGGTTTTAGGTCTGCTTCGGGTGCATCGGTGCCGAAGGCTTTTGTGCTTTTTGTTTCCATAATTATTTGAGTGGTTATTTTAAATTAGGTACCGACGCTGCGGTTTGCGGCGTTGGCAGGATTGTAAATTTAATCAATTTATGAATTGACGTGATTAATATATTGTAATGAAATTCGGTTACTTCAAATATCGGTGTTGCCGGTTTCGAAGCGGTAGCTGCGTGAGGGATGGAAGCGGCAGCCCGCAGCGAGGTACGAGCGAGGACTATAGCGGACAGCCCGACGGCAGCTGCGGGAAGCGTTAATTTTACTTAGGTTTTGATACGCTGCCGGCACGCAAAAAAAAAATAAAAAAAATATTTCATTTTGGAATGGTTGTTCCAAAATAGTTTTTATCTTTGCCAAAGAAATTTCCACATCATGGCACGCACTGTAGAATTTAATGAGGCTGAAACAATCGAAAAGGCGATGAACGTCTTTTGGGAGAAAGGCTATCATGGTACTTCAATGCAGGATCTGGTGGAAGCGATGCAGATCAACCGCAGCAGTTTATACAATACGATAGGCGACAAGCACTGCCTGTTCCTGAAATGCATCAGCAATTATGCAGAAGCCGGAATGGCGGAAGTGAAGGCGAAAGCGGCCAGGGAAACTTCGGCGTTGCAGGCAATCATTAATATAATCCGTGACAAGGCGGCGTGGGTGGTGGATTGTGAGAAAGGCTGCCTGGGTGTAAAGACCATTTTTGAAATTGCCCCGGAAGATGCACAGGTGCGGAACCTTTTGAACAAGAACAATGAGATGTACCTCGAATTCCTGACCAGCCTGGTCCAGAAAGCCATCGATGATAAGGAATTGGACAGCAGGGAGGATGCAGCACTGGTTGCAGAATATATCATGACGACATTTACGGGATGGAAGCAGGCCTATATTTTACACGGCAACCCAATATCGATTAAGAAGATGTCGGAATTCCTGATTAAGAGTATTACCAAATAGTTTTTTTACCCTTTTCTGGAACGTTTATTTCAGAAAAGATAACAAAATGATAACATCGGGCAGCAGCTTTTCGGAATAAGTATTTCAGGAAAACGCTGTAAAATTAACACTAAAATGCTGACAATCAGCTATAATTTTGAAACAATCATTCCAGAATAATAAATTAGAAATCACAAATCAATAATCATATGAAAACAATGCTTTCCTTAAGCCTGATGGCTTTAATCTTAATCGGTTGTGCCAATAAAAATGAAGACGCACCAACTGCTCCCCCGGCGACGCTGCCTGTTTTGGACGTGGCGCTCCAATCGGCTTCGACCGATACTGAATTTCCTGTGGCCATACAGGGTAAAAACGATGTGGAGATCCGTCCGCAGGTTAATGGTACTTTAGATAAAATTTATGTTGATGAAGGGGCGTATGTAAACCAGGGATCACCTTTATTCAAGATCAATGACAATGTTTACCGCCAGCAACTCAATAATGCGGTCGCCGGTTTAAATGCTGCCGAAGCTGCTTTGGTAAATGCTCAATTGGAAGTCGATAAACTGACGCCTTTGACACAAAATAAAGTCGTTTCCGATTATCAATTGAAAACTGCCAAAGCCAATGTAGGTATTGCCAAAGCCAATGTGTCTGCAGGAAAAGCCGCAGTGGCCGCTGCACAAATCAACCTGGATTATACCTTGATTAAAGCGCCGGTAAGCGGTTACATCGGAAGGCTGCCGAAGAAACAGGGAAGCCTTGTTGGGACTGCCGATCCGGAAGCCTTGACAAGGGTTTCGGATACAAAAGAAGTGTACGCCTATTTTTCTTTGGGTGAAAATGACTTCATCAACTTTAAGTCAAGCCACAACGGCGCGACCATTAATGACAAGTTGAAAAACCTGCCGCCGGTTTCGCTGGTGTTGTCCGATGAATCAGTTTACCCGCAAAACGGGAAAATCGACATGGTCGACGGGCAGTTCGATAAAACGACCGGAGCGATTACATTGCGCGCCAAATTCCCGAATGCAAACGGATTGCTGCGTTCCGGAAATACCGGAAAAGTTAGGATCAGCATGGCCCAGGAAAACACGATTGTGATTCCGCAGGATGCCACCGTGGAAATACAGGACAAATTGTATGTATTTGTCGTTGATAAAAAGAACGCCGTAGCCAGGCAACCGATCAGTATTTCAGGTAAAAGCGGAAATAATTACTTGGTAAAAGACGGGATCAAGAGCGGTGACCGCATAGTGTTAAAAGGCTTCGAAAATTTACCTGACGGGGCCGTAATTAATCCTGAAACACCTAAAAAATCAGTAGCCAAAATATAAGCTAACTCACTAAAAACCATACACATGTTACAGAAATTCATTGACAGGCCAGTACTGTCGACAGTCATCGCTATTCTTATAGTGATCCTGGGAACCATAGGGCTTACCACGCTCCCTTTACAACAATTCCCCGATATTGCACCGCCGGCGGTACAGGTGGTGGCCCTTTATCCGGGTGCGAATGCTGAAACCGTATTGCGCTCTGTGGCGCCTTCGCTTGAAGAAGCCATTAACGGCGTGGAAAACATGAGCTATATGAGTTCTACCGCGAGTAATGACGGTTCGTTAGTGATTACCGTAAACTTCAAGCTTGGTACCGATCCGGATCAGGCGGCTGTAAACGTACAAAACCGCGTGTCACAGGCTACAAGCCAATTGCCCGCCGAAGTCGTCCAGGCGGGAATACAAACCACCAAAAAGCAAAACAGCCTTTTGATGGTAGTCGATCTGTATTCAGATAATGAAGCACAATACGACCAGACGTTCCTGAACAATTATGCGCAGATCAACATCATCCCTGACATCAAGAGGATTCCGGGAGTAGGGCAGGCCATCATCTTTGGAGGAAATAAGGATTACTCCATGCGGGTATGGCTGAATCCGGCCAAAATGGCGAATTACAAAATAAGCGCGCAGGAAGTCCTTGCAGCCATCCAGGACAAAAACCTTGAAGCGGCTCCAGGCCGGTTTGGCGAAAGTAGCAAACAGGCGTTTGAATATGTGATAAAATACAAAGGAAAACTGAACAATCCGGGCGAATACGAAAACATCGTAATCCATTCCGATGCCGATGGTTCTGTGTTGAGGTTGAAAGATGTCGCCCGCATCGAATTCGGTTCGTATTCCTATGGAAGCGGTACGCGCATCGATGGGAAACAAGGCCTGAATATTGGTATTTTCCAGTTGCCCGGCTCGAATTCCAGCGACGTACAGATTGCCATTCGTGAGATGATGGAAAAGGCTTCGAAGGATTTTCCGAAAGATGTGAAGCACCTGATCCTTTACAATACGAAGGATTCGTTGGATATGTCCATCTCTCAGGTAAAATCAACTTTAATTGAAGCCTTTATATTGGTATTCCTTGTCGTGTTCCTGTTCCTTCAGGATTTCAGGGCAACTTTGATTCCTGCCATCGCGGTTCCGGTTTCGATTTTAGGAACGTTCTTCTTCATGCAGATTTTCGGGTTTTCGGTGAACTTACTGACGTTATTCGCTTTGGTTCTGGCCATCGGAATTGTAGTCGATGATGCAATTGTAGTCGTCGAGGCGGTCCATGAGAAAATGCACAGCAAAAGGCTCTCAGCCAAAGCGGCGACGACTTCTGCGATGAGCGAAATCACCGGAGCCATCATATCGATAACCTTGGTGATGTCGGCGGTATTCTTGCCTGTTGGTTTTATGGAAGGCTCTACCGGTGTGTTTTACCGACAGTTTGCCTTTACACTGGCCATTGCGATCGTCATTTCCGCAGTCAATGCACTTACCTTAAGTCCGGCACTCGCAGCCTTGTTCTTAAAAGACTTGCCTCATGATGGGCACGCTTCTGAAGGGCATGCGGAACCGAAACCAAAAAGTTTCAAAGAGAAATTCTTTATCGGATTCAACAGCGGCTTCAACAAACTGACGGACAAATACGTTAAAAGCCTTCGTTTCCTGATCAAATATAAATCAATCAGCCTTGGTGGATTGGCAGTAATCATTTTAGCCACCGTATATATGGTGAAAACCACGCCAACAGGATTCATACCATCTGAAGACCAGGGGTTCATCGCCATATCGATGTCGATGCCTGCGGGAGCATCTTTAGACAGGACCCAGACTGTGATGAAGGAAGTCGAAGGGACCTTAGGCAATCTGCCATCGAAAAAAGTACTGAACATCATTTCAGGTTTCAACATGCTCACAAGTTCTACAAGTTCCTCAGCCGGAGTTGCATTTATCCTGTTAAAGCCAGCAAAAGAGCGTGGTGAACTCCAGGACATCAACGACATCATGAACGATGTGCGCGGCAGGCTGGCTGGGGTGAAAGGTGCCAATTTCTTCGTATTCACGTTCCCGACCGTTCCCGGTTTCAGCAACGTCGATGCCCTCGATATTGTATTGAAAGACAAAACAGGCGGAAGCATCAGCAAATTCAGCGGTGTCAGCAATGCGTTTATAGGCGAATTATTCAAACGTCCTGAGATTGCCGTCGCCTTCACGAGTTTCAAGGCAGATTTCCCACAATTGGAAATGGAAGTGGATGATGTAAAAGCAGAACAACTCGGCGTGCGCGTCAGGGATATCCTGCAAACCATGCAAACGTATTACGGTAGTGCCCAGGCGTCGGATTTCAACCGTTTCGGGAAATATTACCGCGTCATGGTACAGGCCGATGCTGCAGCAAGGACATCGCCTGAATCGATGAATAATATTTTCGTCAAAAACAAATTCGGCGAAATGGTGCCGGTAAGTTCCCTGGTGACGCTTAAACATGTCAACGGTCCGGAAACTGCTTCAAGGTACAACCTGTTCAGTTCCATCGGGATCAATGCCATCGCCAAACCGGGTTTCAGTTCGGGAGCTGCCATTAAAGCCGTTCAGGAAGTGGCCGAAACCAAATTGCCTAAAGGGTATACGATTGAATTTTCAGGCTTGACCAACGAAGAAATCACCTCTTCAGGTCAGTCGGCAATGATATTCGGGCTGAGCTTACTGTTTGTGTTTTTCCTTCTGGCGGCACAATATGAAAGCTACATCCTGCCTGCCGCGGTCATCCTGTCTATCCCGACAGGTATCTTCGGGGTGTTTGCAGCCATTGGCATGACCGGGATCGAGAACAACATTTATGTACAGGTCGCTTTGATTATGCTCATCGGGTTGCTGGCGAAAAATGCCATCCTTATTGTAGAATACGCGCTGCAAAGAAGACGTGCAGGTAAATCACTGCTGGCATCAGCACTTGAAGCTGCCAAGCTCCGTTTGCGCCCGATTATCATGACCTCCTTCGCGTTTGTCGTCGGGTTGATACCGATGATGCGCGCCACAGGGCCGTCTGCCTTAGGGAACCATTCGATCAGTATCGGTGCTGCGGGCGGCATGATTTCAGGAGTAGTCCTCGGGATCTTCATCATCCCGGTATTGTTCATCATTTTCCAGTATTTACAGGAAAAAGTGACCGGGGTGCCATTGGCAGTATTGAACAACGAAAAGCATTCACATTAATAAACCAAAATCATGAACTTGAATTTCAATATAAATATCAAAAGGAGTATTTTATTGCTTTTGCTGGCCACGACGGCAAGTAGCTGGAGCCAGGATAATACGGTTGCCGTTCCGGATAACTTCAGGAATTACGCTTCCGCAGATACTACCAACATCGCCGACATCGGATGGAAGTCATTCTTCCGGGAGAATGACCTTACCCAACTGATTGACGAAGCTTTGGCAAAAAACAACGATTTACAGATTGCCGAAAAGAACATCGAAATTGCAAACCTGCAATACAAGCAGGCGCGATTGGGCAATATTCCACAAGTCAATGCATATGCCAATGCGGCTACAAACCGGCTTTCAGAAAATAGTTTAAACGGACAGAGTACGAACGCGCTTTTAGGCAAGAAGCATCTTGAGGATTATTCCGCCGGGCTGAACCTTTCCTGGGAAGCCGATATCTGGGGTAAGATTAGAAACCGCAAAAAAGGTGGCTTGGCAGGATATATGCAAACCAAAGAAGCGAAGAAAGCATTGCAAACAGCCGTTGTAGCTAATGTCTCCAATGGATTTTACGACCTGTTGATGCTCGATGCCCAGCTCGAAATTGCAAGAAAAACACTGACCTTGAGTGACAGTACCGTCTTTGTCGTAGGCCTGCAATACGATGCCGGGCAGGTGACGCTTCTGGCAAAACAGCAAACCGAGGCGCAACGCCTTGTTGCCGCGCAGCTTATTCCGCAAATCGAACAACAGATACAGATCCAGGAAAATGCGCTCAGCGTATTGGCAGGAAGGTTTCCGCAATCGCAGGAACGCAGCAGCCTATTGAACAATCTAGCCATACAGGAAAACCTTTCAGCAGGGATCCCGGCGCAATTGCTCAGCAAACGCCCTGATGTGAAAAGTGCGGAACTTGCAGTAGATGTGGCCAATGCTAAAGTGGGTGTTGCAAAAGCAAGCCTGTATCCGTCATTGAATATCACCGCTGCCACCGGCGTCAATTCGTTTGAACTGAACAATTGGTTTAATATTCCGGCCTCACTCTTTGGGACTGTAGCCGGTGGTTTAACCGCGCCATTGTTTAATGGCAAAAGGCTGAGGACACAATACGAAGTGGCCAAGGCCGAGCGCGAACAGGCGATTTTAAATTTTAAGCAGACGGTTATCGTGGCCGTGAGCGAAGTCTCCAACGCTTTGGTGAGCATAGATAAACTGGAGAAAGAATATACCATCGCCGACGAGCGCGTCGGCACATTAAAGAAATCAATCACAAATGCCAATTTGCTTTTCAAAAATGGCATGGCGACTTACCTTGAAGTGATTGTGGCGCAAAGCAACCTGCTGCAGGCGGAGTTGGAACTGGCTGCGATCAGGAAAGAAAGATTGTCTGCCAATGTCGGGCTTTACCGGGCCTTAGGCGGCGGCTGGCAATGATTGTGATTTGTGTTTTTGGTTTGCCCCGTTTTGTGAAAAGCGGGGCTTTTTTTGTTATAGTCGGGAAAGTTAGAAAAGTCCGGAAGACCGAAAGTTGTAATTTTTAGTTTGAAGGGAGAAACCAGTCCTCCTTTTTTATGCTTCAAGCTTTCGGTCTTTCGGACTTCCCTAACTTTTCTTTCAACATCCTCGCAGCCTGTGTATATCCGCCATCAGAACCATCTACAAAATGTATATGGTCGTCCTTGACATCCCGGACATAACAGGACATAATCGAGGCATTGCTTAGATGCATGCCGTAAACAATTTCATTGTTCGCTTCCATGTGGTCCAATAATTCCTGGAGCGACTCCCTTTGTTTCCTGGTGCCTGAAATTACAGTGTTGATCTTGCCGTCCATAACAAGGGTGTCCGACATTTCGACGAGGCTTTTGAGGTATTTTTTTCCGTTCCGGGTCTTGAAATAAAAGTATATGAAGCCTGTAAAAATCCAGTGCTGTATCAGCTCAATGATTTTAATGCGCCCGATCCTGAGACGCATCTCCATGCCCAGGCGGTTGAAGGTGGTCTTCAGCCTGAGTTTGGCGATGGATATCGGTTGGCGCTTTTCGGGATCACCATAAAGTTCGTCGATTTTATTCAGGATGCGCTTAAATATTTCTGCCTGTTGGGAGACTTCGCGCGCGATGATGAGCAGCGTTACGATTTCTTCCTTGTCCTCCGGTGGCGGAATCTTGTCCCAACGGCATTGCATGCCATTAAGGTCCAGGTCTTCTTTTCCGACATCGGGATGATTAAAAATGTAATGGTCGCCTTTGATGAGTTGTTCTGCGTAATTCAATCCGTTGCCTAAAACAATCGGAATGGCAAAATTGGCCGAACTGCTGAACCGTGCAATCCGGATCTGATGCCCATCCGTATGCAGTTTTTGAACCGGGACACTACTGGCACGCAGTTCGAGGTTGAAATTTTCGAGCGTATTGTTCTTATAAACCGTAAGCGCTTTCATGATCCTGTCGATCATGCTGTCCGGGATAATAAAAGTGGCCCCGTCACCGCCAAAGAAAAACGGGATGGTAACATTCATACTGAAAGCGATATTCAGTACCGTAACGATGCTGCCCGTGGCAATGAAATTAACCTGCTCATGCCGGTTGTCCATTACTGCCTGCGTACTCCCTTTGATATCGGTAATCACGACGTGCCAGTCTTCGGGAACGCTGCTGAACAGTGTTTCATCGCCGAGCAATTCAGAGATGCCTGATTGGTGTAATTCCAGCCGGGAATAGAAATGGTTGTTTGCCATGTGTGACGGATGAGATGTAAAGTTACGAAGTTTAGGTTTTGAACAGCGACATCATCTTGAACGGATCACCGCGTGAGGGATGGAAGCGGCAGCCCGGAGCCTGTAAGGCGAGGACTATAGCAAACAGCCCGACGGCGCTGCAATTGCCCGAAGGCAGCGGAAGTGTTTCATAGCGCCGGCACGCCATAAAAATGCACAAAAAAGCCCCACTTTTCAGCGAGGCTCCAAAACAAAAAAATAAAAATCTCAATTATAAAGCCTTAAACTGGAATATCGGCGAGTCTGACGTATTGCCTGACTGGTCTTTAGTAACCACTTTCCAGTAATAGGTAGTGTTCCCGGAAACCGGAATATCATTCAGGTTTTGTGTGGAAGTCGTGCCTTTTAAGGTCGACGGATTGTTGTTAGTATCCAGGTACAGTTTGTATTCCACGATATCATTGTCGACATCGCTGCCGCTCCACTGGAAATTCACCGTTGGTCCGGGAACCGAGCTGCTGTTGCCCGGGGCGATGGCTTCCGCCGGGAAAGGTGCGTAGTTGACCACGCCATCGCCGGCATTGTAAAACTTCCTTTTTTCGCTGATGGCGGTCTGGCTGCTGGCTGTAGATTTCGAAATCACCCACCACGAGAAAGGCGTGCTTTTAGGCAGTGTGACATCGAGCGTCGTACCTGCGCCGGCTTCATACTGCGTTGTGAGTTGTGTGTTCAGGTTTTTGACGTAAACCGAATAAGCATCGGTGAAGTCGGATGCGTTCCATTCAAAGGTTATTTTGCTTTGCGTATCAGATACATTTTGACCCGAAAGGCATTCTGAATTGTTGATGGGTGAAATGAGTATGGCGGCAACGGGGTTTTCCCCTTCGCTTTCTCCGCCTCCGCCACCTCCGCCACCGCAGCTTAACAAGGAAAAGCAAGCGGCTGCAAATATATATTTTGATATTATTTTCATTGCCTGATGAATTTAGAATTGTAAATCGAATTGCCTGAAATGACTTTTATCGTATAAGTCCCTGCGGCAAGTGCACCGATATTGGCTGCGTATTGGCTTTCGCCTGAAGGGAACGTGCTGTCAATGACGCGTTTGCCGATCATCGAATATACCTGTAGGCTGACTTCCTGGTTTTGCTGTGGCGGAACCGAAAAATACAGCAATCCGTCCTTCACCGGATTTGGATAGACCAATAGCGTATCATCCACCATAAATTCCTGACGGAATACGCCCTGGCAATCCTTATCGGTTTTTACTTCAAGTATGTTCAGGCCTGGTTTTACGTTTAGGGTAATGGCATTTTCACTTGTGGCATAAACGATGCCATTCAGATTGATGCGATAAGCACTACCTCCTGCCAGATCAATGGTAACGCTATAGTCTTCTGCAGACGGCCTTGACAGTACAGCAAGATCCGTAGGTTCCTGCACAACAATGGAGTAACATCTTTTAAAAGTGGGGATGGTTGGAATGGTGATGCAAAGCGAATAGGTGCCTGCGGAAAGGTTTTCGAAAGCCGTATTTGCAGTGAAATTGGTAGTATTATTCACAACGCCACTTAAGGTAGCCAGAAATGGATGATTTGCTACAGATGTGATGCTGATGCTGCCGTTGTTGGCACTGCGGCAGGTTTCAGCTGTGTTTTGTATGGAAAAATTGTTGAAAGGCAGACTGAAAATCGTGCAGCCGTTGAAATCCACCACATCCGTTTCGGGCGTATTCGGGCAGTTGTCGTGGTTATTGGATACGTTGTCGTTATCATCGTCGGCAAGGATCAGGTTCAGGTTTACCCAGTTGAAATTGAAGCCGGGATCGACGACCGTAAACCGTGCCATATAACGCCCGGCAGGAAGTGCCGCCTGTGAGGCCACCGTATTCCAGGTTTGCCAGCCGCCGGTAGGAGGAAGGGTAACGGTTTGGATGTCAGTTGTTGTTTCATTAATCAGTTGAAATTTGATTTTTCCTGTAGCCGATTCTCCCGAAGTGCGGTAGTCGATTTTGTAATTTCCCGCCTCTCCGATATTGACAAGGTATTCGAGGTAGTCACCGCTGTCGGTATATCCCATATCAGAGCCACCGCCGGTATCGGTTGTGGTTTCGATCGTGAGTCCGCTGTTTGAAAAAAAATTCTCAGTTTCGATTTTCCCGGAAATCCCGATGATGTTCCCAACATTGTTTTTGACCGGTTTATCTGTAAAAACAGTTTGTGGTGAATTGTCTGTTGAAATAATGTTGGTGCCATTGTACGATATGGTAATCACATCTGAAGCATTTACTGCCGTTGCAGGTTTGATGCTGATTGTTGTGGTGCTTCCTGGTTTGAAAGCAATGGAAGCAATGGCTGCGGCATTTCCGTTCACTTTCAGCTGGAAATTGCTTTGGGAAAAATCGATTCCCGTAACGAGGCTTTTATTAAAAGCAACGTTTATTTTATCGCCTAAGATATTCGTGGCAGCATCAATGGTCTTTAACGCTACTGCAGATGGACTGTGCGGATTCTTAAAGTCGAGGTAATTCAGGTTAAAATTCCCGCTTTCGAAGTATACTTTGATTTTGTTAACGCCTTGTTTCAGGATGACATCCGTAAGCGTCACCATGCCCCAAGTTGCAAAGCCACCGGTTCCGGGAAGCGTGATGCTTTCAGAAATGCGCCCTGCAGCATCTTCAAGATAAATTTTGCCGGTTGATGACGGTGTGGCATAACGGATATCAATATCATAAGCGGTATCTGCAGCAACATCCAGCGTATAAAGCAGCCATTCATTCGTTTCCAGGAAGCCGACCTGGTAGCCATTTGAAGGACTGTCTGTAGCAGGCTGAATATCCACAGCGTCGTTGCGCATGCTCCAGCCCTGGTTCCAGGCCGCAAAAGTACCCGTATCGGTACGGTAGTTTGCAATGTCTTTGTCAAAATAGGCCACGCCATTGTGCCCCATGTCAAACTCGGTAGCAAAGACTTTTCCCGGCAGCGGATGGTTGCGGTATTTTTTGGTTTCTGAAGTCTGTACCTGGCGGAACATGGCATCGATCACATCGCGGCGAAGGGTGACGTTCTGCATCTTAAAATTCTCAGCGATTTGCATCAGCGCATTTTTGGCGTAAGTTACGGTAGGTGCTGTGCCGCCATTTTGCCAGTAATTGAGCAGTACGCCATATTCCGGGGTTTTTGTAACCGAAGCGGGCCCGGCGATATTGTCGATTTTTTTCATTGGCCACCAGGCCCAGCCAATGTTATTTGATTCCATCAGTGAAATGGCATCTTTAAACCAGACGTTCGAGTTTTCGCCGCTTTCGCCAAGCCAAATGGGAACGTTGAGCTGCGTCCTGTAATTCAGCATGCCCTGGATCGATGCCTGGGTGTTGTAATTCCAATATTTATGGAAACTCAGTGCCATATTATTATCCCATAAGCCGCTGCTCAGGATGCCGTTGTAGTTGTTCCCCCAGCAATTTCCTTCGATAAAAATCAGGTGGTTCGTATCGACCTGACGGATGGCCTGAGTGATTGCGACCATCAGGTTTTTCAGTGGGATGTTGTTGTTTTCTGCACAGCCATTCGCGTTCGCGCCTTCGAAATTCCAGTTAGGCTCATTGATGATGTCATAAGCCCCGATCCACGGACTGTCTTTGTAACGCAAGGCCAGTTTTTGCCAAAGCGCGATCATCTTATCCTTATTTGCCTGACTTTCCCACAGCGAAGGTTTCGTATCATCATAATCTGAAATATTGGCATCATGTCCTTGTCCGCCCGGAGCAGCATGCATGTCGAGGATGAGGTACATATTGTTTTCGGCACACCAGTTTAAAAGGTTGTCGGTCATCGTAAAACCTTCGTCAAGCCATGTATTCTGGCCGGCAACCGGTTCCTGCTCAATCGGTAAGGTATACAAATTATAATGCATCGGCAAACGGATGGAATTGAAGCCCCAGGCCGCCAATGAGTCGATGTCGCGTTTGGTGATACCGTTGTCGCGGTATGCCTGGTAGAATTCTTCCGTATTTGCAGCCCCGATGAGGTCGGTGATCTTCTGTTTGATCTTATGCTGCGACCCGGCAAAAGCATCGGTTTGCAGCATATAGCCTTCCTGGACCATCCAGCCGCCGAGTCCGAGGCCGCGCAGGATGACGTTCTGCCCACTCCCATTGACAATATTCTGTCCGTCGCGGTGCAAAAATTGCCCGAACGAGAAAGTGCTAACGGAAATGAGAAGTATTAAAAATATCTTTTTCATAGTAGTTGGTTGTTGTAACGATTAATACACCAGTGTCTGGATGCCGTGTGCAGGAATGGTTACCGATGCTTTTTTATTTTCGACGCAAAGATTGTAGGTGACTTCGGCGGCACTTTGGTTCATGACCACGGTGATCATCTTGCCATCGGTGTTGAGGAACGACGTGCTTAAAAGCTGGCTGCGGCTCGCTACCGTACTGATCCTTTTGGCATCCGGCCTGATAAATTTTGAAAAGTGCCCGATGTAATAATATGATGGCGTATAAATCAATTCGCCTGTGGTCGTATCGGCATGGATAGGGGCCAGGCAGAAATTGCCTACATGGTTCGGTCCGCCGGTCTGGTCCAGAAGGATGTTCCAGTCGGTCCAGCCTACGGTCCCGTTATTGAAGTCGTTGATCATCGAGGCACCGTACCTTTCGCCATTTGCCCAAAGCTGGTATTTTGAAGCATCAAATTTTTCAACGCAGCCTTCAGTGAAAATCAGGTTTTTGGTAGGATAAGCCTCATGTACTTTTTGCACATTGTCATACATCGGTTCGCCGCCCGCCCAGGTTTCATACCAGTGGAATCCCATTCCCCACGCATATTTTGTGGCTTCCGGATCAGAGAAAATCACATTGGCACGGTGGTTCATCAAATCGCGGTTGTGGTCCCAGACGATGATTTTTTTGCTGCCCAATCCTTCCCTGGCCATGGTTGGCCCAAGGTAATTTTTCAGGAAATCGCGTTCCGCTTCGGCAGTGAAGATGCAGGATTCCCAGGTTTGCGTTGCCATAGGCTCATTCTGCACGGATATTCCCCAAATCGGCATGCCTTCTTTTTCATAAGCCTTGATGAATTTCGTAAAATAATTGGCCCAGGCCTGATCGTATTCGGGCAATAAGGTGCCGCCCTGGAGCATGGTTTTGTTGCTTTTCATGAATGGCGGCGGGCTCCACGGGCTTGCGTACAGCAATAGCTTTCCGCCGGCGGTTTCGGTGGCTTTTTTAATCAGCGGGATCCTGAATTGCCTGTCGTGGTCGATGCTGAATGTTTTCAGGTCCTTGTCGCCTTCCTGTACGTACGTATAACTTCCGCTGCTGAAATCAGAGCTGTGTATTGTGGTTCGCATCAGCGAATAACCGATGCCTTTGTCTTTAGAATAATACGCATTGAGGAATTCCTGTTGTTTGTCTTTAGGTAATTTGGCAAAAACTTCGGCGCTGGCATCAGTAATGGCACCGCCAATCCCCATAAAAGTCTGGAACTGTTTTTTGGGTTCCACAAAAACGGAAATTTCCTTTTCTACAGGTTGTTCTGCTTTTGTAAATTCCAGTTTTTGGGTTTCTGATAATTTTGAACTGGAATTTTCAGCGGTCGTATACACAGTGATGCTTCTTCCGGCTGTAGAGAAGGCTTTGATTGATTGCTTTTTCTTTGGCTGCGCGAAAGCCATAGCCGAAAATAAAAGGCACAATATTTTAATATGGTCTTTTCTCATTCGTTTGTTTATTGATGATGGTTTTAAGATGATTGTATTGCGGGAGTAATTTTTAAAAATAGCCCATAACCCGGAAAGGTTACAGGCTATTTTAAACTAACTCAAACTTAACTTATTAATTTGCTTTTCCGCGCAGGGAAATATTGGTTGCCGATATGACCGAATTTGTATCACCCCCTGATTTGATAAGGAAATAATAGTCACCTGTGGTTTCCACCTTAACGATTCCTTTTTTAGTGGCCGTTCCCGAATCGTTTTCACAGTTTAAGGAGGAAAGCGTGCCATTAAAAGGAGAAGGGACGTTGTTGCCGCAATCCCAACTGCTCAGGCGTAAAATTTTATCCCCTCCATAGTCGTGGTTGTCCATAGGCTGTTCGTTCAGGATATAAATTTCAAACCAGGTATAACTGATGCCTGCGTCGCTTTTGACCACCATATCTACATTATATTCCTTACCACCCTGCAGCGTTACTTTTTGGTAAATTCCTTTTTGCTGGTAGTTGTCGCCGATAAAAGTGGCGCTACCAAAGCTGCCGTTGGTTCCCGGAGTAAGGGTAACGCTTGCATCGGCAGCGCTGATATTTACAATGGTCCATTTGTCGATATCGGCCTGTGTCTTGAATTTTCCGCCCAAAAGCAGGTTTCCTGAAACAGGATCCGGTGTTGTAACAACAATCTGCTGGCTTATTGAAGCCGTTTTGCCTCCTATACCACCGGCAGTATGCGTAATGATATAAGTGTCGGCATCAGGGAAAAATACATCTTCCCTGTCCGAACCGATAGAAGGAGGAACTCCATCGTCAAAATTCCACTTGTGAGAGATCGCTTGTAAATCTGCTGCCTGAAATGAATAATGATTCGCAGAAGGATTCGTAATCGTAAATGAGGCATCGGGAGTGGTTTCAACCAAGCTATTTCCGCTTCCTGTTTCATCAGGGGAGCATCCGGAAAATGATCCGATTGCCATAGAAGCGAACATCAGGAACGATATTTTTCTTATTGTTATTTTCATTATCTGATATATTAATGATTAATAATTTGGATTTTGGAGGATTTTGGTGTTCCCGATTTCTGTCAATGGAATCGGCCAGATTTCGTTCTTATTCGCAGTGAAACCTTTTGCAGGTCCTAAAACCGCAGGTCCTTGTCCCGTGCGTACTAAATCGAACCAGCGGTGGCCTTCACCTGCAAGTTCCAAACGCCTTTCGCTCATGATTGCAGGTATGGAAACAGGTACAGAAGTTAATCCTACCCTAGCGCGTACGGCATCCAGCAAGGCCTGTGCACGTTGGCCAGATCCGCCCAGAGCCTCAGCCTCCATAAGATAAGTGTCGGCAAGCCTGATGATGTATGAATCGATACCATAGTTCAGTTCTATAGTACCGCCTGAAGTACTGCGATCCGTAGTCAAAGGAAGGTACTTTTTCAGGAAGTGCCCGGTATCCATGTAACCTGGAGAATAGCCTGCAGCACCTGCTGCTGATAACGCTTCCATATCAAGGATAGTGTATTGAAAACGTGGGTCTCCTTCCATAGCATTGTAAAGGTCATCGGTCACGGTGTTAAAACTCCAGCCGCCGGCAAGATCAGGAGCGACATTTGTAATCCTTTGGAAACCACGTGGTCCGATCATTTGTGACATAGAGTTGCCTTCGTCTGATCCGGATCCCCAATTGTCCCATGTGGCACGGCTGGTAGATACGTGTACGGCTTCAAGGATGGATTCTGCATTGAATTTGTTTGCAGGATTCCAAAGATCACCATAACTGGCAAGTAAATGATATCCATAAACGCTGGTTCCGCCAGGGGTTCCGTTTACCACTGCAAACTGCTCTGCAGCCTGGCTGTTTTTCCCTTCATACAAGTATACTTTTCCAAGTAATGCCTGTACGGCACCTTTTGAAAGTCTGCCGCCCTCACTAGCGATATTCAGGGTCGCAGGCAATACGTCCATGGCTTCTGTAAGGTCTGTCTCAATCTGAGCATAGACTTCTTCCGGAGTAGCCTGTTCTACATCATAAATCGTGAGAGGATCAATAGGTGCCGTGAACAAAGGAACATTTTTAAATGTCCTTACGAGTTCGAAATAATAATAAGCCCTTAATCCTTTCGCTTCAGCGATAAATCTCGCTTTTTTATTTTCGTCCATTGTAATTCCGGTAATTTTCGAAAGGAAAAGGTTGGCACGGAAAATACCCTGGAAATAATCGCTCCAGTAGCTTTTTGGCATTGTAGCAGGGCTCAGGCTGTAGTTCGAAAACGACTGGATTCCGGTACCGTCATTGGCGCCGCCGCCGCCTGCGTAGAAATCATCTGACCCTGCATTCAGGAATGTTACCATATTTTCGAAACCTCCGGTATGCTTCTTCATGATGTCATAAACGGAAATCAAAGCGGAATAGGCTTCTGTTTCGTTAGTATAGTAACTGGTTTCAAGTTCTGAACCCTCAGGCTGTAGCGTAATAAAATCTTCGCTGCAGGAAAATGCCACCCCAATAAGGGCTGACATGGCTAAAAAGTATTTTAATTTTTTCATTTTCACAATTTTTATTTTAGAATTGAAGGTTCACACCAAACATGAATGACTTGGCCTGTGGATAGTATCCGCGGTCGATACCGTATACATTTCCACCGATTTCAGGATCATATCCTGTGTATTTGGTGAAAGTAAAGAGGTTTTCCCCGGTAACAAACAGCCTGACTTTGTCCAGCCCAGCCTTGCCTATAATGTCATTAGGCAGTGAATACCCTAATTGTATTTGCTTGATCCTGAAATAGTCACCGTCCTGAAGGTAGAAATTGGAAGGATTTGTGAAGTTTCCGTTTTTGTCGTCACTGGTTAGTCTCGGATACGTGTTTGAAGTGCCTTCTCCTGTCCAGCGTCCTAATGCGGCTGTCTGGAAGTTTGGTGCCATCCCCAGATCCAATCTGCGTAATCCCTGATAAATCTGGTTTCCGCCTACACCTTGTCCAAAAACAAGTAAATCGAAACCTTTATAAGCCACATTCAGTGTCAGTCCATAAGTAATATCCGGGAACGGATTGCCTATGTAGTCACGGTCTTTATCATTGATGACACCATTGTCGTCAAGATCTTTCCATTTGAAATCCCCAGGAACCGCATTTGGCTGTATCATTACTCCGGCAGAGTTGGTGTAAGCATCTATTTCCGCCTGGTTTTGGAATATACCATTGGTTTCAAAGCCGTAAAAAGCGTTGTATGGCTGTCCTACTTCCACCCTTGTGATGTTGTATGCGGTGCCCTGAACCCTTTCGCCGTTCAGGAAGTCGATACCCGGACTGATTCCAGTGACTTCATTTTTCAATGTAGCCATGTTACCGCTTAGGTTTACTGTCCAATCTCCAAACTTTTTGCGGTAGTTCATTTCCAACTCAAACCCCCTGTTTGTCATTGAGCCCACATTGCCTACTGGATTCACTGTGGCTCCCACATAACCAGGTAGTTCGATATCACGCAAAATGCCTGTCGTTTTCTTGTAGTAATAATCCAGGTTGATATAAAGGTTGTTGAACAGGGTGAATTCCAATCCTAAATCGGTTTGTGTAGTTTCTTCCCAGGCTAATCCAGGGTTAGGGATTGAAAGCGGTGAGCTTCCTACAATGACGTTTCCATCTGAACCAACAGGGTAATTATTCGAGGATTGTATGATTGGTGCATAGGCAAAATCCCTCAATACATCGGTACCGGTTACACCCCAGCTCCCTCTTAATTTCAACTGTGTCAATACTTTGTTTTCAGGCCAGAATGCTTCTTTGGTAGGTACCCATCCAAGCGAGAAAGAAGGGAAATTACCGTATTTATGGTCTGAACCAAACCTTGTCGAGCCGTCCCTCCTTATGGTAGCGGTCAAGAGGTACTTTTCATTGTAATCATAGTTAATCCTTGCGAAAAGAGAAGCCAACTTATGTGATGTGAATGTATATCCCGCAGCTTCAATATCAGCGGGTAGTGTGGTCCAGCCAAAGGAAGCTTCCTTATAGTCATTTGTAGGCTGATTGTTGTACCTGACCCATTGGCCGCCACCCTTACCATATTGATAGGCACCCTGACCAGCCAATATTGTAAAGTTGTGCCCTTTTATGTCGTTAGAGTAGGAGATGGTGTTTTCGATCTGGTAGTCTTCAGTGGTGTTTGTCGACTTGAACAGGTTGTTTCGGGGTGTTACCCATACAGCAGAAAGATAATACATTGGTGTAAAACTGTAATCCCCATAATTCGCTTTCTTGTAGGTGTAATTTGTTTTCAATTTCAAACCTTTGACAGGCTCCATTTGAAGGTAGGCGTTTCCTACAATATTTTCGGCCCAGCTATAGTTACCCAGGCGTGTTTTTTGGTAAGCAACAGGATTGGTGATTTCATTTCCTACGTAAGGAGAAATTCCATAAGCATTCCCATTTTCGTCTCTGACAACCGTTGCGATTGTATATGGGCTCTGTGCTAATTCTGCTGGATCAGTTTGTATTACCGGTGTTACAGGGTCAAGGTTGATAGCGGAAGCAAGAGGACCGCCATATTCACTATTCGTATTTCCCAATCCGACTGTTTTTTCCCGGGCATAGCCGAAATTTTCGCCGAATGTAAAAATCTTCCCGAATTTGTGTTCTGAATTAATCCTGAAGTTTTTACGGTTGTAGTTTGAAATCGCTGTAGAGACAATTCCCTCCTCATCACGGATACCATAAGAAAGATAGAAATTCGAATTGTCATTGCCACCGCTCAGGCTCACTTCATGAGAGGTACGTTGTGCACTTTTGTTAAAGATCTGTTCCTGCCAATCAGTTCCTTCCCCCAAGGTAGAAGCATTAGGATACCTGATGTCGCCGCCTCCGTTGACAAGGGCTTCATTGATGAGTGTCGCATATTGAGTCGCGTTAAGCAGGTCGAGCTTTCTTGCCGCTTTAGACGTTCCGGCGTAACCATTATATCTTACGGTCAATTTGCCGCTTTTTCCTTTCCTGGTGGTAATCAGGATAACACCGGATGCGCCTCTTGTACCGTAAATTGCAGCTGATGCGGCATCCTTAAGTACTTCTATTGACTCAACGTCGGATTGATTGAGATAACTTACCGCGCTGGCCTCAAGTACCACGCCATCCACCACATAAAGAGGGTCGTTACCACCGTTAAGTGTAGTAATACCACGTATACGCACTGTAGATGCAGATCCAGGTTGTCCGGCATTTTGTGAAATCATCACGCCGGCAACACGTCCTTGCAGGGACTGTTCAATCCTTGTGATCGGCAGGTTTTCAATATCTTTTGCTTTTACACTGGAAATTGCACCAGTAACAACGCTTTTTTTCTGCGTTCCATATCCCACAACGACCACTTCGTTAAGACTTTGGGCTTCCGGTTCCATTTTAACATCAATGGTAGTACGTCCATTAATGTTTTCCGTAACACTACGGTAACTGATAAAGGTAAAAACCAGAGTGCCTTTTGAATCGGCCTTGATTTGGAATTTACCATCCATGTCCGTGGCTACTGTCCGCGAACTTTGCTGGTCTAAAACTGTGACACCTGGCATGGGCAGGCCACCTTCATCATACACTTTTCCCGAAATAGACACTTCCTGAGCGTGTGTGGCCATCGAGAATAGAATTGACAAAAAACAAAAGAATCGTAGTTTTGTAAATTTCATATTTCTGAAAATTTTGGTTAGTTAATTATTGATTCATGACAATATTAAACTTATTTTTTTTGTATCAATAATTATCTGTTATTACAAAAACCCATCATTATGTAGTTTTTAATTATACAAAAACCCATCAAAAAAATCATAAATTATTGATTTTTAATTTTTTAATTTTTTATTTTAACTGTTACGAAAACGTTAACTTAATAAAACAAACACTACATTTATGTCAGATTCGGATTTTGATTAATTGTAAGTTTTTTAACTCCTCATCATTAGTACATTATTATCATAAATTAATTATAATATGCGCGTTTTTAGTTCGATACCTTATGTAATTCTTCTCTTTGTTTTTTTTGAATGCTTCGGACAGGTAAAAAATATCGGTCTCCCTGAATTACGCAATTTCAAGAAAAATGAATACAAAGGAGGAACACAGAACTGGGGCATCGATGAAGATCAAAATGGTAATCTGTATTTCGCTAATAATAATGGCCTATTGCAATTCGACGGTACTTCATGGTATAAATACACTATTCCTAACCAATCGCTGATCAGGACGGTTAAAGTAGCAAATGATGGGAAAATTTATGTAGGCGGTTATAATGAATTCGGATATTTTCTTGCAAATCAAAAGGGGAAACTCATATACCATTCGGTTTCGCGACTGGTTGACAGGAAAAAAATCAGCCTGATTGATTTTATCTGGAAACTGCATGTAATCAACGACCAGGTTTTCTTTCAGTCGTTCGGACGGCTTTATGTTTTTAAGAATGGAAAACTACATGTTATTGAGGCGCCCAGCCGTTTTCAGTTTTCATTTAGCGTTAACAATGAACTTTATCTGCAGGATATGTCAAAAGGCCTGATGGTATTTCGTAATGGTAGCCTTGTTGCCTTGCCCGGCACGAGAGTTTTTAACAATACAGAAGTTTGGGGCATGTTAGCGTTGGACAATCAGCAATTCCTGATTGCTACATTGGACAAAGGGCTTTTTCTTTACCGTAATGGCGTATCAAAACCCTGGCTGAATGAAGCGAATAATTTTGTGCTGAAAAATAGCTCACTGGGTTGTATATTGATTAAAGATAAATTTATTGTCATCAATTCTGTTTTGGATGGCATTGTCATTTGCGACAAGTCCGGCAATATCATCCAGCACCTGAATCGTAAAAAGGGGATGCAGAACAATACTGTGCTGTCTTCATTCATTGACAACAAGAGCAATGTGTGGCTTGGCCTCGATAATGGCATAACATTCGTTAATGAGAATTCACCATTTACCTATTTTGGATTCAGTTACGAACTGAGTACCGTCTATGCTTCAGTATTTCATGACGGATATTTGTATGTCGCCACTAACCGGGGTTTGTTCTACCATTCTTTGAGTGGTCCTTTTAAGGAAGATATGTTTACTTTGGTTGAAGGTACGACGGGGCAAGCTTGGAATGTACAGGTGATTGATGGGCAGTTGTTTTGTGGTCATAACCGTGGCGCGATGCTTATCGATAAAGGCAGGCTGTCGGGAATCATGCATTCGAACGGCTATTGGGGCTTTAAGAAAATCCCCGGCAGGCCCAATTTTTTAATAGGGTCAAACTATAACGGATTTGGTATTTTCGAAAAAAAAGCTTCCGGCTGGGCCTTCAAATGTGTTTTATCCGGGATTCAAACTTCCTCCAGCACTTTTCAGGTTGACGAACAGACGGTGTGGCTAAAGAAAGACAGTGACGTATATCAGTTGACGCTTTCGCCTGATTTGAGTAGATTCAGCAATGTAAAAAAATACAGCAGCCTGGTGCCTTCCCTGAAAGGAATCGGAAGTATCCAAAGCATCAACGGCAAAGTGTATTTTCAAACCCAGAATCGGTTCTTTAAGTATTCCTATGAGCAGTCGCTCTTTTATGAAGATGTGAAATTAAGCCGGATTTTTGCAAATGTGCCTAAATTCAGGCATGTAGTGGAAGACAGCCAGGGAAATTTTTGGTATACCTTTAATGAATCAATAGGGGCCTTGATGAAACAGCATGACGGAACTTACAAGAACAGCATAGCACCCTTTTCAAATCTTACCGGAAATCTGGTAAGCGATTATCCATCTATAAATACGGTGAACCAGAATAATATTTTTATTGGACTCACAGATGGACTAGCCCATTATGACCTTAGCGCACAAACTGATTTTATCACCAGGCCAAAGGCATTCATACGAAGTTTTTCTTTTCCCGGAGATACGCTTTTCATAGGAAACGGGAAAATCAGCAAAAAGGGTTGCAATGTCCCATATAGCACCAATAACGTAAAGTTTACATTTTCATCACCGACCTATGAGAACCTGGAGCATGTTGAGTACAGCTACCAATTGGAAGGGTTTGATGATCAATGGAGTCCATGGTCTACCATATCAATGAAGGAATATACCAACCTGCATGAAGATGATTACCGTATGAAGGTCAGGGTCAGGAACAGTTACGGGGTGGAGTCTGAAGCGGCAGTGTTTTCATTTACTGTGGCACCACCTTTTTACAGGCATCCATTGGCATACATCTTTTACATTTTGCTCATAGCAGTTTCTGTTTACCTCATAAGACAGAGGATCAGGATGAAAATCCGTAAAAACAAATATTATGAAACTATTGAGCAGCGCAGATTATATCTGGAGCGCGAAGCCAAAATACGCCAGGAACAGTATGACCTTGAGAAAGAAATTGAAAAGCTTAAAAACGACAAACTGCAGATACGGATCCTTGCCAAAGACAAGGAATTGGTCAACAACTCACTGCAGGTGGTTAAAAAGAATAAGATACTCAACGGCATTATCAACAAACTTAAGGATATCGATGCTGAAACGCTGGATGACTCAGTGAAATTCCAGTTCAATAAACTCAACAAAAGCATTGTTAAAGAAGTAAATACTGATAAAAGCTGGAAAGATCTTGAAAAACATATTAAGAACGTCCACTTTGACTTCCTGAAAAGGCTGAAGGAAAAATATCCGACGATTTCCCCGCGTGAAATGGATCTTTCCACTTACCTGCTGATGAATATGTCAACCAAGGAAATCGCCGAAATTATGAACATTTCCGGCGGCGGTGTGGAACTCGCACGTTACAGGCTCCGTAAAAAACTGGGGCTTAATAAAAAGGAGAACCTGATTGGATTCCTGATGAGTATTTAAGACGGTAGCAATTCCAGGATCCTTTCCAGCGCCATGCCGCGTGATCCCTTAATCAGGATTAAGCTGTCGTGTATTTTACGGAATTTTTTGTTTGCCGCCAATGCTTCAAAAGTTTCAAAAAAGTGGAAGTTGGATTGTTCGGACCTGCTGGCATAAAAATCATGTCCTATGAAATAACAGGCTGCTTTCGTGTTTCCTTCGAGCAGTGAAACTATGTTTTTATGTTCATTGAGGCTTTCTGAGCCCAATTCGAACATGTCGCCAAGGAACATTATTTTGGATGGTTTCTCAAGCTGTATAAAGTTTTCGATAGCCACTTTCATGCTGCTTGGATTGGCGTTATAGGCATCAAGGATGATTTCGTTGGTTTCCTTAATGATGATTTGAGAGCGGTTATTTTGCGGAATGTAATTTTCAATCGCTTCGCGTATTTCTGAATCGCTTACGCCAAAATATTTCCCGATGGCAATGGCGGCATAAAGATTGTTTGCGTTATAAAGCCCAATAAGATGTGATTGGATCTCAGTCGCATTATAATTGATTTTAACCAAAGGATTGGCGATGGTTTTGTCAATGTTTAAAAAGGCATCAGGCCGGTTCATCCCGAAAGTGATTGCAGCGATATTTTTGCTGCGTTGTACCTGCAATGCGTCGTCCAGATTTACAAAAGCCGTTTTTTTATTAGACAGCAGGTAATCATACATCTCGCTTTTGCCTTTTATAACACCTTCAAAGCCTCCAAAACCATCCAAATGCGCTTTCCCGAAATTAGTGATGTAGCCATAGTCCGGAGTGGCAATAGTACAAAGAAATGCAATTTCCTTTTGATGGTTGGCACCCATTTCGACGATGCCCATTTCTGTATTTTCATCAAAAGAAAGGATGGTCAAAGGCACGCCGATGTGATTGTTCAGGTTTCCAGCCGTGGCTTTGGTATTGAATCTTTTTGAAAGCACGACATTAATCAATTCCTTTGTCGTGGTCTTGCCGTTGCTTCCGGTTAATGCCACTATAGGAATCCCTAGAAACCGCCTGTGGAATTTAGCCAGCTCCTGTAAAGCTGATAGCGTATCATCAACGAGGATGGTCCTGTCATTGATGTAATAATCCTTATTGTCGATCAGTACGTACAATGCGCCTTTCTCCAGGGCTTCAGCGGCAAATGTATTGGCATCGAAACGTTCTCCTTTGATAGCGACGAAAAAGCAATTGTGCTCGATTTTTCGGGTGTCGATCGATAAGGAACTGCATTGTAAAAAAAGCTGGTGAATATCCTGAATGTCCATTACGTAAATTTAAAAAAAAATAAAGCCCTTATAATAAGGGCTTTAAAATATTGTGGAAGA
This sequence comes from Flavobacterium pallidum, assembly GCF_003097535.1. Classification (NCBI taxonomy): domain Bacteria; kingdom Pseudomonadati; phylum Bacteroidota; class Flavobacteriia; order Flavobacteriales; family Flavobacteriaceae; genus Flavobacterium; species Flavobacterium pallidum. Next base: position 1,629,258 of record NZ_CP029187.1, read on the forward strand.
AAATTAATTTCTCGCTCTTTTCTTTTTGTCTGATTTAGGACCAACCCTTGACATGGCACATCTGAAACCGATGTAATCTGTAGCCAGATCTTGTGGGTAATATCTCCTTTGCGCAGGATCAAGCCAGTAAGCCCTGTCTCTCCATGAACCACCTTTGAAAACCCTTGAGTCATCATTTACCAAAGTAGTTCTTTTGTTGGATTTGTCAAACTTACGAACCATGGTTCCTAAACTGTCAGTACTTACATTGTTCATAGGAGAATCATACATCCTTTTGCCATCAGCACCTTTTTTGGTAGTAGCTTCATCTTCCTCAGCACCAAAATCGAAATATCTTGTGGATTGTTTGTCACCATCACGATAGTTCCTGTTGTCGCTTGTAGAGAAGTTTTGTCTCAGGTAAGTTTCTTTTTCATCAACCGGTACCTGTGCAATCTGGCCTGGGAAATTCCTTGCCATGATCCTGCCGTTGCTTACAGTGTCATACTTGATGTTATCGCTTTTTACCAATTCGATTTTACCATCTTCACCAATTTTATTTTTGGTGTACACGTTACCCCTGTAGTAGTTGAAGTCGTTTGCTTCATCATCTACGATTGGACGATAGACATCAGCAACCCATTCAGCAACGTTTCCGGCCATGTCATACAATCCGAAATCGTTTGGCGGATAAGATTTTACAGCATTTGTAATATCAGCACCGTCATCAGACCATCCTGCAATTCCGCCGTAATCTCCTTTTCCTTGTTTAAAGTTAGCCAATTGATCGCCTCGAACCTGTCTCTTGCCGGAACGTGTGTATTGGCCTTTCCAAGGATATTTCTTTTGTCCTTTGTAATTGTTGTATTCCCTGTTTCCTACATCAGAAGCTGCAGCATATTCCCACTCTGCTTCAGTTGGAAGCCTGTACTCAGGATTGATAAGCCCTGAACTTCTTTGGGCATAAATATTGGTTGGTTCTTTTGTAGTTCCAGGCTGGCCTTTTGAACCCTTAGTCTTGATTGGTTTGGCTTTACCATTCTTTCCTTTTAATACAACATCTGAATTACCGCCGAAAGTTTCTGTCGGGGCATTAAGATAAGTTTCAGTGCTAAAAGTAGATTCAGCGCTTACATCATTAATCTTCGCATCTTTTTTAAGGTACCCCTGTTTTTCAAGGATGGCTTCGTTCACACGATCCGTTCTCCATTTTGCAAATTCAGTAGCCTGGATCCAGTTAACACCTACTACAGGATAGTTTGCATAAGCAGGGTGCCTAAGGTAGTTATTGGTCATGGTTTCGTTATAACCTAACCTGTTTCTCCATACTAAAGTATCAAGAAGTGCTCCTTCATAAATGTTTTTGTAGTTTTCCTCTGTTGGTGGGAAAACTGTTTTTATCCAGTAAAGGTACTCAGCATACATCGCATTGGTTACCTCTGTCTCATCCATGTAGAATGACTGTACGTGTTGTTGATTTGGAGTGTTGTTCCAGTCGTGCATCACATCATCCTGTACTTTACCCATGGTAAATGTACCACCTTCAACCAAAACAAGTCCCGGGGCTGGTGCCTGTTTTTTGTATTTGGTATTCAATTGGAAACCACCTTTTTTGTCGTTGATTTTCCATCCGGTTGCTGCAGAACCCCCTTTAGAGCTTGAGCTTTTGCTGCAACTGGCAAATCCAAATACCAATGCTAGCGAGAGCATCAGTTTAATTGCAATAATTTTGTTTACTTTCATACTTTAAGTAGGTAAAAATTTCGTGGCGCAATATAATAATTAACCATTAGATTGCAACAACTTTTTTTAAATAATAACAAAAAACCGGTTTGTCGCGCCGGATTCAGGAAAAGAACGCAAATTTAATTCAATTATTATTCCCTGTACGGCCTAAAATAAATATTTTTACCGTTCGTAATAATTATACTTTCCAAACGTTTATCATTGGATGAAAAAAGCAGTACTGACTTTTCTTTTGTGTTTTCCTTTTGCGTTTTATGCACAGATAACTGGTTCATTTACATTAAACTGGAAGGACAATGTGAATGTTTCGACTGATGTTTCAAATTATATGCTTCCTCAATTCCAGTTAGAGAATTTCTGCTTTAATGATATTAATAAAACTGTGTCATTGGCGCTAAACCTGCCTTCTGCGGTTCCGGTTGATGAAAGTTCGGTGAAAATTTCCGATGCTGTTTATGAAAATATTTCCGCTTCGCAACTCGGTGTTATATCCAAAAAAAACCTCCCGTCTTCTTTAAATGTCCTGGTAAGTAATGTAAATGCGCGTAATGTCCTGAGCGCTTCATTGATTTTATCTCCTATAATTAACGAAAATGGCAATCTGAAGCGATTGAAATCCTTCACCTATTATATACGTCAGGATAACAACAGCAATATTCAGGCCCGTGACGGTTTTAACGGCATTTCGCATTCCGTACTTGCATCGGGAGACTGGTATCGCTTTTATGTAGAGAAATCCGGGGTGTACCGTATTTCAAAATCGTTCCTGCAAAGCCTTGGAATGAAACTTAACAATATCGATCCAAGAAAAATTGCCATTTACGGAAACGGGGGCCGCATGTGCCCTTTAAAAAATGCAGTCGATTATCCTGCAGATGTTGCAGAAAATGCCATTTATTTTGATGGTGAAGCTGATGGCATTTTCGATAGCCAGGATTATATATTGTTTTATGCGGAAGGTGTCGATAACTGGAGTGATGAAAATCAGACCAGCAATAACCTTTATGCGGATAAGTCCTATTATTATGTCACGATCCAGGGCGGCAACGGGAAAAGGATTTCGGCAATGCCTGCTGCAACAGGACCAGTTACGCCAATAACGGCTTTTGATGATTTCCAGTTTCACGAACTCGACCAGACGAATATAGCGCGTTTGGGGCGCAAGTGGTTCGGAGAGGATTTCAGCGTCAATAACGAGTACAGCTTCGATTTCAAGTTTCCTAATATTGTAGCCGGTTCAACCATGAAGGTCTTTGCTTCAGCAGCAGCCGTAGCGAATACCGCTACGAATATGCAGGTCGATGTCAATGGCGCTGCCATCGGCACCATTCCATTTACCTCTATTGTTGTCCTCGATAACCTGGGAGACAACCAGGGACTTACGGCAACTACGGCTGCCGCGGAAGATGTCACGGTGAAGTTTACCTATAATAATAATGGCGTGCCTACCGCCAAAGCGTTTTTGGATTATGTGAATATTAAAGCCAAACGCAGCCTGACGGGTTATGGAAAGCAATTCCGTTTCCAGGTTGATGATGCCGCGACAATGAATGGCTCGGGCGAATTCCGGTTTACAAATTCGGCAACCATCGCGCAGGTTTGGGACATTACGGATATTTATAATACTACTGCCGTTGTAAACGATAACCAGGCCAATTTTTCTTTTCAGGCTGATTTAGGAGAAATACGTAAATATATTGCTGTTGATAAGCAGGATTATTATTCGCCAAAAAAAGAATCCAAATCCAAGGTGGCCAACCAGGATTTAAAAGGGACAATCTTTAATAATGCCCAGGGGCAGTTCCAGGATATCGATTACCTCATTATAACCCCTGCCTCACTACACAGTGCTGCCGAAAAACTGGCAAACTTCCACCGTTCATTCCAGGGGATGAATGTGAAGGTTGTGGATGTGGAAAGCATTTATCCTGAATTCTCTTCGGGGAAACAGGATATCGGCGCCATCAGGAATTTCGTCAAATATGTTTACAACAACGCCTCTACAGCCGCCAAACGGGTGAAATATCTGAATCTTTTCGGTGATGCCTCATTTGATTTAAAGGACAGGATCTCTAACAACACAAACCTTATTCCGATTTACCATGCGTTATATAGTTTCTCATTGTCAGCTTCTTATATTTCGGATGATTTCTTTGTGCTGATGGATGACAATGAAGGCGATATGACTTCAGGTACATCGAGGGGTCTTGATATCGCCGTAGGCCGCATGCCTGTTAAGAATACTGCTGAAGCCGAAGAAATGGTAAACAAGGTAATTGAATATCATGATATTAAATCTTTCGGGCGCTGGCGGAATAATTTTGTGCTGATTTCAGACGATGTGGATAAGCTGGGAGAAAACAGTCTAGAGTTCGGGATTGATCATCTAGGGGACCAGATTTTTGCGCAAAAGCCTTTTATCAATGTCAAAAAAATCCACTCGGATTCTTATAAACAGGAAACTTCTGCGGGAGGAAACCGCTACCCTAAAGTAAGGGAGGATTTCGTAAGTGCTTTTGAACAGGGCGCTTTGGTTTTTAATTATTTCGGTCACGGAGGCGAAGACAATCTGGCACATGAACGCATCCTTGAAAAAACCGACATCCAGAATTTCGGAAACCGATACAAATACCCGCTTTTCGTAACAATTACCTGCGAATTTACCCGTTTCGACAATCCATTCCGTCCGACTGCCGGAGAGTTCATGTTCCTGAATCCCGCCGGCGGAGCCATAGCTTTGGTAACTACCACCAGGCAGATCACGATCTCGACCGGGCAGAATATCAATGAGGCATTCTCGGGCAACTTATATGGGTTTAATTCCAATTCGCTGGTTTCGATAGCGGAAGCCTTAAGGATTTCGAAGGCTGGCTCCGGCAGCAATCCATTGATGGTCTTTTATATAGGCGATCCTGCCATTACGCTGGCCATTCCCAAGCCTAAAATTGTGCTGACCAAAGTGAACGACCAGCCTATTACTGGTGTTGTAGACGATTTTAAGGCATTAAGCGCCATCAAGATTTCTGGTGAAGTGCGCGATGAAACCGGCGCCAATATCCTTTCGGATTACAACGGCGAGTTAGCGGTGAATATTTTTGACAAACCCATTGAAAGGTCAACATTAGGAAATGACGGGACGCGCTACAGCAACGGACAGCTCATTATTATGGATTTTACGATTCTCGGGGAAACGATTTTCCGCGGAAACGCCACCGTGACCAATGGGAATTTCGACTTCAATTTTGTAGTGCCACGCGACATCAGGGTACCACTCGGGAATGGGCGCGTCAGCTTTTATGCCAAAAAAACCGGACAGCTTGTCGACCAGACCGGATATGATACCACGATAAAGGTAGGTGGTATAAATCCCAATCCTGTCGCAGATGAGATTGCGCCAAGGGTTAAATTATATATGAATGACGAGAGTTTCGTTTCCGGCGGCATTACCAATGAATCGCCCATTTTACTGGCATTCCTTGAAGATGAAAACGGAATCAATACGGCAAGCGGCATCGGCCATGATATCATAGCGATATTGGACGGTGACGAAAGCAAGCCTTATGTCCTGAATGATTATTATGAGGCTGTGGCAGATGACCATTCCAAAGGAAAACTGCGCTTCCCGTTCCGTAATCTTGAAAAAGGCCTGCATACGATCACCTTCACTGCCTGGGACGTTTATAACAACCCGATTACCGCTGAGATACAATTTATTGTTGTTGGGGATGAAACCCTTACGTTGAAAAATGTGTTGAATTATCCAAATCCCTTTGTAAATTACACCGAGTTCTGGTTTACCCACAACCGCCCGTTCGAACCACTTGAGGTTCAGGTGCAGGTCATGACCATTACCGGAAAGGTGGTCTGGACCAAAAACCAGACCGTGACCACCGATGGGTTCCTGTCCAGGGAAATCACGTGGGACGGTAAGGACGACTTCGGTGATAAAATAGGAAAAGGCGTGTATGTCTATAAACTGACAGTGAAATCGACGCTGAGCAACAAGAAAACCGAAAAGTTTGAAAAACTTGTAATCCTATAAGAAAGTACTATATTTGTCTGTTTAATAAAATTTTGAAAAAGAAAGAATGAGAAAAGTTTCGTTATTGCTGATTTGTATTTTTGCTGCTCAGTATACTAAAGCCCAGGACGGTAACAGGGTCATTACAACCGGAGTGCCGTTCCTTTTAGTTGCAGCCGATGCCAGGTCAGCAGGTATGGCAGATCAGGGAGTAGCTACTTCACCCGATGCCTATTCCCAGCAATACAATCCTGCCAAATACGCCTTTTCTATAGAGAAACAGGGTTTTTCGGTTAGCTATACGCCTTATCTTACGGACCTTGTAAACGACATTTCATTAGGTCAGGTTACGTATTTTAACCGTTTTGGTGATGAAGGACGTCAGGCATTTGCAGGGAGCCTCCGCTATTTTGGTCTGGGAGATATTGAATTGAGGGATAGTTTTGATGCCACACCCGTAATTGTCTCGCCAAATGAATTTGCCCTTGACGGTTCTTACGCGCTGCAATTGAGTGAGAAATTCTCGATGTCCGTTGCCGGAAGATACATCCGTTCTTCGCTAAGGATTCCTGATGGTACGACAGATGCTTCGGCGGCCAGTTCGTTTGCAGTAGATGTTGCAGGTTATTATCAGTCGGAAGAACAGGCTTACAGTGACTTTAACGGAAGATGGCGCGCAGGTTTCAATTTACAGAATATGGGACCGAAAATCAGTTATGATTCCGATGAAGTCAGCACGAATTTCCTGCCTGCCAATATGAGGCTTGGTGCCGGATTTGATTTCATTTTTGACGATTATAATAAAGTTGGGGTAGGAGTGGAATTTGCCAAACTATTGGTACCAACGCCACAGGACCCGAAAGATATTGACGGTGACGGAACCATCAGCCAGGAAGAAAGGAATATAAACAATGATGAATACCGCTCCACAGGATGGGTTGAAGGCATGTTCAAATCTTTCGGTGATGCACCTGGTGGTTTCAGTGAAGAACTTAAGGAATTCACTTATTCGGTTGGTGCGGAATACCTTTACCAGGACTCTTTTGCCATGCGTCTGGGTTATTTCAATGAAAGCCCGGAAAAAGGTGCCAGGAAGTTCTTCTCGCTTGGAGCCGGTTTCAAGTACAATGTGGTGAAAGTGGATGTATCGTATTTATTCTCTGCATCAAAAGTGAAAAACCCGCTGGAGAACACCTTACGATTTTCCCTGACGTTTAATTTCGGAGACAATTATGATCAATATTAAAATCATTATAAATTAATTAAGGATCCAAATTTCAGTAAAATGAGATTTGGATTTTTTTTCCCTTATAAACAAATGAAACAAATCGACTTTACAACAAGTTTTACCGTTTTTGAAAACGCTTCAGAACTGCCGCCTGACATGCAGTCATTAATGCAAAAAGCCGTTGAAATCAGGAAGAAGGCTTACGCTCCGTATTCGCAATTCCGTGTGGGTGCCGCGCTTTGGCTCGATAATGGGCAGATTGTCCTCGGTTCCAATCAGGAAAATGCCGCTTATCCTTCAGGGCTTTGTGCTGAAAGGGTTGCGGTATTCCAGGCCGGTGCGGTGTATCCTGAAGCCAAAATCCTGAAAATGGCGATTTCAGCAGCATCGGACAACAATCCGACAACTGCCCCCATTCCTCCGTGTGGTGCCTGCCGCCAGTCGATTGCAGAGTACGAATTCAAGCAGGATTCCCCAATTGAAATCTACTTTATGGGAGAAACCGGAGCAGTATATCAATCGGATTCGCTTAAAAATTTACTGCCGTTTATGTTCGATAAGAACTTCCTTTAAAAAAGCAAAAATCACGTTTTTAAATTTCTGTGGTTACGCGGAATGTCTTATTTTTGCGTTCCGGCTATCCGGTACGCAAATGAATGTGTGAGGAAACTGTTTTTGCGTCATAAACCTTTATTCAAATAACTTTAGCAAAAAATCCGGTTCAACCGAATCCGGAGTATTAAATTAAAAGACTCATGAAAGAAGTTACAAAAGACGTTTATCTCAAATGGTATGAGGACATGCAGTTCTGGAGGAAATTCGAAGACAAGCTTGCAGCCCTTTATATCCAACAAAAAGTAAGAGGGTTTCTTCACTTATACAACGGACAGGAAGCTGTTTTGGCCGGTGCCCTGCACGCCATGGATCTGTCCAAAGACAAGATGATTACGGCATACAGGAACCACGTTCAACCCATTGGTATGGGCGTTGATCCAAGAAAAGTCATGGCGGAATTGCTTGGAAAAGTCACCGGGACTTCCAAAGGAATGGGCGGTTCGATGCACATTTTCTCTAAAGAACATGGTTTTTACGGCGGACACGGTATCGTTGGGGCACAGATTCCCGTAGGTGCCGGTATCGCTTTCGCAGATAAATATTTCGGTCGTGATGGTGTGACTTTAACTTATTTTGGTGATGGTGCCGCGCGCCAGGGATCTTTACACGAAGCGTTCAACATGGCGATGCTGTGGAAACTCCCGGTCGTTTTTATTGTTGAAAATAATGGTTATGCGATGGGCACTTCCGTAGAAAGGACTGCCAACCACACCGATATCTGGAAACTCGGCCTTGGCTACGAAATGCCTTGCGGACCGGTTGACGGGATGAATCCTGTAAAAGTCGCCGAAGCGATGCATGAAGCGATTGACCGCGCCCGCCGTGGTGACGGACCGACTTTCCTTGAATTGAAAACATACCGCTACAGAGGACATTCGATGTCTGATGCACAATTGTACAGAAGTAAGGAAGAAGTTGAAGAATACAAAAAAATTGATCCGATTACACAGGTTTTAGATGTGATCAAAGAAAATAATTATGCTACCGAGGCTGAAATTGAAGCCATCGATGAGCGTGTGAAAAATTTGGTGGAAGAATGTGCCACTTTTGCTGAGGAATCTGAATTTCCGCAACCGCAACAATTATATGATGTGGTTTACGAACAGGAAAACTATCCTTTTTTACCTCATAAATTATAATTCGGAGTATGGCAACAGTAATCACAATGCCGCGTTTGAGCGACACGATGACGGAAGGAACAGTAGCTACATGGCTTAAGAAAGTGGGTGACAAAATCAATGAAGGCGATATCCTTGCTGAAATTGAAACCGACAAAGCCACTATGGAATTCGAATCATTCAATTCAGGAACTTTACTCCATATAGGAATCCAGGAAGGAGAATCGGCCGCGGTGGATTCGCTCCTGGCCATTATAGGAAAAGAAGGTGAGGATATTTCTGATCTGTTAAACGGAAAAGCTGCTCCTAATGAAGAAGCACCAAAAACTGACGCTCCAAAAACAGAAGAAAAATCAGCTGAACCTGCACAGGCTGAAACCAAGCGGGAGGCTCCAAAAGCTACTCCATCCGAATTGCCAAAAGGTGTTGTCGTTGTAACAATGCCGCGTTTGAGCGATACCATGACCGACGGAACTGTAGCAACCTGGCTTAAAAAAGTTGGCGATAAAGTAGCCGAAGGCGATATCCTTGCTGAAATTGAAACGGATAAAGCCACCATGGAATTTGAATCTTTCAACGCCGGTACATTATTGTTTATCGGTGTGAATGAAGGAGAATCTGCACCGGTAGACAGTGTGCTAGCCATTATCGGGCCGGAAGGAACTGACATTACCGGTATTGCCGAAAATTATAAAAAAGGTGGTGCTGCGCAGGTTGAAGCCACAGCATCGTCATCTGCGGACGCGAGTGATAGGGAACAGGCGAAGCAATCGAATGAAAAAAAATCTGAAGAAACCAAAGAAACAGTTGAAACGGTATCAGACGGCAAAAGGATTTTCATTTCTCCATTAGCCAAAAAAATAGCCGAAGAAAAAGGCATCAACATTTCCCAGATTAAAGGAACCGGTGAAAACGGGCGTATCATCAAAAGCGATGTGGAGCACTTTACGCCATCAGCGGCACCGGCTTCCACTCCTGAGACGGCTAAGACTGAATCTGCAGCAACACCGGTAAGGCCATTTGTTCCTGCCGGAGAAACTTCTTCAGAGGAAATTAAGAATTCACAGATGCGTAAGGTAATTGCCAAGCGCCTGGCTGAATCGGCATTTACAGCGCCACATTTCTATCTGACCATCGAGGTTTCTATGGACGAAGCAATGAAATCCCGCGGTATTATCAACAATATCCCCGATACGAAGGTGTCATTCAACGATATGGTGATCAAAGCCTGTGCCATGGCTCTGAGGAAACATCCGAAAGTGAATTCGCAGTGGAAAGAAGAAGCGACCATCATCAACCACCATATCAATATTGGCGTGGCTGTAGCAGTAGAAGATGGACTTTTGGTTCCGGTTTTGAAATTCGCCGACCAGATGAGCCTGTCTCAGATTGGCGCGAGCGTGAAGGATCTGGCCGGAAAAGCCAAAAACAAAAAAATACAGCCAGCTGAAATGGAAGGCAGTACTTTTACGGTTTCCAATCTTGGGATGTTTGGAATCACCGAGTTTACTTCTATCATTAACCAACCAAATTCTGCCATACTTTCTGTTGGCGCCATCATCGAGAAGCCGGTAGTGAGAAGCGGGCAGATTGTTGTCGGCAATACGATGAAGGTAACGCTTGCCTGCGATCACAGGACTGTCGACGGTGCTACCGGAGCGCAATTCCTGCAAACGTTGAGGCAATATCTTGAAAATCCCGTGACGATGCTGGCTTAAGCCAAATCCATATGTTAAGGAATCCCGCGCTACAGCGGGATTTTTTTTAAAACATCATCTGGAAAAAACTGAAAATAGGGTTTCAAAATTTAACAATTGGTGTGGTTTTCACGTACAATAATACTTCGAAAAAAATGTATATTACCTTCAGGGAAAGGGAAATTGCATCCCTACAAAAACCGTGTTTTTTTCCATTATGGAAAATCCACACCAATTGTTAAAATTTAATGTGCTGCTTTTTGAAGGATTTTAATGCCCGAATATTGTGAGTATATTGTATTAGAGATTATTGAAATTGTCCAGTATTTTCAAGAGCTGTACTTTCTTCCTTGAAGAAACCGGTAAAGTGGTTTGATCCGTCAGCACCACATAACCACCATCCTTATTGAGGTAACTTACCAAATGATTCAGGTTGATGATGTGCGAATGGTGTATTCTTTCAAAACCAAACGCACAGAGCATGTCCTCGAATTCCTTCAAAGGTTTCGCAATCAGTAGTTTTTTGCCGTTTGTAAAATAAATCGAAGTGTAATTCCCGTCGGCATTGCAGCGTAAAATGCTTTGCAGTTCATGCAGGAAAATCCCCTGCGAAGTTTGCAGCACAATTTTCTTATTGGGGTTCAGCAGGTTTTGGTTCCTGATGAAACTTTCAATCCGGAAATCACTATTTTCATTTTTCAGGGCAATGGCTTTGGCGACGGCCGACTTCAATTCATCTCCATTAATCGGTTTAAGTAAATAATCCAGCGCACTGAATTTTATCGCCTTAATCGCATATTGACTGAAAGCGGTCGTGAAAATGACTTTAAAAGCATGAGCCTTAGAGGCTTCCAAAATGCTGAATCCCAATCCATCTGCGAGTTGGATGTCAAGGAACACCAGTTCAGGGGAAGCGTTTTTTATAAGCGCAATCCCTTCTTCAACGGTACCCGCAGTTCCCGCTATTTCCAATTGTGGGCAGTGGCGGTAAATTTCCGAAAGCAATGCTGAAATGGCCTGGGTTTCGTCTTCAATAATAATTGTTTTCATTGCCAGATATTTTTAAATGGGATTGCAATTGTAACCAGCGTCCCGGCGGCATGCTCATTGTCATTGTAAAGATCCTCTATCACGAATTTTTGCCTGCCATTGGCTTCAGTTTCCAGTAACGCAATACGCTCTTTGATAATGTCGATCGCTTTGGATTCATGTTGCTTGTGTCTCTGGTTTTCGGCTGCCGCTTTCCTCCCGATGCCATTGTCTTTTACAAGGCAAATCAACATATTGCTTTCCCTTTGGAATGAAATCGTCAGCAAACCGCCCTGTTTTTTAGGCCCAAGCCCATGAATGATTGCATTTTCTACAATCGGTTGGAGCAGGAATGTCGGGACGGCGATGTCGTCAGGATGTATCAGAGGCCCGATTTCAAAGGTATATTCAAAGGAATTCCGGTACCTGATTTTTGTCAAATCAATATAAAGCCGCAACATTTCAATCTCATTGGAAAGCGGATTGAATTGGTCAGTATTTTCCAGAAGCATGCGCAATAATTTCGAAAATTTTGAAATGTAATCACCGGCTTTCTCATCATTACCTTCACTGTAATACCCTTTAATGGTGTTGAGCGCATTGAATATAAAATGCGGATTCATCTGCATCAGCAAAGCCTTTTGCTCCAGTTCGATCATCTGCTTTTCGAGGTGGGCTTTATCCCTTTCATTCTGGATGCTCTTGCGCTCCATTTCAAATTTGGCCTTCACTGTTGTTAACCTTTTCCGCCAAAGCAGAAACACGAGCAATAAAAGCACCATCGCCATCAGGATAAGGAACGTCCAGGTTTCCCAAAAAGGCGCTTCAATCGAAAATACGATCGACACCGGCTTGCTGCTGATGCCCGCCGCATTTACCGAGAAGACCAGAAACTCGTATTTACCGGCCTTGAGCGCTTTGTAATTAATCTCACTGGATCTTGTTATTGTCCAGTGGTCATCGTGGCCCCTGAGCATGTATTTGTAAATGATGTTTTTCTGCGAATTATACGACAGTCCGATAAAATCGATGGTGATGTCATTTTGGTCATAATTGAAAACCGATTTCCTGTTAAACGGAATCTTTTTGCCCTTCACTTCAAAGTTCTCAATCAATATCTTTGGCGCGATCGTATTGGGTTTCAGCTTGTCATATCGAAGTGCAAGGAGCCCGCCGTCTGAAGCGATATACAGGCTGTCGCCGATAATTTCGATGTCATTGATCTTAATGTCCTGTATGCCGATGGCGCTGTTCAGGTTTTTAACGTTGTAATTTGTGCCATTCCAGGTCAGTAAATCCAGGCCAGAGTTGTTTCCCACCAATATGGTATTGTCTTTAAAGCCTTTCTTAATTGAATAGATGAAGTTGCTTGTAAGTCCGTTTTTACTGGATATTTGGTATTTAAACCGATCGTTTTGGAATACAAAAAGCCCTTTTGAATTGGATGCTGCAATCAGGTTGTTGTTCTTTTCGTCATAATACAACTCGGAAAGCGTGGTCTGTGTTACAGGATATTTTTCTGAAATATACTTTGGGACATCATTTTCGATCGTATAAAGGCCGTATTTGTTTGCCGCCCAAAAATGGCCATTTCGTTTCAAAAGCGCATAAGTGGCATTTGGAATTTTCAGGTGGTCGTTGTTTGTGTCCAGCGGAGCACCCTTGTGCAGCGTACTTTCGAATTCATTTAATCCGTATTTATACAATGACGCGCCGCCAATCCAGTATTCCCCGTCATCGCTTTCGGCCATGATCTTGAGCCCGATGAAATCATAGTCGGTGATGTGCCCTTGCTTTACTGCCTGAACAGAATGGTCGCCAATAACGACAGTCTGGGTCGAAAAATGGATGATGCGCTTGATGATGTTCTTAAGGCGTTTTGACTTCAGCCCAAACGTAGTCTTTTTATTATTTTCAAATATGTAATAGCGGTCATTCATTGATCCTGCCCACAGGGCGTTTCCTTTTTTTGAAAGACAATTGATGCTGAGCTGGTTTTGCTGACTGTCGGTTAATGTGATGGTATTTTTCTGCGGAATAAAATAGATTCCGTTGTTTAGCGTCGAAATCCACATATTCTTCTCGAAGTCCTCCCTGATTCCGGAAACCACGTTCCCTTTGAAAAAACACACCGCTTTTGAATTTTTATCCGAAAGGTTTTTACGGTAAAGCCCGTTTCGTGTGCCAATCCAGAGTTGTGAATCGTTATCAATAAAAAGCGCAATAATGTCATTATCACTGCTTTCACGATTAAGGTCTGTAAAAGTATGCAGCGCTGTGCCGTCAAAAACATAAACGGTGTCAGAAGTCGAAAAATAAATGTGGTTTCCGTGTTGCAGGACACGATAAATTGCAGTCGCAGAATTTCCGGCAAGCCCGATGAATGGCAACACCGTGTTTCGGTTCATATCCAAAATTCCTGATGCTGTCAATGCCAGATCCCTGCCGTTCAGCCGTAGGATATCATAAACTGTCCCTCCGGGGTCCAGAAAGGAATAGTAGCTTTTGGAGGCTTTATGGTCAATTGTAAAAATGCCGCCCTTATAAATTATACAGGTCCTGCCTTGTGAATCGGCATTGATCTTGATAATCATCCCGAATTTTTTATCGGCTTTCAACAACCTGTCGTTAGCCTCATTGTAGAATTTGTTGTTGTAGAAGTAGGAAATCTTGCCGTTATAAGTAGCGAACCAAATCCTGCCATCCGCATCCTGGTGGAAATTGAAAACCTCGTTGTCCGCAAGCCCGTCGTCGCTGTTATACTGTGTGAAAGTAAATCCGTTGTAGCGCAACACGCCCATATCAGTCGCAAACCACATATACCCATCGCGATCCTGGAATGAATTGTAAATGTTCGTTGTGGGCAGCCCGTCTTTACGTGTGATATTTATGGAATACGGCTCCTGCCCGAAAACGGAAACGCAAAAAAGCACCATAAAAAACAGGAATATCCGAGGCATTTTAAAATGATATTGGCAAATGTAGGATTTAAATCACGCATTCAACTTTTTGGTCACAGCAATTATAACAGGGTAGCCAGCAGTTTTAAGGCTCATTTTACAAATGGATAAGTGCTTTAATACAGTTGTCATAAAAGTTGAAATCACAGGCATAAAACATAGTGCTTTGCAAAGTATAGTTTTTGAGGGTTTTTACATACGGGCATCTTTCGGGATGCTTTTTTATTTCTTATTTTTACCGAAAATCCTCTTTTGAAAAATATCATCATCACAGGGACTTCACGGGGCATCGGACTTGAGCTCGCCTTAAAATTTGCTCAAAACGGGCACCGTGTCTTGGCGCTTTCGCGTAAAGTATCCCATAAACTTCTCGGCCATCCGAACATCACCTGCCTCCAGGCGGATATTTCCGTTGCAGGTGATTTAGAGGAAATTTCGGATTTCCTCCAGTCTTCCTGGAAGCACGCCGATGCTTTGATCCACAATGCAGGTGCTTTGGTTTCAAAGCCTTTTGCGGAGCTGACTTTTCAGGATTTCGAAAACATGTATAAAGTCAATGTCTTTGCCGTAGCGATGCTTACGCAAAAGGTATTGCCATTCCTGCAGAACGGAAGCCATGTCGTGACCATCAGTTCGATGGGTGGCATCCAGGGCAGCATGAAATTTCCAGGCCTTACGGCTTACAGCTCGAGTAAAGGCGCTGTAATTACCTTATCAGAAGTTTTGGCAGAAGAATATAAAGCGCAGGGTATTTCATTTAATACACTGGCCATCGGTTCTGTGCAGACAGAAATGCTCGCTGAAGCTTTCCCAGGTTATCTGGCACCGTTGTCAGCTTATGAAATGGCGGATTATATCTATGATTTTACGTTAAACGGAAATAAATATTACAACGGAAAAGTGTTACAGGTTTCCTCCACAACGCCATAAGATGAGCGATGTTTTAAACAAATATCTTCCCGAACACGCCGTCAGTACGGTGTTTGATCTCATTGTAGCCAACCAGGTACACCTTAAAATCGTGAATGAGCGTAAAACGCGCCACGGCGATTACCGCAAAGGCCCAAATGGCAAGCATGAAATTACGGTCAATGCGAGTTTAAACAAGTATAAATTCCTTATTACACTCGTGCATGAAATTTCTCATTTGGTGGCGTTTGAACAGTTTGGCAGGAACATCAAGCCACATGGCGCTGAGTGGAAGTATACTTTTCAAAGGCTGATGGTGCCATTTATAAGACCTGAGATATTTCCGGGACAGGTGTTGCCTTTACTGGCAAGACATTTTAAAAACCCTTCAGCAAGCAGCGATACCGATGCGACTTTGGCATTAGCGCTAAAACAATTCGATCCGCAGAATGACAAGAATTATGTTTTTGAAATCCCATATGGCAGCATTTTCAGGATCCATAATGGCAAGATTTTCAAAAAAATTGCTTTACGCGTGAAGCGCTATGAATGCCTTGAAATCAATACCGGGAAAACGTATTTATTCAATCCGAATGCGGAAGTGGAATTGCTTCCGGGGTAGTTTAAACACAAAAAACCACTGAAATTTCTATATCCAAAACCTTAAAATCTTATTATCTTAGCGTTTTACCAATAAAAATGAATACAAATTACTACGCAATATTAATGGCCGGTGGTGTCGGTTCCAGGTTTTGGCCTGTAAGTACCACGGAATTCCCAAAGCAGTTCCATGATATGTTAGGCTCAGGCGAAACGTTGATCCAGAAAACCTTCAGCCGCCTCGCAAAACTGATTCCTGCCGAGAATATCCTGATCCTGACCAACGAAAAGTACAATCAGATTGTCCTGGATCAGCTCCCCAATGTAAAGCAGGAAAATGTGTTGCTCGAACCAGCGATGCGCAATACAGCGCCCTGCATTTTATATGCTTCGCTGAAAATCCGTAAGCAAAATCCCGATGCGCTCGTTGTCGTGGCTCCAAGTGATCATTGGATTGAGGACGAAAATGCGTTTCTGGATGACCTTAAAACCTGTTTTAACTTCTGCGATTCGAACGATGCGCTGATGACATTGGGCATAAAACCCACGTTCCCGAACACAGGTTACGGTTATATCGAATACGACAAATCAGATACAAACCCGATAAAAAAAGTCAGCCAGTTTCGTGAAAAACCGGATTATGATACGGCGAAATCTTTCCTGGAAAGCGGCAATTTTGTTTGGAATGGCGGTATTTTTATCTGGAGCGTAAAGTCGGTATTGATGGCTTTTCATACTTTTCAACCAAAAATGAACGCGCTTTTCATGCAGGGTTATGAAGATTATAACACGATAAAGGAGGTTAGTTTCATTAATGAGAATTACGCTTCTGCAGAAAACATTTCGATTGATTATGCACTGATGGAAAATGCCGAAAATGTATATGTACTTCCTGCCTCCTTCGATTGGAATGACCTCGGCACCTGGGGTTCGTTGCATGAAAAATTGCCAAAAGACGATTTCAATAACGCCGTTGTCAATGCTAAAGTAGTTTTGGAAAACGCTTCGAACAATATCATCCGGAGTGATGCCAAAAAACTTATTGTAATTGACGGCCTTGACGACTACATCATTGTCGACCGCGAAGATGTGCTGTTAATTTACCCGAAAGGGAAGGAGCAGGACATTAAAGCGATTGTGGCGAAAATAAAACCGGGGAATTAAGAATGACAAATTATGAATTTCAATGCTAACGTAATTCATAATTCGTCATTCATGATTTTTTGTCGTCTTTCAAATAAGCTTCCCTTACTTTCTTAAATAAATTCGAAGAATACACGAAATCGGTAACCGCTTTATTGTCGGTCCGGAAAATCTCTTCTTTCGTGCCCTGCCATGCTTTGAGCCCATGTTTCAGGAATACGATATTTTCCCCGATTTCCATCACCGAGTTCATATCGTGCGTGTTAATAACGGTTGTAATGTTGTATTCTTTCGTAATTTCGAGGATCAGGTTGTCAATCAAGATGGACGTATTGGGATCGAGCCCGGAATTCGGTTCGTCACAAAACAAATATTTCGGGTTGTTTACAATCGCGCGTGCAATTGCAACCCTTTTTTGCATTCCGCCCGAGATTTCTGAAGGCAATTTTTTATGCGCATCAACAAGATTGACACGTTCCAGAACAAAATCAACACGTTCCTTAATTTGCGCACGCGAACTTTTAGTAAACATCCTTAGCGGAAATGCTACATTTTCAGCCACGGTCATCGAATCGAACAAGGCGCTGCCCTGGAATACCATCCCGATTTCGGTACGCAATTCGCGTTTTTCATCTTTCGTCAACTCACCGTAAATCCTGCCGTCAAACGAAATCGTGCCGGAATCGGGCGTAAAGATTCCCAATAGCGATTTCAGCAAAACCGTTTTGCCGGATCCACTCTGCCCAATAATCAGGTTGGTTTTCCCGGTTTCAAAAACCGTAGAAATCCCTTTTAGGACCTGGCTTTCGCCAAAAGCTTTCTTCACATCTTTTACTTCAATCATCAGGTCAGCAATAATTGGGTTAAAATATAATTCACGAGAATGATTGTCACTGAAGTCCATACGAACGATACCGTACTGGCCTTACCCACTTCGAGAGCGCCGCCTTTCATATAATAACCATGGAATGACGGGATTGTCGCCAGCAGCAATGCAAATATGAATGTCTTGATAAACGCATAAGTAATATGGAACGGAATAAATTCCATCTGGATTCCCGATACAAAATCGGTGCTGTTCCCGAATCCGCCGTAAACGCTCGCTACAAATCCGCCTAAAATCCCTAAAAACATCGCAATCCCGATCGCAAACGGATACAGCAACAGCGCTATCAATTTCGGGAATACGAGGTAATTCAATGAATTCACACCCATTACTTCCAAAGCATCGATCTGCTCGGTAACCCGCATCGTCCCAATGCTTGAGGTAATGAACGAACCCACCTTTCCCGCCATAATGATCGAAATAAAAGTTGGGGCAAACTCCAGGATGATCGATTGCCGCGTCGCAAACCCGATCAGGTATTTCGGGATTAAAGGATTGGTGAGGTTCAGCGCCGTCTGTATCGCCACAACGCCACCAACGAAGAACGAAATGAACATCACGATGCCCAGCGAACCGATAATCAGGTCGTCAATTTCCTTCAGGATCAGGCCTTTCATCACGGACCATTTGGTCGGCTTGTTGAAGATTTCCTTGATCATCAGGAAATACTTTCCCATTTGCGATAAGTAACGGACGAGCATCATAAGTTTTTAATATACGCGAAAATAACGATTAGTTTGCAGTTTACTGTTTAGCCCTGACAGTTTTATTTGTAAAATTTGGGCGCGCCCTGCGGGCCGGGCTTTCGGCTGTAGTCCTCGTCTCGCCAGGATGACGAGACTGCGGGCTATCGCCTCTATCCCTCGCGCGGTCCCGTGTTCAATTGGCGTTGGTGGACTTTCCGGACAATTTGCCTTTCATCTTCGCCAGGCGGTATGCCCTGATAAACTTCGCCTGTTGTTTGGTCACAAGCCATGGTTTTCCGGCTGATTTTGCCTTTACAAATCCCATCATATAATCCAGGAACAATAGCGGTTTTTTCTTCATCATCGCCAGTTTCGCCGACGCTATCGCTGTAATCAGAAAGCCATATCCAAGGCTGTAAAACGCCTCGCCCTGTTTATAACGCGCGGCTTTATTATAATTGGCACCGGTAGTTTTTAGGTGCTTTACCTTAAGTGAGGCATCGGTGACGACTTTCCAGCCGTAGAATTTCGCCAGCAATTCATCCACTGTGTCCCAGCCCATAGCCGGCTTTAATTTCCCAATCTGCAGGAAACATTCTTTTCGGTAGGCTTTGAATGCGCCACGGATGTGGTCTTTGTCGGTTAGGTTTTCAAGGATCCATTCGCCATTTTTTTCGATATAAGCGAATCCGCCGGCCATCCCGGTTTTTACATCCGATTCAAAAATGGAAAGGATCTTTTCGAAATAATTTTCGGGTAAAACCAGATCGGCATCGAGTTTTACAATCACATCATAATTTTCATCCAGCGTTTCATAACCCTTTTCGAACGCCCGGATCACTTTACTGCCCGGTAAATGCAACGCATCGGATACCGCATTGACCAAACTGATAAACGGATATTTTTGAATATAACTGTTAACGATTTCAGCAGTTTTATCAGTAGAATTGTCATTCACCACAACCACTTTTGTGGGTAAAAGCGTTTGCTTCACAATCGATTCCAGCGTTAAGCTGATGAAAGCGGCTTCGTTATGTGCCGGAATGACGAGGTAATAAACCATTATTTTTTTTTTTCGGCGTAGACGATGTAATACCGATCCGTAAATTGCCTCAACAAAGGCCTGATCCCGAATTTTTTCACCGGATTCGTCCACTTTTCCCTTGCGACAATTTTCCATCCCGTTTTTTCCAAAAGCCAATCCAGCTGCCAATCCTCAAATTCATGGTAATGGCGGTCCCACATATCGGTTTTGCTGCGATAAGCCGAAGAAAACCAAAGCCGTAGGGGGATTGAAATGAATATTTTATCAGATGTGACTGAGTTAAGGATTGTAAAAGGATTCAAGAGGTGTTCGAAGATTTCAAAGGCGGTTACGACCGAGGCATCTGAATTTTTAAGTGCCTCCTGATTCATGTCAAGGTCTTCTCCGGTGGTGTTCGTAACCGAAAACCCTTCCTTTTTCATAATGTCAGAAAACGGATTTTCGACACCCAGGTCCAGAATGGTTTCTGAAGTACCGATGTGTTTTCTCATAAACTCTAAGGTATGCCTGAATCTTTTATTTGGAAAAACTTCTTCGTACATATTGATGCGGATTAGCGGCTGTAAATATAGTAAGATTGTTGTTTTGGAGCGTGATTTTTAGCCCGGATCGAAGCGGTATCCTTTTTATTTTTTCTTAAAAATAAAAAGATATAGCATAGAGCCGGAATAGCTGCTGAAAACTTAATAACGATACACAATCGCGTTCACATTCATGCCCGCGCCAACAGAGGCAAAGATGATCACTTCGCCTTTGTGCAATTGTTGTCCTTCAAGTCGCCCTGATGTCAATAGGTCGAAAAGGGTAGGAACCGTCGCCACACTGCTGTTGCCAAGTTTGTGGATGCTCATGGGCATAATATTTTCGGGCGGGTTTTGTCCATAAAGCTTGTAAAAACGGTTAATGATGGCTTCGTCCATCTTTTCATTGGCCTGGTGGATCAGCACTTTTTTGATGTCATTAATCGCAATACCGCTTTTATCGACACATTCTTTCATGGCCTTTGGGACCTGGTTGAGGGCGAATTCATAAATTTTACGCCCGTACATTTTGATATACCGTACATCCGGATCGAGGTCTTTGTTATAGGAATTCCCGAAATAAAGGAAACCGGCTTCTTCATAAGCAAAGGTGGCGCTTTCATGGGCAAGGATTCCTGAATTTTCATCCGAAGTCAGTTCAACAATGGTAGCACCCGCGCCATCAGCATAAATCATCGAATCGCGGTCGTGTAGATCGACAACCCTGGACAGCGTTTCTGCTCCAATCACAAGGCATTTTTTAGCCATACCCGCTTTGATGAATGCATAAGCCTGTATCATGCCTTCCACCCAGCCCGGGCAGCCGAAAAGAATGTCGTACGCGACGCATTTCGGGTTTTTGATTCCGAGTTTTTGCTTGACGCGGCTGGCAAGGCTTGGCACGGAATCCGACTGGATAGCGCCTTTCCTGACATCGCCGAAATTGTGCGCAAGGATAATATAATCAATTGTTTCAGGATCTATTCCTGCATTTTCAATGGCTTTCTGTGATGCGAAAAATGCCATGTCTGAACTTAGTATGTTATCGTCAGCATATCTTCTTGAAGAAATTCCTGTAATATCCTTAAATTTTCCAATCACAATATCATTTGTGTGTGGTAATGTGGTACCATCATCACTTAAAAAATGATGCTGTGCGAAATCCTCATTCGTGATTTCATTTGCAGGGATGAAACTTCCTGCGCCTGTTATTTGTATTGACATATTGGTTTTTTAAGAATTGGAATCGGGATTTTAAGATTTGATGTTTGGAGAATTTACCCCTAATTTAACAAATTAACGCATTGATACCGGAAATTGAAAGCCATATTGTCGAAAATGGGTTCATTTCCGGATTTTTTTAGGATATATTTTTTTATCGTAGCTTCAATTGCATTATTGTAACAATTGATAATGCTGAAGTTTTTACTTTCTCTGCTTTTTCTCCCTGAAAATGACTGTCAGTTGTGCGGTTCAAATGATTAAGCCATGTTGAAAAATGGTCTTTCTCCAATGCGGATTTTAAATGCAGGTTTTTATGGATTTCAAAAACATTGCTTTTGTAAGTATGGGTATTGAAAAGCATTTGCTCCCAAAAATCAACAATCAGCGGAAGGTGCGCTGTAAGATTTATCCTCGCCACATCAGTAAATACATAATTTACCGCCGGATCACGGAGCAGTTCAGAATAAAATGCACCCATCAGCAAGTCAAGGTCGGCGCGGTTTTCAATGTCTTTCATAAAAAGAAAGTCCCGCGTTTAAAGCGGGACTTTAAATTTTTAATTTTCCATATACGCTTCGATCGGCGCACACGAGCAGATCAGGTTTCTGTCTCCGTAAGCATCGTCTACGCGGCGTACGCTTGGCCAGAATTTATTTTCAGAAATATATTCCAAAGGAAATGCTGCCTGTTCCCTCGTATATGGCAAGCTCCAACTGTCTGCAGTAAGCATGGCCAAAGTATGTGGTGCATTTTTAAGGACATTGTTCGTGTCTTCAGCGTTGCTGTTTTCAATCTCTTTCCGGATGGAAATCATCGCATCGCAAAAACGATCCAGCTCTGATAAATCCTCACTCTCTGTCGGTTCCACCATTAATGTCCCTGCAACTGGGAAAGACACGGTCGGTGCGTGGAAACCGTAATCCATCAAACGTTTGGCGATATCGCTCACTTCGATGCCGTTTTGCTTGAAAGACCGGCAATCCAGGATCATTTCGTGTGCAACCCTGTTCCTTTCGCCTGTGTAAAGGATAGGATAGTAGCTTTCCAGTTTCGTTTTGATATAATTGGCATTCAGGATGGCGTGTTTTGTAGCACTTGTCAATCCTTCTGCACCCAACATTGAAATGTATCCATAAGAAATGAGGCACACCAATGCAGAACCCCATGGTGCTGCAGAAATCGCCGTAATAGCAGCATTTCCTCCGGTTGGAATTACCGGGTTGGTTGGTAAGAATGGAACCAGGTGTTCCGCAACACAGATTGGCCCGACGCCCGGTCCGCCACCTCCATGAGGAATTGCGAACGTTTTATGTAAATTCAGGTGGCATACGTCAGCACCAATCGTTGCCGGATTCGTAAGCCCGACCTGTGCATTCATATTCGCGCCATCCATATAAACCTGTCCGCCATTGTCGTGGATAATCTGTGTAATTTCGCGGATGGCACTTTCATAAACGCCATGCGTAGAAGGGTAAGTTACCATCAGGCAGGACAAATCATCTTTGTGTTCGATGGCTTTTGCACGAAGGTCTTCGACATCCATATTGCCGTTCTCCAAAGTCTTCGTGACTACGATTTTCATGCCCGCCATCGCTGCTGAAGCCGGATTGGTTCCGTGAGCCGATGATGGAATCAAACACACATTCCTGTGGTGGTCTCCTCTTGAAAGATGGTACGCACGAATCACCATTAAACCGGCATATTCGCCCTGGGCACCTGAATTAGGTTGTAGTGTGGTGCCTGCAAAACCGGTCACTACGTTGAGCTGGTGTTCCAGTTTCTTGAGCATGGTTTGGTATCCTTCGGCCTGGTTTAGTGGTGCAAATGGATGGATGTTATTCCACGTGGCCATGCTCAGCGGAAGCATTTCTGCGGCAGCGTTCAACTTCATTGTACACGAACCCAGAGAAATCATGGAATGGTTCAGCGACAAATCCTTTCTTTCGAGCTTTTTGATGTAGCGCATCAATGCCGACTCTGAATGGTAGCTGTTGAACACATCGTGCTGCAGGAAAGTGGATTGTCTTTCCATGCCATCGCCGTAATTTTTATCTGCCTCCAGATCCTTGATTGTAATGGATTCTTTTCCGACAGCTTCCGCAAAGATGCGGATGATTTTGTTGATGTCGTCAGTTGAAACCGTCTCGTTAAAGGCAATCTGTATCGAATTGTTATCCGGATAATAGAAATTGACTTCATTCTTTTCGGCAATGGCTTTTACTTTTTGGGCATCTGCCTTAAGCAAAATCGTATCGAAATAAGCCGTATTGGATTGGTAAATGCCTAACTTGTTCAATGCTTCCACTGTTGTAACTGCTGAAGCGTGTACTTTTTCAGCGATATACTGCAAACCTTTCGGTCCGTGATATACGGCATACATTCCAGCCATTACGGCTAGTAAAACCTGGGCAGTACAAATATTTGACGTGGCTTTGTCGCGTTTGATATGTTGTTCCCTTGTCTGAAGCGCCATACGCAAAGCGCGGTTTCCATTTACATCCTGAGTCACGCCGATAATCCTTCCGGGCATGCTGCGTTTGTATTCTTCTTTGGTGGTAAAAAAAGCGGCGTGAGGTCCGCCGTAACCCAATGGAATTCCGAAACGCTGCGACGTTCCAACCACCACATCGGCACCCATTTCTCCCGGAGAAGTCAGTTTTACAAGGCTTAAAATGTCTGCAGCAACGGCTGTTTTTATTTCCTTTTCTTTTGCTTTGGCGATAAATCCGGAATAATCATGAACCTGTCCGTGTTTGCCGGGATATTGCAACATCGCTCCAAAGAATTCAGCAGAAAAATCAAATGTTTCGTGATTTCCGACCACCAATTCGATTCCGATGGGTGTCGAACGCGTTTGCAATACCGATAAAGTCTGCGGCAGGATCTCTTCAGAAACGAAGAATTTATTGACGTTGTTTTTCTTTTGGTCGCGTGTACGCACATCAAACAGCAACGCCATGGCTTCTGCGGCAGCGGTACCTTCATCCAAAAGTGAGGCATTGGCGATTTCCATTCCCGAAAGTTCAATGACAACGGTCTGGAAATTCAGGATTGCTTCAAGCCTTCCCTGTGCGATTTCGGCCTGATAAGGCGTGTAAGCGGTATACCAGCCCGGGTTTTCGAGGATATTCCTTTGGATAACGGCTGGCACAATCGCGGCATGGTAGCCCAGACCGATATAAGTACTGAAAACCTTGTTCTTCGCACCAAGTTTTGTGATGTGGTCCATGAATTCGAATTCGGTCATGGCCGGATCGAGATCCAGTGGTGCTTTAAGCCTGATGTCATCCGGAATTGTTTCATAAACCAACTGGTCTAAATCGGATGCGTTGATGGTTTTAAGCATCTCAGGAAGTTGACTTTCCCTTGGCCCGATGTGTCTTAAAGCGAATGCGTCTGTTCTCATATTTCTTTTTAAGTTGTGTAAAATCAGACCGTAAAATTAAATATAATAAACGGGGATTCCAAAGCCTGTTTTTTGGTAAATTTTCAACTATAACCGATTCTTATTAACACATTGACTAAATTTGTGCTTATGGGGTTTTTAAAGAAACTTTTTGATTTTTATCTAAGTGCGAGCCTCCATGTGGCGCTTTCCAGCATGGCTTTGGTATTGATCACAAGGCAGATGTTTGGATTTGAAATGGCTTCTTCCGTACCGCTTTTTGTCTTTTTCGGAACGGTTGCCGGATATAATTTCGTAAAATATGATGCGATTGCGCGAACGGCAAAAAAGGAACCGGTATTCAGGGTGAAAGCCATTGCGTTTCTTAGTTTGGCCTCACTGCTTGCGGCAGGGTATTTTTTCCTGCAATTGCAAAGAACGACCCAGGCTGCCTGCACCTTCTTTGCGGCGTTGACGATTTTGTATACTTTGCCATTTTTTCCAAACCGGAAGAATGCGCGCAATTGGGCTGGCGTTAAAATTTACATCGTCTCATTGTGCTGGGCGGGTGTCACGGTGCTGATGCCTGTTCTTGACGCCGATGCCTCGCTGCATCATTTTATGGAATGGGACGTGTACCTGAAATTCGTTCAGCGGTTTGTGCTGGTTTTTGTGTTGGTACTGATTTTCGAGATTATCGATTTGGCGAAAGATGATCCGCATCTGCATACCGTGCCACAGCAAATAGGGGTGAGGCGTACGAAATGGCTTGGATTCGGGTTGCTGATCCCATTTTACCTGCTCGAGCTTTTGCAGCAGCGTGTCGATGCGGGCAGGCTTTGGATCAACCTCGCCATGGTTTTGATTCTGGTATTATTCCTGGCTTTTGCCAATGAAAAAAAATCGCGGTATTATGCTGCTTTTTGGGTAGAAGCCATTCCGATTTTGTGGTGGGTGCTGATTTTTTTGTTTCAGTTTTGAAATGTCTCGCTGGATGTTGCATTTTCCGTTTCACCTGAATCAGTGTAAATAATAAAACTAAGATACAGGAATAGTACGGGTGGCATAAACCAAATCCCATCTGTATCTGTTGTGGTGAGCAAAATAAAAAAGACTGCATAAAAGAAAAAATATATCCAGATGTACCATGAGCCCGGCTTTCTCATGGCAAACAAAACCGCGGCAATGGTTTGAAGGAATCCGGTGGCCATCGTAGCGATGATAGCTAGAAATACACCTTGAGAAATAATCAACTCGATTGCCGCGATACAAAGCGGAATCATGAATGAAATGGTATTGATGCTCCTGATCGTTTTCATCGTATAATTTTAAACTTTCAAAAAATATTGAAACATAGTAATAAATTTTTTTATTTCATCAGTTTTATGACCAACCTGCCCAACCAATTGTCTTTAATTTCAGTCACTTTGTCCAACATATTGTCGGCACGAAGCACGAAATCATAGAGTTTTCCGGTTTGTTCCACAAAATGTTTTTGGGCTTCTGAATGGTCAGGCTCCTGTGATGACACTTCTTTTAGGACTTTAAGCGCAGGCTTGATTTCGCGTTTGCTGCGTTCCTGTGCAATTTTGACGGCGAGTTCGTCTAAGTCTTTTTCGGCGATGTAATATTCGCGGCGTTCCCCTTGCTTGTATTCCTTAAACACGATACCCCAATCCATTAACGCACGGATGTTCATGCTGGCGTTGCCTCGGGAAATCTGAAGTTCATGCATGATTTCTTCCATTGAAATGGGATCTGGGGAAACCATAAGCAATGCGTGTATTTGCGCCATGGTTTTATTGATGCCCCATTGTGAGCCTAATGCGCCCCAGGTTTGTATGAATTTATTTTTTGCTTTCCCGAATTCCATGTGGTAAAGATAATAAAAGTTTTTAAAGTTTCAATAAAAAGTGAAAGTTAAATTTTGCGGAGACTTTTCTTGATTTTTACGACTGTGCCGCGCTAGGGATGGAAGCGGCATCCTTTGCATAGTGCAACGGAGCAAAGATATAGCGGACAGCCCGGGCCACAGGCAGCGCCCACGCGAAATCCGAACTGAACGAAAAAAAACCGAAGCAGGAAACTTCGGTCTTGGTTTTATAATAATCCGGCGCGTTTGAGCAACGCATCAGGTTTTGGTTCCTGGCCGCGGAATCGTTTGTAAAGCGTCATGGGATGTTCGGTACCGCCCTTGCTTAATACATTTTCCTTGAACCGGTCGGCGATTTGCTTGTTGAAAATGCCGTTTTCACTAAAATAAGCAAACGCATCCGCATCAAGGACTTCCGCCCATTTGTAACTGTAATATCCCGAGGAATAGCCCCCGTTGAAGATGTGCGAAAACGACACGCTCATGCAGTTTTCAGCCACATCAGGAAATAAGGAAGTCTTGTCAAAAATGGATTTTTCAAACGATTTAATGTCGGTAATAGAAGTCGGATCACTGCCGTGGAAAGCCATATCGAGCAACCCGAAACTGAGTTGGCGCAGCGTGGCCATGCCTTCAAGGAAGCTTGCACTTTCACGGATTTTATCGACATATTCCTGCGGGATGATTTCGCCGGTTTCATAATGGCGAGCAAATAACGCCAGTGCTTCGGGTTCGTAACACCAGTTTTCCATGACCTGGCTCGGCAGTTCGACGAAATCCCAATACACGCTGGTTCCCGAAAGGCTTGGGTAGACCGTATTGGCAAGCATGCCGTGCAGTGCATGCCCAAATTCATGAAATAGCGTCATAACTTCATTAAATGTCAATAATGAAGGTTTGGTTCCCGTTGGTTTTGTAAAATTGCACACAATGGAAACATGCGGCCGTTCGTTGATTCCGTTTTTAATATATTGTGATTTATAGGACGTCATCCAGGCCCCGTTGCGTTTTCCTTTTCGAGGGAAAAAATCGGCGTAGAATACTGCGATAAAGTTTCCGGTATCGTCATGCACTTCAAAAGTCTGAACATCTTCATGATATTTGTCGATGTTTGTGACTTCTTTAAATGCCAGCCCGAACAATCTTTTAGCGACCTCGAAAGCACCATTCAGGACATTCTCCAATTTAAAATATGGTTTCAGCATTTCATCATCAAGGCGGAACAATTGCTGTTTCAGTTTTTCAGAATAATACGATCCGTCCCATTTTTCAAGTGTTTCAATTCCGTCCAGTTCACTTGCAAAAGTCGAAAGCTGGGCGAATTCACGCTCGGCAGCGGGTTTGGCTTTGGCTAAAAGTTCGTTCAGGAATGAGGTCACTTTTGCAGGATTTTGGGCCATTCTTTCTTCTAAAACAAAATGGGCATGGGTTTCATATCCGAGTAAATTGGCGCGTTCATGACGAAGTTTTGCAATCCTCAACGTCTTTTCGCTGTTGTTGAAATCATTGTCGCGGAATGCTTTTTGTCCGGCCGCGACGGCAAGTTGTCTGCGTAATTCCCGGTTTTCTGCGTAAGTTATGAAAGGGAGGTAACTAGGCATGTCCAGGGTAAAAATCCAACCCTCATGGCTTCGCGATTCCGCAAGCTGTTTCGCAGCTTCAATTGTGCCTTCAGGCAATCCTTTTAAATCTTCCGGATCGGTAATGTGTAAGGCGTAATCATGGGTCTCAGCGAGTACATTTTCACCGAAAGTCAGTTTAATGGAAGCCAGTTCGGTATCAATTTCGCGCAGTTTATTCTTATTTTCCTCAGATAAAAGCGCGCCATTGCGTGAAAAGCCTTTAAATTTTTTATCGAGAAGCGTCGCCTGCTCTGTGGTCAGGTTGAGGCTTTCCCTTTGCTCGTACAGTGCTTTTATTTTTGCAAAAAGTGTTTCATTCAGTGTGATGTCATTGCCGAAAGCGGTCAGTATCGGTGACACTTCCTGAGCGATTTGTTGCAGCTGGTCGTTGGTTTCCGCGGAGTTCAGGTTGAAAAAGATATTCGAAATGCGGTCTAAAGCTTCGCCGGAGAAATCCAACGCTTCAATAGTGTTTTCGTAAGTGGGAAGGTCAGTGTTTTTTACGATGGCATCGATTTCATTCCGTGCCAAAGCGATGGCTTCTTCAAAAGCGGGTTTATAGGTTTCGTCTTTAATTTTTGAGAACGGGGCAGTACCGTGCGGAGTATCAAATGGATAGGGAATATTTTTCATTTCAGATGTTAATGATGCTTTTTCAAAAGCATAAAAATTTATAACAATTTAATTCTTTTTTGTTAAAAAGTGCAAAAAGATGCATTTCAACGGATTTTTGTGTATATTTGTCGAGTAGATTTTATTTTTTTTCAGAACCGAATTACTGAAATTTTTCCTTTTTTGCCCCAAATCAAAAAAACCTACAAAGATTTCGTAATTCAAGATTTTAAATTTAAGGAAGCCCTGAGGAGGGCTTCCTGTTTTTTTATTGCAATCCTTCGGACGACTTGTGGACGGCTTCTTTCAGGCTTTCCTTGTATACAATAATCTTTTGTAAAACGGTGGGATCATGTGATCCGATAATCTGTGCGGCAAGAATTCCGGCGTTTTTGGCACCGTTTAATGCCACAGTGGCTACGGGAACGCCTCCGGGCATCTGAAGGATGGAAAGTACACTGTCCCAGCCATCAATGGAATTGCTTGACTTCACTGGTACGCCGATGACCGGTAATGGCGAAAGTGATGCTACCATACCAGGTAAATGTGCAGCGCCACCCGCTCCGGCAATAATTACTGAAATGCCTTTAATATGTGCATTTTTGCTGAAATCGAATAGTTTTTCCGGCGTGCGGTGTGCGGAAACAATATCAGTTATGGTTTCAATCCCAAAAGATTTCAGGATATCAATGGCTTCCTGCATGACGGTCATGTCGGAAATGCTTCCCATTATAATGGCTACTTTCATTTTTTTTTGAATTATTTACTAATCACCTTAATTGTCTTCTTTACTTTTTCCGCAATTTTTCTGGCTTCTGAAATATCTTCATTAACAATCGTGACATGCCCCATTTTACGGAACGGTCGCGTTTGCCTTTTTCCATAAATGTGCGGCGTGACACCATGCCAGCCTAAAATCGCTTCCATGTTCTCGTATAAAACATCGCCAGAATGACCTTCTTCACCCACCAGGTTCACCATGATCCCGGCCACTTTACTTCCCGTGTCGCCCAATGGCAAATCAAGAATGGCACGCAAATGATTTTCAAATTGCGAGGTATAACTGGCTTCAATAGAATAATGTCCGGAGTTATGCGGCCTTGGTGCTACTTCGTTTACCAAGATCTCATCTGATGTGGTCTGGAACATTTCGACGGCGAGCAAGCCTACATGCTCAAATGCTTTTGAAACCTCAAGCGCCAGTTTGCGCGCTTTTTCTGCAACGGCATCATCGATACGTGCCGGACAAATCACATATTCCACCTGATTGGCTTCAGGATGAAATTCCATTTCAACTACGGGATACGTTTTGATTTCCCCGGAAACGTTGCGGGTGACTATCACTGCGAGTTCATTTTTAAATGGGATCATTTCTTCGGAGATGCATTCCACATTTGGCAACAAATCGCAATCTTCCGTTTTGCGGATTACCTTTACCCCGTTGCCGTCATAACCAAATTCGGTACATTTCCATACGAAAGGCAATAGTACCTTATTTTCAGAAATAGCAGTTTTTAAAGCATTAGCATTCTCAAATCGCTGGTATGGAGCCGAGGCAATATTATGGGTTTTATAAAAATCTTTTTGAATGCCCTTATTCTGGATACGCTTAAGTGTTTTGGGAGAAGGGTATATTTTGATTCCTTCCGATTCCAGTTTTTCAAGCGCAGCAATGTTAACGAGTTCAATCTCAAATGTCAAAATGTCGACCTGCTTCCCGAAATTGTAAACCGTTTCGAAATCCATCAGGTTTCCTTGCTGGAACACGTTGCAGGCCAGTCTTCCCGGCGCTTCCGCAGAAGGGTCAAGCACATAAGTTTGGATATCGAATTTTCGGGTTTCGGCCAAAAGCATCTTACCCAGCTGCCCTCCACCAAGGATACCCAATTTAAAGCCTGAAGAAAAGTAGTTCATGTTGTTGTGTTGTGGCTGTTAAAAGGTTTGGCAAAGATAAGTAAGAATTGTAGAAATTGCCCGGCTAAAGTGCATTTCGGTTTTCGATATTTTGATAAATTCTTACAATGTTACTACCTGCTGAGCGTGAATTCAAATTTAGCCATTGCAAAAATGCGTTTATTGATGCGGCTTCAGCAAGAATGGATGTGTAAAATAAATTCCGTGACAATTATTGTCCTGAATTTTAGCAACGCCGGAGGTTTTAATACCCATCCGATATTTCGTAATTTTATCCGTCAATAAAAAAAGTGTAGCCATGAAAACAATGCATAAATCAATAGAGATTACGGCACCAAAAGATAAGGTCTGGGCCGTGCTGATGGAAGAAGCCTATATCCAGGACTGGTACAAATCCTTTGGGCAGGGCATTACTGCTGAAACCGATTGGATTGAAGGGCATCGTGTTACCTTCAGCGACGGCTCCAATAATGGTATTACGGGAATAATTGCAGAAAAAAGGCCATACGAGAAACTTTCATTCCGTTTTGACGGGATTGTGAAAAACAACGTGGAAGACCGTGAAAGTGACATGGCCAAGGCCATCGAAGGAAGCCACGAAACCTATACACTCTCAGAAGAAAACGGCAATACATGGCTGTCAGTTACCTGTGATATGAACGACAGCGATTACGACCAGATGTCGGCAGCCTGGGAAGTGGCTTTGCAACGCATCAGTGAATTGTCACATGCTGTATAACTTTTGCCAAATATTTCCCCTTAGCATTTGCGCAATCCAAAAAACATCTTACTTTTGCTGTCCCTGAATGCCTCAGTGGCGAAATTGGTAGACGCACTGTGTTCAGGTCGCAGCGCCCCCGGGTGTGCTGGTTCGAGTCCAGTCTGAGGCACGTTAAACGCAATCAATACGATTGCGTTTTTTTTATCTGTAAATTCTGTAAACTTCAAAAGCAATACTATAACACAGTCGCCGTGTTGCTGGTGTATCTTTACATTAATAAACTTACTTACTGAGTTTTGTAAATTTTATCACGCGTGATAAGATTTTCATGATGATTCGGTTATTGGTTAGGTTAGGAGGGGACAGCTTAGGCTTCCCCTTCTTTTTTTGTTTTTCAGGAGCTATTTCCGGCTCTACACTGCAATCTTTTTATTTTTAAATAAAAAAATAAAAAGGATTTCCGCTACGATCCGGGCTAGGGTGTCGTGTAAAATGAAAAATCTTACCTTTAAGGAAAATATCTCAGATGAACCGTCGTCATTTCCTTAAAAGCGCCACACAATTTGCCATGGCAGTTTCCGCTGCCAACCTGATTTACAACGAGGCAACGGACTTCCTCCTCACCACCGAAAAACCTTTTTTCAAATTATCATTGGCACAATGGTCGCTGCATCGCGCCATAAGCGAAAATAAAACCCTTAACCCACTTGATTTTGCGGTAAAAGCGAAGTCTCTTGGTTTTGAAGGCTTAGAATATGTAAGTGCGTTGTATTCCCTTGAAAATAGCAATGAGAATAAAACAGCTGCTGCACTGGCAAAGGAACTAAAGTTACGCAGCATAGACAACGGTATAAGCAACGTGTTGATTATGGTGGATGGAGAAGGGGAATTGGCAGCTTTGGAAAAAAAGGATCGCGACCAGGCAATCGATAAGCATAAAAAGTGGATTGATGCCGCTGCTGAATTAGAATGTCACTCCATCCGTGTAAACCTATTCGGCGAAGGAGCTGAAAACGACTTTAAGACCTGGAAAGAAACTGCGGTTGATGGTTTGGGCCGATTGGCTGAATTCGCGGCAGGATCCAAAATGAATGTAATCGTCGAAAACCACGGCGGGCTATCGTCAGATATTGCAAAGCTCACAGCAGTTTTTAAGGAAATAAACATGAAAAATTGTGGTGCGTTACCGGATTTCGGGAATTTCTGTGTGCGCAGGCGTGATGGTGATCGTTGGGCCTCTCCGTGTGTTGAAACTTACGATAAATACAAAGGTGTTGCGGAAATGATGCCGTTTGCTAAAGGGGTCAGTGCTAAGTCGTATGACTTTGATGCCGATGGCAACGAAACAACAATTGACTATCTAAATATGTTGCAAATCGTCAAATCGGCCGGTTATAAAGGTTTTATCGGAGTGGAATATGAAGGAAACCGATTGAACGAAATCGATGGGATTTTGGCGACGAAAAAATTATTATTGGATACAGCTGCGAAATTAAGGTAGTGTATTTT
Source organism: Flavobacterium pallidum (assembly GCF_003097535.1). Taxonomy (NCBI): domain Bacteria; kingdom Pseudomonadati; phylum Bacteroidota; class Flavobacteriia; order Flavobacteriales; family Flavobacteriaceae; genus Flavobacterium; species Flavobacterium pallidum. The sequence goes on from NZ_CP029187.1 coordinate 1,662,301, forward strand.
AAAATCCCTCAAAATTTAACATTTGAGGTAGATTTTGCGTAATAGCATGTTTTGTGAAAATCGTACCTTACTTTCAGGGGAAAGGGCCATTGCATCCCTACGCAATCACAACGTATTTTCGTTATGTAAAATGTATACCAAAAGTTAAATTTTAATAAGTGATTGCCTGAAAGTTATTGGTGATTTATGCTGGATAATTAAAAAAAAACCTCCCAATTGGGAGGTTTTTCTATTAAGCTTGTCCCGTAGGACCAAAGTTCAATGGAATGGCGGGTTGTTCCGTATCTTTGATTTCGCCATGGGCTGATTCAAATCTGTGGATGTTTTCCCCCATCGCTTTCAGGAGCCTTTTGGCGTGCTGTGGCGTCAGGACAATCCTTGACTTCACTTTTGCCTTTGGGGTTCCCGGCATGATGCATACGAAATCCAATACAAATTCTGATGCCGAGTGATTGATTATCGCAAGGTTTGAATATGTTCCTTCCGCAGTTTTCTCGTCCAGTTCAATATTGATTTGCCCTGGTTGTTGATTGTTATCACTCATATCTTAATAGTTGTATTCTTCTTTAGTAGCCATCATTTCGTTGAAATCCTCTTTAGAACCTACGATCGTATGGTCGTACTCCCTCATACCGGTTCCGGCAGGGATTCGGTGTCCGACGATCACATTTTCCTTAAGACCTTCCAATAAATCTACTTTCCCTGCTACAGCAGCTTCGTTTAGTACTTTAGTAGTTTCCTGGAACGACGCAGCAGAGATGAATGACTTCGTCTGAAGTGAAGCCCTTGTGATACCCTGAAGTACCGGAGTAGCCGTTGCAGTGATCACGTCACGTGCAGAAACAAGGTTCTTATCTGTACGTTTCAGGATAGAATTCTCATCACGCAATTGGCGTGGAGAAACAATCTGTCCTGGTTTCAGGGTGTCAGAATCACCGGCATCCTCGACCACTTTCATACCGTAAAGCTTATCATTTTCAACAATAAAGTCTTTAGTATGAATCAATTGGTCTTCAAGGAATAAGGTATCTCCCGGATCCTGGACCTGTACTTTACGCATCATCTGGCGGATAACCACCTCGAAGTGCTTGTCATTGATTTTTACCCCTTGCAGACGGTACACTTCCTGGATTTCATTCACAAGATATTGTTGTACCGCGGCAGGTCCCTGGATTCTCAGGATATCTTCAGGAGTAATAGCTCCGTCAGACAATGGCACACCCGCACGGATGAAGTCATTTTCCTGCACCAGGATCTGGCTCGATAATTTGACAAGGTATTTCTTAATCTCACCAAATTTGGATTCGATGATAATCTCGCGGTTACCACGTTTGATTTTTCCAAAAGTAACCACACCATCGATTTCAGAAACTACCGCCGGGTTTGAAGGGTTACGTGCTTCAAGAAGCTCTGTAATCCTTGGCAGACCTCCGGTGATATCCCCGGCTTTTGAAGAGCGGCGCGGAATCTTCACAAGGATTTTTCCAGCTTTGATCTTCTCGCCATCGTCTACCATAAGGTGTGCACCAACCGGTAAGTTATAAGAACGAATCAGTTCATTGTCTTTTCCGTAGATCAATAAGGTAGGGATCAGTTTTTTGTTCCTTCCTTCAGAAATTACTTTTTCCTGGAATCCGGTCTGCTCATCAATCTCAACAACGAACGATTGTCCCTGTTCCAAATCTTCGTAAGCAATTTTTCCGGTAAATTCAGAAATAATAACCCCGTTATATGGATCCCATTTACAGATTACGTCGCCTTTCTTAACAGACTGTCCGTCTTTTACGAAAATGCTTGAACCGTAAGGGATGTTATGTGTATTCAAGACAATTCCTGTCTTCTCGTCGATCAGTTTCAATTCGGTAGAACGTGACACCACGATGTCTACGGTATTGCCTTCGTTGTCTTCACCTTTCACCGTTTTAAGATCTTCAATCTCAAGACGACCGTTGAAACGTACTACGATGCTGGATTCTTCAGAGATTCCTCCGGCCACACCACCTACGTGGAATGTACGAAGTGTCAGCTGAGTTCCAGGTTCACCGATGGATTGAGCAGCGATTACACCGACAGCTTCTCCACGTTGTGTCATCTTACCTGTAGCAAGGTTCCTTCCGTAACATTTAGCACAGATTCCTTTGATAGCTTCACAAGTCAATGGAGAACGTACTTCCACTCTTTCGATTGGAGACGCTTCGATAACCCTCATCACGTTTTCAGTAATCTGCTTACCGGCTTCGATGATGATTTCGTTGGTCAATGGGTTGATGACATCCTGTAAAGCCACACGGCCAAGGATCCTTTCTCCCAACGATTCCACTATTTCTTCGTTCTTTTTCAATGCTGAAACTTCAACACCCCTCAATGTACCGCAATCGTCAAGATTTACGATAACATCCTGGGAAACGTCATGGAGCCTTCTGGTAAGGTAACCGGCATCCGCAGTCTTCAAAGCGGTATCGGCAAGACCTTTACGGGCACCGTGCGTAGAGATGAAGTATTCAAGGATCGAAAGACCTTCCTTAAAGTTAGAAAGGATCGGGTTTTCGATAATCTCACCACCACCGGCAGTAGATTTCTTAGGCTTGGCCATCAAACCACGCATACCTGTAAGCTGACGGATCTGCTCTTTGGAACCCCTCGCTCCTGAATCAAGCATCATGTATACCGAGTTAAACCCTTGCTGGTCTTCACGGATATTTTTCATCGCCAATTCAGTAAGCTGTGCATTCGCCGAAGTCCAGATGTCAATAACCTGGTTATAACGCTCGTTATTGGTGATAAGACCCATGTTATAGTTCATAAGGATACCATCAACCTGCTCATTGGCATCGGCGATCAGTTTTCCTTTTTGCTCCGGAATACGGATATCACCCAAACTGAATGACAATCCGCCTTTGAATGCGAATTTGTAACCCATGTCTTTCATTTCGTCAAGGAAAGCGGCAGTGGTTGGTACATTGGTCACACTTAAGATGTGTCCGATGATATCACGCAGGTTCTTCTTGGTCAAAACGTCATTGATATATCCTGCTGCTTCAGGAACTACTTCATTAAACAGTACACGTCCTGCAGTGGTCTGGATGATTTTCCAAACCAATTCTCCGTTTTCGTTGAAATCTTTCGCACGGATTTTCACTCTTGCGTTCAATTCCAGACGGCCTTCGTTCAAGGCGATATTTACTTCTTCTGCAGAATAGAAAGTCAGGCCTTCGCCTAAGATTTTCATTTCCGGAGTCGACAATCTTTCTTTGGTCATATAATACAGACCCAAAACCATGTCCTGGGAAGGAACCGTAATCGGTGCGCCATTCGCAGGGTTCAGGATGTTGTGTGATGCCAGCATCAAAAGCTGCGCTTCAAGGATCGCTTCAGGTCCAAGTGGCAAGTGAACCGCCATCTGGTCACCATCGAAATCCGCGTTGAAAGCCGTACAAACCAATGGGTGAAGCTGGATCGCTTTTCCTTCAATCAGTTTCGGCTGGAACGCCTGGATACCCAGACGGTGCAGGGTAGGAGCACGGTTAAGCAATACAGGGTGTCCTTTGATTACATTTTCAAGGATATCCCAAACTACAGGCTCTTTCTTATCGATGATTTTCTTGGCAGATTTTACCGTTTTTACAATACCTCTTTCGATAAGCTTACGGATAACGAAAGGTTTGTAAAGTTCAGCAGCCATGTCTTTTGGCAGACCGCATTCGAATAATTTCAATTCCGGTCCAACGACGATCACCGAACGCGCAGAATAATCGACACGTTTTCCAAGCAAGTTCTGACGGAAACGCCCTTGTTTTCCCTTAAGGGAATCAGAAAGCGATTTCAATGGACGGTTTGATTCTGTCTTAACGGCAGAAGCCTTTCTCGTGTTATCGAACAAAGAATCTACCGATTCCTGCAACATACGCTTTTCGTTACGAAGGATCACTTCAGGAGCTTTGATCTCCATCAGACGCTTCAAACGATTGTTACGGATAATCACACGACGGTAAAGGTCGTTCAAATCCGACGTTGCGAAACGGCCACCATCAAGCGGCACTAACGGACGCAATTCAGGCGGGATAACAGGAACCACTTTCATGATCATCCATTCCGGACGGTTCTCACGATTGAGGTTTGATTCGCGGAAAGATTCCACAACCTGTAATCTTTTTAAAGCCTCTGTTTTACGTTGTTTCGACGTTTCGTTGTTGGCACTGTGGCGCAAGTCGTAAGACAGACTGTCCAGATCAATCCTTGCTAACAGGTCCATAATACATTCAGCACCCATTTTGGCGATAAATTTATTAGGGTCATTGTCGTCAAGATATTGGTTTTCCTGAGGAAGGCTGTCCAGAATGTTCAGGTATTCTTCTTCGGTCAAAAAGTCCAATCTCTTCACTTCATCACCTTCGGCATTTTTTGCAATACCAGCCTGGATCACCACGTATCTTTCGTAGTAAATGATCATGTCTAATTTTTTAGACGGCAATCCAAGGATGTATCCGATTTTATTCGGAAGCGAACGGAAATACCAGATGTGTGCGATGGGCACGACAAGGTTGATATGCCCGACACGGTCACGACGTACTTTTTTCTCGGTTACTTCAACACCGCAGCGGTCGCAGACGATGCCTTTGTAACGGATCCTTTTATATTTACCACAGGCACATTCGAAATCCTTTACAGGTCCGAAGATCCTTTCACAGAAAAGACCGTCGCGTTCCGGCTTGTGCGTCCTGTAGTTGATTGTTTCAGGCTTTAAGACTTCACCCCTTGATTCCGCCAGGATAGATTCCGGAGAAGCAAGACCGATAGAAATTTTGTCAAACCTTTTTATTTGGTTTTTGTCCTTATTGTTATTATTTCTATTATTCATCATAGTTTCTACTATTGATTTATTTGCAATTAAAAAATTGAATCCGTTTATCTTTGCGATAAACACTACCTCGGGTTACTTCTCTAAACTTCAGGTCTTTCCTGAAGTGCTAATTATAAAAACAATGTTTCTATAAAAAATCGGAACGGTTTACGGGTATAAATCCTGAAAACTAATTAAATTATAATCAGCGTCCGACCTGAGCCGGACACGGATTACTGAATATTTATTCTTCTAAACGAATGTCTAATCCAAGACCTTTAAGCTCGTGCATCAATACGTTAAATGACTCAGGAAGTCCCGGTTCCGGCATGGATTCACCCTTAACGATCGACTCGTAAGTTTTCGCCCTTCCGATCACGTCATCCGATTTCACGGTGAGGATTTCACGAAGTGTGCTGGACGCACCATAAGCCTCGAGTGCCCAAACCTCCATCTCTCCGAAACGCTGTCCACCGAACTGTGCCTTACCTCCAAGAGGCTGCTGCGTAATAAGAGAGTACGGTCCGATAGAACGTGCGTGCATCTTATCATCAACCATGTGCCCCAGTTTCAGCATATAGATCACACCTACGGTTGCAGGCTGGTGGAAACGCTCTCCGGTTCCTCCGTCATACAGGTACGTGTGTCCGAAACGTGGAATTCCGGCTTCGTCTGTCAGTTCGTTGATCTGGTCAAGTGTTGCTCCGTCGAAAATCGGCGTTGCAAATTTCTTGCCAAGGTTCATACCGGCCCATCCAAGTACAGTTTCGTAAATCTGTCCGATGTTCATACGCGAAGGTACACCCAGCGGGTTCAATACGATGTCTACAGGCGTTCCGTCTTCAAGGAATGGCATGTCTTCGTGACGAACGATACGCGCAACAATACCTTTGTTACCGTGACGTCCCGCCATTTTATCACCTACTTTCAGTTTACGTTTCTTAGCGATGTATACTTTAGCCAGTTTCAGGATTCCTGCAGGCAATTCATCACCTACGGTAATCGTGAATTTCTCTCTTCTCAAAGCACCCTGAAGGTCATTCAGTTTGATTTTGTAGTTGTGGATCAGGTCGTTTACCATTTTATTGGTTTCCTCATCTGCAACCCATTGTCCTTTACTTAAGTGAGCGAAATCTTCTACAGCGTTCAGCATTTTCTGAGTGTATTTCTTACCTTTTGGCAATACTTCTTCACCCAGATCATTCATGACACCCTGAGAGGTTTTCCCATTGACAATCAGGAATAATTTGTCAACCAGTTTGTCTTTCAATTCCACAAATTTGGTTTCGAACTCCATTTCAAGGGAGCCCAAATCATCCTTGTCTTTGGTACGTTTTCTTTTATCTTTTACCGCTCTTGCGAACAGTTTTTTGTCTAATACAACTCCATGCAGAGATGGAGAAGCTTTCAATGACGCATCTTTCACATCACCGGCCTTATCACCGAAGATCGCGCGAAGCAGTTTTTCTTCCGGAGTAGGATCTGATTCTCCTTTAGGCGTAATCTTTCCGATAAGGATGTCACCAGGCTTCACTTCAGCACCGATACGGATCATACCGTTTTCGTCAAGGTCTTTGGTAGCCTCTTCAGAAACGTTCGGGATGTCGTTGGTTAATTCTTCATTACCCAGTTTCGTATCACGTACGTCCAATGAATAATCATCGATGTGGATTGAAGTAAAGATATCATCGCGAACTACTTTCTCAGAGATTACGATCGCATCCTCGAAGTTGTATCCTTTCCATGGCATAAACGCCACTTTAAGGTTTCTTCCAAGTGCAAGCTCTCCGTTTTGGGTAGCGTAACCTTCAGACAGCACCTGACCAGGAATAACACGGTCGCCTTTTCTTACGATAGGCTTCAGGTTAATCGAAGTACTTTGGTTGGTCTTTCTGAATTTGATCAGATTATAAGTCTTCTCATCAGCATCAAAACTTACCATTCTTTCTTCTTCCGTACGGTCATATTTAATAGTGATGATGTTTGCATCAACATATTCTACCGTTCCATGACCTTCAGCATTGATCAACACACGGGAATCAGAAGCCACCTGTCTTTCAAGACCTGTACCAACGATTGGAGCTTCAGGACGTAACAATGGTACGGCCTGGCGCATCATGTTTGATCCCATCAACGCACGGTTCGCATCATCATGCTCCAAAAACGGAATCAATGAAGCGGAAATCGACGCGATCTGGTTTGGCGCAACGTCAGCATAATGAATGCTGTGTGGATCCACCACAGGGAAGTCACCTTCCTCACGGGCAATTACTTTATCAGCAAGGATGGTTCCGTCAGCACCCACTTCAATGTTGGCCTGGGAAATCAATTTGCCTTCTTCTTCTTCTGCACTTAAATAAACAGGATCGGAAGTAATGTCAATTTTACCATCAGTTACTTTACGGTAAGGCGTTTCGATGAATCCCATTCCGTTTACTTTCGCATAAACCCCAAGTGAAGAGATCAAACCGATGTTTGGTCCTTCCGGTGTTTCAATCGGGCATAAACGGCCGTAGTGTGTATAGTGAACGTCACGTACCTCGAAACCGGCTCTTTCACGGGAAAGACCACCAGGTCCAAGGGCAGACAATCTTCTCTTGTGAGTAATCTCGGCCAATGGATTCGTTTGATCCATGAACTGAGACAACTGGTTTGTTCCGAAGAAAGAATTGATTACAGACGACAAAGTTTTCGCATTGATCAAATCGATCGGCGTAAATACTTCATTGTCACGAACGTTCATCCTTTCACGGATCGTACGTGCCATACGGGCAAGTCCAACGCCGAATTGTGCTGAAAGTTGTTCACCAACAGTACGTACACGACGGTTTGACAAGTGATCGATATCATCAATCTCTGCTTTAGAGTTGATCAATTCGATTAAGTATTTCACGATAGTGATGATATCTTCTTTGGTCAAGACCTGCTTTTCCATTGGGATATCAAGGTTCAGTTTTTTGTTCATCCTGTAACGACCTACTTCACCTAAGTTATAACGTTGGTCAGAGAAGAACAATTTATCGATGATACCACGTGCAGTCTCCTCATCAGGTGGTTCTGCATTACGCAGCTGACGGTAGATGTGCTCGACGGCTTCTTTTTCAGAGTTGGTCGGGTCTTTTTGCAGTGTGTTGTGGATGATGGCATAATCAGCCTGATTCGCATCTTCCTTGTGCAAAAGGATCGATTTTACATTGGCGTCGATGATTTCCTCCACATTATCTTTGTCGATGATGGTATCACGATCAAGGATAATCTCGTTACGTTCGATAGAAACTACCTCGCCGGTATCCTCGTCCACGAAATCTTCGTGCCATGTATTCAATACACGGGCTGCTAATTTGCGTCCGATGTATTTCTTAAGTCCTGTTTTAGATACTTTGATTTCCTCAGCAAGGTCGAAGATTTCAAGGATATCCTTATCTCTTTCAAAACCGATAGCACGGAATAAAGTGGTTACCGGTAATTTTTTCTTACGGTCGATATACGCGTACATGACGCTGTTGATATCGGTTGCGAATTCAATCCATGATCCTTTGAATGGGATGACACGGGCAGAATATAATTTGGTTCCGTTGGCGTGGAACGACTGTCCGAAGAAGACACCAGGTGAACGGTGCAACTGCGACACTACTACACGCTCGGCGCCATTGATGACAAACGTACCGCTTGGCGTCATATAAGGAATAGTACCGAGGTACACATCCTGTACAATAGTTTCAAAATCCTCATGCTCGGGATCTGTACAATACAGTTTTAACCTGGCTTTTAAAGGCACACTGTAAGTAAGTCCTCTCTCAATACATTCCTGAATGGTATAACGTGGCGGATCAACAAAATAATCAAGGAACTCCAGTACGAATTGGTTTCTGGTGTCAGTGATTGGAAAGTTCTCCATGAAGGTGTTATAAAGCCCTTCGTTGCCCCTCTCGTCAGATTTGGTTTCCAGTTGGAAGAAATCTTTAAAAGATTTGACCTGAATATCTAAGAAATCCGGATAGTCCGGGATATTTTTGGTCGAGGCAAAATTCAATCTTTCAGTCTGATTTGTTATCATCAATGAACAAAATTTTGATTAAAAAAAAGTAATTTTTGTGTGAAACACTATGGTATCCATACTTTCTTTTTAAGATCAATACATCTTTAAAAATAAACCAAGTAGGAGTTCATTTCTTTCTTCGTATTGATTAAAAGATTTTCGTATTTATCAATAAAATCGGATATAATTTTATTATACGAAAAATGGTTTAGGCCTTTGGATGCGTATCCAAGACCTAAACCTAGTTTTCAAAACCGAGTTTTACTATTTAAGCTCAACAACAGCTCCGGCTTCTTCTAAAGCTTTTTTCAGGCCTTCAGCCTCTTCTTTAGAAACACCTTCTTTAACTGAACTTGGAGCGCTGTCCACTACTTCTTTAGCTTCTTTAAGACCTAAACCGGTAAGTTCTTTTACCAATTTCACTACAGCTAATTTAGAAGCACCTGCATCTTTAAGGATTACGTTGAATTCAGTCTGAGCTTCTTCAGCAGCAGCTTCGCCACCACCACCTGAAACTACTACTGCAGCTGCAGCAGGCTCAATTCCATACTCATCTTTCAATATTGTTGCTAAGTCGTTAACTTCTTTTACAGTAAGGTTAACTAATTGTTCTGCGAATTGTTTCAAATCTGCCATTTTTCTATCGTTTAAAATGATTTGTAAAATATAATTTATTATTGTGCGCTTGTGAATGTGCTTACGCTGCGTCTTCGTCCTTGAACTGGTTCTTAAGAGCTGAAATAACTCTTTGAGCAGGTGACTGAAGTAATCCGATGATTTCGCCGATAACTTCTTCCTTGGATTTAAGCGATGCTAATGAATCCAGTAAGTTGTCACCGATGTAAATTTCGGCATTGATGTAAGCTCCTTTAAGGACTGGTTTGTCTGATTTCTTACGGAATTCCTTGATGATCTTTGCAGGTGCGTTAGCAGTTTCTGAAAGAAGGATCGCGGTGTTTCCTTTTAAAATCGTTGATAAATCCTCATAGTTGTTCTCAGATGCTTCCATTGCTTTTTCAAGCAAAGTGTTTTTAACCACTTCCAATTTGATGCCTGCTTTAAAGCAAGCCCTTCTCAAGTTTGAAGTCGTTTCAGCATCAAGTCCTGAAATATCTGCCATATATACGGTATTGCTACCGGCTAACTGTGCAGTTAAATTTTCAATTGCGATTGATTTTTCTTCTCTAGTCATATTAAAAATCTTTTACTGCTTAGACTGCTTTGGGATCAAGTGCAATCGCAGGACTCATTGTGCTTGACAAGTGAATGCTTTTGATGTATTGACCTTTTGCCGCAGTTGGCTTCAGTTTAATTAATGTTTGAATAATCTCATGCGCATTGTCCACGATTTGATCTGCCCCGAAAGAAACCCTTCCGATACCTGCGTGAACGATACCTGTCTTATCTACTTTGAAATCAATCTTACCGGCTTTTACTTCAGCTACAGCTTTTGCTACATCCATAGTAACTGTTCCGGTTTTCGGGTTTGGCATTAAGCCACGTGGCCCAAGGATACGTCCTAATGGTCCCAATTTACCCATAACAGCAGGCATAGTGATGATTACATCAATATCAGTCCAGCCGTCTTTGATTTTCTGAAGATAGTCATCTAAACCTACGTGGTCTGCACCGGCAGCTTTAGCTTCAGCTTCTTTATCCGGAGTTACAAGAGCCAAAACCCTTACATCCTTACCGGTTCCGTGTGGAAGTGTTACAACACCTCTTACCATCTGGTTTGCTTTTCTTGGGTCAACGCCTAATTTCACGGCGATATCCACAGACTCATCAAATTTTGCAGAAGCGATTACTTTAACTAATGCAGAAGCATCTTTTAAAGAATACATTTTGTTCTTCTCAATTTTTGAAGCAGCCTCTTTTTGCTTTTTTGTCAATTTTGCCATGTCTTAAGCTTTTTTAAGAGGAGATTCTCCTGATACAGTTATACCCATAGATCTTGCTGTACCAGCAATCATACTCATTGCAGACTCCATAGTGAATGCATTTAAATCAGCCATTTTGTCCTCTGCGATCGCTTTGATCTGATCCCAGGTAACGCTGGCAACTTTTTTACGGTTTGGTTCTCCCGAACCTCCTTTTAGCTTTGCAGCTTCCATTAACTGGACGGCAGCTGGTGGAGTTTTTACGACGAAATCGAATGATTTGTCTTTATACACAGTGATTTGCACTGGGCATACTTTGCCGGCTTTATCCTGGGTTCTCGCATTAAATTGCTTACAGAATTCCATGATGTTCACACCAGCAGCTCCAAGAGCAGGTCCAACCGGCGGCGATGGATTCGCGGCGCCTCCCTTTACTTGTAGTTTAACTACTTTACTAATCTCTTTAGCCATTGTGTTTTAAAAATTTGCATCAGTCTGTGGAAGCAGACCTCCGCGGTTATATATAATAGTGTAACAAATTATACTTTTTCAACCTGCATAAAGCTCAGTTCCAAAGGTGTTTTTCTTCCGAAAATCTTCACCATGACTTCGAGTTTACGCTTCTCGTCATTTATTTTCTCAACAGTTCCGTTGAAACCATTGAATGGACCGTCAATAACTTTGACCGTTTCACCCATATTGAAAGGAATTGCGTGTGAATCAGTCTTAACAGCCAATTCATCCACTTTTCCAAGCATTCTGTTTACCTCTGACATACGCAAAGGCACCGGATCACCGTTTTTAACTTCGCCTAAGAAACCGATAACGCTTGTTATGGATTTGATAATGTGCGGAATTTCGCCGGTAAGGTTTGCTTCAATCATCACGTATCCTGGAAAATATACTTTATCCTTGGTGATTTTCTTGCCGTCTCTTACCTGTACAATTTTTTCGGTAGGAACCAAAACCTGAGAAATATAATCTCCCATACCCAACCTGTTGATTTCAGTCTCGATATAGTTCTTTACTTTATTCTCCTGGCCGCTTACCGCTCTGACAACGTACCATTTTTTCACATTATTTTCTGACATCGCCAAAATATTTATTTATTTAACGACGCTGAAAAAAGCGCTTAGTAATTTCGTGAAACCTTGGTCAACTCCCCATGTGGCGAGTGAACACAAAACTGAAAAAACAGCAACTACAATTGTAAGGCGTTGTACTTCTGCCCATTCCGGCCAGGTTACATTCGTTCTTAACTCTTCAAACGCCTCTGATATATAATTAGTAACTTTCATTATATTTTGTTTTTTGCACGGGCGGAGGGATTCGAACCCCCATCAACGGTTTTGGAGACCGCTATTCTACCCTTGAACTACGCCCGTTTATTAAAAACCAGTGTCGTTATTTTACGACACTGGCTTTTTAAGTATTATGAATAAAATTATTCTACGATTTCAGTTACCTGACCAGCACCTACTGTTCTACCACCTTCACGGATAGCAAAACGTAAACCAACGCTCATCGCGATTGGGCTTAACAAAGCTACATCGATAGTCAAGTTATCACCTGGCATAACCATCTCTACACCAGCTGGAAGAGAAATAACACCTGTTACGTCAGTTGTACGTACGTAGAACTGTGGACGGTAGTTATTGTGGAATGGCGTGTGACGTCCACCTTCTTCTTTTTTAAGGATATAAACCTCAGCTTTGAATTTAGCGTGTGGCTTAACAGATCCTGGCTTAACGATTACCATTCCTCTTTTGATGTCTTCTTTAGCAACACCTCTCAAAAGGATACCAGCGTTATCTCCAGCCTCACCTCTGTCAAGGATCTGACGGAACATCTCGATACCAGTAATAGTAGAAGTCAATTTCTCAGCACCCATACCGATGATTTCAACAGGATCACCTGTGTTACAAACTCCAGTTTCGATACGACCTGTAGCAACAGTTCCACGACCTGTGATTGTAAATACGTCCTCGATTGGCATAAGGAATGGCTTCTCTGTATCACGGATTGGCTCCTCGATCCAGTTGTCAACAGCTTCCATCAATTCCATGATTTTAGGAACCCAGTTTGGATCAGCATTCAATCCACCCAAAGCAGAACCCTGGATAACCGGTCCATTATCTCCATCATACTCGTAGAATGACAAAAGGTCACGGATTTCCATTTCAACAAGCTCTAAAAGCTCAGCATCATCAACCATATCCACTTTGTTCATGAATACAACGATTCTTGGAATACCTACCTGACGACCCAAAAGGATGTGCTCACGTGTTTGTGGCATTGGTCCGTCTGTAGCAGCAACCACAAGGATAGCACCGTCCATCTGGGCAGCACCTGTAACCATGTTCTTTACGTAATCCGCGTGACCTGGACAGTCTACGTGAGCGTAGTGACGGTTAGCTGTTTCATATTCTACGTGTGAAGTATTAATGGTAATACCTCTTTCTTTTTCTTCAGGTGCGTTATCAATCTGGTCGAAAGATTTAGCAGCGGTTTTAGAGAAACCAGCTTCAGCCATTACCTTTGTGATAGCAGCAGTCAAGGTAGTTTTTCCGTGATCTACGTGTCCAATAGTACCGATATTCAAGTGCGGTTTGGAACGATTAAAATTCTCTTTTGCCATTTTACTTAATTTTTAATCTTAGTTATATAATAATATTAGTGTTCTTACTAAATTGAGCCAACTACGGGAATTGAACCCGTGACCTCTTCCTTACCAAGGAAGCACTCTACCCCTGAGCTAAGTCGGCAAGGATGAAAAGAAATTCCAATATTGAAATTCCAAATCCAATATCTTATCAGAAGCGTTCACATCGACCTTCGGGTTATGAGCCCGACGAGCAGAAAACATATTCCTGAGGCGACAGGATTACCGAGCGTAGCGAGGTAATCCGTGAAGGTGAAGCTTCACCAAATTTTTTTTTTCGCCAGCTTACGAAAGCAAAGCTTCGACGCTGTCTCAATCAAAAATTTTGTGGGGAGAGCAGGATTCGAACCTGCGAAGTTCTCACAGCAGATTTACAGTCTGCCCTCGTTGGCCGCTTGAGTATCTCCCCGTTTTTAACCAATATTTAAATGAACAAATCCCGAATTTATCTGGGAAAATGGAGCCGATAGAGGGACTCGAACCCACGACCTGCTGATTACAAATCAGCTGCTCTAGCCAACTGAGCTACACCGGCATTAACAATAAAAAAAGTCCGCTATTTCTAACGGACTGCAAATGTATATGTTTTTGTTTGTTAATCAAAACATTTTTCAAAAAAAATTCAGATTAACTAAACGTTCGGATTTTCTCCTTCCTTTTAACTAATAATCGCTCTGCTGCTTCTATGGAAAGGTCTACTGCCTCTTCAAATGTTTTACATTGTTTCTTCACGAGGAATTCGTCTCCGGGAACATGTATTTTCAATTCTGCTACCTTGTTTTCCTTGTCGCTTGTTTTCTCTACTTTGAGGAAAACATCGGATGAAACCACCTTGTCATAATACTTTTCCAATTTATTCATTCGCTCCTGAATGAAATCTACCAGCTTTCTGTCAACAGTAAAGTTAACTGCATGAACATTTACCTTCATAAATCTAAAATTTAATAGTTAAACATTGTCAGGATTGCCGTTGGTTCCTCGGATGGGCTTCCCCATATACTTTTTTCAGTTCTGCCAAACTGTTGTGGGTGTATACCTGCGTTGAGGCAAGACTCGAATGACCGAGCAATTCCTTGACCGAATTTAAATCCGCCCCGTTGTTCAGCAAGTGAGTCGCAAACGTATGTCGTAGGATATGCGGGCTCTTTTTTACCTTTTCGGAGACATTACTAAAGTAGTTATTTATTAATCGATACACAAGCGAATCGCTCATTTTAATACCTTTTAACGTTAGGAAGAAAAAATCGGAATCCTTAATTTGTTCTAAACAAGCACGTTCCTTTATATAGGTTTGAAGTTGTTGGGAAATAATTGGCAAAATCGGGATGATGCGCTCCTTGTTTCTTTTTCCTAAAACCTTCAGCGTCTGGTTCGAAAAGTCAACATTATAAGTTTTTAACGTGATTAATTCCGCACGCCGGATGCCTGTGGTGTAAAACAAATCAATAATCAACCGATCGCGAATACCTTCATAACCTTCGGGATATTGGATCTGGTTCAGCACCGCATCGAGCTCTTTTTCCGAAAAAGGGATCTGGAGCTTTTTTGGTGTTTTCAAAGCTTTGTGCTTCAGCAACGGACTCGTCTCGATCTGTCGTGTTTTCAGCAGGAATTTATAAAAAGCTTTCAGTGAGGATATTTTTCTGTTCACGGAATTATTGGAGACCCCGGAATCTACTAATGAAACAATCCAGCTGCGTATCTGGCTGTAATTGACATCAACTAAATCATCCTGTTCAAAATGGGCCAGCAGGAAATCGCTGAAAGCCTGCAGGTCGCGGTCATACGCTAATAATGTATGTGGCGAGTAATTCCGTTCCTTCGACAAATAATCCGTAAAAGCCTCCCTGATTTGTGGCATAAAAAAAACCGTTAGCCTCAAAAGTATTAAACTTTGATGACTAACGGTAATATATTTTCAGAATCGGGATATTAACTCTCTAAGTTATCTCTCATGTTCTGGATGTAAGCTGCTTTCTGGATTTTCATCCTATGCGTTACAGAAGGTTTAATGAATGCTTGTCTTGCGCGCAACTGGCGTACAGTTCCGGTCTTGTCAAACTTTCTTTTATAGCGCTTTAATGCTCTATCGATATTTTCTCCGTCTTTAATTGGTATAATTAACATAATATAGACACCTCCTCTCGTTAAGGCTGCAAAGGTAAAAATTATTTTGAATTATGAATTATGAATTTTGAATTATTTTTTGGGCGTGCCGGCGGCAGGAACGTTTGCAGTAAGCCGTGGCAGTTTGACCGTGCCGCCGTCGGGCTGTACACTGCAATTCCTCGCTCGTTCCTCGCTGCGGGATTTCCGCTGCCATCCCTCACGCGCACAAAACTTCAAAATCAAAATTCCAATCAACATGCATCAATTGGAATTTGGAGTTTTGTTAATTCACTGCTTACTGTGAACCGCGACTGACTGCTATTTCACTGCCGGCTCATACTTCCGTTTATCAAAAATCATTTTCGATAAAATCTCCCTCATGATTTCTGAAGTACCGCCACCAATAGGTCCCAGGCGGCTGTCACGCATCAGGCGTGCCAATGGGTATTCTTCCATATAGCCGTAACCGCCAAGCATTTGCAGGCAGCTGTAAATCGTGTCATCCGCTACTTTGGTGGATTTTAATTTGGCCATGCTGGCTTCCATGACGACATATTCTTTTTTGTCCAATCGGGCGACCGTGGCATAATTAAATAATTTGCAGTGTGCGGTTTCCGTGGCATGGTCTACAATGGTGTGCCTTAATGCCTGGAATTTGTCGATCGTGGTGCCAAATGCTTCACGGCTCGACATATAATCTATCGTATAATCAATCGCATATTCGGCACGAGCATGCGCATTTATAGCCATGATCAATCGTTCCAGGGCAAAATGCTGCATCATGTAAGCAAAACCTTTTCCTTCCTCACCCATCAGGTTTTCTTCCGGGATTTCCACATTGTCAAAAGCAATTTCTGCCGTGTCCGATGCCCTCCAGCCTAATTTATCGAGCTTGGTCGCCGAAATCCCTTTCAGGCTGGTGTCCATCACAAAAATGCTAATCCCTTTATTTCCGAGTTCAGGGCTTGTTTTTGCGGCAACGACATAATAATCAGCATAAACGCCATTGGTAATAAACGTTTTCGATCCGTTCAGGATGTAAGTATTGCCTTTTTTTGTCGCTGTTGTTTTCATGCCTGCCACATCGCTTCCCCCGAAAGGCTCGGTAATGCACAGTGCTCCGATCTTGTCGCCCGAAATGCTTGGTGCCAGGTATTCCTGCTTGATCCTTTCGTCTCCTTCGGCATTCAGGTGTGTCATGGCCAGATAAGCGTGGGCCCACATGGCAGCGGCAAAACCTGATGACCTTATTTTCTGGAGTTCTTCGAGTAAGATCACGGTATAAAATAAATCTAGGTCCATGCCGCCATAAGCTTCAGGATAATGGATGCCAAAGAAGCCCATTTCGCCAAATTTCTTCCAGATAAAACGTTCAATTGTTCCTGTCGCTTCCCATTTTTCAATATGTGGCACGACTTCCTTTTGTAAAAAGTCCTGTAAACTTTTCCTAAATAGGTCATGCTCTTCTGAAAAGTACATCGAATTCATATATAATACTATGTTTTTTAGGTGATTTTTTTAGAATCCCAAATATAGGGCAATTATTTTGAATTTTTCAACCGGAAAATCTTTGATTTTTGTCAAATCCTCAGCGTTGCGGATTTCGCCATTCATACTCCTGAAAGTTACAATGGCTTTTGCGCTGTAATAATTCAGGTACGGTACTTTCGACAATTCCTTAATGGTGGCGGTATTGACCGGAATCTTTTTGATCGCAGGCAAACTTTCAATGCGGAACGATTGTTTCAGCTTCTCGATCACATCCGGGGAAAGTCCCCAGATGAAATCCATTTGTTCCATCGAGACGAATCCACCGAGCTTCTCTTTTTCCTTCAAAATCCTTTCAGAAAGCGCAGGCCCGATGCCATAAACATCCATCAGATCCTGCTGTGTTGCCAGGTTGATATCTTTTATGACAGCTGGTTTCTTCTTTTCTGCAGAAGCGAAAGAAAAATTTTGCCGGCTGAAATCCTTTTTGTTTTTTACCCAATCCGGGAATTTGAAGTAAGGTGAAATCTTTGCCAGCAGCGAATCGGAAATTTTAGTAACCTGCTGGAATTCCTCCGCCGAGTTAACATATCGGTTTGTTTTGCGGAACGCCAGCAAACGGTCAATTTCGGCTATCGACATGCCAAGTTTGTACCCTTTGAAATCCGTAATGAAATTCGGGTTGAACGGATAGATTTTCGGTTTGGTGTTTTTAGAAACCGCTTTGAGCGAATCGATTTTGCCCTGCAGGGCGAGCCATTGTTTTTGTTCTGCAGGATTGATTTCCGTTGGTGTGAAATCCATAAAAACGTAAAACAGCTGCAGCAATATAACCAGCGTAAGCAGCAGGATCAGTGAAAAACGTTGGGCGGCATTGAATTGGAAAAATGATTTGATTGGCGTAGATAACATCATATTTGGCGTTTAAAGTTTCAGAGGTCGAAGACAGACGTGCGCTTTGCCCGGATCAGGTCCTTGAGCCGGATCCAGAAAGCGAGTGTCAGGTATACGCCGAACCAAAGCCCGGCGGTCACAAACGAAATGTAAATGAAAAACAGGCGTACGCTGCTTGCGCGCATCCCCAGTTTGTCGGCGAGGCGTGACGCGGCATTGAAGCCGTGCTTTTCGAAAAAATATTTAAGCCTGATAACGATTGACATTCCGATTGGTTTGAAAACAAAAATAAGGTTTTTTCGATACCCCCGATAAATCACCGATTAAGATATTTCATAAAAAGCTACATTTACAGCCATGAAGAAAATCCTGCTGCTTTTCATTTTGTCTTCAGCGCTTTTTAGCTGCGTGGACAAAGATGCAGAATATTTCGATCCGCGCGGTACTGATTATGCCGGGTCGCAAAGCTGCATACAATGCCACAAGGCGACCTATGAATCGGAACTGGCGCATGCCCATTACAGCGCGACGGCTCCGGGTACGCCCGAAAATGTGCTGGGCAATTTCTCCGAGGGGCACAATGCATTTGCGTATGAAAACGGGGCGAAAATCGTCATGGAAAAACGCGGTGACAGTATTTACCATGTATTGTATAAAGATGGAAAGGAACAGAAAGCTTTCAACGTGGGGATTGTTTTCGGGTCCAGGAATGCGCAGACATCGGTGTATTGGGAAAATCACAACACCTATGAATTGCCGGTTTCCTATTATACTTCGGCGCGAAATTGGGGCACCAGCCCGGGATTTTCGTCAACAGAACCCCTTTTCAGCCGGAAGGTCATCAAGGATTGTTATGCCTGCCATAGTTCGAATGCGAGCAGCAACGTGATGAAGGTTTCTTCTGAAAAGACCAATTTTATGACTGTAGATGTTGAAGATATTATCGACCCGAAAACCATCGTATTCGGAATCGATTGCGAAAGATGCCACGGCCCGGCCAAAAAACATGTGACCCATCATTTGAAGTTTCCGGAAGAAAAAGCTGCTTTTGCGATGGTAAAATACGCTTCATTAAATAATCAGCAGAAACTGGATGCGTGTGCGATCTGCCATTCAGGTGTAAGTGGTATTAAGGTGAAATCCATTTTTACGTTTAAACCCGGGGATCAGTTTTCTGATTATTGGCTTAAGCCACAATCCGGCCATTACGATGTGCATGGGAACCAATATGGGTTGTTGTCGCAAAGCCAGTGTTTCATCAAAAGTGACAACCTGAATTGCGTGAGCTGCCACAAACCACATGACGGGAAGAAACAAAATCCGGAATATTTTACGCCAGTGTGCGTGGATTGCCATAAGACAATGTCGCATACACCGGCAACATCCAAAAACATTTCGCTGAAACACCTTGAAAAGAATTGTGTCGATTGTCACATGCCGAAACAGGCATCAGGTGCGATTATTTTCCAGCAATATAAAAATTCGGAATTCTCAAAATACTTACTGCATACACATAAAATTGGGGTTTATCCGTCAACACCTTAACTTCATTAGTATTTGAGTAATGTTGTTCCAATGGCACATTCCAGGCAACGGCCCTTGTTGCAGTAATCGTTTTTCAATTCTAAAAGAGCCTGTGATTCAAACGCATTTTTCGGTTTGATCCCGAAACTGGTGAAATGATCCAGGATGCTGTTACTTTCTGCCGGAATGGATTGCAAAAGCGACATCAGGTTTTCGATGGTCTCTTTTCCCTGGTTTTTGACATAAGCAAACCGGAAAGGAATAATCGTATTAATAATCACCAAATCAATAAAGGAATGTGTCAGCGTTCGTTTTTTCAACTGATTTTCACGGTCAAACTGATAATGTCCCTGCCAATAGGATGAAACGGATACATTGAACAGGTTGTAGATCTCATTAGTGCTTTCAGAATGTATGATAGACGTAAAAAGATTTTCCTTCTGATGGTACAGCATGGCGAGTTGTGCAAGCCGTATAGTAGGAAAGTTATCGGGGCGCAGCCTGAAGAATTGCAGTGGCGTAATTTCAGGTTTTTCGAATCGGTACTTCTCCGCAAGGTAGTGGTAAGCGGATTTTAATTCCACAAAATATTGATCTTGTTTTTCGCCTTCCAACAAACCGCAACTGCCGAAAAACAGGGCTTCGAGGTTGGTGATTTCGAAATGTTCCTTACGGATGATCGAAAAGGGCAGGCATCGAGCCATTTCCATAAACGACATCCCGTTCGTATTCAATCCGAAATTTTTGGCCAATAAGCAAAACAATACTGCTTCCCAATCGCCGGTTTGATGCTGCAGTAAGGTGAGTATGGCCTCTGACTTTCTTTCGAGCCGTTCCAGGAAAAGCCGTTCCAGCCAGTTTTGTAGGGTAAAACTGTCGATTGAAGCCAATTGCTTTTCGCAATAAATCCAGGATTTCGGACGTATTAAGGCTTCGTAATTTTGTATTAAACCTGGAGAAATGAAATGGTGTAGTTCCAGCGTATGAATTTCGGTATTGTCTTTTCGGAAAATAGGGGCATCATGGTTCCAGACCACGTGCAGCACGACATTGTCATAAGCCGGATCGTGCTGGTGGTTGTGGATATACCAGTCCGTAGAACTTAAATGAATTTCGATATTTCCGGCCCATTTTTGGTTGCCGATGACAATTTGTGCGTTGAAAAAATCGGGGCCGGAGCGCTGCAGGTATTGTCCTGTGTGCAGGATTTGAAGGTTTTCACCGGAAGTGGTCGTAAGACCGGTCAATGGAAATTTCTTGAATCTCCACACATAATGCAGGAAATCTTCTTTCATCTGGATGGCGGATAAGTTTGTAATTGGCTTTAGATAGCTAATTTACAATAAAAAAATTCCAAATTCCAAACTTGAGCGGTTAGGAATTTGGAATCTGGAATTTGAAATTTTGGGTTTATTATTTTATCGACCCGATGATATCGTATTTTGTAATGATATGGTGCTTGCCATTTCCAAGTTCAAGTAAAACCGCCTGGTTTTCCTTATTGATCAGTTTGGAAACTTCTTCAATTGGGGTGCCTGCTTTTACAATCGGGTAAGGTTTGCCCATGACCTCCTTAATTGGTTTTTCAGCAACGTTCTTATCGGCGATGTAACTTTGGAACAAATCCGTTTCATCGACTGAGCCCACAAATCCATTGATGTCGATTACAGGGATTTGCGAGATTTTGTATTTACGCATCCTTTCGATGGCATGCGAAACGAGTTCTTCAGTACGCACGATCACCAGCGGTTTGTCGATGTGGTCTTTGATCACGTCTTCGGCTTTGGTGATTTCCTCGTCAAGGAAACCTCTTTCGCGCATCCAATCGTCATTGAACATCTTGCCGACGTAACGGCTTCCGGAATCGTGGAAAAGCACTACGACTACATCGTCCGGCTTAAAATGTTCTTTCAATTGCAATAAGCCTTTGATGGCTGAACCGGCAGAGTTTCCTACGAATATTCCCTCTTCCAGTGCCAGTTTGCGTTGATATACGGCCGCATCCTTATCCGTCACTTTTGTAAAACCATCGATAAGCGAAAAGTCGACATTCTTTGGTAAAATGTCTTCGCCAATACCTTCAGTGATGTATGAATACACTTCATTTTCGTCAAAAATGCCGGTTTCATGGTATTTTTTGAAAACCGAACCATAGGTGTCGATTCCCCAGCATTTGATGTTTGGATTTTTTTCCTTTAAATATTTTGCAACACCCGAAATTGTTCCTCCGGTACCCACACCCACCACAAAATGCGTCACTTTACCACCGGTCTGTTCCCAGATTTCCGGACCGGTCGATTCATAATGCGCGAGTGAATTCGATAAATTGTCATATTGGTTTACGTACCAGGAATTCGGGGTTTCTTCGCCGAGCCTTTTGGACACCGAGTAGTAAGAACGCGGATCCGATGGCTCTACATCAGTGGGGCACACAATCACTTTTGCGCCAACCGCACGCAGGATATCCATTTTTTCTTTCGATTGCTTGTCGGTGATGACACAAATTAGTTTATAGCCTTTTATGATGGCTGCCAACGCCAGACCCATTCCGGTATTTCCGGAAGTTCCTTCGATAATGGTGCCGCCTGGCTTGAGCCTTCCGTCGGCTTCAGCATCTTCGACCATTTTCACGGCCATACGGTCTTTTACCGAATTGCCCGGGTTGAAGGTTTCCACTTTGGCCAACACCAGCGCATCGATTTCAGCGGTTACTTTATTGATTTTTACCAAAGGCGTATTCCCGATTGTGCCCAGTATATTTTCTGCGTAATTCATAATGATCGTGTGTTTATCCGAATTTATATTTGGCGATAAGCCAAAAAACGGATGTAAAGATATTGATTATATAAATGTCTGCAAGGGAGGAAGGCATTATTTGGAATTAAAAAAAACCATCAGCAGGCAATGTCCTCTTGATGGTTTCTCTGGTCCGGGCATAACGGTAAGTTATGATTCGTCTTTTGTGGTTTTTACCAGCCCGATGCCGGCAATGAAAAAAACGATTCCCAGAATGCCGTAAATTGTAAGTGCCTTAATATCGCGCACGCCGCCGCCAGTATTGGCAAAGACAACCGCCGCATAAATAAGCCCGATTATCCCCAGGATGGTCAGGATGGTTCCGAAGAGTCTTTTAACATTCATAATATTTGGATTTTAGGTTTGGTAAAATTCCGTTTTTTTTATAAAGTCTGCGTTACAGCTTTCAGGTTTATAGTTGTAAGATTTACTGAACAGAGGAGGTGACCATAATTTTCTGTGTTTGCACAGCCTGACGGGAATTGAGGATTTTCACAATGTAAATGCCATCGCTTAAACCTTCCGTAGATAGTATGAAATACGCCGCGCCTGTACCTGAGGTATTTATAATAAGCCTGCCGCTGATGTCGTAAAGATTTACGGCATCATAAGGTATCATTTCCGGATTCGCAATACGCAATACATGCGATTTATTGTCCTGCGTGATTAAAAAGTTGTCTGTATCCTGGTTCTTAATGCCGAGGTTGGTGCTGGCAAATGTAACCTCGAACCTTTCAGCGGATACTCCCGCGGTCAGGTTTGCTTCATAAAAATCATTCCTGATGTCATGGTACGACTGGTCCAAAGCATCGTAAATGTAAACCGGCTGTTCCGGGTCGAAATTATAAATTTCAGGAATATAAAACTTTATAGCGCTTAACGCGGAAGATTTCACGCCGACCTTGACCCTTTTATTGATATTAAAATCGATGCCTTCAATCGCATAGGGGTTATCGTTAATCAGGAAATAGGCATCGTCAGGAAGATCGGCGGCTAATGGAGCATCAATTCCCCAATCCACGCCATCCGTGGCTTCAGGAATAAAAGCGAGCGCTAACTGCCTTGATGAACCATTCTCCAGCATGATGTTTAATTTGAAGTGCGATACGGGCTGCAATGCAGTGCTGTCCTGCACCGCCAACGCCATTCTTTCGAAATCCGACAAGCTTCCGCTTTCTTTATAATAAGTTCTGTGCGTATTTTTGAGTGTTACGGTGCCATTGCTGTTCCCCTGGATCATGAAACCCTGGCCCACCGGAGCATATTTCCTGGGGTATGTCTGCCCCGAGGAAGTTCCCGTGGTGTTCAGGCTCCCGTCGGGATTGTAAGTGTTGAAAGTAGCCGATACATATATTCCTGATGACCCAAGCGAAACGGGAGAATAGGTACCGTAACCACCCCGATATTGCCCGATATTGTGTGTGTTTAGTGTTTTGTCCTGTTCCCAATAATAAGCAATTCCGGTGCAGGCCGTATTGGATGCATCAAGCAGGAAAGCATTGACGTGCAATGCGGAAGGGTATGGGTTTCCGGTGAGCGTAAATTTTCCTGTGTCCACCGCAACCGAAATATTTCCGTCATTCGGTTTTCCCGAAAAATCATAACGCTGTGCGCTTCCAGGATTGTTTTGTATGCCGTTTCCTTCTACAATATTGGTGTCGCTGCCTGAAGTTCCTTTCATTGTAAAACCTTCTCCCGGGCCTATTGTGGAAGCGCTTCCCGCAGTAATCCAGGATGATGATACCGTTGGAAGGTACTTGTAAATCCAATATGTCGAAATGGTTAAGGGATTTGCAAATCCATCGGAGTCAGTGGTCAGCATGCTGGCCGGCGTACTCGAAATATTGTTGACAGGACGGCCCAGCATCGTAATGCCGAAGTTTTCATTTCCAACAGTATTGCTGGCATTCCCTACCGGAGAACACCAGTAATTGAATTCGTAATTGTCAGAAGTGCCTTCCTGGTACAGTGATAGTTTTCCGGGCCCTTTATTTGCGGAACCTCCCGTTGTACCCTGTACCAGTTGTGCTTCATTTCGAAGGTAGATGTTGCCGCTTGACTGCAGGTTTACATCCTGTTTTACAAAGAGCACTTCACCTTTGACATACATATAATAGTTCGGGCTTACATATATTTGGGCCAAGGCCGGCATGGTGGCCAGAATTAATACTATGGTGGCAAGTTGTTTCATAATGATACTATTTCATTGTCATACTGAAAGTACGCACCTTAAAAGTCTGCGAGTTAGCATTCACACGCCTGATCCATATCTCGATGGAATCTCCGGAGTTCAGGTAAACGGCACCCTGTATCGGGAATGCCTGGATATAACCTGCATTGGTATCTATGATGGTTTCACTAGGGACCTGCGGATCTGTTCCGCCGGCCGCCGGGATCCGCATTACGAAAAACGCGTATTCGGTATTTCCGGTGCCGGAAACATAATCAAACGCTACGGCACAATTCACCTGGAAAATCCTTCCCTTTTTTCCAACATAAGTAATCCTGTTATTGGTTGTAGCTGTGGTGCGGAATAAATTGGCCGTCAAACCGGCTGTAATGTTCAGTTTCGTATTCACGCCCTGTGTTCCGAGCGGCGTGGCTGCCTGTGCCGTTCCGGATTGATTCAGGTAAACGGTTCCTGTGGACTGTGCATCGCCTTCGGTGGGGATACCTGGGGAGTTTACATACCAGTTGTTGTTGAAGTTAAATCCGGTATAAACCGCCGGATTGTAGCCATTAACATATTTCCCTGTAGTTACTGTTCCTGTAAAAACGACCCCGTCAAGCACCGCATCACCGTTGATGACCGGGTTTGAGGATACATCAAATCCGATTTTTGTACCAATGACTTCACTGAATCCGCCTTGTTTTTGTACCAATCCGAACGTACCCTGCAGGGTTTCATAAGTCCCGGAATTGTTGCCAAACCAGGCAGCGTTGCTTAAAAGCAATTTGTTGATGTCTTTGTAAATAATTCCGGTGGTATTCCCGATGTATTGTACAATGCTTGCAAAAACGAGCGCGAAATTCTCCAGCTTTCCCACATTTGCGGAAGCGTTTATGATACAATCCCGTACAATAAAGCTCTGTGTTTGTGTTCCCGCGCCAATTGACCCCGTTCCCATTACATTGAATACATTTCCCGTAGTTGCGGTTAAAGTTAATATTTTGATCGAGCCGCCAGTGGATCCCGTAAATAAGTCCCCGGTAGCCCTGATTAATTTGTCTTCACCGGCATCCTGCCCAATAATGTAGCAATTGTTCAGCTCGATGGGTAAGTCAACATTGATCGTCCCATTGATCTCATAAAGGGTATTGACATCCATCATATACTTTGTATTGCTTCCCGCGGTTTTTTCGGCTGCCAAAACTGTAGCCAGTACATCGGTCGATTTGATGAGTTTGTACTTGATGCGGCCTTCCTTTTCACCACTGATTTTAATCCACGACGTGGTCAGTAAATCGTAATGGTATAAAGAGCCAAGTGTTGTGTCAAAAACGACAAGGCCATTTGCCGGTGATGCGATGGCTGTCCTTTGTGACGTAGTCATCCGTGGCGGAAGCAATCCCTGGGTGCTAGACTGGATGTCTAATATTGACGAAGCATCCGGGGTAGTGGTTCCGATGCCAATTTGCGCAAAACCTATGGCGCAGGTCATCGTCAAAACCCAAAATAAGGTAATCTTCAAAAGTTTCATGATAATAGATTTAAGGTATGTAAATATCTGCAAAAAATTACGCAAAATGTTATATGATGCTTTTAAAAAGTATCATTTTGTCAATTTTAAATCTAATTAAAAATGAAATAATGAGAATTATTAATCTATTTCTTATGTTTTTAAAAAAACTACTCTATATTCAACGAATGTTCCCTATCCACAAAGTCCCCTTCGTTTTTGGAAATAGCAATGGTGGCTACCGCATTTCCCATGAAGTTGGTCACAGCTCGCGCCTCGCTCATAAATTTGTCAATCCCGATAATAAATCCCAAACCTTCCATTGGGATGCTGTGTATGGCTGTCATGGTCGAAGCCAATATCACAAAACCGCTGCCGGTAACGCCTGCCGCACCTTTCGAAGTTATCATTAACAACCCTACGATGGTAAGGATTTGCGTAAACGACAGGTGTACGTCATACAATTGCGCCAGAAAAATCACGCTCATCGAAAGGTATATCGAAGTGCCGTCCAGATTGAACGAATAACCTGTAGGGACTACCAGCCCGACCACAGGTTTGCTGCATCCCATACGTTCGAGTTTATGTATTAAATTCGGTAATGCGGGTTCTGATGACGAAGTGCCAAGTACAATCAGCAGTTCCGGCTTCAGGTATCGGATCAGGTCCATTATCCTGATTTTGTAAAATCGCAAAATGGCTCCCAGAATTAAAAAAATGAAAATAGCCATTGTCAGGTACATCGTCAGCATCAGTTTGCCTAAAGGCAATAATGATTGCAAACCGAATTTCCCGACCGTATATGCCATGCCGCCAAAGGCCCCCACCGGCGCGAGCCACATGATGAGTTTTAGCAATTTGAAGACAAATCCGGAAATTTTATACAGCGTAGCAACGATGCGCTCCCTTTGGCTGAAATAATTCAGTGCAATCCCGACAATAATAGCAAGTATCAAGGCCTGTAAGGTAATGTTCGTTTTAAAGAATTCCCACCAGTCGAAGGCCTGTTGCGCTTTGGAAGTATAATCTGATGCATCGTTGATGTCTAGACCTGCACGGCTGATGTGCCCCGGTCTGATGATGATGGCCGCCGCAACCCCGATACCAAGCGCGAAAGTCGTCACGACTTCAAAATACAGCAATGCCTTAAGGCCGATGCGGCCAACCTTGCGTAAATCGCCCATGCCGCCAATACCGAGAACGATGGTCAGGAAAATAATCGGGGCGATGAAAACCTTTACGATACTGATGAAAATATCCCCCACGACCTTCATTCCCTTGCCTGTTTCGGGAGTAAAATGCCCCACTAAAACACCGCTGATGATGGCAATCAGCACCCAGAAAGTGAGGTTCTTGAAAACGGCTGGAATGAATGCGGTTGATCTTACGGACATACAACTGGCTTTGCGCTAAAGTACCATTTTAATCTTTGCCGATTTTTTTCAATATATCTCTTGCTGCGCCCTGGTATGCCGGAGAATGCTTGTGGAAATCGTCACTTAAAATCGTTTTGAGGTCACCATAAATCCATGCTTCCGATTTGCCCAACTCAAATAGTGCACGCATGGCATAAGCTTTCGTAGCGACCTTTGCGTGTCCGATAAGCCAGTCAAAACAGGTTTCAGACATTATTTTAATGTGTTTTTCTGATAGGAAATGATCTTTATTTTTTGCTTTCCGCGTATGTTCCTGCGCCGCCATCATGCTTATTTTCGCAGCAGAACGTACCGCACCATCAGCATGCCATTGCGGAAGATATATACAAAAATTATCGAGATGCATGGTAAGCAGATTGATGTCTTCTTCAATAATCAATTCCAGTATCCAACAGGCTTTATGGTGGTTTTTGTCGGAAATGCGGTAAGCAATGCTGAACAATTCAGGCAATAATTGTAAATCAAGCCGGACCAGCCGCGCATGGTCCTCACGGCTTTGCCTGTGTGCGGTACTTTTTGCAACAGTGTTGTAGAACGCGCTACTCACTCGGGCCAACAGGAAAATACAATGTAAAAGTGCTGCCTTCGCCCGGCGTGCCTGTTGCGGTAATGTTTCCGCCATGCGTCTGCATGATTTTCTTACATAGGGCCAGTCCCACACCAGAACCTTTATACTCTGACACGCTGTGAAGCCTTGTGAAAATATTGAATATAGAATCGGCATATTGCGGTTCAAACCCGATGCCGTTATCTGTAAAGCTTACTGCGTAAGACAACCTGTTTTTTGAAGCGGCATTTTTTACCGGTTTATCGGAAGCTGAAATCACAATCTGAGGGTTCCGTGCTTCATCTGAATATTTCAGTGAATTCAGGATGATGTTTGAAAAAAGCTGCTTGATCAGGAAAGGCACACCGTATACCGTGGGTAATGACGAAGCGGTAATTGTTCCATTTTTTTCATGGAATGCTTCACGTGCTTCATCTGCGATTTCATTCACTATTTCGTTCAGGCTGACGGGTTCAAAACTGTCTTCGGAGTTTTTAATCCGCGTGTATTTCAGGATGTCTACCAACAATGTTTGCATACGATCTGCGGAAACATTCATCCGTTTGAGCGAATCCATCACGTTTTGAGGAATCTGTTCTTCGTGTTCGCTATACATCAATTTTGAAGAAATCAATTGTATTTTGCGCAGCGGTTCCTGCAAATCATGCGTACTGATCCAGTTGATGTTTTCCAGCTCCGCATTGGCCTCCTTCAAGGTCTCGTTCAGGTTGCGGTATTTTTCCTCTTCCTGGCTCAGGAGCAGCATACTGATCTGCTTTTGCAGCGCATGCGCATAATTCGCAGCGGCATTGAGCTCGGGCTGCAGCCATTCATTGCTGCGGCATTTGATGATCTGTTTCCAGAGGTTGAAGGAATTTCTTGGATGTAAACCCTTACTGTCCTTTACGATGGCTTTGTCCGGATTTCCAGCCCAGTGCACTTCCGACAGCGTCTCGGGACGGTACCAGATGATACTGTTGTTATTGCCAAGGGAATGGTAAATGACGCCAGAGATATTTTCGCAAAGCTCCTTGAGGTCGCCCACGAAATTGATGAGCTTGTCTGTGTAAAAAGTGCTGTCATTGCTGTAATCGCGCAACAATTCAGATAGTATTCTCACATTTTCATCGGATGGTGATAGTCCGTTTTTGAAAACCTGTCCGCTGATTAATAATGACACCCCTGTGGCATTGCAAAGTTTCAGCAGTTCCGGATTTACGCTGATGATTTTAAATGATTCTATTAAAGGCGGCAGTTCACTGGAGTTGAGTTTTTCCAGAGCAATGTTCGTGCGCCGTGCCAGATCGTATTCTTCGTTCGATTGCCTTACATCAATCTGAGAGGTGATGAATTGCCCTTGTAATTGTGAGGCCAGCCTGATTTCGGGAGTAAGGTTTTTGTAAGAATAGTGATGGCAGGCAATCAATCCCCAAAGCCTTCCGCGATGGATCAATGAAATCGTCATTGTAGCACCCACGCCCATATTCTGTAAATATTCCACATGGATAGGGGAGGTGCTTCGCAGTATGGACAGGCTCAGGTCGAGATTCTTATCGGTACCATCATCGATCGTGAAAATCGGAACTGGCTTGTAGTTGATATCTACGATAAGGCGCAATAAATTCTTCAGGTACAGTTCCCTTGCCTGCACCGGTATGTCAGTATGCGGGTAATGCAATCCAAGGAAGGGCTCAATGTTATCGGCACAGGCTTCCGCAAAAACTTCACCGTTGTATTCCTTATCAAACCGATATACCATCACGCGGTCATATCCCGTAATGTCGCGTGTGCCCTGTGCAATCAACTGGCAAAGCTCCTGGAGCGTGGAGGTATTGTTCATATACGACAGGAACGATGCTGTCTGGTTGTACACATCAGTAATGTCTTTGACGCTGTTGGTGTCCGGTTCGGCTTCCAGCACGTAATTATCTCCGCTGAGGTGGAGTGTGCACTGGAATGGTTGCCCCTGTAAATTTAGCTTCAGGATCGAAGTGTTTGTTGACGCAAATGATCTGATATATTCCTGTAGTATGCCGTCTGCCAAATCTCCGAAAACGGCCTTAAATTCCTTTCCGAGTAGCTGTTCGTGTGATAATTCAATAAATTCATGGGAATTGGCGCTGCAGAAATTAATCTTAAAATCTTCCTTGCCCAAAGCAATCATAAATCCATGTGGCTGAATGCTGCCGGGAATATGTATCGGCTCATGCTCGCAATTCGTAAGATTGACGATGTCGCGATTGACAATATCCTTAATCTTCATGTCCTGAATGGCTTTTAAGGTGGTCATAAATGGCTGTGAATGCATAATCGGCACCTTTAATGATCTCTTCCATATGGCCATTTTTGGCTTCATAAGAGGTCAATGCATCAAGGAAATGTTTCCAGGAACTGCCCGTTTTGTTGCCGTAGCCTGAAAAATATTGCGTGCCTTCCTGCTCGAAACCCAACGCCTGCTGAATGTTCTTCAGTATGAAGCGGCCGCCTAGAGTAGAACCTTCAACGACATACATGATTCCAAGCGCAAAAGCTTCAGAATCAATATTCTTTGTGAAAGGAGGTGGGAATGATTTTAAATCGTAGCCCATAAACTTTAAATCAGCTATAATCGATTTTGATTTATGCCTGTTGTCAATATCGGGAACGGCATGTGCCAGTTTCGGAAATATTGCAGATTCCGTTTGATGTATCACGGCGCCCATCAACTGCAGATAATGCGCATACGAAGCCTTTGTAATATTAGGGGAAGTAATTGACGTGGAGACGGGAAGTTCCTCAAGCCGTTTGTGGGAATCGGCGGTCCTGCTGCGCAACTGATGTAAAAAGTGATCGGCGTGCGTGTGTTCCTGCACGTTTAAATCGTTTTGGGTCATTGTAAAAATTAATTTTGGTATTTAAAACCGGAAATTGTCGGGTTGAAAGTTTTCCAGTTTATGGTCAGCGTATATTCAATCGATTTTTTAAAATCGTCGTAAGAACTCAGTTTCGGGAGGTAAAAATTGGCACCGAGTTCATGGCTTTTCGCTACATTCTTATCGTCATTTGAGGTGGAAAACATCACAATAGGAACATTTTTATAATCCATATTATTCCTGATCTCCGTAAGCAAATCGAAACCGTTTTTTCCAGGCATGTTCAAATCAAGGAAAATAATTTGTGGCGATGGCGGCGGGTTTTTTAAATCTGAAAGTAATTTTTCCGGTTTGTCCTGCATCACTACGTCGATCGGACGGCCAAATGATTTAACAACATCCCTGAAAAGTTCCAAATCGTCCTGGTCATCATCGGTGTAAAATATAGTAAGTGGACTGTTCATAGCTGTTGAAATTTTAAGAAGTCATTATCAAAGTTACGGAGATTATGCTTTACGAAAAACAAATTTTAGCCTAAAAGTATCCTAAAAAACACTTTTGAAAGAAAAATCCCAACAACTTATTGATGGCATTTCGCTATGATATCAGTCATTGGCGCTTATCCTCCAAATGGTGTTTCCGGAATCATCATTAACCAACAGCGAACCGTCATGCATCACCGTTACATCCACGGGCCGGCCATAAACTTCGGCTTTGCCTGCATTCGCAATAAAGCCCGTCAGGAAATCCTGCGGCGGCCCCGATGGTTTGCCATCGTTAAACGGAATGAAAATCACTTTGTACCCCACAATCTTTGAACGGTTCCACGAGCCATGCTGTCCTGCAAAGATGCCATTTCGATATTTGGCAGGAAAATTCCATTTATTGTAAAATGCCATGCCGAGTGTGGCTGTGTGCGCGCCGACAGGGACATCAGGAACGAGCGTTTTGTCATTCCTGCCCGATGTTTTTCCTTTTAAACGCGGGTCCGGAATGTCTCCGAAATAGGTGTAAGGCCAGCCGTAAAATCCGTTTTCGGTAACACTTGTAACGAAGTCCGGAACCAGGTCATCACCCAGTTCGTCACGCTCATTCACCGCAGTCCATAGTTTCCCATTTACCGGATTCCAATCCATCCCGACCGGATTCCTTAAACCTGAAGCATAAACCTTTTCTCCCGTACCGTCAGGATTCACCTCCAGAATGTTAGCGCGTCTGGTCTCCTGTTCGATGCCATGTTCTGCAACATTGCTTCCTGACCCGACAGAGATGTAAATTTTCGTGCCGTCAGCATTTGCCAGTATATTACGCGTCCAGTGGTT
Organism: Flavobacterium pallidum; assembly: GCF_003097535.1. Lineage (NCBI taxonomy): Bacteria > Pseudomonadati > Bacteroidota > Flavobacteriia > Flavobacteriales > Flavobacteriaceae > Flavobacterium > Flavobacterium pallidum. The sequence continues at coordinate 1,694,370 of NZ_CP029187.1, forward strand.
GTTGTAGCCGCCTGCAGGCAGGTCGACGATTTTTTCAGGTTTTGATTTCAGTTCCATTTCCCCGGTTTTATAGGGGTATCGATACAAGCCGTCGGTATTGGCGACATAAAAATAATTATTCAGGACCAGCATGCCGTATGGACGGTTGAGGCCTTCAAGAAATATTTTGCGCGTTTCAAATTTGCCGTCATTGTCCGTATCGCGAAATACAGTGATTCGGTCGGCGCTGCTCCTTGTGCCGCTTTCCGCAACAAATATGTCATTGTTCGGCCCGATGTAAGTATTGCGCGGATTTTCAAGTTTGTCGGCAAATGCGGTTACTGTAAACCCTTCAGGTGCCACAGGCGTTTGCCCTTTTGGCCAATCCACCATTTTACTTTGTACCGCTTTTGATGCTGTCGCATAAGGTGGCGGTAAAATAATGTCGCCGATAGCCGTTTTTACAGTATGATCCGGCGTTTTTGCCAAAGCTTCTTTTTCTGATTTTTTGACCTGGCCTTGGCACGAAATCATCAGAAAGGCAAAAAATGGAAGAAAGTATGTTGTTTTCATAACCATGATTTTCAGTTTAGTAAACAATTTAGGCAAAATTAAAACAGCCAGGAAATCACGGGTGGAATATTATATGATTTTTAACAACCCGTACTGTACTCTTTTTAATCAACGGCGTCAGTAGGGTTTTGGTCATGTTTTGTTCGGGAGCGCTTCGGGCACTCCCGAACAAAGGGGTGCATTTCCCGAACGAAACCCGAACGAAACCATACCAAAACCCGAACGAAGGTTTAGTAAGTGGCCGCAGCCGAAGGTTTCAGTTCGGGGATGTCAAACTGCATGCTAAGACTGCCGGTTGCGACTAAAAAAATAAACTTCCAACAGAAATAAGTATATTTGCAACTTATTTAAAATCCTAAAAAAGTGTTACAACTCCACGATAAACAATTCGAACCGTTCATTTCGGCAGAAGAGATCGACTTTGCTATCGCTTCCATGGCAGCTCAGGTTGAAGCCGATTTTGCAGAAGAAACCCCAATCTTTGTAGGCGTGCTCAACGGTGCGTTCATGGTGGTTTCGGATTTTATGAAGCACTATAAGTCACCTTGTGAAGTGAGTTTCATCAAAATGGCTTCGTATGAGGGTACCGAATCCACGAATGAAGTGAAACAACTCATTGGGATCAACCAGGATCTTACCGGAAGGACCGTTGTCGTGATCGAGGATATCGTGGATACGGGCAACACTTTAGCCGAGCTTAAAGCGCTTTTCAAGCAACAGGACGTGGCGCATTTCAAGATTGCTACGCTGTTTTTCAAGCCTGAAGCGTATAAGAAAGACATCAAGATTGACTACGTCGGCATCCGCATCCCGAACAAATTTATCGTCGGTTTTGGCCTCGACTACGATGGCCTGGGCAGGAACCTGCCTGAAGTATATCAATTGAAAGAATAAGTCAAAAGTCGAAAGTTGAAAGGCCGGCGGCTAATATTTAATATCTAATATCTCAATTCTAAATCTCCAATGATTAACATCGTTTTATTCGGAAAACCCGGAGCCGGCAAAGGAACGCAGGCTGAATTCCTCAAAGAAAAATACAGCCTGACGCACATTTCAACCGGCGATTTATTCCGCTATAACATTAAAAATAATACGCCGCTGGGGCTTGAAGCCAAATCATACATAGACCGCGGGTCTTTGGTGCCTGATGCCGTGACCATTAAGATGCTTGAAGATGAAGCAGCCAAACATCCGGACACGAAAGGCTTTTTATTTGACGGTTTCCCGAGGAATATTGCCCAGGCCGATGCTTTGGAGCAGTTCCTTGAATCCAAAGGCTGGTCGACAACAGCAACGATAGCGCTCGAAGCTGACGATGAGGTACTGGTGCAGCGCATCCTCGAACGCGGAAAAACTTCAGGGCGGGCTGATGATAATGATGAAAGCGCCATCAGGAACCGTTATGTGGTTTATGGCAATGAAACCGCACCATTGATTGATTATTACAAACAGAAAGGAAAGTTCCATCCGGTAGATGGAATTGGTTCCATCGCTGAAATAACGACGCGTTTAAGTAACGTGATCGACAGTTTATAAAAATACTTCGGCTTTGGCCGTAAAACATTATGGAGATATTGATCATCCTTTTCCTGATTATCCTGAACGGCGTATTTTCAATGTCGGAAATCGCATTGATTTCAGCACGGAAAAGCCGTTTGGAGAATGCGGCGAAGAAGGGAAATAATAGTGCGAAAGTAGCTTTGGATTTAGCCAATTCGCCAAATAAATTCCTTTCCACCGTACAGATCGGGATTACCCTGATCGGGATTTTAACGGGTATATTTTCAGGCGACAAGATTACGACTGACGTGCGCCTGTTTTTCGAAGGCTACCCCATGCTGAAGCCTTATGCAGACTCTATTGCTGTAGGGGTTGTGGTGGTGGTTCTGACATTCTTTTCGCTGGTCTTGGGTGAATTGCTCCCGAAGCGTATCGGACTGAATTATCCTGAAAAGATTGCCAAATCGGTTGCCATCCCGATGAAGTTTGTGTCCGTCGTAACGGCACCATTCATCTGGTTGCTGACCATTTCTACAGAAGCTTTGCTAAAGGTGCTCATGATAAAACCATCTACCGACGGCAAGGTGACCGAGGAAGAGATCAAAGCCATTATCAAGGAAGGAACCGAGGGCGGAGAGGTACAGGAAATCGAGCATGACATTATGGAGCGCGTGTTCCATATCGGCGACAGGAAAGTGAATTCGCTGATGACACACCGAAAGTCCGTCGTGTTCCTGCCTGCCAATTCTGATAAGCAGAAAGTCAAGGAGTTGATGCTTAAGGAGCTGCATTCGATTTATCCGGTATATGGTGAAAATCACGATGATATCGTCGGGGTGGTGGATTTGAAAACTATCTTCGCGCATTTTGAGGATGACAGCTTCAATCTGGAAAGCATCATGACCGATCCGCCATACATCATGGAGCAGACTACGGCTTACAAAGCTTTGGAAAACTTTAAGAAGAGCGGCGTGCATTATGCGTTCGTGTCTGATGAATACGGTGTTTTCCAGGGGATTATTACGCTGAACGACATTCTTGAAGCGCTGGTCGGAGATGCGTCGGATTTTTATAAAGACGATTTCAAGCTGATTGCAAGGGAAGACGGTTCCTGGATGGTCGACGGTTTATACCCGCTGCATGATTTCCTGACGTATTTCGAATTGGACGAGTTGACGACAGATTACGAAGTGAATACCGTCAGCGGATTGATCATGACCGAATTGTCATACATCCCAAAAGAAGGCGAAAAACTGATCTGGCACCATTATGAACTGGAAGTAATGGATATGGATGGCGTGAAGATTGATAAGGTGCTTGTGAAGGAGAGGAAGGAGAAGTAGTTTGCAGTCGCAGTCGCAGTCGCAGTCGCGGTCGCGGTCGCGGTCGCGGTCGCGGTCGCGGTCGCAGTCGCAGTCGCAGTCGCAGTCGCAGTCGCAGTCGCAGTCGCAGTCGCAGTCGCAGTCGCAGTCGCAGTCGCAGTCGCAGTCGCAGTCGCAGTCGCAGTCGCAGTCGCAGTCGCAGTCGCAGTCGCAGTCGCAGTCGATATAAAATAAAAAGATATAAATATACGCCAAAATGATCAAATATTATGGATTTCAGGAACTTATACGCCTATCAAAAATCGTTTGAGCTAGCAATGGAAATATTTGAACTTTCTAAAATATTTCCGAAAGAAGAGAAGTATTCGCTCACCGATCAGGTTCGGCGATCTTCAAGAAGTGTCTGTGGCAATATTGCGGAAGCTTACAGGAAGAGAATTTATCCGAACCATTTTATCAGTAAATTAACTGACAGTGATGCTGAAAATTCGGAAACCAATGTTTGGCTTGAATTTGCTTTAAAATGCGACTATATCAGTAAAGATTCATACGATGCATTGTTGCTGAAAAATATAGAAATAGGAAAACTAATTAATTATATGGTTTCTAATCCTCAGAAGTTCGGGTGCGTGGTGGGTCACTCACCGAAAACTGAGACTGAGACTGAAAACTAAAAATGACAGAGGGAAATTTCGTAGACTACGTAAAAATATACGTCTCATCCGGAAAAGGTGGGCGGGGCTCGACGCATTTGCATCGTGAGAAATTCATTGAAAAAGGAGGACCGGACGGCGGTGACGGCGGCCGTGGCGGCCACGTGTACCTCGTCGGGAATAAAAGCCTTTGGACGCTTTTCCACCTGAAATTCGCAAGGCACATCAAAGCAGGACATGGCGGCGATGGCGGTAGCGACAGAAGTACCGGTGCTGATGGCGATGATAAATATATTGAAGTGCCCCTGGGGACGGTGGTGCGCGATAAGGACTCGAATGAAATCCTTTTTGAAATCACGGAAGACGGCGAAAAAAAGATTGTGGCACAGGGAGGCAAGGGCGGATTGGGCAACTGGCATTTCCGCAGTTCTACCAACCAGACACCTCGATATGCACAACCCGGATTGCCATCGGTTGAGGCGGACATCGTACTGGAACTGAAAGTTCTGGCGGATGTCGGGCTGGTAGGTTTCCCGAATGCAGGGAAATCAACACTTTTATCCGTGTTGACATCTGCGAAGCCAAAAATTGCGGATTATCCTTTTACGACCTTAAAACCCAACCTCGGGATTGTGGCTTACCGCGATTACCAGTCGTTTGTAATTGCCGATATTCCGGGAATTATTGAGGGTGCTGCAGAAGGGAAGGGGCTTGGGCATTATTTCCTGAGGCATATAGAACGCAATTCGACCTTGCTGTTTCTCGTCCCTGTGGATACGCCGGACATCAAGGCAGAATATGATATCCTCGTCAATGAATTGACCAAATACAATCCTGAAATGCTTGATAAGGAACGCATCGTAGTGATTTCGAAATGCGATATGCTCGACGAAGAACTCAAAGCGGAACTGAAAACACAATTGGATAAGGATTTCGGGGACACGCCGTATATGCTGATTTCATCAGTGGCACAGCAGGGATTGACGGAGCTGAAGGATAAACTTTGGCAGATGCTCAATACATAATGGCCATGGCATAATTCTGTTCCGGTACATTCAGTTACTTTACAGACGGGCTTGCCTATAATCGGTAATATCCTTATTTATAACCTATTTGCGCAATTTTGTAAACATTCGTTTGCAGGCTGGTGTATTTTTATCAAAAATAAATTAGTTATGATACACCAGCTTAAACCTTCCATACTTGTTGAAACGCCTCTAGGAACCGGGCAGGCTATTTTCCTGATAGATTACGGCATGCACCAGAATACGTGCTGGGTCGTAGCGCTGCAAAAAGATGGCGTCATCAAACATTTCGACTGTAACGATGTGATCCTTTCTACAAATTACACTTATGGCATGAACTTGCGAAAAAACAAGTTTGTCGAAAAGCAAAAGCAAGCGCCGGAAAGTGAAAGCAACCTGAGCGTAATTGCAGATTAAATTCGGGCTATGGACTCCCCGGCGATTTCCCCGACACCGAATCGAAATTATACGAGATATTCAAAAAACCCAGGAAACTCGATTTCTCCACGTCATATTTAATCGTAAGGGGCAGCCAGAGGGCGTCAGTAATCCGCAGGCGAAGGTCGCCATTGGCCAGGAATGTATTGCGCTTTTCATCGGGAAGCAAATCCTTGAAGACATTGTCATATTCAGCATAAGCCTTAAACTCCACGAGGCTTTTACTCTCGGTTTTTGATTTCAGCAAAACAAAGTTGAAACCGAGGGTGCTTTTAAGCGTAGTGCGTCGCAGTGTTGCGGTAACAAGCGTATCGCCGTAAGCAAAAGTGCTCCTGATATCCAGTTCGGACGGGGCGCGCTTCCCGAAAAGGTTGCCTTTTAAGAATACCAGCCCCAAACGCCCGCTGCTGATATTTCCTTTGTCATCGGCCACGCCGTTCGCCGAGAACGTGAGCAATGGCGCCTTGGCAATCTCGTCGTAAGCCTCGTCCATCAACCTTTTAAATGCCACCATCGAAGAATCGAGCCGCGTATTTAGTTTTGGCATGAAGCCGGCCGGGAACTTATTGGTTTTCCCATATCGGTGTAACGTGTCCAGGCCTTCCTGTATCTGAAGCAAAATTGTGGGCAGATTGCCGTTGGGATTCCGGGTAATGGAGTCAATGTATTTATTGGCATCAGCATCTATATCGGCATTGAGTTTCTTATAGGCATTGAGCAAGGTGACGTCATGGAATTTCACTGCTTTATTGTCGCGTCCATTAATTATGGCATAAGTAAACCCGCCTGTGAAACCGGTATATTTATAATCTTCGTTGAGGTTCAGGTCGAAATTGAACTCGAAATTCCTGGAGAATTTTTCCTTTATGAAATTCCTGTCGATGCGTAAATCCGGATCGGCTTCGGCTTTGATGGCAAAAAGCGTCCCGTTGAATGCAATGCTTTTCTGTGCGCCGGTCAGGTTATGGGTCGTCATTTGGTAAAGCCGGCTCAATACATCGAGGTAATTGCCGGTTTTGGTATTTTCAAGTTTTTTATAAAGTGCGCCTGTAATGTCACTGATGGCCGTGTTGATGTCATCGACCTTTGCAATGGCGGGATTTGCAGGGGCCTGGCTAAAACCCAAGTGGAAACAAAGTAAAATGAATATACTGGTGTAAAATTTCTTCATGTTGCGCTTAGATTACGAAATAAAACAATGCGGTGTATATTGAAATCGCTGAAGTGTATTGTGCTTTGGGCACCGGACCGGTCTGGAAGGTACCTGTGAGGGTCACTTCCGAATTTCCGCCCGGCGCGTTACTGCCATGAACAATCAATGTATATCGCCCCGGTGCCAGGTCGAAATCTTTAGTGAATCCAAGGTCGCTTTGATAATTCTGGTTGTTGGCAGCGTTGTCAAGGCAGGTGATGTCTACAGAAAGCGGCAATGGCGGGATGCCATCTTGTACGGTTACGTCAAGGGTGATCATGTTATTTTCGGTTTTTGCGGTTCTTGGTTTATGTGGTAATAATAGAATTCAAACTTAACGATTTCAGGCGTTTGGTCAATGCGTATATTTACCTGATTTGTATTCAGCGTCAGAATGTTGATGCCTTATATAATGAAAAACAGGTAAATATACGCATAGGCAAATGGTGTTTTGTTTTTAGTTTTACCATGCTACTAACCAAAAAAAACAGCTCATTATGCAGGCAGACGAAACCACTAATGTTATTGGCATCATACTTGCCATTGTTTCATTCTTATTGATTTCCGGGATTGGATTGATGTCGGACGTATTGAAAGAAACCCCTCATCCCGATAATCCGGGCCTTCCGCCATACAGCCTTTCGAGGCTGCAATTGTTCCTCTGGACACTGATTATTGCTCCGATTTTTGCATTGCACTGGGGATCTACCGGAGCAGTCACCCTGAATGATACTGGATTGATCCTGCTTGGGATTTCAGCGGCCGTGATGGTGACCGCGTCGGCGATCGGCGGGGCACAGCAAAGTACACAAACCGCTGCGCCGGTAACCACGACTACAATAGTTACGCCGGCTCCTGACGCAGTGCCCGCAGTGGGTGATGATGGCACAGTCGCTGCAGCTCCGGTTCAGGTGGCAACCACAACCACAACTACGGTTACGCCACCTGTTACATGCCTGAAGGCAAAATTGCCGAGCAAACGTTTTTGGGTCGATATCATCATGGATGACAATGGGCAGCTCTCGCTGGCACGGTTGCAGCAATTGGTGTTTACGGTGATTTATGCGACGGTGTACATCACGACATTCTTCGGGGATGCGATGAAAGTTTATCCTGATTTCCAGGCGAATGCTTACATCCTGATGGGGATTTCCAGCGGATCGTATTTGTTGGGAAAATCGTTGAATAAGTAATTTTATTGATTGTCAGAAACTTTGCGCCAAATTTGATGAACCCTTTTTTTTCTTCTTCTTTTGTCTTGAAACAAAAGAAGCAAAAATTCAAGCATGCCTCTTCTCGGCGACCTGCTATCTCTCAATTCCTAAATTAAACAAACTCGCCTACGGCTCAAACAGTGTTTAATTTTACGGAATCTTCGGAATGCAGGTGCCCGCCTGCGAAGCGGAATGCGGAGTGACATACTTAAGAACCACTTGATATAAAGTTCCCAATGTTTACCACTTCATAATATAACATCATACAATAATGCCGCACCAAACCGCGACAGGGATGGGAGCGGCATCCTTTTTTTAACCTGCTAAGGTAAAAAAAGATAGAGCAGACAGCCCGGCCGTTCGCCCAAATCAATCAGCCATGACTGCAGATTGCCATTTGCCAACCCAAACTTTATCGTATCTTCGCAAACGGTGTAACAAACACAACCAAAATAAGACTACTAGTCACTAACTTTTCAAAATTTACCAAAATGAAAAAAATTATTTTATTCTTTTTGCTGGCCTTATCGGCATTCCCGATGCGCGCCGACGAAGGGATGTGGTTCCTGATGTTTATCGAGCGGCTGAACCACCGCGACATGGAGAAGATGGGCCTCCAGCTTACCGCCGATGAGATTTACAGCATCAACCACCACAGCCTCAAGGACGCCATTGTCCAGTTTAATGGTGGCTGTACGGCTGAAATCGTTTCGAAGGATGGTTTGGTTTTGACGAACCACCACTGCGGATATGATGCGATTGCAGAGCTTTCCACTGCCGAGCAGAATTACCTTAAAAACGGTTTCTGGGCAAAAGACCGCAAGTCGGAAATGAAGCCAAGCTCCCTGTTCGTGCGTTTCTTCGTGCGAATGGATGATGTTTCGAAAAGGATTTTGTCCAAACTGAACGACAAAATGACTGAAGCCGAGCGCGACAAAGCCATCGCCGCTGAAATCGCTTTGATTGAGAAAGAAAACAACGAAGGTGGGAAATACACCGTTTCCGTACGTTCGTTTTTCCAGGGCAACGAGTTTTACTATTTCGTGTACCAGGATTATAAAGATGTGCGTTTGGTGGGTACTCCGCCGGAAAGCGTGGGTAAATTCGGAGGAGACACAGACAACTGGGAATGGCCTCGCCACACCGGGGATTTCTCTATGTTCCGCGTTTATGCTGACAAGGATGGAAATCCGGCCGACTATTCTGATAAGAATGTTCCATTGCAGCCAAAACATTACCTGCCTGTAAGCCTGAAAGGGGTTCAGGAAAATGATTTTGCGATGATCTTAGGATATCCGGGCCGTACAAACCGCTGGATGCCTGCGGGCGGAATCGAGCAGAACGTGAAATTTGCTTACCCAGCCTGGGTTGAAGGAGCTAAAACCGGAATGGACAATATGAAGAAATACATGGACCAGGATGCCACCATCCGTTTGATGTACGCGTCTAAATATGCTTCGACCGCGAACTACTGGAAAAACCGCCAGGGAATGATCGATGCATTGTCGAAATTCGGGACTGCAAAGACCAAAGCGGCGCAGGAAGCGAAGTTTGACAAGTGGGCAAACAAACCGGAAAACAAAGCGAAATACGGTAACGTAATCACAAACATCAACAAGTTTTATGGCATGACGAATGAAAAAGCACGCCATGACAATTACTTGCAGCAGTTGCTTCGTACGAGTTCTTACGGTACGATTGCAAGAGGAATAGGAAAACAGTTCGAGGCTTACGCCAAAGCCGATGCCAAAGACCGCGCCGAGATGAAGCCGGATATGGTCCTGATGATCGATGAGTTCTTCAAGGAAGTTTATATCCCTGCAGAAAAGGACATCCTTGCGGCACAATTGCATTTGTATGCTACAAAATCAACGGGTTATAAAATCGCGCCTATGGTGGAAACGCTTGGCGCTGCAAATAACAATGATTTCAAGACTTATGTCACCAGCGCTTTTGAGCTGAGCATGTTCTCTTCGCCTGAAAGGATGAAAGCGTTCCTTGAAGTGCCAAATGCGGCGATGGTTACTGGCGATCCGCTTTATACCTTGTCCAATGATTTATTGACACACCTTGCGGCAAAATCGGATGATATCGCCAAGGCACAGAATGATTACGGTGCAGCATTCCGAAACCTGGTTGACGGATTACGGGTTTCCAAAATGGCTCCGATCAAATATCCGGATGCGAACTCTACTTTGAGGCTGACTTACGGAAAAGTACGCGCGCTTCCTGCGGACAAACGCAATGATGCGAAAATCAACAATTATACCACAATGGAAGGTATGATCAAGAAGTATAAGGCTGGTGACGAAGAGTTTGACCTTCCGGCACGGCTTATGGAACTGAACAAGAAGAAAGACTACGGTCAGTATGCTGACAAAGCAGGCTATATGCCGATAAACTTCCTGACGGACAACGATATTACAGGTGGTAACTCAGGTTCACCGGTATTGAACGGTAAAGGTGAACTTATCGGGATAGCGTTCGATGGAAACATCGAGGCCATGGCCGGCGATGTGATCTTCGACCCGAAACTGCAAAGGACCATCAACGTGGATATCCGTTATGTGCTTTGGATCATCGACAAATATGCCGGTGCAAAACATATTGTAGATGAGATGACGATTGTGAAATAACAACAGGCAACAGTCAAAATATAAACCGCTTCAGTAATGGGGCGGTTTTTTTATTTGCTCCAAATTGAGCGCGAAACGCAGTGTTGTATATTAGAAATATTGTTTTGTATATTAAAAGTACACGATTATGCATTAGAAGTACACGGTTGTACATTAGAAGTGCAGGGTTGTACATTAGAAGTACAGCACTGTCCATTAGAAGTATACCGTTATCCATTAGAAGTACACGGTTGTATATTAGAAGTACATGGTTGTATATTAGAAGTACATTTTGCGCTATAAAACATGAAATCCACGAGCCGGCAATCGTAGACCATGTCAGGATAATAAAAAAAACCGCCCAATACCATGGGCGGTTTTTTTATTTGTTAAGTTAAGCGGCAGGCCGCTAAAATTATTCCTTCACAATCTTTACGGTCTTAACCCTATTTCCTGCACCGACCTTCATCAAGTAAGTCCCTGCAGCAAGAGAAGAAAGGTTGATTTGTGCCTGAGGTGTGTTTGGCGACGCATTTAAGACGCGTTGGCCGATTAAATTGTAAACCTCCAGCGAGTAGATGCTTTGTGGTGCATTTACGCTTAAAATGTCTTTAACCGGGTTTGGCGCAACGGAGAATTTACTGCCTGTCCACTCAGGAGTGCCCAGGGCAATTTGTGTAACGGTTACGGCAAGCCTTTCGGCAGCCATCCTGTTCTCTGTATTCGGACAGCCATTCTCGTTTTCTGACTCTGCGTAGTAAGTCGTGCCATCAACAAGTGGCGTGGTTGCAGGCAGCTCATTTCCTGCTTGCGGAGCATCCCACCAGCTTACGTTCTCGCCATCGACTTCAAGGTCCTCCAGGGTATCTCCTGCTTCAAAATCCTGCTCGGTATCGCCTTCGGGAGTTACGGTGAAAGGTTCGATTTCCAGGGTGAAAGACTTAACTACGGCACAGCCCGGACCGGTAATATCTGAAATCCTTACGTATATCTCTTCGCCGTCAGTGCCCATATAGGATGCCAGCGCACTGTTGCTGATATTACTGTTGTTCCAATCCAGGGCGTCCTGATAGGAGTTATAGTAATTTACTTCATAGTTCATAGGGTCAACAGCTCCCAATATTATAGCAGTATTCGAGCTAAGGTCAAATATCGCCGTTTCTACATCAGTACATATTGACAAATCCACAGGCTCCGCGAGGGCTTCCAATACGACACTGTCGTCTTGAATCGAACTCGTAGCGGTTACACTTCCGGCGATACCGGCGCAATCCGTATAGGTTATGGTAACATCGTAGGTGCCCGGAACATCTTCACATACCGTAAGCGAATTTTCGATTGCACTGTCAATTACTACCCCATTTTTGCTCCATTGGAATGCCGTAGCGCTCAGGTCGTTTCCATTAGGGAGAAATCTCCATGCCTCATTTGTGATACTCCACGCGCCAGTGTTTCTGTTTGTTGGGACTGATGCCAATGTACCCTCAGCATTCTGTATGCCGATAAGGCCATTTCCCTGGTTCCAATTATCGCAACTGACGCGGCTTTTAACATATACATCAATGATGTTCGAAGATTCATGCAGGACGATCTGGCTGGTCTGCAGGTTTGCGATACCACAACTATATTGGGGTAACTTATTGAAATTCACTACCAGGTAACGGTTTGGTGCTGTGCCTCCCGTATAATAATTTACGTTTTGCGTATTGGTATCGATCGTATAACTACCGTTAATACCGTCGCCCGAAGGAAGGATATAAGTGTCCTGGTACACACCGTAAATCGCATTCCGGATTGGGAAGGCCGCATCGGGAATGGCCGTGTTAAACTGCCATGGGCAGAAATTGCCCGTAGCAGGCGCATTGAAGCTGATGACACCATTGGTTCCGATGTATACCGAAGAATAGGTATTGCCGTAAAAGCAGAAATTAAATCCCAATGGGAATGCCGGCCCGAATACATCATCGTCCACTGGCGGAATGACGGTCCCGCCATCATATGGGTATAGGTTTTGATAAGTGATCTGATTTACATCATATCCGGTCGTTTCCTTAATATTTTCCAGGGATGCCGTCAGCGTGATACAGGCCTCAGGGTCGCACACACCGTAAGGGGAATCGACATTTGCGTGTACCAAAGGCGCGTCCTGGGAAAATGCTTTGGCGCTTATTGCCACCAGGGCAATAGACAATAGGTATTTTTTCATCATGGTTTTATTTTTGGCAAATATATAAATAACAGCCTGACTGTTAACGTTACGGGATATTATTTCTCGTGCGCTATTTTTGCCCCGGACGGTTTCCGTTAGGTATATTGCGGCTGTATTTTAAGTTTTTTTTCTGTTTAAAAATGCTACCTTTGCGCCATATCCGGCTAGTGCAATGACAAAGAAGCTTTTCGTTTTTTTAATTTTTATGATGGGCATTTCTGTTTTTGCGCAGAAGACGCTGAATAAAACCGACCAGAAATTGCAGCCGCTTCCGACCGGGAACACTGCCGACACTTCTTCAAAAAATTCTAAGAGTACTGCTGATAATGGACCGAAGGCGACCATCGATATGTATAAGGTCATTACGCTCGAACGTGATACGACAGCAATCGATACTTCGCTGACGATTTACAAGGATTACATCTTCAATTATTTAAGAAAAGACAATTTCGGATTGTTGCCCTTTGCTAATGATGGGCAGACTTATAATACCTTGCAATACAGTCTGAAGGCGTATTCACCATACCCGGAATTCGGTTTCAGGGCGAAGCATTTCAATTATCTAGAGGTGAATGACATCCGTTATTTTTCGGTCCCTACACCGCTCACCGAACTTTATTTTAAAACGGTGCAGGAGCAGGGGCAGTCGCTCGATGCATTCATTACGCTGAACACGCATGAGCGCCTGAATTTTTCGATTGCTTATAAAGGCTTGCGTTCCCTGGGCAAATATGTTAACCAGCTAGCCAGTACGGGGAATTTCAGGTTTACTGCGAATTATGTCACTAAAAGCGGTCGATATGTGTTGAACGCCCATTTCACGGGGCAGGACTTGCTAAACCAGGAAAACGGGGGAATCATCAATACGCAGGATTTTGAAAGCGGGAATGATGACTTTAAGGACCGTGCCAGGCTCGAGGTGTATTTGAAGGATGCTGAATCATTCCTGAAAGGCAACCGTTATTTTATCGACCACGCTTTCAGGATCAATCAGAATGACAATGAGAATAACTTATACCTCACGCATCAGTTTAATTTTGAAAACAAGATATTTGAGTTCAGGGAGCCTACCGTCAGCGACCGTTTTGGAGATTCTTATGTTGCCACCGGCATCAATGATAAGACAAGTTATAGCAGGCTATATAATAAGGTAGGTGCCATTTATGAAAATAAGACGCTGGGGCAGATCGGATTTTACCTTGATGATTTCAATTACAACTACCATTACAACACCATTATCGTAAACAGTGCCGGGATTGTGCCGTCGCAAATAAAAGATGGGATCAATACCTTTGGCGCGCAATATGCATATCGCAAAAAAAGCTGGAAAGGGAAAGCGCTGTATTCAAATTCCATTACAAACCAGGGACTTTCCAATATCGATATTTCCCTGAGCTGGCAGCCTGATGATTACAACACCGTTTCGTTCCGGGTACAGAAAATGAACAAGCTGCCGGATGTGAATTATAATTTGTACCAAAGCAGTTACGTTGCTTACAATTGGAGCAACGATTTTAAAAATGAGAAAATCAACAACCTTATTGTAAAAGCCGATACGCAATGGGCTGCTGCCGAACTGCAGCTTTCGGTTTTCAAGGACCAATTGTATTATAGTAATGACAGTGCGGATCCGAAAGTGCTGCTCGTGTCGCCGAAGCAGTATGGCAATACGATCAACTATCTTTCATTGAAGGTTTCCAAAGAAATACAATATGGTCGTTTTGCGCTGGATAATACTTTACTATACCAGAAAACCGCGCAGGATGATGACGTCCTGAATGTGCCGCAGTTGGTTACCCGCAATACCTTATATTATAGCGGTTATTTTTTCAAAAAGGCGATGTTCGTGCAGACCGGTTTTACCTTCAGTTATTTCACGAAATATTTTGCCAATGATTACAATCCTGTTCTTGGCGAATTTTACGTACAGAACCAGAAAGAGATCGGCAATTTCCCGATGGTGGATTTCTTCGTGAATGCCCGCGTGAGGCAAACGAGGATTTACCTCAAAGCGGAGCACTTCAATTCGGCCATGACGGGAAATGATTTTTATTCGGCGCCCAACTATCCTTACCGCGACTTCGTGATCCGTTTTGGATTGGTCTGGAATTTCTTCCAATAGTCTTTCAATTAATTTGCATTTCGCCTGTTCATTCAAATTGTATTATATTTGAACAAGACTTGTAAGCTATGGTGCGCATCCTGATTGTTGAAGACGAGCTGATCATATCTCAGGATATGTGTAATATGCTGTCCAATATGGGCTATCACGTTATTGGCGACGCTATGGATTATGACGAGGCGGTCGATTTGCTCAATAAGGAAACCCCGGACCTTATTTTGCTTGACGTAAACCTGAACGGTCGCAGGGACGGGATTGATCTGGCGATTGAAATCAATAATACTTATAAAGTCCCGTTTATTTTTACCACCTCCTATTCGGATGCTAAAACGCTGGAAAGAGCCAAAAAAACCAATCCGGTGAATTATCTCGTGAAGCCGTTTAAATCGGAGCAGCTTTTTACGGCTATTGAAATGGCGCTGCATAAGCTGGCCAACACTTCGGCGACTGTAAGTACACCCCAGCAGGAAGATACGCTGCTGATCAAAGATGCCATTTTTATAAAGGACAAATTCAAATATTCCAAAATTGTCATTGCTGATATCCTCTGGATCAAATCTGAAGGGAACTACCTTGAAGTGCATACGGTAAATCGTGATGAGGTGATCCGTGCTTCGATGAATAACTTTATAGAACGGCTGGATCATAAGGATTTTTTCAGGACGCACAAATCTTATATAGTGAACCTGAACTATGTTACACATTTTGAAACCTCGAATGTCACGATCATCGATACGAAAATCCCCATCTCGAAAACGTACATTGATGGCCTTGTGAGGCGTCTTAATATCATATAATATATTAAGGAATGTTTTTACTTTTTCTTAACGCAATGTTTCAATTGCCGTAACAGGTATTTGATTATTGAGAAAAACGCGGCCTGGCTATGAAAAATCTTATTAAACCTGTGTTAACTGCATTTTTAGGAAATTGGAAATGACGCTTTTTGCTTACAAAATGCTTTGAATTTGTCAAAATATTATTAAAAAAGCAACAAATTCAACCTTTGGGAGAGGTGTGTTTTATCGGTGAAATGCGCCTTTTTAACTGTTTTTTTCAAATTTAGAATCAATTTAATGTAATTATTAGGATATAGTTAACTTTATTTTATAACTTTAGACGTTATTAATTAATTATAAACTATGTATAAAAATTACGATTCTTTGAGATCGGGTAGGGATACTTGGCTCAAAAATGACGTAGGGGATTCAATCGGATCTCCACCTACTGCGTCGACGAAGAAAGCTTTTCGTTATTTGATGACTGCGTTTGCAATGTTGTCCTTCTTATTTTTAGGTGGGGCTGCATTTGCACAAACGACGGTTATCAGTGCGTCCGGAAGCGGAAGTTTTGAAGGTGCAAACTTTGCAGCGGACGGCTGGACCCTGGTTCAGGGAACTGCGGCTGCAAACAACAATTTTCTTACCGGGAATGCCGGTGCTGTAGGATTTACGCCTACGCACGGTACGAAAGGGGTTTTCGTGACCACTAACGGTACTTCCAGGGGATACAACACCGGGGCAGGGTCTTGGATATGGATGTACAGGGATGTTACGCTCAATGCCGGAGAAACGGTAGCGAGTGTGACTATGGACATGTTTGGAAATCCTGGCGATACCGGTTTTGACGGAATCGTGGTTGGATTAACAGATCAGACATTCACGGCAAGCATCGCTACTGGTGCAACGGGTACGATGTCGGGCACGGTTGTTCCGGGGATGACGTTTGCTACAACGGCAACCAGTAACGGATTTATTGAAGATGGTAGCTATGCTGTTGCAACGAACCGTACTTTTACGGTAAGTGCAGTGGCAATGGGTAATACGCTGAGTTCATCAGCGAAAAGGCTTTGGATTGGATGGAGATGTGATGGTTCGGTAGGAAACCCTGCTACCCCAATGTCTTTTGACAGGGTGAATTTTGTC
Source organism: Flavobacterium pallidum (assembly GCF_003097535.1). Lineage (NCBI taxonomy): Bacteria > Pseudomonadati > Bacteroidota > Flavobacteriia > Flavobacteriales > Flavobacteriaceae > Flavobacterium > Flavobacterium pallidum. The sequence continues at coordinate 1,711,137 of NZ_CP029187.1, forward strand.
ACTGCAGCTCCTGCTAACTTCACTGCTGTTCAAAGCGGTCTTTTCTCTTCACCTGCGACATGGGGAGGCGCAGTGCCAGCTCCGGGAAATAATATTGTTATTCCGGCAGGAACTACAGTGACGGTAGATCAGGCGTTAAACTATAGTAGTCTAACCATTGATGGAACTTTGCAGTGGGGAAGCTCAAGTAATACTGTTACTTTAGGGGGTAATGTGCTTATTGGTTCAACCGGTAGGCTATTGGCATATACTGCAGCTACAACGCCTGTGGGTATCACATTAACTATTGGTGGTAATTATACCAATAATGGTTATGCAAATCATGCGGTTGGAACGGGTACATTAGCTACGCTGACCTTTAATGGTAGTGGCTCGACGCTGGGAGGTACCGGTACTTTTGCTGGTGATGGAACGCGCGGTATTATCCGTCAGTTGTTTTTCCAGAATAACGGATCAAATACCATTAATACGACTCAAAATCTTACTACTTATAGTTTAGGCCATACAGGAGCAGGTAATTTGAATACTAATGGCAAGCTTATGGTGGATAACACTGCTCAATATTATGGCCTGGCTGAAAATATTCAGGTGGCTAACGTGGCGGTGACCAATATGGGTTCAGGATATACTTCGGCTCCAATTCCTTCTTGCTCGGGAGCTTCACTGTGGACAGCGGCAGCTGCGCTGAGTGTTGGTAATGTCAGGATTACTGCCAGTGACATTTATGTAGTAAGTGTAGCGGGTACTTCAGGAACCACTGCTCCAGCTCATACAAGCGGGGCTGCCACTGCTACCGGAGGTACTGCTGAATTCCTTTGGGTAGGGCCAGCAGGTACTATTGGTACACCTTATACCCCTGCGGCTTTGACTGTGGGTACTCAATATTTTTACGGAGGGAACCTTTATACGGCTGTTGCAACTACTGCAATGGGTGTTGCTGGTGCTCCGGTACATACCAGTGGAACTGTAGGCAGCCTTCGTTATGTTGGTACGCCTGCAAAAGTTTCTGCAAGCTGGGATGCAATAACTTCTACTTTGAGGAGTTTAAATCTGGTTACTGCGGGAACTGGTTATGCTTCCTCAACGGCTCCTGCAATTACTATTATTGCTAATGCTGCCGGTACAGGAGCTTCAGCTTCTGCTGTAGTGTTGTATACTCAAAATGGGCCTACAAGCAGTTTGTTTCAAAAGAGTGGTGGTGCCGCTACCATTTCTGGAGGTTTGACAATTAACAGTGATGCGGGTGCAGGTTTGCTTACCGGTGATGTTCAGGCATCTTCAGGGGTAGCTACGCTTTCCACTACAAATGGTGGTAACAACTATACTGTGGCGCCTACTGTAGGTTTTGCAGGACCAACGCAACTCAACCTTGTCACGAATGCCGGTACAGGATTTACCTCTGCACCAACAATTACCGTAACAGGTGGTAATTTGGTTACAGGTACTGCATTGACGAGTTCAAACTTTACGATTACTGTGGATAATGGTAACGTAGCGTCTGTTTACCTTAATACTGGTACTACAGCAACTTATAGCACTCCGCCGACGCTTTCCTTTACAGGAGGTGGTGGTTCAGGCGCTACGCTGGCTTTCCCTTCGGGTTCATGGCCAACAGCAACTGCTAACATAGGAACCAACGGACAGTTGACTAGTTTTACAATGACAAATTCAGGATATGGTTATGCTGCTGCTCCTACAGTGGGAGTTGGTACAACTACTGGAACGGCTAATGGTGGTACATTTACAAGCGTAGCTGCAGCTCCTGTTGCAAGAGTCGCTTTGTATAACCTTACGCTGAATTTCTTCGCTCCGGCTACATCAGCTATTGTGAATGCTGATGACGCTTCAATACCAACAAACCGTAAAATCAATACTTTATCTTTAAATGGTAATGGTAATGGTTTGAACCTGGCTAGTAACCTTGTTTTGTATGGTACTACGCCATTGGCTCTGGTAGCAAGTGGAAATACTCCGGGCAACATCCTTAATATGGGTGGAAATACAGTGACCTGTACAACCAATGGTTTCGGAGGTCTGGCAGGTACGATAGGTGCAACAAACTCATTTGTTAAAAATGGCTCTTTCGTACTTACAGGCCGTGGAGGTGGAAGTACCTTTAACTTCCCATTTGGCGGAACTTTTACCTGGTTTGCGGGTAGTGGCAGTAATGCAACGGGTTCTAATACCTTAACAGTTAAAGTAACAGATACTGCTGCTCCAACCAACGCTGTTACAGGCGGCACAGGATTGGCTATGGGTACACGTGCTTACAGGGTGCAGACAGCTACTACCTTAGGTGCTGCTGCGACTGCTGGTACAAACCCAACCATCTTGATGAGTTTCAATGGTGTTGATGGCTTGACTACAACTCAGGACCAGACTTTCCTTTCTGATGGTACTTCCCTGACAGGTCCATGGACTACCAGGAGTACTGCATTTGGTGCTTCAGGAGCTTTACCTGCAACGGGTACAAAGACTACTGCAACTGTAGCTCCGGGACCAATTGTAATCACAGGAGATAATTACTATGCGTGGTCGACACCGGCTTCAACAATTGTAGACTTTTCTCCTTTGACAGTTTGTGCCAGTTCAGGAACATTTACAATTACTGGAACTAACTTTACAGGGGTAACCGCGGTTTCTATCGGAGGCACTCCTGTTACTTCATTTACGGTTGTAAATGCTACTACTATTACAGGTGTTGCAGGAAGCGGTACTACAGGATTTGCTTCTGTTACTAAAAACGGTGCAACAATATCTGGCGTGCAAACTGTTACTGTTACAGGTTCAGCAGCTGCACCTGGCGTAGCTCCTGCTTCAGCCAATATTATTCCTGGTGGTGCTGTGTCATTTACAGCTACTGGTGCTGGTGGAACTATGAAATGGTATGATGCTGCTACTGGTGGTACATTATTATTTACAGGTAACACTTACAATGCGAACATATGTACTTCAAGATCAATATATGTTGCTGAAGACAACGGTTCCTGTGAGGGAGCAAGAGCTGCAGTACCAATTACTGTTCAGCCAATTGTTATCACACCTACTGTTGCCAGTTTCTGTGGTACAGGAGGAACTACAACACTTAACGTGACACCAACAGATCCATCTATTACTTATACATGGACTGCTTTGACACCAACAGCATCTTTTGTAAGCTCAAATGTCGGAAACTCTGTTGATGTGAATTTGACTGAAACATCAGACTTTAAAGTTACAGCTACAACTGCTTTAGGAGGCTGTAGCATCGATGCATTTATTTCGGTTGGGGTTTATCCTCTGCCAACAGCTACAGTTACTACAACTGCGAGTGGCGTTTGCCCTGGCACAAGTGCTACAATCAACTCTGGTTTGAGTGCCGGTAACTTTACAAGTTCATCGATTACTTTTGCACCACATACTGCTCCTGGTACTGCGACTACACTTGTAACAGGTGGAGCTGCTGTTGTACCTGTTTCAGGAGGTACTTCTTTACCGCTTGATGATGTGGGTTGGGGAGGTCTTCCAATCGGATTCAACTTTAACTTCTTCGGAACCAATTATTCAACGATCAATGTTGGATCTAACGGAACTGTTCAGTTTGGTGCGCTTAACCTGACAAATACTACAGGTTTGGCTGACTTTAGCTTTACAACTTTGCCAAGTGCTTCTGAGCCTTTCAATATGGTTGCTATCTTGGCAATGGATAATGATCTATCTACTTCCGGAGCCTTTAACGGTGCTATTAAGTACTGGACTGAAGGTTATGCTCCAAACAGGAAGTTTATTGTAAGCTATGAAAACGTACGCGAATTTGGTGATACCAAAATAAGTACTGCTCAAGGTATCTTCTACGAAACAACAGGTGTAATTGAAGTACATGTTACTTCGTCTACAAACGTTGACCGTGTTAAACTTGTTGGGGTAAACAACGGTAATGGTACAATTGGTGTTTTGGCTTATGCATCAGGAACTTCGGCATCTGCCAGTCCTCAAAACCCTATTTCAACTTCTTTTGCTTTCAGATTCTCACCTCCATCAAACTATACTACAACATGGTTTGCTAACGGTGTTCAGTTTGCAACAGGAACAAATCTTTTCAGCCAAGTAGTCTCTCCGGCTGTGACAACTACTTACTCTATTACTTATACGAACCAGACTACTTTATGTACTAATGCTCCGGGTTCTGCACAAGTTGTAATGTCAGTATTAGGTAATACAGCACCAACGGGTGTAAATACTTTATCGAGTTCTCCGTCAGTATGTGCTGGCTTCACTGCAACGTTAAGTACTGATTATGCTGGTTCTACAGCGGGTCTTACTTACCAGTGGCAATCTTCGCCTGCTGGTATGGGAACCTGGTCAGATGTTTCTGGTGCAACAGCTGATACCATGATTTCAAGCCCAATAAATGCGCCAACGGATTTCAGGCTTGGTATTGCATCTTGTGGAGGAACAGTGGGGTATACAAACCCAGTTACTGTTAATCTTACAAACAGCATTTCTTCAACAAGTGGCGCTACGCGCTGCGGTGTGGGTACTGTAAGCCTTACTGCTTCAGGTACACCGGGAGCTAGTATCAATTGGTATGCTGCTTCATCTGGTGGAACAGCCATATTTACAGGCTCTCCGTATACACCGTCAGTATCAAGCACAGTTACTTATTATGTGGCCGCTGAAACTCCAGGTTGTACAAGTCCTAGGGTAGCGGTAACTGCGACAGTTAATCCCGCGCCTGCTTTGACTTTGAGCAGTTCGTCTGCGAACCTTTGTGTAGGCCAGACAAGCGGTACTGTTACAATCACTTCTAATGTAGCTGATTATAATAGCTACATATGGAATCCTTCTACTGGAGTTTCCGGTAGTGAAATAACAGGATGGACATTTACTCCTTCTACTACAACAGTGTATACGCTTACGGCTACTGAACCGGGAGGTTGTACCAACCAAGCCACTTTTACGGCTAACGTTGATGTACTTCCTGTCGATGCAACAGCGGATTTTACTACAGTTTGTGCGGGATCTCCAGTTTCTCTGTCAGCTTCTACAATCGTTCTTTCACCTGGCCCGGCTGTATTGCCGACTGGATATTGTTCTCCTGATAGTAGCGGCGGAGCCGGTTCAAACCCGATCACTTCAGTAGCATTCAATACTTTATCTAATACTGGTATTGTGCAAACAACACCGTTTTATGATACCTATCCTGCTACAGGAACTACGACGACTACAGTAACAGCCGGTCAAACGTACAACCTTACAGTAAGTGCTGCTACCAGTATATTATCTGTATGGATTGACTGGAACAGGAATGGCGATTTAGAAGATTCTGAATGGCAACAAGTCTGGACGAGTGCTTCTTCAGGTACATTGCCTATTTTAGTTCCTTCCAATGCAGTTGGTGGTTACACGAAAATGAGACTTCGTAGTCGTGGAACCGGTAACACTAATGGTGCTTCAGATGATTGTACTGCCTTCTTTAGCGGTACTTCACAAGACTATACGATTAATGTAATTGGAGCGGTTGAAAAAACAGGCCTGAATTATAGCTGGTCACCGGGTGGCGCTACAACTCAGAATGTTATCGTCAATCCAACTTCGACTACAACGTATACTGTAACGGCAACCAACCCACTTACAGGTTGTTCCAATACTGATAGTATATTAATTAATGTTAATCCTTCCCCGATTGCTCCTACAGGTGTTGATTCTTCACAATGTGGAAATCAAATACCAACAGCTTCGGTATCGGATAATAATGCGTTTGCTACACCAACATTCAAATGGTATGCTGATAACGTAACGACTACAACTTTACAAAGCAGTACTTCTACAACTTACACCACTGCCATCAATACTACAACAACATTCTATGTATCTGTAGTAAATCCAGGCACTGGTTGTGAAAGTAGCAGGACTCCGGTTACAGTTACTGTAAGTACAGCTGATGCTATTATGGCATCTCCAAGTTCTTCGACTATTTGTCCTGGAACCAGTGTTTCTGTAAGTGTATCAAGTATAAACACTAATTATGTGTACACCTGGACCGCATTGCCTTCAACAGGTAGTGGTATTACAGGTTCACTTTCAGGAACAAGCAATAGTATTACACCAACTCTTCCTGGTACATATACTTATACAGTAAATGCTGTAGATGGACCATGTTCTACATTTACAACATTCACCATTACAGCAAGCAATAATCCATTGCTGACTGTCGGCGCTTCACCTACGACTGTATGTAACGGTGGTATCAGTACACTTACTGCAAGCCATCCGGCTTATATTTTCTCTACATCTACAGGAGCTGCTTTAGATCCTATGGTAGGAGCTACGGATGCATTGACTACTGGTAATGATGACACTCCTAGTGATAACCCTACACCAATAGGGTTTACATTCAACTTTGATGGTGTTAACTTTACAGATTTCTCTGTATCACCTGATGGATGGATTTTACTGGGTACAGATTTTGGTATTGATGAGTTCACAAACACAACTGTTGCTACTGATAATATTCCTAAATTATATCCTTTCTGGGATGATTTGGCTACAGGTACAAATGGAAGTGTGAAAACATTAGTTACCGGGTCAGCTCCAAACAGGATTTTCATCGTTGAATGGAATGTAACTGTGCCTAGAAATACAACAGGTGCTGTAAACTCTAAATTCCAGGCTTGGTTATACGAGACCAGCAATAAGATTGAATATCGCTATGGCGCTATGGGTACACCAACCAGCGGAAGCATTTCTGCAGGTTATACAGTAGATGCGACTCACTTCAGCAGCATTACTTTCAGCAATAATACTGAAAGCAAAACGACTGCAAATGACTCTAACAGTACTAAACCAGCAAGTGGAAGAATGTTCACTTATACTCCGGTTACATCAACTGTTACCTGGTCTCCATTTACAGACCTATACACCGATGCTGGTGCAACGATTCCTTATGCAGGTCAGCAACTTGATGTAGTGTTCTCTAAGCCAGCCGCTACTACAGTTTATACGGCGACAGCTACTACGGCTGCAAGCTGTACAACTACTCAGAATGTTACGGTTACCAACAACTCAATCAATATTGCTGCTATTACTGGCGGTGCTAATGATTATTGTATTGGTTCTCCTGCGCTTGATTTTGATACTGCAACGCCAGGCGTTACCTGGACTTCATCTAATCCTTCAGTTGCCACTGTGAATTCTAGTGGGGTGATGACTGCTTTGACTGCAGGAACAACAATCATCAGCGCTACAATTACAAACGCTGGTTGTACTACTGTGGCTCCAAACCCACAGACAGTTGTAATCAACGACCAGGTACAGATTGTATCTTACACTGCTTCACAAACTGTTGTAACTAATGGAAATACTTCATTCACAGTTAATGCAACAGGTACTGGTTTGACTTACCAATGGCAAGTTAACGAAGCGCCTGCATTTGCAGGTTTCGTAAACGTTGTTGATGGTGGTGTTTACAGCGGTGCTCAAACAAGCACGCTGAACCTTACTACAGTGCCGGATTCAATGAATGGAAACTTGTACCATGTAATTGTATCAGGTCAGGGCGTTTGTACTTCGAAAACTACTAATCCTGATTCACCATTGACTGTAGGTAGCACCGGTATCGGTTCTCACCCTGCTGATGTAATAATCTGTGAGACTACAACAGTAGCTTCATTCAGTGTTGTTGCAACTGGTGATGATACAGGTGGTTATCAATGGCAAGAGCAGGTAGGTGGAACGGGACCATGGTCTAATATCACTGATGGTGGTATATATTCGGGTGCTACTACTCCTACTTTATCGCTTTCAGGTTTGACTTTGGCTCAAAGTACTAATAAGTACAGGGCTGTGGTTACAGGCGCTGTAACTTCGGCTACTTCAAATCCTGCTACACTTACAATCAACCAATCTGTTACTGTAACTGCAAACCCGGCTAACGCCAATGTTTGTTTCTCAGGTGGAGCTGCAAGTTTTACCTCAACAGCTACAGGTTTGATTACTTCACGTCAGTGGCAGTATTCTACCAATGGTGTAAGCGGATGGGCTAGTGTTGTAAACGGAACTCCTACTGGTGCTACGTATACAGGTAATACTACAGGAACATTGAGCGTTACTACAACTGCTGCTACCCCTGCTACAGGCCACTATTACAGGTTGTTCTATGATGCTCCTCTTTGTACTGATGTTGCTTCATCAGCAGGACAAATGATCATCTTTACACCTAATGCTACATCTCCTGGAACACAGAATTTCTGTGCAGGTGTTGCTACTTCGGCTATTCCTATTACAGGAACTGGTACGACTTACAACATCAGTGGTGGTGCAGCGATTGGTTTAGCTAATCAAACTGGCGTGACTTCAATCCCGTCATTTACTCCAATAGCCGGAACAGCAACTATTACGTTGACTCCGATTGCAAGTGGTTGTACAGGTCCTAACACTACATTTACGATCAACGTGAATGGATTGCCAGGTACACCAACAACAGGACCATCTTCTCCTATTTGTGAGGGATCTCCTTTGAACCTTACTTCGTCAACGATTACTATTCCTGGATATACTATGAATGGTAACAGTGGTGTAAGTTTTATTAATATCGCTGCAACAGGTACATCTGTTCCTGGAGCACTTGATGATGATAGTGAGCACAATATCACAATCCCATCATTTGTTTTCAACGGTACTACATTTACTACCGCGAGAGTAGGTATGAATGGTGCCATTGTACTAGGATCCACAACAGGAGAAGTTTCCTTCTCTAATGCTGCGCTTCCAAGTACGGCTCATTCTGCAGGTAACGTATTCCTGGCTCCTTTCTGGGATGACCTTGATATACAAAGTGCTCCTACTATTAAGACACAGACTGTTGGTAACAACTTCATTATCCAGTATACTTCAGCGGATCACAATGATGTAGGTTTGGCAGATGGTATTACTTTCCAGGTACAGTTGAACTTAACGTCAGGTGCTATTACGTATGTTTATCAGGATGTTAGTTTTGGAGCTGGAGCTACAGGTCAGAATGCTGGTGCATCTGCAACTATAGGTATCCAAATGAGCAGCTCAAGTGCTGTCCAGTTCTCTAACAATACTGCTAGCCTTACAAATGGCCAAAGTATTACGTTCACTCCAAACAGTGCTTCTTACAGCTGGACTGGTCCTAACGGATTCAGCTCTAGCCAACAGAATCCAACTGTTACTGCAACAGCATCAGCTGCAAATGCAGGAACATATACTTTAACAGTAACCAATGTGGCTACAGGTTGTCAAAAAGTTGTTACACAGAATGTAACAGTTACTCCTGCTCCTGCCGGAGGAACACTTGGCAGCCAAACGGCTTGTTACAATTCTACTCCTGACGACATCCTGCTTTCAGGAAGTGTTGGAAGTGTAGTGAAATGGCAAAAAGCATCTGACATGGCTTTCACCAGCCCTCAGGATATTGCCAACACAACCACTACATTGACAGGTGCTCAGGTGGGTAACATTACTACAACTACTTACGTAAGGGCTGTTGTCCAAAGCGGAAGCTGTGGAACTGTTAATTCTACTGTTGCTACAATCACTCCAGGAAACCAGACTACATGGACTGTAGCTGGCGGATGGAGCAATGGAGCTCCTACTTCAACAAGTGCTGCTACCATCAACGGTAACTTCACCGCTGTAGCAGATCTTAACGCTTGTTCATTGACGATCCAGAGCGGAACAGTTTCTGTTGCGTCAGGATTTGATTTCTACGTAAGCGGTAAAGTAACCGTAAGCGGAGGTACTGTTACCTTCGAAGATGGTTCAGACCTTGTACAAACACGTAATGATGCCAACACAGGTAACATCAAATACAAGAGGACGGCGAACCTGATCCGTCAGGATTATGTTTACTGGTCTTCCCCGGTATCAGGACAGTTGCTGCAACCGTTCTCACCGAACACGCTTAACACGCGTTTCTACAACCTTGACGAGCCAACGAACGCTTTTGTTCAGATCGCTTCGCCATCAACCACTTCGTTTGATGCTGCCAAAGGTTACATGATCCGTTCTGCGAACAACCACCCAACGACACTTACCCCATGGACAGGAACGTTCACCGGAGTGCCTCGCAACGGTGAGTACACGATCCCGGTAACGGTGAGCGGCCAGGGCTACAACATGATCGGTAACCCTTACCCGTCTACTGTTGATGCTGACCTTTTCCTTGCCGAGCCAGGAAACGCAGGTACGCTTTACTTCTGGACGCACATCAGCCAGGCTGCTGCTTCAGGAGCGAACTATGCTACCTACAACACTTTGGGAGGAACTGCTGCACAATCAGGAGGTACTGCGCCTACAGGCGCCATCCGCGGAGGACAAGGTTTCATCCTGCTGAAATCTTCAGCAAGTACGGCTAAGTTCACCAATGCGATGAGGACTGCTGAAGGTGGTGCTTTCTACAGAAGTGCACAGACGGCTGAGAAACACCGTATGTGGTTCAACCTGAACACACCGGCACACGCGATGAACCAGATCCTTGTAGGTTACGCCGAAGGCGCTACGATGGGTGAGGATGTCGCTATGGACGGTAGGTCTATCGAAGGCGGTTCGTCGATCTCGAGTTTGATCGGTAATGACAATTATGTCATCCAGGCCCGTCCGCTTCCATTCGTGGATACCGACGTGGTGCCATTAGGCTTCAATGCTGCTACGGCCGGAACTTACATCATCGAGCTGGATCACATGGACGGTTTGTTCTCAGGGGACCAGAATGTTTACCTTAAGGATAACCTTCTCGGGGTAACACACAACATCAAGCAGGGGGCTTACAGCTTCGCTTCAGCTGAAGGCTCATTTGCCAACAGGTTCGAAGTGGTGTACCAGTCTTCACCGCTTGGGGTTGACACGCCAACATTTGATGCGAACAGCGTAGTGGTTTACAAAGACCAGGGCATGCTTCACATCAATTCAGGTAAAGTCGTGATGTCAGGGGTTAAGATCTTCGACATCCGCGGCAGGCTGATTTATGAGCGTGGTGCGATCAATGCTTCAGAGGCCGTGTTGAACGACCTTAGGGCAGAGGAGCAGGTATTGCTTGTTCAGATCACTTCGGTTGACAATGAGGTGGTGACCAGGAAGGTCGCTTACTAAGTTTCACTGAAACATCAATAAAAGAAACCTCCTGAGCAATCAGGAGGTTTTTTGTTTTTGTTACTGATCACAATTTCTTTTACGCAACCAAATCTAACTTGTTAATCTTCTCAAAACCAGTATTACAAATATTTCGTTAATACTTTAAGTGCATTTGGTCGATTATATTTGCATGTGTTGGTTGATAAATACTATTTTGTTAACACGAAAACGTTGTAGTTAAGTAAATATAACACGAATGTTAAATTATGTTAAAAAACATTATACATTTACATGCTTACGAATTGATGGATTTTTTTAATAATTCCCCTTATTAATTCAAATTAAATGACGTTATGAAAAAAGAACTACAAAATTTAACAGAAAAAGCGGCGCATTTCTTAAGTGTCGCATTGATGATTGTCATGTTGGCGGGATTCAGTACCCCCTTATTTGCACAACCGGCCTCGATGTCCGTCAACCAGGACGTAAGTGGTACTTACACGAACACAACCATGACGCTTAAAGGTGGTGTGTTTCAGGCACGTTTCCAAGAAAACGGATCAGGGACTTCAGCCGGGACAAGAAACTGGCAATTCAACACCGACGGTTATTTTAATACCTGGGGTGTGAAATCTACCAACGGCGCTTCAACCGTAAATCTTTCCGCTTACAATACCACAATCCAGCCGAATGCCGCTACAGCATCGGGAAACTTTGAAGGCGGTCCAGGTTATAACAACAAAGGAAGGCTTCCGGCAACGCAGGCCAATTATTATTACACTTATAACTTAATGAAGGGGTCATCTTATGCTGACCAACTCATGAGTGTATTGGAAACCAGCTACAACCCTGTAACACTTTCCTCAGTCGCGCAAAGCGGTGGGACGTTTGGGGGCAGGACGGTAACGATTACTACAAGCGGTACGCCGAATGCTTCGGAAAATATTTATGTAAGGTACTCGACCAACAATTTTTCGACTTCAGCATTGGTATTGGCAACAGGTTCAGGAACAACCTGGACAGCAACTATTCCATGGCAGTCTGCCGCGGTAAGTTTCTATGTGTATTCAAGTCCGAGAACTTTATCTGCAATTAATGCCGATGTAACTGCTAATGGACAACAGGTGCATGATACTTCAATGCTTAACCTAAACAATAATAGTGGTTCCAATTATTCCTGGACACCTGCAACAGGAGCCATCATTGTTTCGAGTACCGGTGGTACGGGATCAGCAGGAACAGGATATTCCACTTTTACGACAACGACAACCGGCGTATTTGCAGCATTGAACGGCGGTGCAGTGCATACCGGGACAGTAACGGTACTCATTACTGCTGATGTGACAACAGAGCCGGGATCTGTAGCTTTAAATAATTCAGCGGCATGGACTGCCATGACGGTTAATCCCAGTGGTGCGAGAACTGTCAGCGGAACTTTAGTCGGCGCGCCACTCTTTGATTTTAACGGTGCGGATAATGTTACGGTAAATGGCTTGAATTCGGGTGGGAATTCACTTACAATATCCAACCTCAGTACGTCTTCAACTTCGGGAACATCGACGATACGTTTCCAGGCAGATGCTACAAGCAACACCATTACCAACTGTTCCGTACTTGGATCATCGACTATGCCAGTGGGTACAAATGGAGGAAATATCTGGTTTGGCTCGGGAGCAACGACTACAGGTAATGATACCAACACGATTTCGAGTTGTAACATCGGCCCGGCGGGAGGTAATCTTCCATCTAAAGGAATTTACTTCTCAGGTACGACCACAACTACGACATTAAACAATAGCGGAAATACGATCACAAGCAACAATATCTTCGATATTTTCAATGGAGGTGTGGAAAGTGCTGGAATTTATTCGACAACGGGTGCGACAGCCAACATTTTTACGAACAATAAGTTTTACCAGACTGCTACAAGAACGTTTACAACAACAGTGCTTCACAGTGCGATTAAAGTGACCAATACCACGAGTGCTGCAGGGTTTACCATAACAGGCAACACCATCGGATTTGCAAGTAATACCGGAACAGGTGTTTACACGCTAACCGGCTCTACAGGAAGGTTCGCAGGAATTGTATTCAACGGATTAAACGGTGGTACTGTATCGAACATTGACAGCAATACCATAGCCGGAATAAGCATGACCGGAGTGACTTCCAGTGGGACGACCACTTCAAGTCCGTTTACAGGGATTTTGATTAATGAAGGTGTTACGACATGTAATACCAATATAATTGGCAGCCAATCGACAACCGGCTCAATCGTGTTTTCAACCAATACAACTACAGGAACTGATATTTACGGAATATTGAATTTTGGAAGCAATTTATGGACTTCAAACAGCAACCAGATTGGTAGTATGACCATTACAAATGCTGGGGCAAGTGGTGCTTTCATTGTTTACGGAATAAGATGCTGGACTGGTTCAGGTGTTACGTGGATAGCCAGTTCAAACCTTGTCGGGGGGACTGTGGCCAATTCGATTCAAAACAATTGTACGTCCACTACCGCACAGTTAATCGGAATGAATGGCAATGCACCAGCTTCAACACTGACCAACAATACCGTCCGTAATTTGGTTGCAACGGGAGGAACGGGTACAAGTACTACCGCTTCGGTTATTGGGATCTCTTCAACCGGAACAAGTGCGTCGCATACTTTAACTTCAAACACTATTTATACATTATCAAATACAAATACAACTGCAGCTTCTAACGTGGCTGGTATTCTTTTTGGCGGTTCGACAGCCAACACTGTTGAAAGGAACTTTATGTATGATCTTACTGCGACGACCAATAGCGCTTCTGCTGAAATCAGTGGAATCAAGGTGTCAGCAGGAACGACTACTTTTAAGAACAACATGATTGCTATCGGAGCAGGTGTATCCAACGCAATACAGATTAATGGTATCAGCGAACCGTCATCCACCGGGACGGATAATTTTTATAACAACAGTGTGTACATTGGAGGGACAGTTACTGCAGGAACGGCGAATTCATTTGCGTTTAACAGTACACAGACCACTGTCACAAGGGCATTCAGGAATAACATCTTTGTAAACGCAAGGAGCAACAGTGGCGCTACAGGTAAGAACTACATCGTAAGGGTTGGAGGCACTACTGTAAATCCGGGTGGGCTTACCATTAATAACAATATTTATTACGGAACGGGAACCGGTAGTGTTTTTGGATTTTTCAACTCGTTGGATGTGGCGAACCTCGGTGCGTGGCAGACCGCAGTGGGGCAGGACGCAGCAAGTCTTTATGGCGATCCAAAATATATAAGCCCCGCAGGCGGTGCGCCGGATTTACATATCAGTGCTGTATTGGTGACGCCCGCTGAAGGAACTGGTGCTGCCATTGCAGGGGTAACCGATGATTATGACGGACAGACCCGTTCAGGCTTAACGCCGACTGATATCGGTGCCGATGCAGGAAACTTTACAACCGGGGATTTCACTGCGCCGACAATTTCCTATACGACACTGACCAATACGACTTCAACGGCCAACAGGACTTTAGCTACAGTAACCATCGCCGATGCCGTGGGTGTTCCTACTGCGGGTGCCTTACAGCCAAGGATTTATTTCCGTAAAAATGCCGGAACATGGTTCTCAACACAAGGCACACTGATGACCGGTACAGGAACCAGCGGTACGTGGGATTTCATCATCGACAATTCGCTGATGGGTGGTGTAGCTATTTCAGATGTGATACAATATTATGTCATTGCCCAGGATGCAGCAGCTAATATTACAACCAATCCATCAGGAGGCGCTGCCAGTGATGTGAACACGGTTACATCGGCTCCGACTGCAAATTCATACCTCATTGTTTCCACACCTTTGAGCGGAACGTATACTGTAGGCTCAGGCGGAAGTTTTGCTACAATCACTGCTGCGGTTGCGCAATTCAATGCAGCAGGCGTGAGCGGACCAGTGGTATTTTCGCTAACCGATGCTTCTTATGGCAGTGAGACTTTTCCAATTACCATTGGTGCTCCTGCTGGTGTAAGTGCAGTAAATACTTTAACAATCCGTCCGGCTACAGGCGTCAATGTTGCCATTACAGGAAGCAGTGCTACGGCATTGTTTACAATGAATGGTGCAGATTATGTTATCATCGACGGGTCGAACAATCCGGTAACCAATACGATTTGTCCTGCGGTAACATCAAGCAGGAACCTGACACTGACCAATACCAATACCGGTACGACAAGTGCAGTAGTCTGGCTTCAGACCAATGCTGCGGATGGTGCTACAAATAATATCGTTCGCAATGCCAACATTCTTGGTAGTGGCAATACGCAAACGCTGTTTGGAATTGGATCGGGCAGCAGCACAATCAGCACCACTTCTTTAGGAACAGGAAACAACAATAACACGATTGAGAATAACAATATCTCAAAAACACAATACGGTATTTATTCAGCTGGAGCAAGTGCTGCAAGCAAAAACAGCGGCACGGTGATTAACCAAAACCTGATCAATACGGCTTCTCCGGATAACGTTTTGAAAACAGGGATTACGGCAGCTTTTGAGAATAACCTTACCATTTCCGGAAATAATGTGGCCAATATGAATTTTACAAGTGGCGATACTGCAGGAATTAGTGTGGGATATGTAATTGCATCTGCTTTTTCGACCACAAGCTTCGGGACACAGGAAGCCTCAAATGTGACTATTGCCAATAACGTTGTCAATAACGTTGTCAATACAGGTGCGTTTTCGGCAGTTGCGATTGCAGTAGGGCAATCAGCAACAGGAACTACAAATATCAATAATAATGCTGTGTTGGCCATTAATTCTAATGGTACCAGTGGTGATTTCGGCGCGGGTATCTTCATTAACAGTGCTGCGGGATCTACATTGAATGTGTATTTTAACTCAGTATACATGTCGGGAGGAACAACTGCGTCAGTGGTTACGGCAGGAGGAAATTATGCCATGGCTATTGGAGGAAGCGGAGCAGGTACAGCGACGAATGTCAGGAATAATATTTTTGAGAACACAACAACAACCAATATGAATGGTTATACTGTGGGTATTGCCTATTCCACCTTTACAGGGCTTACTTTAGGAAACAATAACTATTTCAAGCCTGCAACAGGAAATTTCATTTATGGAAGGACCGGAGGTTTGAATAGCGGAACGAATGTTACTACGGTGCCAATTATTGCAGGGGAGACGGGATCGATTACTACAGATCCGCTTTACAACAGTACTACTAATTTAGTGCTACAGATAGGTTCTCCGGCCGTAGGTGCAGGAGCATCAGGTTTGGGGATCACAACGGATATTGTTTGCGCTGCAAGAGCTGGTTCACCTTCATTGGGTGCTTATGAAACACCCTCTGATTTAAGTGGACCAACCATAAATTACACCCCATTGGCATCAGCCTGTACTGGCGGGGCCAGAACCCTTACCGCAACTATCAGTGATCCAAGCAATGTAGGTACGGGTGCCGGTTTGCCGGTGGCTTACTATAAGATTAATAATGGTACATATACTGCGGCAACAGGAACATTTGTTTCGGGGAATACTTATAATTTTTCTATCGGTACCGGAAGTGTTTCAGGCGATGTTGTGTCTTATTATATAGTGGCACAGGATCAGAATGGTACGATAAATGTGAGTGCTTTCCCGGCGGCGGGCGCAACAGGATTTACAGCCAATCCGCCAGCAGCTTCAACACCACCGACTACGCCGAGCAGCTATACTGTAAATTATACGCTTAACGGAACCTACACTGTAGGAACAGGCGGCACCTTTGTTACTTTGACAGCGGCAGTTGCTGCTTATAACGGCGGGTGCAGTATTACAGGGCCGGTGGTATTCAGCCTGACTGACGCTACTTATGCTTCGGAAACTTATCCGATAACAATCAATTCAAACGCTGGTGCCAATGCTACAAATACACTGACGATTAAGCCGACACAAGCCAATACAGTCTTTACGGGAACAAGTTCCTCAGCATTGGTTGTCATCAACGGTGCTGATTATGTTACGATTGACGGATCAACTTCGGCAACTGCAAATACGGTTTGCCCGGCTTCTGCGGCAAGCAGGAATATTACTTTTACAAATAACAGTACAAGTACAACAAGTGCCGTAATCTGGCTGCAGACTGCAACCGGTGATGGTGCGACAAACAATACCGTGAAAAACTGTAACCTGACTGGCAGCGGAAATACACAAACATTGTTTGGTGTCGGATCAGGATCGTCAAGCATCAGTGCTTCATCGAGTGGAACAGGAAATAACTCCAATAGTTTTGTAAATAATAACATCAGCAAAACTAAAAATGGAATCTATTCTAAAGGCTTAAGTGCTGCCAATAAAAATACCGGAACGATCATCAACCAAAACGTTATTACTGCTGCTTCACCAAATAACATAGCGACAGCGGGTATCCTGGTGGGTTTCGAAAACGGCATTACAGTGTCGGGAAATAATATCGGCAACGTCCAGAGCCCGGACGATGATGCGTTTGGTATCGCTTTGGGTGGAACAGCAATTTCAACGACAACGTTTACCGGTAATGAAGTGATTAACGCAACAGTGACCAACAATACGATAGGCATTATCAGGGGAGCCGATACCTTCTCTTCTATCGGTGTGTATATTCCTACTACGACCAATACAGGAACTACACTGATCGCTAATAATATGATTAGCGGTGCCAATTCAAATGGTACCAGCCCGGATCTGGGTGCCGGTATTTTCCTTGGAAATGTTGTTGGGACAGTGAATGTATTTTACAACACCATTACCGTGACCGGCTCTGTTTGGACGAGTACTGCAACATGGCCATCACTTGGATTGGCTTCGACAAGCGCTGCAACTGTGCTTAACATCAGGAACAACATTTTTACGTCAACCGGATCAACAGGTGCCAACCTGAACAGGGCGATGGGATTTGCATACAATACATTTACAAACCTGACTTCCGATAATAACGACTTATTTGCCAATGGCACCGGTGCTGCTGTTGTGCAGACAGTAACATTGACCAATGCCGGAGCAACTTCCTATACTAATTTAAGCGGTGCCGGAAGCTGGAATGCTTTTAGTGGTAAAGACGGGAATTCAGTGAGTTATCTTCCGACATTTACTTCTGCAACCGACCTGCATATTAATAATACCGTGGCTGCGAACAGTACGAGTTTGAACGCAAAAGCGGCTGTGGTTTCAGTAACTACAGATTTTGATTGTGCAACACGCGATGCGGCTACACCGGATATCGGTGCAGATGAATTTGTAGGCTGTACGGTACCTACTTCTTTCAGCTATACAACGAGTACTGTTGTGGCTTGTACCAATAATGCCATTGCGGCCAATAATCCGTCATTTACGGGAAGTGCAGCAACGTCTTATTCCATACTTCCTGCATTGCCATCAGGATTGTCCCTCAATACCAGTACAGGTGTAATTTCGGGAACACCGACGGTAGCTGCCGCTGCTGCAAATTATACGATTACGGTAAACAACACCTGCGGAAGTACTACTGCCGTGGTCAACCTCACTGTAAACAGTCCTGTCGATTATGCGAATTTACAGTATCCTGCTACAGGCCATATTTGCACTTCGGGTAATTTTGATGCTTATGGACAAGTGTATAAGTCAGGTGTAACCGAAGCTGCGGGACAAGGCGCAGGTATTATTGCCGAACTGGGTTACAGCACTTCAAATACAGATCCTGCAACATGGACGAATTGGATTGCGGCGACTTTCAATACGCAGTCAGGCAATAATGATGAGTATATAGCCAACCTTTCAGGATTATCTTCAGGAACTTACTATTATACTTTCCGTTATCATACTAATTCTTGCAATTACCAATACGGCGGTTACAGTGCAGGAGGCGGAAACTTCTGGGATGGAGTGACTTATGTCAGCGGTGTGCTGACGGTCGATCCGGCATCAGTCGGAGGTGCTGTAACGGGCGGCACAGCAATATGCCAGGGATCTACTAGCGGTTTATTGACTTTGGGGACGCATACGGGCACTATCGTAAGATGGGAAAGTTCCGTAAGTCCTTTTACGACATGGACACCGATCGCAAATACTGCCAGCACCTATACTTCAGGTACGCTTACGCAGACCACTGAATTCAGGGCTGTGGTCCAAAGCGGACTTTGCTCTGAAGCAAATTCCACACCTACCACCGTAACGGTTGATCCCGCATCAGTTGGCGGAAGCGTAGCAGGCGGCACGACCATCTGCTCCGGCTCAACCAGCGGATTATTGACGTTGTCAGGAAACACTGGCACTATCGTAAGATGGGAAAGCTCAGTTTCTCCATTTACAACCTGGAGCCCGATTGCTAATATTGCGAGTACTTACACTTCAGGTACGCTTACACAAACCACCCAATTCAGGGCTGTGGTTCAAAGCGGCGCTTGCGCAGAAGCAAATTCGACGTCAACTACCGTAACGGTTGATCCTGCATCTAATGGAGGGACTGTCTTAGGCGGTACAACAATCTGCTCAGGCTCAACCAGTGGATTATTGACGTTGTCAGGTGAAACCGGAACAATCGTAAGATGGGAAAGCTCGGTTTCTCCGTTTACAACATGGAGCCCGATTGCAAATATTACCAATACTTACACTTCAGGTGCACTTACCCAGACTACCCAATTCAGGGCTGTGGTACAGAACGGTGCTTGCGGCGAGGCTAACGCTGCAGCGGCTACCGTAACTGTTTCGCCTGCTTCTGTCGGCGGTACGGTAAGCGGCGGTTCAACTACATGTAATGGTTCAAGCAGCGTATTGACATTGTCAGGTCACACGGGTGCTGTAGTAAGATGGGAAAGTTCAGTTTCCCCATTCACGACGTGGAGCCCGATTGCCCATACGGGCACGACATATATGACAGGGCCAATTACTGTAGAGACGCATTTCCGTGCGGTTGTACAAAGCGGTCCATGTGCTTCGGCCACTTCTTCTGAAACAATTGTTACGGTAGGAGGTAATACAACAACATGGAGTGCAGGAGCATGGAGCAATGGTACGCCTAACTCTCTAAGCGCTGCAATCATCAACGGTAACTTCACCGCTGTAGCCGATCTTAACGCCTGTACACTGACGATCCAGAGCGGAACCGTAACGGTTTCAGGTGGTTTTGATTTCTACGTAAACGGTAAAGTGACCGTCAGCGGCGGAAGCCTTACTTTCGAGGACGGTTCTGACCTGGTGCAGTCGCAGGACATCGCCAACACAGGTAACATCAAATACAAGAGGACGGCGAACCTGATCCGTCAGGATTATGTTTACTGGTCTTCCCCGGTATCAGGACAGTTGCTGCAACCGTTCTCACCGAACACGCTTAACACGCGTTTCTACAACCTTGACGAGCCAACGAACGCTTTTGTTCAGATCGCTTCGCCATCAACCACTTCGTTTGATGCTGCCAAAGGTTACATGATCCGTTCTGCGAACAACCACCCAACGACACTTACCCCATGGACAGGAACGTTCACCGGAGTGCCCCGCAACGGTGAGTACACGATCCCGGTAACGGTGAGTGGCCAGGGCTACAACATGATCGGTAACCCTTACCCGTCTACTGTTGATGCTGACCTTTTCCTTGCCGAGCCAGGAAACGCAGGTACGCTTTACTTCTGGACGCACATCAGCCAGGCTGCCGCTTCAGGAGCGAACTATGCTACCTACAACACTTTGGGAGGAACTGCTGCACAATCAGGAGGTACTGCGCCTACAGGCGCCATCCGCGGAGGACAAGGTTTCATCCTGCTGAAATCTTCAGCAAGTACGGCTAAGTTCACCAATGCGATGAGGACTGCTGAAGGTGGTGCTTTCTACAGAAGTGCACAGACGGCTGAGAAACACCGTATGTGGTTCAACCTGAACACACCGGCACACGCGATGAACCAGATCCTTGTAGGTTACGCCGAAGGCGCTACGATGGGTGAGGATGTCGCTATGGACGGTAGGTCTATCGAAGGCGGTTCATCGATTTCGAGTTTGATCGGTAATGACAATTATGTCATCCAGGCCCGTCCGCTTCCATTCGTGGATACCGACGTGGTGCCATTAGGCTTCAATGCCGCTACGGCCGGAACTTACATCATCGAGCTGGATCACATGGACGGCTTGTTCTCAGGGGACCAGAATGTTTACCTTAAGGATAACCTCCTTGGGGTGACGCACAACATCAAGCAGGGGGCTTACAGCTTCGCTTCAGCTGAAGGCTCATTCGCCAACAGGTTCGAAGTGGTGTACCAGTCTTCACCGCTTGGGGTTGACACGCCAACATTTGATGCGAACAGCGTAGTGGTTTACAAAGACCAGGGCATGCTTCACATCAATTCAGGTAAAGTCGTGATGTCAGGGGTTAAGATCTTCGACATCCGCGGCAGGCTGATTTATGAGCGTGGTGCGATCAATGCTTCAGAGGCCGTGTTGAACGACCTTAGGGCAGAGGAGCAGGTATTGCTTGTTCAGATCACTTCGGTTGACAATGAGGTGGTGACCAGGAAGGTCGCTTACTAAGTTTCACTGAAACATCAATAAAAGAAACCTCCTGAGCAATCAGGAGGTTTTTTGTTTTTGTAATATTAATTTGTGTATCCGCAATTATCCTTAAATGACTATATTTGGATTCTCGAAAAATAACCTGAATGGATCAAAAAAAGAGTGAAGACTGGCTTTTTGAAATAACACCTAAAAACAAATTCTTCAGCCTGCACTTAAAAGAAGTCTGGCAGTACAGGGATCTTTTGATGCTTTTTGTCAAGCGGGATATCATTACACTTTACAAGCAAACTATCTTAGGCCCGCTTTGGTATTTGATACAACCGCTCTTTACATCTGTAATTTTTACCATCATCTTTAATAATGTTGCAGGTATAGATACGGGCACAATACCCCCGTTTCTGTTTAACCTGACGAGTATTACCGCATGGAATTATTTTTCAGCATGCCTTACTTCAACTTCAGATACTTTTAAGGCAAATGCAGGACTTTTCGGCAAAGTATATTTTCCCAGGATCATCATGCCGTTATCCATAGTAATTTCTAACCTTTTGAAATTCGGACTGCAACTGGCCATTTTGATTTCTTTCTACATCTATTATATCTTTATGGGATTTGATATTTGCCCAAACAAAACCATTGTATTTTTCCCGGTATTGATAATTTTAATGGGCGTCCTTGGTTTGGGATTTGGCATGATGATTTCGTCAATGGTTACTAAATACAGGGATCTCACGTTTCTCGTTACATTCGGAGTACAATTATTAATGTATGTTTCGGCTGTAAACTATCCGATAGCACTTATAAGAAACAAAATGCCTGCTTTTTCATGGATTGTAGAGTGGAATCCCATGGCATTTATTATCGAGACGACAAGATATATGGTGTTGGATACGGGTAGTTTTTCATCGTCAGGATTTATTTATACGATTGCTTTTACTACAATAATATTCATTTTAGGCGTATTTATTTTCAACAGGGCTGAAAAAAGTTTTATCGACACTGTCTGATAAAGCCTATATTTAAAACTAAAAGATGATTGAAAAATCAGCTAAAATATTTATTACCGGACACTCAGGGATGTTGGGTTCAAAGACCTTACAGCGCTTCAAAGATACGGGGTATAAATCAATACTTACAGCCACGCACAGCGCGCTGGACTTAAAAGATCAGGCTTCCGTGAACCGGTTTTTTTTGGACAACAAGCCGGATTATGTGATCCATATTGCAGCTAAAGTGGGAGGTATCAATGCCAATATAAACCATCCGGCTTCCTTTTTATACGATAACCTGATGATGCAGGCAAACGTCATCCACGCAGCCTATAGTAACGGTGTGAAAAAGTTCGTATTCATTGCGAGTTCGTGTATCTATCCCAGAGAGTCACAACAACCCATGCGTGAGGAATACCTTCTTGATGGAAAACCCGAGCCAACGAACGAGGGATATGCCATCGCCAAAATTGCAGGGGTTAAACTACTGGAAAGCTATAAGAAACAATATGGCTTTAACGGCTTAAGCCTTATCCCCAGTAACCTCTATGGGCCCAACGATAGTTTTGACCTTGAGCATGCCCATGTACTGTCGTCTTTGGTGAAGCGGTTTTCTGATGCAAAAAAGCAAGGACAGAAATCAGTAACTTTATGGGGTTCAGGAATCGCACAAAGGGAATTTCTGCATACCAATGATTTTTCTGAAGCCATTTTGTATTTTTTCGAGAATGAGGTGCCTTATGACTACATCAACATAGGCCCGGGAACAGACATCAGTATAAAGGATCTTGCCAATCTGATTGCCGCCAAAACTGCGTACGATGGCGAAATTATCTGGGATAAATCAAAACCCGATGGCATGCTGCGCAAATGCATGGATGTGTCCAAAATGCGGAAGGAAGGATTCAACCCTAAAATCACACTTGAAGATGGTATTGACGAAGTAATTATGAATTATAAAAAGATACAGCCATGAGGATTCCATTAATGCGAAATGCCTTCATCAACGAAGCTGAAACAAAAAAGGCACTTGCAGCATTCATCCTGAATGCAGGACGTTTAAGCATGGATGTGGAATGTATGAAGTTTGAGGAAAAATTTGCTAACCATCAGCAATGCAGACACGCCATCCTTTTCAATAGCGGCGGCAGCGCGAACCTCGCATTAATGCAGGCATTAAAGAATCTGGGGAGATTAAAGGACAATGATAAAGTGGCTTTTTCAGCATTAACCTGGTCTACGAATACCATGCCGATTATCCAGATGGGCATGGTGCCGATCGCTTTGGATTGTGAACCGAAAACGCTCAACACGATGTCCAATCATCTTTTGGAACGGTTGGAAACAGATGATATCAAAGCTTTTTTTGCAACCAACATCCTTGGCTTTACCGGTGATATGGAGGAGATTAAGCGTATTTGTGAAGCACGGGACATCATCCTGATCGAAGACAACTGCGAATCCTTGGGAAGTGAAAGCTATGGGGTTAAAGCGGGGAATTTCGGGGTCGGAAGTACTTTTTCGTTTTTTGTGGCACACCATATGTCTACGATTGAAGGCGGTATGGTATGCACATCTGATGACGACCTGTCTGAAATGCTTCGAATCGTCAGGGCAAATGGATGGGACAGGAATCTTTCTGCAGAACAGCAACAAAAATGGCGGTCAAAATTCAATATTGAATCTGAATTTCAGGCAAAATACACCTTTTATGATCTTGGATTTAATTTTCGCCCCACCGAGATTACCGGCTTTTTAGGGCAATATCAAATGGAATTCCTCGAAGAAAATATCAATAGGCGGGAAATGAATTACCTGCGTATTGAGAAAGTGGTACAAAGGAACCCTGATTTTATTCCATTGGATCACAGTCATATTGAAAGACTTTCGACATTCGCATTTCCATTTGTATGCAAAACGCCTGAACTTCGGGATTTTTACCTTGAAAAGTTCAGCGAGGGCGGCGTGGAGATAAGGCCGATGATTGCAGGAAATATGCAGGAGCAGCCCTTCTATAAAAAATATACGGATAGGCTTTTTGAATTGCCCGGAGCAGATATGATGCATTCAAATGGTTTCTATTGCGGAAATTATCCCGAACTTACCGACGAAGATTTAGAATTTATAGAAAGCCTTCTTGCCAACCGATAACATAAAAAGCAAGTAAAAAATCAAATCATCTGCAAAATGAAAAAAGCCTTGATCACAGGAATTACCGGACAGGACGGAGCATATCTGGCCGAACTATTATTGGCCAAAGGCTATGAAGTACACGGAATCAAAAGGCGGGCATCGTCATTTAACACACAACGGATTGATCACCTGTTTCAGGATCTTCACGAAGACAATGTAAAGTTCATACTGCATTATGGTGACTTATCAGATGCTACCAATTTAATACGAATCATACAGGATGTCCAGCCGGACGAGATTTATAACCTCGGCGCGATGTCGCACGTTAAGGTGAGTTTCGATACTCCGGAATATGTCGCAAATGTTGATGGCACCGGTGCGTTGAGGCTTTTGGAAGCGGTCCGGATTTTAGGTTTGACAAAGAAAACGAAAGTCTATCAGGCATCAACATCTGAATTATACGGGAAAGTACAGGAAGTGCCTCAAAATGAAAACACCCCTTTTTATCCGAGATCTCCCTACGGTGTTGCAAAACTTTATGCTTACTGGATTACGGTAAACTACAGGGAGGCTTATGGTATGTTTGCCTGCAACGGCATTTTATTCAATCATGAATCTCCCCTGAGGGGCGAAACTTTTGTCACCAGGAAAATTACCATGGCTACCGCAAAAATCGCTTTGGGCAAGCAGGATATCTTATATGTTGGCAACCTCAATGCACAAAGGGACTGGGGCCATGCAAAAGATTACGTTGAAGCAATGTGGCGTATGCTGCAACAGGAAAAGCCACAGGATTTTGTAATCGCAACAGGGATCACGACTCCGGTCAGGGAATTCGTCAAGATGTCTTTTGAGCAATGTGGCATCACATTGGAATTTGAAGGCGAAAATGAAAATGAAACCGGTATAGTGGCGTCATGCCATAATCCGTTGTATCAATTGGAAACAGGAAAAACCGTCGTGAAAATTGATCCGGATTATTTCCGCCCAACCGAAGTAGACCTGCTGATTGGAGATGCCTCAAAAGCAAAAGCGGTTCTGGATTGGACACCAAAGTACAATCTGAATCAAATTATTACTGAAATGGTCGCATCAGATTTAAAATTGTTCTCAGATGATTAAAGATCAAATTTCAAAGCCCTCAGAAACCCAAACCATCCTTAAAGTTGAAGACGTATCCAAGCAATACAGGTTAGGTGAGGTTGGAACCGGTACGATCAGCCATGACCTCAACCGCTGGTGGCATAAAGTCAGGGGCAAAGAAGACCCGTTTTTGAAAATCGGTGACGTCAATGACAGGAGCAGTATGGGCGGAAGCGATTATGTGTGGGCATTGAAAGACATCAATTTTGAAGTCAATAAGGGGGAAGTACTCGGGATCATCGGGAAAAACGGCGCGGGAAAATCAACCCTTTTAAAGATTTTATCCAAAGTGACTTCACCCACCACGGGAACTATAAAATTTAATGGCAGGATTGCTTCCTTATTGGAAGTGGGCACAGGGTTTCATCCCGAACTTACCGGCCGGGAAAATATATTCCTGAACGGTGCCATTTTAGGAATGACGAAAAAGGAGATCAAATCTAAAATCAGTGAAATCGTAGCGTTCAGCGGGTGCCAAAGATACGTCGACACTCCCGTAAAACGCTACAGCAGCGGTATGACGGTGCGGTTGGCTTTCGCAGTGGCGGCTTTTCTGGAACCTGACATCCTGATCATTGATGAGGTCCTTGCGGTAGGCGATGCCGAATTTCAGAAAAAAGCGCTCGGCAAGATGCAGGATATTTCTAGAGGCGAAGGCAGGACGGTTTTATTTGTAAGCCACAATATGGCGGCAGTCAAGAGCCTTTGCAACAGGGGAATTGTAATCGAAAATGGCAAAATAGTGTTTAATGCCCCGATTGATAATGCGATAAGTTATTATCTGAAAGGGAACAGTGCGGTAATCAACAGCAAACAGTTTGGTGCCAAATATTCAAACGCTGTTTTTGCACTCCATGAAATCAGCCTGAAAAATGCAGGAATGTCGGTGCTGGACCCGATTGACGAAAGCCTGCCAATAGAGCTGCTTACAAATATTGATATACACGACGCTGAACCACATCGCTATATCGTGACTTACCATCTTTATAATGAAATAGGCGAAGCGATGTTTTCATTTACCAATGCGCAAAGCGATGCGGCCTTGGCTTCTGGGAACAATCGTTTGTGCTGTGTTTTTCCCGCTGATTTTTTTCAATCGGGACAGTATTTCCTCTCCCTTTTCATTGTAAAAGACAAAAGAGAAGCAGTTTTTGTTGAAAATGACATCGTTTCTTTTATTGTCGTGGACGGCAGCAGGGACGTGGGTGTATATATGGGCAGGGAACCGGGTTATGTAAAGCCCCAATTTAAATGGCAGAACCTAAGATGAAGATAAACGTTACGAAGACTTTCTTACCGCCGATTGAGGAATACCAGTCCCAATTGCAAAGGGCGTGGAAAAACGAATGGCTTACAAATCGCGGCGAATTGGTTTTAGAACTTGAAGCGAACCTAAAAAACCACCTCAAAGTTTCCAATATAATATTGATGAATAATGGCACCATTCCATTACAGATTGCCTTAAAGCTTTTGGGGAAAAATGGAGAAATCATCACTACGCCGTTTTCGTATGTAGCGACAACCTCCGCAATTGTCTGGGAAAACTGTACGCCGGTGTTTGTAGATATACATCCGGAATACCTCACTATTGACGAAAATAAAATTAAGGATGCGATTACCGATAAGACCACCGCGATCCTTGCGACACATGTTTTTGGGAATCCCTGCCATCTCGAGGCGATTGAAGCCATTGCACGTGAACATCACCTTGCAGTCATTTACGATGCAGCGCACTGCTTCGGTGTAACCTACAAAGGAAAATCTGTTTTTGATTATGGAACGGCCAGCAGCTGCAGCTTCCACGCTACAAAGTTGTTCCATACCGGGGAAGGCGGCGCTGTGTTTTGCAATGACGAACAGTTGTTCGATAAATTTTACCAAAGCCATAATTTCGGGCATAAAACAGCGCTTGATTTTCACGGGCTCGGCATCAACGGAAAGATGTCAGAATTACAGGCTGCGTTAGGCCTGGCGGTTTTGCCTTACATGACGCACATCACAGAGGGCCGTAAAAAAGCAGTGACGTTCTATAACGAGCATCTTGATTTTACATTGCTGCAGCGAATGAAGATCAGGGAATTTACGGAGTGGAACTACAGCTATTACCCTGTCATTTTTCAGGATGAAGCGCAATTACTTAAAATCGAATCGGCATTGGTAAAAGAGGATGTCATCCCACGGAGGTATTTTTACCCATCGCTCAATAATTTGCCTTATTGTAAGAACAGTCCGATGCCGAATTCTGAAAGCGTCTCCTCAAGTATCCTGTGTTTGCCCTTATATGCTGATATGCCGTTAACGGATCTGGAAAGAATTGCACATATCGTAAATACAAACCTGAGCGTATGAAAATTGCGGTAATGCAGCCTTATATATTTCCGTATGTGACTTATTTCCAGCTTATCAGGGCCGTCGATAAATTTGTATTGTATGATGATGTGAATTTTATAAAGCAGGGATGGATCAACAGGAATAACGTTCTTATTAATAATGCGCCGTACTTATTTACTGTTCCTTTAAAGCACCAAAGTTCGTTTGCCAAGATCAATGAAACCATGATCAACGAGTCGCTTTACCCGCTGTGGAAACATAAATTCCTCCGGTCGTTGGAGCAGAATTATAAGAAAGCACCCTGTTTTCACGAAGTTTTATCGTTGGTTAAAATCATATTGGAAACGAATCCTGACACAATTGCTTCCTTGGCCTGCGAAAGTATCCTGCGCGTCTCGGAATACCTCAATATAGAAACGGTTTTTGTACATTCGTATTCAAATTACGGGAATGATTTTTTAAAAGGCGAAGAAAGGGTTCTCGATATCTGCACACAGGAAAACGCTACAGATTACCTGAACCTGCCCGGCGGAATGGCATTGTATTCCAGTGAGCATTTCATGGAGCGGAATATTAATTTGAAGTTTGTGAAATCAGGGAATATTGCCTATTCCCAGCAACGGGATACATTCACGCCAAATCTTTCCATAATTGACATCCTGATGTATAATGAAATTGATGACGTAAACCGGATCCTAAATAATTATGAGTTAATCTGATGGAAAAAATTATAATTTTTGGCGTAAGCCAGCTTGCGAGCCTCGCACATTTTTACTTTGAGCACGATTCTCCCCATGAGGTTGTTGCTTTTACGCTGGATAAAGAGTACATCACCGAAAATGAATTCAGGGGCCTTCCCGTAATAGCATTTGACGAAATTGAGGGGCTGTATCCGCCATCACAATACAAAATGTTTTTACCCATCAGTTTCAAACAGATGAATTTCCTTCGCAAACGGAAATATGAGCAAGCCAAACAAAAAGGTTACCAGTGCGTGAGTTATATTTCTTCAAAAGCAACGACTTGGCCCGATCTCGATGTAGGGGAGAACTGCTTCATTTTTGAAGACAATACCATACAGCCGTTTGTGAAAATCGGCAATAATTGTGTGCTTTGGAGCGGCAATCATATAGGGCACCACACTGAAATCAGGGACCATGTATTTATCACTTCCCAGGTCGTAATTTCGGGTTGCTGCATTATTGAGGAAAACGCTTTTTTCGGCGTTAACGCAACGATACGCGATGAAACCACAATTGGTAAAGGCACACTGGTGGGCATGGGCGCAAACATTACTAAAGACACGCCCGAATATAGCATATGGATTGGTGCAAAGTCGGCTATGCGTGAAGATAAAAGTATCGATATAGACAGTATTTCCCATAAAACCAAAGGATGATATGTGGTTGAAAAGAGGCGTAGTGATGCATGTGGATAACGACAATGAATGGATGGTGTCTCATGCCTGTGTTCCTACAGCCATTCAGATTAATCCTGAAACAATCAGGGTTTATTATGCTCCCCGGAACCAATCCGGAAAAAGTATTCCGACCTATTTTGACGTAAGCAGCAAGGACCCTTCGAAATTGCTTTACAAACACGACAAAGCCATCCTGGACTTAGGTGCGCTCGGGACATTTGATGACGATGGCATCATGCCCTGCTCGGCAGTACGCATTTCTGAAAACTGTATTTACCTGTATTATGTGGGCTGGAATCCAAGCGTTTCAGTGCCATACAGGAATGCCATCGGATTGGCCATAAGCCACGACAATGGAGACACGTTTACCAAAGCTTTTCAGGGAGCCATAGTAGAGCGCAATAGGAATGAACCTTTTTTTACGGCTTCGCCATTCGTATTAAAAGAAGATAATGTATGGCATTTATGGTACGCCTCAAGTACGGGATTTGTAATTGTTGACGATAAACCTGAACCCTTATACGAAATCAAGTATGCTTTTTCTCATGACGGTATAGATTGGAACCGCCCAAATATTACATGTATAGCGCCTTCGAAACAATATGAATGTACGGCCAGGCCCACTGTGATTAAGGAAGATGGTGTGTACAAGATGTGGTTCACTTACAGAGGTTCAGTGGACTACAGAGGCGGAAAGGAAAGCTACAGGATTGGGTATGCAGAATCAAAGGACGCCGTACATTGGGAAAGAATGGATTCGCGGGCAGGAATTGGCCTGTCTGAGGAAGGCTGGGATGCTGCAATGCAGACGTACCCTTCTGTGATCAATGTGGGCAGTAAGAAATATTTGTTCTATAATGGCAACGGATTCGGGAAAACCGGAATAGGATTAGCAGAATGGATCGTATGAGACCAAAAGTAAGCTGCCATATCATTACATATAACCAGAAAGATTACATTTCTAAATGCATTGATTCGGTATTGATGCAGGAAAGGGATTTTTCAATTGAGATTGTCATCGGAGATGACAATTCAAGCGATGGTACCAGGGAAATTCTCCTTCATTACCAAAAACAGTATCCTGACCTAATAAGGTTAAACCTGCGGGAACGCAGAGGTGGAGGCATACCCGGAAAGGAAAATTTCCTCACCACCCTTACCATGTGCACAGGCGAATACATTGCCCTTTGCGACGGGGACGATTACTGGTCTGATCCTGCAAAGCTCCGTAAGCAGGTTGCATTTTTGGATACAAATCCTGACTATGTCCTTCATTCGGGAAATGCCATTTATCTGGCCGAAAATAATCCTGAAGCCGACGGCAGGAAATTGCACGACGAATCCTCCGACCAAACAGTTTATTTTGAAGATTTCCTTTCTAAAAATAACCTCATTACCTGCACAGTGATGTTTCGCAATATCCCGTTGCAATATCCTGAAATTTTCATGAACCTGACCTTTGGGGATTGGTTTACTTATGTAATGCTTTTAAAAGAATCCGGGCTGAGGGCCTACAAATCAGCACAGGTGCTTTCCACCTACAGGTTATTGCAAAACAGTGTCATGACCAGCCTTAGCCAGGCAAATTACTTTAAAAAGCACATATTGCAGATTAAGGCGATCCATCAGTATACCGGAAGGCCTCTTGCCCCAAAAGAAAAAGAAAAGCTTAATGATTATTATTACAGCTGCTTTAAAGTCCTGATGGAAGAAAAAAAAATTTCCACGGCGATATTGTCCCTGGCCGACAACATAAAAACGGTACGTTTTAGCTTTCCATACAGGCAATATGCCGGATATCTTAAACTGAGACTGTTTTCAAAATCACCATTAACCTGAATCATGAAAGTAGTACACATATGCACCAACTATAAAGGCGGGGCAGGGAAGGCTGCATTCAGGATGCACAATGCGCTTTTGGCTGCAAACATTGATTCGGTTTTTATGTCTTTTGGTGAAAAACCACTTACGGACATTAACGGGAACCATACCATATTGCTCAACCCACACCATACATTATGGACCCGTTTAGTGTCGAAAATCAGGAAGAAATCCGGATGGTATCATCCTTTTGAAAAACAATTGCGCAGCCTGAGGCATGAGTTGGAATATACAATGGTGTCATTACCCGTAAAAGGAATTTCCCTAAATCATATTAAGGAAATAAAGGAAGCCGATATCATTCATCTTCACGCAGTCCAGAACCTGATCGATTACGGACGGTTTTTCAAAAACCTGAAAAAACCGTTGGCCTGGACCTTACATGACATTAATCCCATTGCCGGGATGTTTCATCTTCGCACGGATGAAGCCCATAATCGTTTAAAGGCCGGCATACTCGATGAAGAAGTACGCAGGTATAAATCAGGAATACTCAGGGATTTACAAAATGCAGCCATCGTCGCACCTTCCCAATGGCTTTGTGACGAGGTGGAAAAAAGGAACGTTTTTGGAAGTATTTCCCTGTATGAGATACCAAATGCTGTTCCGGAAATTTATTTCAGGCGCCAGGACCGGACCCGTTTAAAGCAACAATATAAATTAAATCAATCCCACACCCACATCTTATATGTAGTTTCAGATTTTGCGGATAAAAACAAAGGGCTTGATCTTTTAATTAATGCCTTACAATCGATTGATACATCAGACATATGCTTACTACTGGTAGGTAGCGGAGACAGGGCTGTATTTGAAACATTCAGATTTTTTGATTTCGGATATATCAATGATGATGAAGAAATGGCAAATATTTATAATTTAGCCGATATTTTTGTTTTGCCAAGCCGCGACGAAAACCTTCCTAATGTGCTTTTAGAATCATTGGCCTGCGGAACTCCTGTGGTTTCGTTCCCTGTCGGAGGAATGCAGCAGTATATCAAAAATGGAATTAACGGAGAAACTGCTGAAGAGATTAGCGGTAGCGCTTTAGCAAAAGCATTGACAAAGGCTGTCCAGAACATCCATCTTTTCCAAAGGGAAGCCATAAAAAGGCAGGCGCATGTCAACTTCAATACTGAAAAACACGCAGAAAGCTACATTAACGTATACAAAAAGTTACAGGAAAATCATCACCGTAACCCATAAAAACAGCCGAATTCGGATACTATGAAAATATTAGTTACAGGTTCCAGTGGTCTTATAGGCAGCGAAGTAGTCAGCTATTTTGCCGCGCTCGACAATAACATGATCGGCATTGACAATAATATGCGCGCCGATTTTTTCGGGGCAGGAGGTGATACAAGATGGAACCAGCAGCGATTGCTGAACCAGTTTAAAAACTTCAGGCATTTCGAAATCGATATCCGCGACAGGCAGCAGGTTTTGCAGTTTATCGAAAAACACAAACCCGATGTCATTGTACACACTGCGGCCCAGCCCAGCCATGACCTTGCCGCTTCCAGGCCCTTTGACGATTTTGATGTAAATGCTACCGGAACGCTGAACCTGCTGGAAGCCTGCCGTCGTTTTACACCGGAATCTCCTTTCATTCATTTGTCAACCAACAAGGTATATGGTGATGCGCCAAACAACATCAGACTGAAGGAACTTGAATTGCGTTGGGAATATGATGACGCGGCTTTCAGCAATGGGATCAGCGAAAATTTCACCATTGATCAAAGCAAGCATTCCCTTTTTGGCGCATCAAAACTTTCCGGCGATGTGATGGTGCAGGAATACGGAAGGTATTTCGGGATGAATACCACCTGCCTTCGCGGGGGCTGCCTAACCGGGCCAAACCATTCCGGTGTGGAGCTTCACGGTTTTCTGAGCTACCTGATAAAGACCAACCTCGAAGAAAAAGTATACAAGGTCTTCGGATATAAAGGGAAACAGGTCCGGGACAATATCCATTCTTATGATGTGGCTTCCTTTATTGAACAGTTCATAAAAAAACCGCGATCGGGTGAAGTGTATAATATAGGCGGAGGCAAATCAAATTCCATTTCGATTCTGGAAGCTTTCAGCCTGATCTCGTCAATATCCGGTAAAGAAATGAAATATGAATATGTAGAAGAACACCGCTCCGGCGACCACATCTGTTACTATTCGGATTTGTCGAAAATACAAAGCCATTACCCCGATTGGAAACTAACGAAAAACCTTTCCATGGTTTTTGAAGAGATTACCGAAAACTGGCATAAAAGGTTGTGAAGAAGGTGAAAAGGATTTTAATTTTGGCCGAATACCTTCCTTCCGGAGGCTGGGGTGGTGGCGTGATCATGCGCAGCCTTACCAGAAACCCGCCTGAAGGGATTAAATTCCTCTGGACACTTCCGTCAGCAAAAAAAATAAATGAAGAAAGCTACAACGGAATTGATATTCTTGATTTCAGGGCCGGTTTTTTCAGAGGCCGTGCATTTTCAGATTATTTACTTCACATGGAGTCGGTATTGTTTGCATGGCGTTTCCGTAAGTTCCTTCAACAGCATGAAGTAGACAAATTGTGGGCCGTCGTCCCGACATCCTATCCACAATGCTACCGCCTGTCGGTGTTAATGCAATACGTCAATATTCCAATCCATGTTTCTGTCCATGATGATCCGGTTGTCGAAACCGCTCCGTCGAAAAAACAAAAAGCCAGGCATATTTTAGGCACGATTTTAAAAAAAGCGGCTTCCATTGATGTTATTTCCTCACGGATGAAAATGGAATATGAACAACAGTTTGATGTCAAACCATTTGTCATTACACGCACCATTCCCGAAGATTTTCCGAAAAATGAAGCAATGCAAGACGCAAAAATCAACATACTTATGGGCGGATATGGCAATGCTGCTGCGCCATGGCCCATGCCTTTGATTGATTCAGTCGCACAATTGAATGATATAAACGAGGCGAACCTGGTGCTTTTTGATCCCAAATTAAAGAAGTTTGAATCTGATACTGTAAAAGTATTCGACCATATTAACGAAACGGAATTCAATACCATCCTTAAAACCACTACACTCGGATATGCCTGTGACGACCTTGATGCGGAACGGCTGCATTTTGCCCAGATGTCATTGCCTACCAAAGTCATTACCTATATCGGCGCGCGGATCCCTTTTTTGTACCACGGCCCGGCAGACTCTACAGTAGGCGATTTGCTGAAGCAATACAAGGCAGGCGTTGTGGTGTCTTCAAATGATCCGGACGAATTGTACTCCGGATTTATGGAACTGCTGGCACATTACAACGACTATCAGCAACAATGTGATTTGGCTGTTGAGGATTGTTTTTCGGAAAAGAAAATACTCAAAAATATCCATGAAACTTTGTTGAAATGATACCTAATGCAACCAGGGCATTTGCTTTAAATTATAATATATTTGTTTGAAGGCTTTCAGTTTAAGCTTTCTCTGTTTTTGCATCCCATGCTGATAAAAGATTATAAATTATTTAAACCCACCGGTTGAATTCGATCAGGAAAATATTAATTGTAACAGACTCCATTGATATTGAGGACAGTAGCGGCTCCAAGGCGAATGTGGCATTGATCCATAACCTCGCCGCTGCCGGTTACGATATTGAAGTTTACCATTACACTTTAAGGGAGATTTCGCTTAAAGATGTGAAAACACATGCGATTAAAGAAATAAAATACAGCCCGTTGTATTTCTTAAGCCGCATCCAGCGTGTGCTGAGCCGCAGGTTCAACATTGAAATGTCGCATTTCCTGCAAGGTATTTTCGGATTTTCCTTTACTTTTTTTAATGATGCCCATAGTATTGTAAAAGCACTTAAAAACAATAAATTTGACCCTGATCTGGTCATGACACTTAGCAAAGGTTCGAGTTTCAGGCCGCATTATGCACTGTTGGAATTACCCGGATTCCATAACAAATGGATGGCTTACGTGCATGATCCTTTCCCATTTCACTTTTACCCAAGGCCCTACAATTGGATTGAAAGCAGTTACAGGCAAAAAGAAAATTTCTTCAGGGAAGTTTCTGAAAAAGCCAGGTATAGCGCTTTCCCAAGCCTGTTGCTCATGGAGTGGATGGGCAGTTATTTCGAGAATTTCCTGAAGACCGGAATCCTCATTCCCCATCAAAATGCCGATTATGAGGTTAAAGATATTGCGTTCCCGCATTATTTTGACGAAACAAAATTCAATTTATTACACGCAGGCAACTTAATGAAGCAACGGTCTCCGGAAGGATTGCTGAAGGGTTTTGTGAAGTTTCTTGAAAACAATCCGGACGTCCGACCCGATTCACGCTTATTGCTGATAGGCGCTGCCGATTATCATCTGGAAATGCTGGAAAATTATAAGAAATTTGAGCCGGAGATTTATTTAAAAACGTCAGGACTTGCTTTTGACACGGTATTTAACCTGCAAAAGAATGCAGATGTCAATATCATTTTAGAATCAAAATCCGAAATCAGCCCCTTTCTCCCGGCGAAGTTCCCGCACTGTGTTTCTGCAAACAAAATCATACTGTCCCTTGCACCATATTACAGCGAAACAAGGCGTCTATTGGGACATGATTACCCCTTCTGGTCTGAAGCCGATGATGTGGAAAAGATTGCCGGGCTCATAGAAAAGCTTTATATGGCCTGGAAGTATGACAAGCAAAACCTGTTGCTTAACAGGAATGACCTTAAGGAATATTTGTCCGCAGATTATCTGAGGACGGCAATTGAAAAACTCCGGTAATAGCGATGGGCCAACCAGTTTTTGCAATCTTGATTTCTACCAAAAACAGACGCGACGAGCTCGCCGTTACACTGCAACGCCTTTCTGGAATAGTAAATCGGGATACCGAAGTAGTGGTTTATGATGACGGTTCAGATGATGGGACATTCGAATATGTCAAAACGAATTTTCCATCGGTATTGCTGCTAAGGAATGAAAAGTCTCAAGGCTATTTATACTGCAGAAACAAAATGTTGAATAATACGCTTGCGGAATTTGCCATTTCATTAGACGATGATGCGAATATCCTTTCCGATTATCCGCTTGAAGAAATAAAGAATTATTTTTTCGATCATCCGAAATGCGGGCTTATCGCGATGCGGATATTCTGGGGAAGCACCGAGCCGGTTTTTAAAACATCAGATGAAAAGCCGGAAAGAGTGAAGGGTTTTGTTGGCTGTGGCCACGCCTGGCGTATGGAGAGCTGGAACAAGATCCCTGATTATCCCGAATGGTTTGTGTTTTACGGAGAGGAAGACTTCGCGGCATATGAGCTTTTCAGAAAAAACATGGAAGTGCATTACCTTCCTGCAGTTCTGGTACACCACAGGGTTGACGTCAGGGGAAGGAAAATCCAGAAAGATTATACACGCCGCCTCCGTCATTCTTTGAGGTCGGGCTGGTATTTGTTTTTTTTGTTTTATCCGTTAAAAAAGATCCCGGGCATTTTTACATATTCTATTTGGATGCAGCTAAAAAAAGTGTTCAAAGGGGATTTCAAAGCATTGAAAGCACTTACGCAGGCATCCATCGATTTGTTGCTTGCAGTCCCAAGAATAGTAAGGCAACGAAACGGGTTAACCTCAAAAGAATATGAAAGGTACCGGCAATTGGCAGATACGAAGATATATTGGGCGCCGGAAATGAAAGCGAAATAATAAAACTGCTTCCGGATATTATGGCAAATCACTTTGGTTTTTTTGCAAAAAAAATATTTCAAACCATATAAGTAGTATTTTTGAGACGATTAATTTGCCCTTTTTGAAAATGCAGTTCCCTTATATTATAGCAGAAGTTGGCCAGGCTCATGACGGTAGCCTGGGTCAGGTGTATGCCTACATCGATGCGCTGGCGGCCACCGGTATTGATGCTGTAAAATTCCAGATGCATATCGCTGAGGCTGAAAGCAGCGAATTTGAACCCTTTCGCGTAAAATTTTCCCACCAGGATGCTACCCGGTTTGACTACTGGAAAAGAATGGAATTTACACTGGAACAATGGAAAGGCATCAAAAAGCATTGTGATGCCGCCGGACTGGAATTCCTGTGCTCCCCATTCAGCAACCTGGCTGTCGACTGGCTCGAACAGATTGGCGTTGAAAAATACAAGATAGGATCAGGCGAAGTGACGAATTTCCTGATGCTTGAAAAAATAGCACGAACTGGAAAACCGGTTATTTTATCTTCCGGGATGAGCAGTTACACCGAGTTGGATTCGGCTGTAAATTTCCTAAAAAGCCGGAATGTGGATTTCTCCATACTGCAATGTACGACGTCTTATCCTACATTACCTGAACAATTTGGATTAAATGTTATTTCTGAATTGAAAGCAAGATATGGTGTAAAAGTCGGATATTCAGACCATTCGTCAACAATTGAAACTTGTATCGCCGCTACAGCCTTAGGGGCAGAAATCCTGGAATTCCATGTTGTTTTTGACCGGAATCAGTTTGGGCCGGATGCTAAATCGTCACTTACAATTCCTGAAATTGCATTGTTGGTAAAATCGGTCAGGAATATCAAATCAGCCTTGCACAATCCGGTAGATAAGCAAGACAATACCGGGTTTCATGCCATAAAACAGATATTTGAAAAATCGCTCGCAATAAACAAGCCATTGCCTAGGGGCCATGTCATTTCTTTCGAAGACCTTGAGGCCAAAAAACCCAGGGGATACGGGATTGACGCTGCAGATTTTCAAAATGTCATTGGAAAAAAATTGGCTTCCGATAAGACGCAATGGAGTTTCTTAAACAAAGAAGATTTGTATGAATAAAAGAAAAATTGCCGTTGTGATTACCGCG
The DNA here is from genome assembly GCF_003097535.1 of Flavobacterium pallidum. Lineage (NCBI taxonomy): Bacteria > Pseudomonadati > Bacteroidota > Flavobacteriia > Flavobacteriales > Flavobacteriaceae > Flavobacterium > Flavobacterium pallidum. The sequence continues at coordinate 1,749,442 of NZ_CP029187.1, forward strand.
AGGCCTTCCTACAGCAGGGTAAAAACGGTCTTAAGGGCAATCCAGGAGCACCCCGGATTAGAACTGCAGTTGATTGTTGCTGCCTCGGCTTTATTGGACCGTTATGGGTCGGCAGTGAATTATATTGAAAAAGACGGGTTTGCCATCGCGGCTAAAGTCTTCAATGTTTTAGAAGGCGAAAACCTCACGGCCGCTGCCAAAACCACCGGAATCGGGATTTTAGAACTTTCAACCGTTTTTGATAACCTTGCCCCGGATATTGTAGTGACCGTTGCCGACCGGTTCGAGACCATGGCAACAGCCGTCTCCGCATCTTATATGAATATTCCGCTGGCGCACATCCAGGGCGGAGAAGTCACCGGAAATATTGATGAGAAAGTCCGACATGCCATTACAAAGCTGGCCGACTATCACTTTACAGCTTCAGATAAAGCCCGGGAACGGGTCGTGAAATTAGGAGAAAACCCAGATTTCGTGTTCAATACCGGTTGTCCTTCTATAGACATTGCTTCTGAAATTAAAAGTTTGTCCGCATTGAATTTTGATCCTTACGAAAAATACGGTGGCGTGGGTGCGAAGCCGGATCTTTCCAATGGCTATCTTGTAGTCATGCAGCACCCTGTTACTACGGAATATAAGGATTCGAGGAAACATATCGGGGAAACCCTGGCCGCAATTGCCGCACTGGATATCCCGACACTGTGGTTTTGGCCCAATGTTGATGCCGGTGCTGACGGAACCTCTACAGGAATCAGGAGTTTCAGGGAATCAAACAGGCTGGGGCACGTCCATTTTTTTAAGAATATGGAAGGTGACGATTTCCTGGTGTTGTTGAATAATTCACTTGGATTGATCGGAAATTCGAGCGTAGGGATCAGGGAGTGCGCCTATCTGGGAGTGCCTGTGATCAATATCGGTTCGCGCCAGAACAAAAGGGACCGGGGCAATAATGTCATTGATGTAGATTATGACAGGGATGAGATAGCTACATCAATCCATAAGATGATTAAGTCGCATCATCCCCAACCATCACAGGTCTATGGCGGGGGAAATGCCGGGAAAGAAATAGCAGGATTACTCGCTACATTAGAGCTTCGTTTCCACAAAACCATTACCTATTAATGAAAACGCTTGCAGTGATACCGGCTAGGGGAGGGTCAAAGGGGCTGCCAGGGAAAAACCTCAAATTACTTGGAGGAATTCCGCTGATTGCACATGCAGTTTTGTGTGCTAAAGGATCGTCGAAAATAAGCCGGATCATTGTGACTACGGATTGCGATCAAATTACTCAGGCCGCTGAAAAATCCGGAGCAGAAGTCATTAAAAGGCCTGCAGAACTCGCTTCGGATGAAAGCAATGTTGTCAGTGCAGTGGAGCACGTGTTGCAGGAAATAGGTGAGGAATTTGACACCATTGTGCTTTTACAGCCCACTTCGCCCTTGCGCTTATCTTCAGATCTGGATGCCATATTATCCCTTTTGGAAAATAATCCGGATACAGACGGCGCAGTCAGTGTGATTCAGGTTGATGATACGCACCCCGCCAGGATGTATACTGTGAATCCGTCTCATGAACTGATTCCTTACATCCAAAATCAGGAAACTGCCCGACGCCAGGATCTGGAACCTGTTTATCTCAGGAATGGCTGCTTTTATGCCGTAAGGACCGACGCTTTTCTAAGGGAAAAATCTTTTATGGTGAAAAAAAAGATGCCCTACACCATGAATGCCGAGTGGCTCGCAAACGTAGATAATGCCAGGGATTTTAAAATTACTGAGATTTTATATGAAGCATGGAAAGATGAAAATACTCATTACGGAATCTGAAAATTTCAGTGCTGAAGCGCTTAGGATACTTAGCGAAAAATTTGAAGTGCATCAAAAAGACCTGCATACTGTTGCTGCGCTTGGAGAATGTATTGCAGACTACGACGTACTTTTTATAAGGCTTCGGTTTAAAATTGATAAGGCCATTTTGAGCAAAGCTCCAAAACTTCGGTTTATACTTACCGCTACCACAGGCCTTGACCATGTAGATACTGATTTTTTTGAAGCCAATGGCGGAACCATAATCTCATTAAAAGGGCAATCAGATTTTTTGAATACCATTCCTTCCACTGCAGAACATACCTGGGCGCTTTTGATGGCCTTGATTAAAAGAATACCATCTTCTTTCAATGATGTGAAGACCGGAAACTGGAACCGTGATGCCTTCAAAGGCCACAACCTCAAAGGCATGAAGTTGGGGATTTTAGGATTAGGGCGCGTAGGGAGCCAGGTAGCAAATTATGCAAATGCCTTCGGGATGGCAGTTTCTTATTATGATTTGGCCGTGAAAAGCTGTACTGTTAACAGTTTCAAGGATCCGGAACTCCTTTTTTCCTGGGCTGATGCAGTTTGCATCCACATTCCCGGCGATGTGAAAAACCAATTATACCTGAATCATAAATTATTGGCTTGCTGCAAACCCGGAGCAATATTGGTTAATACGTCGAGGGGAAATGTATGGGATGAAAACGAAGTGGCCCGTTTGCTTACAGCAGGGCACCTCTCCGGTGTGGCAACGGATGTTTTGAGTGATGAGTATAGTCGGATAAACCTGAATCCGTTGGTGAAACTGGCGATCGACAATCAGAATATTATCATTACCCCGCATATTGCAGGAGCTACTTTTGAATCCATGCAGATGACCGAAAATTTTATTGCTGAAAATTTCATAAAACAATTATCATAGTATGTGCGGGATCACAGGCATAGTGGGAACTTCGGCAAACTCAGGATTAATTGGCGTCATGCTGGCTGCACAACAACACCGGGGACCGGATTTTACGGGCAGCCATAACATCGAAAATGAAATCAGCCTTGGCCACAACAGGCTCAGTATTATAGATTTATCAGCTGAAGCAAATCAGCCATTCATAAGCGGCTGCGGTAATTTTATAATGGTCTTTAATGGTGAGATCTACAATTACATCGAACTAAGGGAATTGCTTCCGGAATATGACTTCAAGACGAATTCGGATACGGAAGTTTTGATGGCTGCCTTCATCAAATGGGGAAGTGCCTGCCTTGATAAACTCAATGGCATGTTCAGTTTTGCCATCTGGGATAAGGAAGCGAAAAAGCTTTTTGCCGCCAGGGACCGCTTTGGCGTTAAGCCGTTTTATTACAGCCATTTCAACGATTCTTTCTTTTTTTCATCAGAAATAAAAACCCTTCACGCTGCCGGAATTCCTGCAATCCCGAATAAGGCTGTTTGGGCTTCCTATTTTGCATATGGTTCTTATGGTGATACCGATGAATCATTCTGGACGGGTGTACGCCAACTTCCCGGCGGCCATTTCCTAAGCTATGATAACGGCGCATTGCAGGTTGAAAAATGGTACGATTTTGAAAAAGCCATCGAAAGCCAGCCAAGAAACCTGAGTTTTGAACAAGCCGAAAAGCGATACGCCATGCTGCTTAAAGACAGCATCCGCTTGCGGTTCAGGGCTGATGTCCCCGTCGGATTCAATATCAGTGGCGGACTTGACAGCTCCGTGTTGCTTGCGATGGTACAACTCGAACAGGGAAATGACAATATCAGGGCTTATACGTTTTATACCGGTGATTCCCGTTACGATGAATTGCCGTGGGTTGAAGGTATGATCGCATTAACCGGGAATCCATTGGTTAAAGAAAAACTCTCTGCTTCAGAAGTTCCTGCCCTTGCGGATAAGATTCATTATTTTCAGGATGAACCTTACGGCGGGATACCTACATTGGCGTATTCCAAATTATTTGAAAAGGCACGTGCAGACGGCACCATCGTCCTGCTTGACGGACAGGGAATGGACGAGCAATGGGCGGGTTATGATTATTATACGAAAGACAATGACCATACCATCCAGGCTACAGATAATCCGTTCAGGCAACATATGCTTGCTGATGATTTTCTGCAAATGGCAAAAAAACCAAACTATCCGCAACCCTTTCCGGATGAGGTGCAAAATAAGCAATACCGCGACCTGTTTTATACCAAGCTTCCGCGGGCTTTAAGATTTAATGACAGGGTGTCGATGGCATACGGGACAGAACTCCGGGAACCGTTCCTCGATTATCGCCTTGTCGAACTCGCTTTCGCCCTTCCGTTGGAATATAAAATAAAAGACGGGATTTCAAAATACATGCTGCGCGAAATCGCATCAGCATATTTAGATGCAAATCTTGTTTTCGCACCGAAAAGGCCTTTACAGACCCCGCAACGCGAATGGCTTGCGGAGGATTTGATAAGTTGGGTAAGCGATAATTTTAAGGATATTGAAAACTCGGAATTTGCGACGTGGTTTGATGTTCCCCAATTGCAGAATGAACTTCAGTTATATCGTGACGGCCATATCCAGTCTGCGTTCCATATCTGGCAATGCCTCAGTCTTAGTGGTTTATTAATCAAAAAATAATAGCAATGGTATCAATAGTAATCAGGAATAAGAACGAAGCAAAGGCACTGGAGAATACCTTGTCAATCCTCACTAAAATATATTCAGAGGATATAGCCGAAATCATTCTCGTGGATAACCGTTCTACAGATGATAGTGTTGCGATTGCGGAGAAGTTCAATTGCAGGATTATTTATATCGATAATTTTACGTATGGGCGTGCCATTAATTACGGAATAGAAGCTGCCGCCTCCAAATATATTTTACTGTTGAGCTCGCATTCCATCCCGATAGGGAAGCATTTCTTTAAAAATGCGGTTGCGGCTATTTCAGCTTCTGAAAATTATGCCGGTGTAAGATTTATTAATGGTATCGACAATTATAATTGGGCTATCAGGAATGGCTTTAAGACAAAAGATCCGGTAAATTTCGGATTATTGGCAGCCTGCTGTATTGTAAATAAACAAGTTTGGGAAACGTATAAATTTGATGAAACACTGCTCGCTGTGGAAGACAAGGAATGGTCGGAAAGGGTGATGAAAGCCGGTTTTGAGATTCTCGATATCAACGAAACTTTCTTTTATTTCATTAACCGCGGGCACAAAGCATGGCTTAAGAAATACAAGATTGAAACCATTGCATCCTCATTATTGTACGGTAAAAATTTTGCTTCGAAGCCAAGGATTATAGCTTCTTTTTTTAAAAAAATCCTCATAGGATGTACCGTAAAATATTTCCGTTCACTCACCGCTGAATACCAGGCGCTCAAAACAAATCTTGAAATTAATAAAGCCATAAATAAGAAAAGGTAACGAGTTTAAAGCGGCTTTGCCATATAACCCCCGGGTTTTTATCTTAGCCGGAATTATATTTTTATATTTGGCAATCCAAAACAACCCCATTGCCGCATGCTTACAGTAAGCAATTATCATTACATAAGAGATGATTTTTCTGCAAGGTATCCCAGTATATTCGGGATAACCCCCGATGCTTTCAGGAATCAGTTGTCCGCACTAAAAAACATGGGGTCATTTATCAGCCCCCATGCGTTGGCCGATAACGCTGAAGAAGTGCTTTTGTCGGATAAAAATTTTATCCTTATTACTTTCGATGACGGCTTGAAAGAACAGTATCAGTTTGCTGTTCCTATTCTCAAATCATTGCAGTTACAAGCGCTTTTTTTTATCAATTCCATCAATCATATCGAAAAGAAAATCAGCCAGGTCCATAAAATCCACTTGCTGAGGTCAGTAGTGTCCAGTAAAGAATTATATGCTGATCTGGTTGCATTTGCCAAAATTGATTTAGCGGATTCAGATAAGGAGAAAGCACAGCATTTCTATCGCTTTGATGACAAAAGTAGCGCTGAAGTGAAGTATTTACTGAATGTCATTCTTCCCACAGCAGTGCAAAAGGAATTTATAGATTTGAAATTCCGGCAAGAATTCGATGAAAATCAAGTGCTGGAAAATCTTTATATGTCTGAAGATGAAATAAAATCCCTGGCAAAAAACGGACAGATCGGAAGCCATACGCATTCGCATATTCCTTTGGGGATCCAGCCTGAGGAGATCATGTATTCGGAATTGCACACCAGCAAAAATTACCTCGAGCAATTATGCCAGGTTCCGCTGCATTCAGTTTCCTACCCGTATGGATCGGGAAATGCGGTATCTGAAAAAGTGGCGGCAATTGCTAAGGAAACCGGATATAAGCTTGGCTTTACCACCTTGCCTGGCAATAATACCTCAGGCAGTAATCCATTGCTGTTGAACAGGTTTGACACCAATGACCTTCCGGGCGGCAAAAATGAAATAATGGGCAGTGTAAATTCTGAAGCGAAATGAAACCGGATTACAAACATCTGAAAAGTAACCTTAAAAAAGATTTCACAGGATTTCCAATACGCCGGCTCGCAGTGCTGGGCGATTCACCAACCCAGTTGCTTGCCATCGCATTGAAAGGATACGGATATGAAAGTCGCGTAAATTATGATATTTTTGAAGCTGATTTTAACCAGATTGAAATGCAGGCGCTTCATCCGGCATCATCATTGTACCAATTCAATCCTGATGTCGTAGTTGTTTTTTTTTCCTCTGAAAGCCTTTTTTCATCTTATTGTAATCTGGAACCGGATTCGAAATCCGGCCTTGCGCAAAATTTTATCGAAAAGATATATAATATCACAGACACGATAACGGAACATTCCAATGCCACTGTGATTGTTGTCAATTTCTGCACGATCAATGACGGCATATTTGGCAATTACGCGAATAAAACCCAAAGTTCTTTTTTATTCCAGTTGCGTAAACTGAATTATGAATTGATGCTGGCGGCTACCGTACGGCCAAAACTGTTTATCGCCGATTTCGATTTACTGCAGTCAGCATATGGTTTCGATGCACGCCGGAAAGAATCCGTTTACATCAATACCGGGATCATTACCGATATCGATTTTACGCCGCATCTCGCTTCAAGCATCCATGATACCATTAACGCGATGTCAGGGAAATTCCGGAAATGTGTCATTCTTGATCTCGACAATACCTTATGGGGCGGTATCATTGGCGACGATGGCATCGTTAATATCCAGATTGGAAATCTGGGTATCGGCAAGGCATATTATCAATTGCAGCAATGGCTGAAGGAACTTTCGCGACGCGGAATTATTTTAGCAGTGTGCAGTAAAAATGATGAAACCATCGCGAAATCGGTTTTTACAGACCATCCGGAAATGGTGCTGAGGTTAAAAGATATTTCAGTTTTCATGGCAAATTGGGATAATAAGGCAGACAATATCAGGCAAATCCAAGCGGTACTGAATATTGGATTCGATTCGATGGTTTTTCTTGACGACAACCCTTTTGAAAGAAATCTGGTGGCAAAAGAATTGCCTGCTGTTCTGGTCCCTGGACTTCCGGAAGATCCGGCGCAATGGCTCCCATTTTTGCAAAGGATGAATCTTTTTGAAACCGTTTCTTATGACAAGCTTGATGCCGAAAGGACCTCAAAATACCAGGAAGAAGCCAAACGCGTAACCTCAAAATCAAAATTCACCGATGAGGACGATTACCTGAAAAGCCTGCAAATGGAAGCTGAAATCATGCCTTTTACCTCATTCAGCATCCCAAGGATGGCGCAGCTGTCGCAAAGGTCGAACCAATACAACCTTACGACAATCCGGTATGATGTACAGGATCTTGTAAAAATTACCGAAAACCCGGACTATGATACCTTATCAGTAAGCTTGAAGGATATTTACGGAGATTACGGGTTGGTGAGTATGGTTGTTTTAAAAAAGCAAAGTGGCACATTACGCATTGAAAGCTGGCTTATGAGCTGCCGGGTGATGAGCCGCGGTGTAGAAAAAATAGTAATGAATGAAATCGTCAGGCTTGCTGCCTCCCGGAAACTGGATGTCATCACAGGGGAATATATCCCTACTGAAAAGAATCACCTTGTCGCCGATCATTATAAAAAACTCGGTTTTTCAGGCTCAGATCAGCAATGGGAAATGAGGACGGCTCAATTTAAGGAACTAAAAACTTTTATATCACAAAAAGATGCATAACGAAATCTTACTGAAATTACAGGAAATTGTGCGTGAAGAACTCGATCAGCCGGAACTTGTAATCCACAATGATTTGCTGATTTCAGAAATTGAAGACTGGGATTCCATTTCAATTATTCAGATATTAGCGGCCGTAGAACGAGAATATTCTATTACTTTGCCTACTTTAGACATCCAGAATTGGAAAACCATAGGAGAATTATGCCAGTCGATCCACAATCAGCTAAAAACCTGAAATTCCACCATACAGGGCTTCTTGTAAAAGATATGGATGCTGCGGTTATTTACTACGGGAAGATTTTCGGTAAAGACGCTATTTCCGGGATTTTTGACATAAAAACCCAATCCGTAAAAGTGTGTTTTATCGAAAACGGTTCGGGTTCATTTCTGGAACTGGTGCAGCCGGCAGAGGGTAATAACAAGTTTGATGCCCTTTTTAAAAGGGGAATCCAATATTATCATATTGCTTTTACCACAAACAAATTCGATATGGAATTGCAATCGCTTACTAACGATGGATTTCGGCTTATTGAAATTTTTAATTCTGAAGCTTTCAATGGCAAACGTTGCGCCTTCCTGTATTCAGGGCAAATGCATTTGTTTGAACTTATAGAGGAATAATATGGAAATACGCATCGCCACATTAGATGATTGGGAAATGCTTTCTGTTTTCTATCATAAGATTTACAGGGAAAACCATCCGCTTCAGCATAAGGAATTCTGGAAATGGCAGTTCGGTAATCCAGAATATGGAAATGCCATTATCGCCATCAGCGACAATAAAATCGCAGCGCACCTCGGCGTGTCAATTGCTGACGGTTATGCCTGGCACATCAATCTTTTTGTGCTGGAAGAATGGCGAAATGTACCGGTCCTGCCGGCATTGATAAAAAAAGCGGATGCCTTCGGGAAACCCGGAAACCTTTCTGCAAACCGCGATGCTGTAAACTTATACCGGTCTTTGAAATGGTATCAGTATGCCAACCTGGAACGCAGGATTTGTGTAAGGCATGACCTTGCTGATGCCGCAATCCAAAACATCCTTTTACCCGTTTCCACTGACGAAAAAATACTTTCACCTGAAGGGCATTTTTGGCAACAGCCAGGGCTTGAACCGGCCATTTTTGAAGATGGGTCTACGGCAATATTGCAAAAAAATGTCGGAGGCGTGCGATTCGTTTCCATCAACGACATCAAAAAAGCTGCTGCACAATGTTTTGATATGGGATTCCACTGGTGTGACTATGTAACGTCATTCAACAACCCGATTTTAAGGAAATTGGAAAGGAATCATTGGAAAGACGAAACCGAACAGCAAATTCCATGGCTCCTGAACCCTGTGGTGCATCACAGCAAATCGAATCTTACTTTCCTTACGCAGGAACCAATACCAATAGATTTTTATATTAACAGGCTGCATTCCGACTTAGGCCGCATCGGATCATTACCAAAAGAATAGTTTAATATGGCAAAACTCGGAGTAGTTATAACGGATGGTGTGGGGTTCAGGAATTTTATCCTGACCGATTTTATAAAAGAAGCGAATAAAAATTTTAACCAAGTGGTCATTTATTCTTTCCTTCCGGCCGAAGCCTATAATGATTACAAACCTGACTGTAAGATTGTCGAAATGGACGTTTACAGCGAGTCATTTATCACCTGGTTTTTTCGGAAATCCAAAGAAGTGGCGCACCTGCGGCTGCATAAAAACGACAACTTCGGCATACTGGACAGTTACAATATCAACAGGTCAAAATCATGGAACACCCGTGGTTTGGCAACAAGATTCATTTTCGCTTTCACTGCTGTTTTTCATTCAGAAAGATGGATATTAAGATTCAATCGGCTGCAGCAACTTTCATTAAGCAAAAGCGAACTGTCACGCTCTTTTGATGAAAAAATCGATGAAGATAATATCGACCTGCTCTTTTTTACACACCAGCGACCGCCATTCATTGCACCGTTGATTTACCAGGCTGAAAGGAGAAAAATCAAAACGGCTTCTTTTATTTTCAGTTGGGATAACCTTGCTTCTAAAGGGCGTATGGCCGGAAACTTCGATTTTTACCTTGTCTGGAGCGATCTTATGAAAAGCGAACTGCTGCAGTTTTATAAATCTGTCAATGCGAAACAGATTGCTGTCGTTGGTACGCCGCAATTCGAACCCTATGTCATGGATAATTTCAATATGGAAAAGGAAGCGTTTTTTAAACTTTTCGGATTTGATGCAACTTTACCCGTAATCTGTTTCACCTGCAACGATTCAAGCAGTAAAAATGATCCGCTGTATATTGAAGATATTGCAGATGCCATTAAAGCAGGACAAATTAAAGCAAACCTCATGGTAAGGACATCTCCCGCAGACGTGCCCCGGAGATTTTTGTACCTTAAGGAACGTTACCCTTTTATATACTGGAATTTCCCTGATTGGGTGCTTACAAGGGATAAGCATGCGGAACTATGGTCACAAAGGGTGCCTTCATTTCATGATATTGTTTTATTGAAAGCTTTGTTGAAATACTCGGATGTAAGTGTCAATATATTGTCGACGATAATTTTAGATGCATTTTTATTCGATACACCCGCAATATGCCCAGTATATGGTGATGCGGAAAAAGGATATGGGACAATCGACAAGTTTTTGGATTACGGGCACCTCAGGAATGTGGTCAAAAGTAAAGCGGTCGCCATTCCCGCTACCCGCCAAGCATTCCTCAATGACATTGAAAACGCATTGCAAAATCCTGAATCCAGATTAAAAGAACAGCAGGATTTCGTAGCTTTTGAAATAGGAAAACCCATTCACCAAACAAGCGCCAGGATTGCTGAGGTGCTTTCCGGGTTGGTGTAAATTACTGAAAAACAATAGCCTTAAGGATAGTTTGATAACTTTTTTATCTTTGGCTTGAAAACAAAAAGACCATGATTGTAAAAATAGCAAGGTATTTCCCCTATCCCGATATTAAACGCCAAACGCCGTCATGCAGTTTTCAATGGAAGGATATCACTTTTACTGAAGAAGATGTCGAAGCATGCGATTACCTGGTGATATTGGATTCTCCAAAAAAGGACTTTAAAGTAAAGGTAAACAGGAATAATATCCTTCACTTCAGCCTTGAACCACCCAATGAGGTTTCGATGTACCGGCAATATGGAAACAGCCAGACCGCAATCATTTATAATCAGTTTGATACGAAAAAGAACAATGTGCTTTCTCATGGGGCATTACCGTGGCATGTGGACAAGGATTACGATTTTTTATCAGATTTAAAGCCCGATACCCTATCCAAAGACAATAATATCGTTTGGGTGACCAGCAATCAAAGATCGTCAGTTGGGCACATTAACCGAATGGATTTCCTGGAAAGCATACGGCCTTTGGAGTTCGTAAAACTTTACGGCCGCGGAATCAACCCTATTGATGATAAATGGGAAGTGCTGAGCAAATCCAAGTATGCCATTGCTTATGAAAATTATCAGAATGACTACAATTGGACTGAAAAAATCACGGATTGCTTTCTAAGTTATACCATGCCGCTGTATTTCGGGTGCAATCGTATTGAGAACTTCTTCCCGAAAAATTCCCTCATACAACTTGATCCAAAAGACAAACACGTGTCGTTATACCTTAAAGAGATTTCAAATTCTTCAAAATGGGAAGAGGGCCTTGAAGCCATTGCCGAAGCACGCAATTTAGCATTAAATGAATATCAGTTGTTTCCGTTTATTTACAGCCAGATTAAAGCAATCGAAGCTGCCACCGGTAGATATGCATCGCAACATAAGGAATGGGTACATTTTACAGGTGGCGATAAATACTTTGACAATTACCCAAACAGTGTCTACATCAAAAAGCAGGCAGCCAAACTTAAAAGGAAAATAATCGCGAAGATTTCAAAAAGCTGATTTCTATATGAATCGAGTATCCAATATCGCTGTCATTTGCAATTATAAACTGCTTCCGGAACGCATCGGCGGAATGGATTATTTTTTCTGGCTGTTTGATAAAAAATGCAAAGAGAATGGCATTGAGGTGGATTGGTTTTTTCCAAACATGGGAAGCCACGGCCATTATGGCAAACTGAATATTATAGCATCAGGAAATCACCCCGAAGTATTTTTTATAAAAGAGATAGAGCAAAATAATAAGCAATATTCGCACGTAATGATGCATTTTGTGGAGCTTTGTACGAAATCGTCGAAACGCATCAAAGAACTTACCCATGCAAAGATCATCGCGGTAGATCATAATCCCAGGCCTTTGGCGGGCTACCCATTCAAAAAAAAGCTGGAAAAAAAAGTGAAGGGATTGCTGTATTCAAGATACACCGATGTGTTTGTAGCCGTTTCTGAACAGACCAGAAAAGACCTTATTTTTGATTTTGGGCGCTTCATAACTTCAAAAAGCATCATTATTTTCAATGGGCTCAATCCTGAAAATTTCCGAAAGAAAACCGATTTCAACTATAAGGGAAAATTCATTACAGCATCGCACCTGCGTGAAAGTAAAGGGATTCAGGACCTTATTTCAGCCGTCGCAAATTTACCGGAAAAGCCGGATTTTAAAATTGATATTTACGGTGCAGGTCCTTATGAACAGCAGCTGCGGGAAATGGTGGATCAACTTTCGGTAAACGCATTTTTTGATTTCAGGGGAAGTGTATCGAATCTCCATGAAATTTATGCTGATTACGACTATCTCATCCATCCGTCCCATGCCGAAACTTTTTGCTACACTGTCGTGGAAAGCCTCATGAGCAACTTGCCTGTAATCACCACCATAGGCCAGGGGAATGTTTTGAACCTGGTCGAAGCGGATGTCAATGGTTTTTTATACAACCCCGGGGATACTGCCGGTTTGGAAATGATTTTGTCAGATATTGTCCTGCAGCGAAAATCCATTAAAAACGGGTTAGCGAAAAATCCACGAACAAATGCATTGACATTGGATTTCATGGTCGAAAATTATGTTAAATTGCTCTCATGAAAATGGCATTCCTGACACCTGAATACCCCCATCCGAAATTCGGAAGGTCCGGCGGCATCGGGACCGGTATCAAAAATCTGGCACATGCACTGGTTGAAGACGGGCATCAGGCGGTCGTACTGGTTTACGGGCAGGAAAGGGATGCGTTTTTTGAAGAAAATGGCATACAGTTTCACTGCATTAAAAATGTAAAGCTGAAAGGGATTTCATGGCTGCTGACCAGGAAGAAGATACAGAAACTGATTAATAGACTTTACAACGATAAGAAAATAGATGTTGTTGAAGCGCCAGATTGGACCGGCATTACTTCGTTTATTAGGACACGTTGCCCGATTATCATCCGGCAGAATGGTTCTGATACTTATTTTTGCCATCTTGACGGCCGGAAAGTGAAATTTATGAATCGCTTTCACGAGAAGAAAGCACTTCAAAATGCAGACGGTGTCATTGCTGTAAGTCAGTTTACAGGCGATCTTACCAATAAAATTTTTGGGATTAATTTAAATTTTACGGTTATTCCTAATGGTATTGATTCCCATTATTTCGATGCTTCAGCAAAAGGGAATTCCTCAAAAGATATCTTATATTTCGGAACGATCATAAGAAAAAAAGGATTGTTGGAACTGCCGCTAATATTCAATAAAGTCATCGAAGAAATTCCTGACGCAGGATTGATTATCATAGGGCAGGACGCTCCCGATATGATATCGGGCAATGCTTCAACATGGACAATGATGCAGGATCTTTTTTCAGAAAAGGCGCTGCAAAATACGGTCTACCATGGTCCAAAGCCTTACATGCAAATCCGTTCTTATATCGAAAATGCGGCTGTGTGTGTTTTTCCATCTTTCGCGGAAGCGCTGCCCTTATCATGGCTCGAAGCGATGGCTATGGGAAAGGCGATTGTCGCATCGGATATTGGCTGGGCCACGGAAATGATTGTCGATGGGACTGATGGTTTTTTAGTAGATCCGTCAAATCACATGATGTATGCTGAGAAGATCATTGCTATTTTACAAGATAAAAAACTGCAACATGATTTAGGGATGAATGCCCGCGAGAAGGTGCAAAAATGTTTTGATTCAAAGGTCGTGCTTCAGCAAAATATTCTTTATTATGAAAAATTCAGAGCAGAATGAATAAAAAAGTTAAGAAAATTATCAGTTTTTTTTTCCCGAAAGGCATACTGAAAGACAAAATCAAACTGTTTTTTTACAACGCCCTGAAGCCTAAAAACATCAGTTTTGGTTTAAAAACAGGTTTGCCGGGAACCATTTACAGGACAACCTATAAAGATATTACGCTTTTTACACATGAAGCGTTATACCACATCGCCGATGATTTTAACTATTACCAACATTTTTACAATGTAAAGGATGGTGATGTTGTGATTGATGCCGGAGCAAACTGCGGGCATCTTACTGTCCTTTTTTCAGCCTATGCGGGACAAAACGGAAAAGTTTACGCTTTTGAGCCTGACAGCATCAATATCAAAAGGATATCCGAGAATATGGCCTTGAACGAGAATTTTCCCAAAAACATCAGGATTGAAGAGTTGCTGTTGTGGAACGAAAACAAAAAGATTGGGTTTTATGAAGCCGGTACCGTAGCATCATCGGCAATTTATGTCCCTGATGACGCAAAATGCGTCCAAAAAGACGCGGTTACCATCGATTCATGGTGCGAAACCAACAATATCGGGCGCCTGGATTTCATTAAAATGGATATCGAAGGTGCAGAGATTGAAGCGCTCGATGGGTGTAAGAAAACAATTGCGGAATTGTCGCCGAATTTTGCCATTGCATCATACCATATGGTCAATGGGGAAATGACTTATATTAAAGTGGAAGATTTTTTCAGGCGTTTGGATTATCCTTTTAAAACAGTAAGGTTCAGGGGCAACGAAATCATTACGTTTGCAGGACCTGCTATAAAATAAAGATATTTGATAGTCATTTACCATAGTAATGATCGGGCGGAAGCGTGTTTTGCCAATGGGGCCAAAATAGATATTGGCGTGGATCAGCCTGTGGTTAAATGCATTTTTGACCTGGCAAAGCAGTACCCGGATGAGATCCTGGCGTGGTGTAATTCCGGATTGAAAGACCATTTCAATACACAGGATATTGAAAGTTTTTTGTCTGCAAAAAACAAGCTCATTTCCTGCAATCCCGGAACGGATTTTTATTTAGGCAACCGTATAGGCTATGTGGAGGAATCGCCTTTTATCAACGTCAAAAAGGATGTCGTTTATCCCACCTGGCTGATGTCGGGCGACGCGGGTGCGGCTCATGCTGGTGTTTTTAACAGTGTCAGGAAATACAGTTCCTTACAAGAAGGATTGGATTATTTTCTGAATTCTACTGCCAAAAGATTTATGCCATCCGGGTTGTTATGTTATGCTGAACCCGGACTTTTGAAGTACAAAAACACTACAGGTTCCGTGGCTTCCGGGAATTCGGAACTTTTCCGATTCGTAAGTCAGCATTACAAAAAGCAATGGGTGATCTTATTATTTTTAAATATTTGGATCTATGAAAGGAAGTTGCCCGTCCTTGCTTTCTTAAAATCTTTGTTATACAGGAAAAAAAGGGTAACGGACATTCATTTTGACAATTCAAAAACCAGCAGTAAAATCGCACCGGAAAGTGCCTGTATCGATGTCATCATCCCGACGATTGGCAGGAAAGATCATGTGTATGATATCTTGAAAGATCTTTCCATTCAAAGTAAAATGCCTGCGAAAGTAATTGTTATCGAGCAAAATCCGGATGTTGAAAGCCATTCCGAACTGGATTTTATTGCGAACGAAGCCTGGCCTTTCCCCATCAAGCATATATTTACGCATCAATCCGGAGCCTGCAATGCGCGAAATATTGCTTTGGAGCATGTCGATGCAGATCTGGTGTTTTTTGCAGATGACGATATCCGGATTGAAAGCGATTTTATGAGTGACGTTTTAAAAAAAATGCTGCATTCCGAGGCCCAAGCGGTATCGGTAAACTGCCTGCTTAAAGGACAGGTTTCAACTTACAGGCATATTTTTCAGTGGCATAGTTTCGGGTCGGGCTGCAGTTTTGTTTTTAGTCGATTTTTAAAAGGCCTTCAATTTAATCCTGGATATGAATTCGGTTTTGGCGAAGATGCGGATTTTGGGATGCAATTGCGAAACTCAGGCTGCGATATCCTGTTTTTTCCAACACCGGATATCCTGCATTTAAAGGCTCCGGCTGGAGGATTCAGGATTAAGAAACGTTTGGCATGGCATGCTGATGAAATTCAACCCAAACCTTCGCCAACAATCATGCTGCATATGCTTTTGCATTATACACCACAACAGCAAAGAAGTTACAAGACGACATTATTTTTCAAATATTACCGTATTCAGCGTATAAAAAATCCGTGGGCATATTACCGCAGGTTTCAAAAACAATGGGACAGCAGTGTTTTTTGGGCTGAAGAATTGAAGAAAAACCCGGAGCTGAACCGGTTAAACAATTAAATACATGAAGTTTACGCTTATCATATGCACATACATGCGTCCTGGTCCTTTACTGACATTATTGGAATCGGTTCAAAATCAAAGCGTCCATCCTGATGAAATCCTTGTTATTGACGGCTCGGGCAATAATGAGACGCAGCAGGCAATTGCCAAAAATACTTTCAAAAACCTTCGTTACTTTTTAGTGCCGGCCGAGCATCGGGGTTTGACCAGGCAAAGGAATTTTGGCATAAGCCTGACCCATCCTGAACATGAATTTATAGCTTTTCTTGACGATGATACCGTTTTGATGCCTGATTATTTTGAACACCTGAGGAATACCTTTGCGCAAAATCCGGACATTACCGGCGTAGGGGGGATAGCGGTAAACGAAAACAGGTGGGAGTTGCAGCAGCCAGGAATATTGTATAATCCTAAAAAGAGCTATAGTTTTGATGGGTATGTTTATAAAGAATCTCAGCGTAACATCGTCAGGAATTATTTGGGATTGCAAAGTGATTTGGGGCCCGGAATGCTGCCGGATTTTTTTCATGGCAGAACCTGCGGATTTCCGTTGACGGGCAAAATTTATGATGCACACCTTTTAATCGGACTGTCGTTTGCGTTCCGCCGCATTGTTTTTGAAAATATCAGTTTTTCAAAATATTTTGAAGGTTACGGACTTTATGAGGATGCAGATTTTTGTATCAGGGCGTTGCAATTCGGACGCAATGTCATTAATACCAAGGTGCAGCTCAATCATTTTCACAATCCATCCGGACGACCCAATCATTACAGGTATGGGAAAATGGTAGTGCGAAACGGATGGTATGTGTGGCGTGTAAAAAATCCCAATCCTTCGTTCCGGACCAGGATAAAATGGAATGTAATCACACTACTTTTAGCATTGATCAGATGTAGCAACATACTCAATACAAAAGAAACGAAAGCTGCATTTCAGGAATCAATGGGCAGGTTTTCAGGCTGGTTGATTTTAATATTCAATAAACCAATTCATTATGATGGCAAAAATTAATACGAAATTATTCCCGCTGTTGAATGTGCTTTTTCTCTTGGCCAACTTGGGTTTGCAATTTGTAAATTTTAAATTCTTTTTTTTAAATCCACTATCAAATGCTGATGAAGGGGGATACTTAAGACAGGTTTCACAAGGAAATGTATCATGGTCGTATATCTCAGGTTCTTTCAGCCAGCCATATACATTTTTGGGTTGCATACTGGATTTCTTCATTAAAGACGCGGCTTTGAGCAACAGGATTGTGAGCCTCATCTTTGGAATGGCTTTAGTACTATTCTTATTTTTTTATTTCAGAAAGCATAAATCGACAATATTTACTGAAAACCCTAAATTTTGGAATGATTTTGCCCTCTTTAATATATTCTTTGCGGTGGTAACGATCATCCGCGGGCATTTTCAAGGGACACCGGACATGACTTCAACTTTTTTCACCGTCATAGGGTTTATAATGTTGATCGAGATTATATTCAATCACGCACGCGATAAAAAAGTATGGCTTATCGGGCTGTTTTTTGCATTAGCATTTACAGCAAGACCTACTTTTCTGGTCATGATGGTAGCTTTTTTATTGACATTATTATTGTTTTACAGAAAAGCATTAATCGGAAAACCATTGCTTCTAACGGGAGTTTTTTTTGCAGCATTTACCGCAGCAATCAATTTATATCCAATAACCGAAAAAGGGAATATTGTATTGGATGTCAAAGAAATTCCGGAAAGTGTAGGTACCAATTGGTTTGAAATGAATTATCTCATGGCAAAAAAGTGGGATGCAGGCGAAATCCCACGTACACAATGGTTGTCTTCTGCGGAGGTCATGAATTTCAAAAAAATGAATCCTGATCATGTATTTCCAAAAAATCATTTTGATTTGCTGATAAGGGAACCTGGATTATATTCAAGACAAATGCTGAGAATGGGAAGTATTTCAATTTATTCCTCGTTCAGATATTTATACTTGTTCTTTCCGTTTTTGCTCCTATTGCCATTCGTAAGAAAAAAATATTCCGATCAAGACTATCGAAGGAAAGCGGGATTTATAATATGCTTCTATTTTTCAGCTTTATTCATATATATGTTCTTTGCGGTTAAGTTAATGGAATTCAGATGGATGCACGCCATGTTGGCTGTATACATATTTTATGCGCTGGACTTTCTGAAATACGTTCCGCAAAAGCAGAGGTTGTTGCTATTCAATGGTACATTTGTACTCGGTATCCTTTTTTGTATCGTAGCTGCTTTTCGCGGAGTTTAGATTGACAGGTCCAATCAAATGAGGCATAAAATTGCCAATTGTTGAATTTAACGATATATTTACCATCCTTAATAAGGTGTATAATCCGCAGCATGAATATTAGTAATAACGCTGTATCACAACAAGATGAAAACAACTTCCGAAATCCTTGAAATCAATAAAAAGCAGAAAGATTTTTACAATAATGTGAAGCAGAATTTCCTGACACGCATGTGGGCAGGTTTCCGAAACGGGCTGCTTAATAAAATCAGGAAAAATATCGGCGTACAGGACCAGGTTTATGGCCTGCATAAAGTCTGGTTTGGCGATTTGTCGCAAAAAAAGGTACTCGACCTGGGATGCTTTTCCGGTAACAATCTCTCTACATTTCTCGCAAAAAACTCGAAAAGCTATACAGGGATCGACCTGAGCGATCAGGCAATTGAGCGATTGAAGGAAAAAATCCAGTCGTTTCCTGGTGCAAAGGCTGAGGCAGTAGACTTTCTTTCGGAAGAATTCAGCGAAAAGGATTTTGACTTGATCTATGCCTATGGTGTGTTGCATCACTTCCCTAGCATTGATATCCTGATAAGCAGGCTGAATGAGAAATTAAGTGCAAAAGGGCAGATCATCAGCTACGACCCACTACAAACCAGCAAACCGATTTGGATCCTCAGGACATTATACAGGCCATTTCAGTCAGATGCCGATTGGGAATGGCCATTTACAAAAAAGGTATATTACAAGTTGAGTAAGGAATTTAATATCGTGGAAAGGCACGGTATCTTAGGGAAGTCAAAATGGATCACGCTTTTGAACATCCTCCCGATCGGCAGCGCCAGAAAAGTAAACATTGGTCAAAAATGGCATCAACAGGATTGGGAAAATTCGGAAAGAAATGATGCAGTATTGTTCCGCTGTATGCATTTGACGATGTTGATGCAGAAGAAATAACAATTTCATGAAGTTTTTAATCGTTTCCCATGTACCGCATAAATATGTCAACGGACAATACTATGGTTATGCACCGTATGTGCGTGAAATGAATATCTGGCTCAAGTATGTCGATAAACTAATTGTCATCGCACCCTTGTCCAGTGAGCCGCTAACGGCCGTAGACCAAAATTATGACCACAGCGATATTTGCTTTAAAGCCGTTCCGTCATTCAATTTACTCGGATTGACATCGATTTTGAACGCATTGATCTCAATGCCCAAAATTACATTCAGGATGTTTTTTGCAATGCGTCGTGCCGATCATATACACCTTAGGTGTCCCGGAAATATGGGGCTCATCGGTTGTTTGGTTCAGATTTTATTTCCATTAAAGAAGAAAACAGCCAAATATGCGGGAAACTGGGATCCTGATTCCCGGCAGCCTTGGAGTTACAAATTGCAGCGCCGGATTCTCAACAATACTTTCCTGACCAGGAATATCAAGGTTTTGGTTTATGGCGAATGGCCCGATTCGGGTAAAAATATCAAGCCTTTCTTTACGGCTACTTATAGTGAAAATGAAGTCAAGCCACTGCATCAGGAGACGGTAAATATCTTAAAGTTTGTATTTGCCGGGGGACTGGTTTCAGGGAAAAATCCCAAATATGCCGTAAATTTGGTAAAGATACTTCATGAACAGGGCAAACAGGTCAGGCTCGATTTATACGGCGATGGCCCTTTATATCAACCTATAAGTGAATTTATTACAGCCAACAGGCTCGAAAACCAGATTAAGCTGCATGGCAATCAAAGTAAGGAAATTTTGAAAGAGGCGTTTATACAGGCACAATTTGTAATACTGCCTTCCGATAGTGAAGGTTGGCCTAAAGCCGTTGCTGAGGGAATGTTTTGGGGATGTGTGCCACTTGCGACCAGCGTTTCCTGTGTTCCAATGATGCTCGGGCATGGGAAACGTGGCCTGTTGCTTTCCATGGATTTAATAAAAGATGGTCAATCTGTAACGGCATTGTTGGACAATCCTGACAATTTTATTGGCAAAGGTGTGGACGCAGCGGCCTGGTCCAGACAATTTACTACTGAAGTTTTTGAAACTGAAATAAAAAAGCTGCTGCAATAATCATGAGAATACTACAGGTAATAGATTCGCTCGAGGCTGGAGGTGCTGAAATGATGGCGGTGAATTATGCCAACGCGCTATCGTCAAAATTGGATTTTTCCGGAATTGTGGCCACCCGCAGGGAAGGAAGCCTTAAAGCGCACTTAAATCCCAATATGCCTTATCTTTTTCTTAATAGGAAGCGTACGTTTGATTTCAAGGCTGTATGGAAGCTAAAAAAATTCTGTGAGTCGCACCAGGTGGAGTTCCTTCATGCCCACAGTAGCTCGTATGCGATTGCCTGCATGGTTAAAATGATTCATCCCCGCATCAAGATCATATGGCACGACCATGATGGCATGAGTGAATTCCTGGACCAACGAAAGGCAGGTATGCTCAGGATTGCGTCAATTTTTTTTTCCGGCATCATCACCGTTAATGAACTATTGAAAACCTGGGATGCGGCCCATCTTTATTGTAAAAATGTAATTTACCTTCCTAATTTTTTCAGGCCGCAGGAACCTACCGGGAAGTTTACGATCCTGAAAGGAATTGAAGGGAAAAGGATCCTCTGCCTTGCTAACTTACGGCCGCAGAAAAATCACCAGATGCTCATTGAGGTAGCATTGCTGCTAAGAAGCCAGCTTCCGGAATGGAGTTTTCATCTGGTGGGAAAAGATTTTGAAGATCATTATTCTGATGCCATAAAACGAATGGTTGCTACCCATAACCTTTCTGAACAGGTGTACCTTTATGGTTCAATACACGATGTCAGCCATGTTATTGGACAATCGGAAATTTGCATACTGACTTCCTCATCGGAAGGGCTGCCTGTATCGTTATTGGAATATGGCTTTGCAAAAAAAGCGGTTGTAGTTACAAATGTTGGGGAAATCAAAGCAATTGTGGTTAATGATTATTCAGGGTTTATCATAAAACCCGATGATGTCGCAGGTTTTGTAGAGGCAATCAAAGCGTTGGCCGGGAATCAAGCCCTGCGACTGAAATTTGGTGAAAACCTCCATGCCACTGTGCAGGAGAAGCATTCGGATGATACGGTAATCCAGTCCTACATTGACTGGTTAAAAAATATTTGCAATGAATGAAAAAACAATCCGCTACGTTCCGCTCCTCTTAATTCATGTAGCCATTGCCATTATAGTATTTTTGCTTCCTTTCCTCGCAAAGGTATTGTCATTATTTGTCCTTTTTTGGGGAATAATTTATGTAGTGAAGAAGCGGAATAAGGGAAATGAAGTCCTAATAGTAGCAGCATACATCACTGGGCTTGAGGTTTTTTTACGATGTACAGATGGTTTGATTATATACGAATTTGCGAAATATGGTGTGTCATTGATGATTTTCATCGGGATGTTTTACAGTGGTTTTTCAAAGAATGCGATTCCATATTGGATTTATCTACTTTTGCTAATCCCAAGTGTTATCATTGCCGCCTTCGTTTTGAATTCCTCTATGGAAGACAGGAAAATCATTTCGTTCGTAATTTCAGGACCATTATGCCTCGGTGTTTGTTCATTGTACACTTATAAGCGTATGATAACATATGAGCAGATGCATAAAATCCTGCTGGCCTTAGGGATGCCCATCATATGCCTTACGGTTTACCTCTTTCTTTATAACCCAAGTGTCAGGGATGTGATTACGGGTACCGACTCCAATGCTATGACTTCAGGCGGATTCGGGCCTAATCAGGTATCAACAGCATTGGGAATAGGGATTTTTATTTTTGTCCTCAGGGCTATCCTGCAGTCAAAAACCAACTTTATGGTACTCATAAATATTTTGATAGCCTGCACAATTGCCTTCAGGGGAATCGTGACATTTTCAAGAGGAGGCGTAATTACCGCCATTGCTATGATTGTGTTATTAATTTTCGGCGTTTATTCTCGAAGTAAGGGTAAGGCTAAGGTTAAAATGCATTATTTCATAGTAGGTACCCTGGTATGCGCTTTTTTAATTTGGACATATAGTATTTCCCAGACAAATGGTCTCATAGAAAACCGTTACGCCAATAAAGATGCGGCAGGGAGGGTAAAGGAAAGTAAATTCACAGGCCGCGAAGATTTGGCCAAGACAGAATTAAATGCATTTTACGAAAACCCAATCCTGGGGGTTGGTGTAGGGAAATCCATAGAAATCCGGGAAGCTGAAACAGGAATAAATGCCGCCTCACACAATGAAATTACGAGATTATTGGCTGAACACGGATCACTGGGGATTTTGATGTTACTGATACTCTTTGTCACACCTATAATTCTTCATCTGGACAATCGGGCGAATTTTTTCATGTTCCCTATTCTTTTTTTCTGGCTCCTTACCATAAACCATGCGGCGATGCGGATAGCCGCCCCTGCCTTTGTATATTCACTCTCATTGCTCAAGGTCGAAATGGGTTATTCTCCACGGAAAAAACCAAGAGCAGTTAAACACTTAAGATAGCAGTCGTTCATAACGTGTTAGTAAAAGCCGCTAAGTTTAAACGTAAGCTTAAATCTTATTCGTCCGAAAAGGTTAAATTGCGGCATATTCGTTTTTAATTTTCCAACAAATGCGATCCGGTAAAGAAATACACTTTGAAATTTCGGAAAGAAAAATTCTTCTTCGCCTTTTTGATGTGCTGTCCATCGTTTTTTCGCTGTATGTGGTGGATTATTTATTCAATTTCAAATACTTTGATTTCTCGGCACAGAATTTCTACTGGATTGTAGTACTCGGGATATATATCAATGTGTTCGGGACAGTTTTCGAAATGTACAACCTCCAGGTCGCCAGTAACCAGCTCCAGGTATTGCGCAGCATTGTACTCACTTCCTGCATTACGTCATTATTTTATCTGCTGACACCCGTTTTCACGCCTTTCCTGCCATTGAACAGGTTGCAGATCTTATATTTTTTCCTCGCCATTTTCTGCGGATTGCTTTTTTGGAGGATATTTTACCAGGCTTTTCTGGCCTCCTACCGGTTTGAGAAAAAAGTGCTGCTGATATGCGACCGTGAACAGGTCGAGGAATTGGTCACAGGCCTCGAAAATATCGACCCACATTACCGCATCATCGCTTACCTGAATTCGGATTCCCATGAAAATGATACTTTCAGGTATGACTATGTGACCAACCTTAGGATTGAGGAGCTTGACGATTTCGTGAAAGCAAATTCCGTTTCAGAAATCGTAATCGCTTCCCAGAAAACTGACGGCATGACCGTGCCACTCTACAATAAGCTGCTGTACATGCTCGAAAGCGGATTTACCATCAGGGAATATACACAGGTATATGAAACCATTACGCAGCGCATTCCGATTCAGCATTTCGATAAGGATTTCTACCGCTATTTTCCTTTCAGCCGCAACAACCAAAATAAACTGTATCTTTTAGTCGTCCGGGCTCTGGAAATCACTCTGGCACTCGTCGGCATCTGTATCGGTGTGCTGTTATTGCCATTCATCTGGATCGGTAATTTCATTGGAAACAAAGGGAAATTGTTTTACCTCCAGACCAGGGTTGGTAAAAACGGCCTCCCGTTCGTGATTTATAAATTACGTACGATGGTAAAAAATGCTGAGCAGGACGGCGCTGTATTTGCAACCAATAACGACCATCGCGTGACGCCTTTCGGGAAGTTCTTAAGGAAAGCGCGCATTGATGAGATTCCGCAATTTATCAATATCCTAAAAGGCGATATGGGTTTTATAGGGCCGCGTCCCGAACGCCCTGTATTTGTGCAGGAATTGGCCGAAGTGATGCCCTTTTATGAAACACGCCACGTCATTAAGCCAGGTTTGACGGGCTGGGCACAGGTCAATTATGCGTATGGGGAAACCATGGCGGACAGCCTTATCAAACTGCAATATGATTTGTATTACATCAAGCACAGGAGTGTTTTCCTGGATCTTAATATCCTGATCAAGACCTTCAGTACGGTGTTATTTTACCGCGGGCAGTAATTTCATCTGCTGCTTAAGCAATCTTAAAAGCAATACCGCATTGGCCAGGATCATTGGAAGGAACATCCACAATTGTACTTTATTCAAAAGGAACATAAGATACACCGCCAGCATCGCAAGGCATACATAAATCGATTGTATGGCCCGTTTTGTTTTTTGCCTCATTACCAAAGCAACCGTAAACAGCAATAGCGGGTTGAAAAGGAAAATGTTGTAATTCCACGTCAATTCATGATGAAGTGAATATATTCCAGCCGAAATCAGGAAAAGCCCAAGCAACGCCTGGAACGTTAAAAACGTCAGCGTAATGATTTTCCGGTTTACCAAAACGATCAGCAGCAGCAAGCCAATCAGGCTCCAGATGCTGTTCCAGAATGAAAAACCGTTTGCTTCAAGGGATGGTTTATTGATTGTTTTTACGCCATGGGTCAAAGGCTGGGAACCGTTTTTGGTTTTGCTGATGCTTTCCAGTAATTGCAGCGGCAGGAACACCTTATAGAAATCTGCATCAGTCCTTGCACCAAACATAATATTGATCCCAAGGTTTTCGTAAAACTGATTTTGCACATAACCATAAATAATCCGGCGGTTGCTTTCTTTAGAACCTTTTACGTCCAATGATAATTTTCCGTCAATATTGGCATTGATGCGGTCAGCGACTTTCGTGGTGCAATTCCGGTCGATAAATTTATACGTATAATATTTATCAGCAGACGATAACGACGCTACAAGCTCATTGAATATTTTCTGTTTCTGCGGCTGCGTAAGGTTCAATTCCTGCTCATACACCCCGCGGTTTTCATAAATATATTGCTGGCAGAAATCGGCAAACGTACTGGTCACGATAAAATACTGCAGGTCGCCTTTGGTGAATTTTAAATAGAAATTCGGCGTACTGAAATCGAACGCACCATAATTAAAAACCACATCAATATTGTTCACGGGATCGTCAACCCGAATGGCGGTATGCCCGAAAAGCGAATACAATTCATTGCCCGTGTCACAAGTCAATACACTGATTTTGGCATTTGCTGACAAAGACCCTGATTGTGGAAAAACGGCGGCCGGAAGTAAAATCAGCAATAAGAAATAAAGAATGGTATTGTTCCGAAGCATTTGTTTTGCTGTTTAATTACCTGCTGAAGATCGATAAATCCACTTTTAATGAAAACACATTCGAATATAAAGCGGCGCTCTGGTCGCCTAAATCCGTCAATGCATAATCCACCTGGATGCCACGGTATTTGAAGCCAAGCCCAATATTTGGCTGGAAACCGACTTTCTTAGAACCGTCAATCTGTTCGATATTCTGGAAATTCCCGACACCTGCGCGGAGGAAAACCAGATCATTATAACCATATTCAAAACCCAGCGCCGGATCAATGCTCAATCCCTGCGTGGAAATTATATCGTTGGTCTGCTCAAAACGCATGTTCAGGTTCCCCGAAGCCAGTAAGCTGGTGTCGTTATGGAATTCAAACTTTTTAGACATTCCCAGTTGTGCTTTTGGCAGCGTGATTTCGGAATTTTCAGGCAATTCCTGGTTTTGTCCGGGAATGGCGCCAGAGATTTTAGCGAATTCATCTTCATCAATCGCCCAGACATTATAAGTAGTGGTAATGTCGCGCACCATCAACCCGAATTTCCAGTCGTTCCTTTCAAATTGCAATCCGACATCAAAACCAAATCCCCACGAACTTGCAAATTTCCCGATGACACGGCGGATCACTTTCGCATTCACGCCATATTGAAATCCCGGAACCTTCAATTTTCGTGCGTAAGAAAGCGTCAATCCATAATCAGCCGCCGAGAACAGGCTGATGCGGTTGTAATCGATGTTGCCTTCGGCATCAATCAATTGCGTCGTATTCAGGATATCATCCACCCCGAAACGGATCAGCGAAATGCCCCAGGCACTGCGGTCGTCGATATTTTTTGCGTAAGCGGCATAATCATATTGGGCAATATTGGCAAAATAACTGGCATGCATCAGTGCAGCCTGCTGGCCTTCTACCGAAATCAGCCCAGCCGGGTTCCAATACCCGGAATTCACATCGCCGGTGCTGGCCACAACGGCATTCGACATTCCCAAAGCGGCTGCATCAACACCGATATTCATAAACTCATTGGAATATTTCCTGACTGCCTGTGCGTTAGTGAAAGAAAATGTGAGCAGTAAAAAGGAAATAAGAAATTTTTTCAAAGCGATTTTTTTAACAGGCACAGCCTGAAATTTTTTTGTCAAAAATATAAATTTTTTACGCAGCATCGGGCAGAAGCACCCTAAATATCAGCCTTGCGCAAAACATCCGGTAAAACTCTATTCAAAAACGTATCGGGGGTAAAGTTATTGTACTAAATTTGTTTTCAAAATTTTGAAGATGAACATCAAATCCCACGTTCCGAATACGATTACATTAGGAAATCTTTTCTGCGGATGCATCGCAACCGTTTATGCCTTCCAGGATACGGCGACACATCCGGATCATTTTGAAATGGCATTCCTGTTCGTCGGGTTGGGTATTTTCCTTGATTTTTTTGACGGTTTTTTTGCCCGGCTTTTTAAAGTCTCCAGTCCGCTGGGGCTGCAGCTGGATTCACTTGCCGATATGGTTACCAGTGGTGTAACACCGGGGGTAACGATGTTTTTCCTGCTGCGCAATGCCTCCGGGATGCCTGAAGATTCGCTGTTTCCGTATTTGGGATTCCTGATCACTTTAGGCTCCTGCTACCGCCTGGCAAATTTCAATATCGATACGCGCCAGACCGATTCATTCATCGGGATGCCGACGCCCGGGAATGCCCTGTTCATCCTGAGCCTTCCGTTGGTAAAGTTGGGGGATTCGATGGTGTTGCTGGAATTACTGACCAACCACTGGGTACTGCTGGGGATTACTTTGTTCAGTACTTTTATTATGAATGCCGAGATTCCGCTCTTTTCACTGAAATTCAAGAAAATGACTATAAAGGACAACCTGCTCCAGATTTCATTTTTACTGCTATCACTGCTGATGCTGGTTTTCTATACTTATTTAGGTATCCCGCTGATTATCCTTACGTATGTCTTCCTTTCGATATTGAATAATAAACTCCGGAAAGTGTAGTTTTTTTTCATGATGAGAAAAACCGTTTCCCGAAGCAGGACTTCCAGAAAAAGCAAATCCAAAGCCTGGAAACCGTGGTTATCGGGGCTCGTAATTATACTGTTGCTGATGGCGATCGCTTACCATTACCGGGAAGGATTGGCTTATTATTTCAGTTTCAAGTCCCACGTGAATGACAAGCAGGAAAAGGAAGCACGTCGCGTTTCAATGATCCGTAATGTCGAGATCATGAGCCGTTACAGCGGAAATGTCCTGGGGATTGATGTGTCCGAATACCAGGGGGAGATTGTGTGGGATCAGGTCGGTACCATTGAAAATAATTTCCCGATCGGGTTTGTGCTGGTCAGGGCCACAGCTGGCGATGACCGCGCCGACAATACTTTTTCCGAAAACTGGAAAGCCGCGAAAGCCCATCATTTCATCCGGGGAGCCTACCATTATTACCGCCCTGACGAAAATTCGCTCGTGCAGGCGAAGCTTTTCATTCAGACCGTACAACTCAGGCGTGGCGATTTGCCGCCGGTCCTGGATATTGAAAAACTGCCGAAAGGGCAATCCATCGACAGCCTTAAAGTAGGTTTGAGGCGGTGGCTGCGTAAGATTGAAGGCCATTATGGCGTAAAACCAATCATTTATTCAGGGGAGAAATATTACAACGACTTCCTGAAAGACGCTTTTCATGGCTACAAATTCTGGATCGCAAACTACAATTTCTTTGAAGAGAAGATAAAAAAAGACTGGCTGTTCTGGCAATTTACAGAAAAAGCCGCGGCAGATGGCATTGAAGGCTATGTGGATGTGAATGTGTTTAACGGAAATGCGGTGCAGCTTGATTTTGTGCGGATAGGGATGTAAAATATCCCAGATTCCCGGAATGTATTGTCCGTAGATGGCGGTTGGCATTCCGAAGCCTGTTTCCTGCCGTACGAAGCCCGGGTCACGTTTTCCGAAGGTTATTTTTTGTTCTCCGAAGCTGGTTTTTCTACAGTCCGCAAATCATATCAGGCATTCCGTTAACCTAAATGGATTCTCAGAAGCCTGTAACACGCCGTCCGAAGACCACAACAGGTCGTCCGAAGACCACAACAGGCGTATTCATTGGACTTCGGACCGCATCACCTGACAAACAGAAACCTTAATCAGAATTCCAGTTTCTTCTTGCGAAGCTCGAAGTTCTGCCCAAGGTACACACGGCGCACGATTTCGTCCTGTACCAGTTCTTCAGGGACACCGGCTTTCAGGATGCCGCCTTCGAACATTAAGTATGTCTTATCGGTAATCGCCAGGGTTTCCTGTACGTTATGGTCTGTAATGAGGATGCCGATGTTCTTGTTTTTAAGTTTGGCTACGATGCGCTGGATGTCTTCAACGGCTACCGGGTCGACTCCGGCGAAAGGTTCGTCGAGCAGGATGAATTTTGGGTCGGTGGCCAAAGCGCGCGCAATTTCAGTACGGCGTCTTTCCCCGCCGGAAAGCAGGTCGCCGCGGTTCGTGCGGATGTGTTGGAGGCTGAATTCGTCAATCAGTGATTCCATTTTCGCTTCCTGTTCCGCTTTTGAAAGATTTGTAAGCTGCAACACGCTCAGGATATTGTCTTCAATGCTTAATTTACGAAAAACAGAGGCTTCCTGCGCAAGGTATCCGATGCCGTTTTGCGCCCTTTTATACATCGGGTAATTGGTGATGTCGGTATTGTCGAGGTATATGTTGCCGCTGTTTGGCTTGACAAGCCCTACGATCATGTAAAAAGACGTGGTTTTTCCGGCACCGTTCGGGCCCAGTAAACCGACGATTTCCCCTTGGTTCACTTCTACGGAAATGCCTTTTACTACGCTTCGTTTTTTATAGGTCTTGACTAAATTTTCGGCTCTTAATTTCATCTTGTAGTGCCTAAGTGCCTGAGTGCCTTAGTGCCTTTAATTTTATGAGTGCAAATAAACGAAATGTATTTATTTGATTTTTACTTTTAACGTCAATTTTGCGTTTAGGACTGCCTGCTGCAACTGCCTACTGTGCACTTTCTTCGAGCGCTTCCCAAAACTCATAGGCCCGCCTCAGATGAGGAATCACGATTGTCCCGCCAACGAGTGTGGCGATGCCCATGGCTTCCATCATTTCCTCTTTGGTAACGCCTTCCTTATGGCTTGTCTCGAGGTGGTATTTGATGCAGTCGTCGCAGCGAAGCACGGTGGATGCTACCAACCCGAGCAGTTCTTTTGTCTTTACATCCAGAGCACCTTCTGCGTAAGCGTTGGTGTCAAGGTTAAAGATGCGCTTGATGACTTTATTATTGTCGGACAATAACTTCTCGTTCATTTTTGAACGGTACTCATTGAATTCATTTACTAAGTGGCTCATTTTTCAGTCTTTTTTTGGTAAGCCTGTCGGCGATGAATATGCTGATTTCATACAGCAGTAAAATGGGGATGGAAACGATCACCTGGCTCGGGATGTCCGGCGGGGTAACGATTGCTGCAATAATTAGGATGATGACGATGGCGATTTTTCGATACTTCCTAAGGAAATCGCCTGTCACGATGCCGAATTTGGCCAGGAAGTAAATGATAATAGGGATTTCAAACACGATGCCTGAAGCAATCACCGACATCTTGATCATCGACATATAGGAATCGACCGTGAATTTATTTTCAATGAAATCAGTGGCGATAAATGTCCCGAAGAAGTTTACCGAAAGCGGGATGATGATAAAATATCCAAACAAAGCGCCGGTAAAAAAAAGCAGAGACGATACAATTACGAATGATGCTGCACCCTTGCGTTCCTTTTCATACAGTGCCGGGCTGATGAATTTCCAGACCTCCCAAAGGATATAAGGCACTGCAAGTACGAATCCGGTAGTGATGCAGGTCCATAAAAAGATGGAAAACTGGCCGCCCACATCGGTATTGATGATCTCAAAATCGAAACTGGTCGAACAGGCGGTGGTCGCATCCAGTTCCAGCCATTGGATTAGTTGGCAATACCATTGGTACACAATAAAATCAGGATTTGATGGCCCGAAAATCACTGTGTTGAATATAAAATCGATGAAGAAATAAGAAGCCGAAGCCAGCACAAGGATGGCTACCGTACTTCGGATCAGCATCCACCTCAAATCCTCAAGATGGTCCATAAAGGACATCTGTTCTTTATTTTTTTTAGCCATTATACAATTCCTTCTTTTAAGATGTCATGCAAATGGATAATGCCTTTATAATCGTCATGATCGCAAACGACAAGCTGCGTTATCGAAAAATCCTCCATGATATTCAGGGCATCCATTGCCATATCTGTAGTTTTGATAATCTTAGGATTTTTGGTCATGATGTCTCTGGCTGTAAGGCCTGCAATCGTATCGGTATTGTTCAGCATACGTCGGATATCCCCGTCAGTAATGATTCCGATGACTTTATTATCTTCAATGACCGCCGTCACGCCAAGCCTCTTTTCGGAGATTTCAAAAATCACTTTCTTGACCGGTGCATCCGGGGTTACCATTGGTTTGTGGCTGTCTTCGAGCATGTCATTTACACGTAATAAAAGTTTTTTGCCCAAAGCGCCCCCGGGATGGTATTTTGCAAAATCCCCACTTTTGAAATCGCGCAGTTCCATCAGGCAGACGGCAATGGCATCGCCCATCACCAATTGCGCGGTAGTACTGTTTGTCGGGGCCAGGTTGATAGGGTCCGCTTCTGATTCGACAGTAGTATTAAGTATGAAATCGGCGCCTTTTGCCAAAAACGAGTTAATATTTCCCGTCATCGCAATTAAAGTATTGCCAAAGCGTTTGAGTATCGGTACCAACACCTTGATTTCAGGGCTGTTCCCGCTTTTTGAAATGCAGATTACAACATCACCTGGCTGCACCATCCCAAGATCCCCATGAATAGCTTCAGAGGCATGCAGGAACATCGATGGCGTGCCGGTCGAATTCATCGTAGCAACGATTTTCTGGGCAATGATGGCACTCTTGCCGATTCCGGTTACAATGAGACGGCCTTCAGCGTGGTAAATCAATTCAACGGCTTTTGAAAAGTGGTCTGTAAGTAAACCTGCGAGCTGTGCTATGGCCTGGCTTTCAGAGAGAATCGTTCGGCGGGCGACAGTAAGTATATCGTGGTCTTTTGTCAAAACAGAAATAGTATAAAGTTTGTAAGGTTTAAAGAAAGTTCCTATCTTTAGATTTGCAAATTTACGTAAATTCCCTTAAGTAAAGAATGAATTCAGACGAAATCGATATCTACAAAGAATTAAAAAAGTATTTTGGTTTCAGCCAGTTTAAAGGCTTGCAGGAAAGGGTCATCAGCAGCATTATTGCAGGGCACAACACCTTTGTAATCATGCCGACAGGTGGCGGCAAGTCGCTTTGTTATCAATTGCCGGCACTTATAAAAGAGGGTACCGCGATTGTAGTTTCCCCGCTTATCGCACTCATGAAAAACCAGGTTGATGCCATCCGCAGCCTTTCTTCGGAAAATGGCGTGGCGCATGTTTTGAATTCATCCCTTACCAAAACGGAAATTACCCAGGTCAAAAAAGACATTACGTCCGGATTGACAAAATTGCTTTACGTGGCGCCGGAATCGCTTACAAAAGAAGAATATGTGACGTTCCTGAAGAGCGTGCCGATCTCATTTGTGGCCATCGACGAGGCGCATTGCATCTCGGAATGGGGTCATGATTTCCGCCCTGAATACAGGAACCTGCGTCATATTATCCGTCAATTGGGCGATGTCCCGATTATCGGCTTAACCGCTACCGCCACGCCGAAAGTACAGGAAGACATCCTGAAAAACCTCGATATGACGAATGCCAACACGTTCAAGGCTTCGTTCAACCGCCCGAACCTTTTTTATGAGGTACGGCCAAAAACCAAGAATGTCGAAGCAGACATCATCCGTTTCATTAAACAGAATAAAGGCAAATCCGGCATCATTTATTGCTTAAGCCGTAAAAAAGTGGAAGCCATTGCCGATGTACTGAAAGTCAACGGCATCAGCGCCGTTCCTTATCATGCAGGGCTTGATGCCAAAACCCGCGCCCGCCACCAGGACATGTTCCTGATGGAAGACGTGGAAGTGGTCGTGGCCACCATCGCATTCGGGATGGGAATTGATAAACCCGATGTCCGTTTCGTGATCCACCACGACATCCCGAAATCGCTTGAAAGCTATTACCAGGAAACCGGCCGCGCAGGGCGTGACGGCGGTGAAGGGCATTGTATTGCTTATTATTCTTATAAGGATGTGGAGAAACTGGAAAAATTCATGTCCGGAAAGCCAGTCGCTGAGCAGGAAATCGGTTTTGCGTTGCTGCAGGAAGTAGTCGCTTACGCAGAAACCTCGATGTCGCGCCGCAAATTCCTGCTGCATTACTTCGGTGAGGATTTTGACAGCGAAATCGGCGAAGGTGCCGATATGGATGACAATGTCCGCAATCCGAAAAGCAAAGTCGAAGCCAAAGAACAGGTCATCCAATTGCTTAAAGTCGTTCGCGATACCAAGCATTTATACAAATCAAAAGAAGTCATCTTTACGCTGATCGGGAAAATCAACGCCGTAATCAAGGCACATAAAACCGATACGCAGAGTTTCTTCGGCTCCGGCGAGACTTTCGATGAACGCTACTGGATGGCGCTGATCCGACAGGTATTGGTGGAAGGGCTTCTGTCAAAAGATATTGAAACTTATGGTATTTTAAAAATTACAGAAAAAGGCCTTGATTACCTTGACAATCCTCAGTCGTTTATGATGTCCGAAGACCATGAATACAGTGAGGCAGAGGACGATGCGATTGTCACTGCAGCCAAATCATCCGGAACCGCTGACGAGGCGCTGATGGGCATGCTGCGTGAACTCCGCAAAAAAGTGGCAAAAAAACTCGGTGTGCCGCCGTTTGTAGTATTCCAGGATCCTTCGTTGGAGGATATGGCGCTGAAATATCCCGTAACACTGGATGAACTTGGAAATGTTCACGGTGTAGGAGAAGGAAAAGCCAAAAAATACGGAAAGGATTTTATTGAACTCATCAACCGTTATGTTGAAGAAAATGACATCACCCGTCCTGACGACCTTGTGGTTAAATCAACTGGTGCGAATTCTGTCAACAAATTATACATCATCCAGAATATCGACCGCAAGCTGCCATTGGACGATATTGCTGCCTCAAAAGGCCTTACGATGGATGCCTTATTGAAAGAAATGGAGCAAATCGTGTATTCCGGAACCAAACTCAACATCAAATACTGGGTTGATGAAATGCTTGACGACGAACAACAGGAAGAAATCCACGATTACTTTATGGAATCTGAAAGCGATGGGATTGAAGATGCCCTAAAGGAATTCGACGGTGACTATGATATTGATGAACTGCGCTTGATGCGGATCAAGTTTATCAGCGAAGTAGCGAATTAGTTTGCAGTCGCAGTTTTCATTTTGCAGTGGCTGCCGACTGTTACTGCCCACTGAACACTTCTCCCCGGTGCGGTTTCAATGCATCCCTTACCGCAATCATATTTTCGTCAGTGACCACCATAAACGCGATGGCATGCATTTCCCCGAAAGTGTCAAAGCCTGTGAGGTTCAACGGGAGTTTTTCAGCGATAATATATTCCTTAAGATGGATTTCATGGTGCTCCGCTGTTTTTGCTGAGGCTGGTCCGCGGAAATCCCAGATGAGTTTTATTTGTCGTGACATTTTTGAGGGTTCAGGTATAAGGTTCAGGGTTTAGCTTGCATTTTGTACATTTTAAAGCAAAGATATAGATTAAGCCTTAGGTTGTAGTTATCCCATATAATCAAATTCCCTGCGCCCCGCACCTTGTATCCTGCACCTATTTTCTTATTTTTGAGAAAACTTCATTGATGAAAAATATCAGTCTTCTTTTATTGCTAATCATTCCTTCTTTTCTGATTTCGCAGGAACTAACTTTGCAGCAAGCGAATCACCTGGCGACCTTGCCAATCAAATGCCTGCAGCAGGAGTATCCGAATAAATTAGGGCAAATGCTGATCGATTCCACAGAAATCCAATCGCCTAAACAACTGCATCCTGCGTTTTACGGCTGTTTTGACTGGCATTCCTCGGTACATGGACATTGGAGCCTGGTATACCTTCTGAAAAAATTTCCGGCATTGGACAAAAGGGAGGAAATCATCCGAAAACTGCAAATCAACCTTTCCAAAGAAAATATCCAAAAGGAACTGGCATACCTTTCCAAAAACCATGAAAAATCATTTGAACGCACTTATGGCTGGAATTGGGTGCTGAAACTGCAACTCGAACTCGACACATTCAACGCGCCATTTGCAAAAGAAATGGCCGCAAACTTAAAGCCATTGTCTGATTTAATTGTCGAAAGATATATCGAATTCCTGCCGAAATTATTGTATCCGATACGGATGGGAATGCACCCTAATACTGGCTTTGGACTCACATTCGCCTGGGATTATGCCGTCCATACCAACAATGAAGTTTTTAAGAAAAGCATCCGAGAAAATGCCATCCGGTTATTTCAAAATGACACGGGCTGCCCGTTTAACTGGGAACCCAGCGGGACAGATTTCCTTTCGCCCTGCCTTGAAGAAATGGCAATTATGCAGCGTGTGATGCCTGAAAAGGATTTCCTGGCATGGCTACATAAATTCGCGCCGCAGCTCTTCAATAAAAAATTCGATTGGGAACCTGCAAAGGTTTCCGACCGTACCGACGGGCACCTTGTACACCTGGATGGGCTCAACTTCAGCCGCGCGTGGAACCTCTATCATTTGATCCGCCAGTACCCGAAACAGTTTTCGCATCTCAAAGCATTGGCAGATAAACATTTTCAATTCTCACTCCCCTCGGTTGTCGATGGCAATTATGAAGGCGAACATTGGCTGGCAACTTTTGCGCTGCACGCGTTTGAGGAAAAAGAAAATGGATTTTAGGGCGAACGGCCGGGCTGTACACTATATCTTTTTCAAACCCTTCGGGATTTGAAAAAGGATGCCGCTTCCATCCCTGTCGCAGTATCAGTCCAATCTAATAAGTCGGCACCTGCTGCCCACTGCAACTGCCCACTGCGACTGAAAATAATTCCCTAAATTTGCCCCATGCCAAAAGAACTCCTCATACAGGTTTCCCCTGAGATTGCTGCAAATCAACTGTTATTGCTTGACCATGTGGCGAAACTCATTTGTACATCGGTCCCGGAAATACAGCATATATCCATACTAAAACGCTCGATTGATGCCCGGCAGAAAGCCATCAAGATTAATCTTAAAATCAATATTTTTTTTCAGGGTGAGGATTTTGCGGAAGAAATACCTCAAATGCCCGGCTATCCTAATGTATCTAATGCAAAAGAGGTGATCGTAGTGGGTGCAGGGCCTGCCGGATTATTCGCAGCTTTGCAGCTGATCGAGCTTGGGTTAAAACCTATAGTCATTGAGCGTGGTAAAGACGTACGCGGCCGCCGCCGTGACCTCAAGGCCATTAATCGCGATCATATCGTCAACGAAGACAGCAATTATTGTTTTGGCGAAGGCGGTGCAGGGACCTATTCCGATGGGAAATTATATACCCGTTCCAAAAAGCGCGGCGACGTAGACAGGATTTTGCGATTGCTTGTCGCTTTTGGCGCTTCCGCAGATATACTCGTCGAAGCACATCCGCATATCGGGACCAATAAATTACCGCAAATCATCAGCGACATCCGTGACAAAATCATCGAATGTGGCGGTACAGTCCTTTTTGAAACCAGACTGACCGATATCATTATAAAACATAACGAAGTCCAGGGAATCATTACACAAAATGGCGACAAAATTACTGCTGACAAAATCATCCTTGCCACTGGTCATTCTGCCCGCGATATTTTCGAATTGCTCGACAGGAAAAAAATCCTGATTGAGGCAAAGCCTTTTGCATTGGGCGTAAGAGCGGAACATCCGCAGGAACTCATCGATAAAATCCAGTACAGTTGCGATTACCGCGGAGCATTCCTGCCGCCTGCGCCCTATTCAATTGTAAAACAAGTGAACGGACGCGGCATGTATTCCTTCTGCATGTGCCCGGGTGGTGTCATTGCACCCTGCGCCACGAGTCAGGGCGAAGTGGTTACCAATGGCTGGTCACCATCAAAAAGGGATCAGGCCACGGCGAATTCAGGGATTGTCATCGAATTGAAACTGGAAGATTTTAAGCCATTCGCTAAGTTCGGAGCGCTGGCCGGAATGGAATTTCAGAAAAACATTGAACAAAAAGCGTGGCAGTCGGCGGGGCAAACACAGAAAGTGCCTGCACAGCGGATGGTCGATTTCTCACAGCGGAAAATTTCTTCTGACATCCCAAAAACTTCTTATGTTCCGGGAACGACTTCAACGGAGCTCGGTGATGTTTTCCCGGGATTCCTGACACAGACATTACGTGAAGGCTTTGTTGAATTCGGCAAATCCATGAAAGGCTACTTTACGAATGATGCCATATTGCACGCACCAGAATCGCGAACGTCTTCGCCCGTCAGGATTCCGCGCGATCCGGAAACACTCGAACATTTGCAGATAAAAGGGCTTTATCCGTGTGCTGAAGGTGCAGGCTATGCGGGAGGGATTATTTCTGCAGCAATCGACGGCGAGAAATGCGCTTTGAAGATTGGAGCAGTGTTAAAAGGATTGTAAGGAAAAAAAAAGTAGGGTGTTCGGTTTTTGAGTTGTCTAAGACTTAAACTCTTAAAAAAAATTGTTATGAAAAAGATTAAATTATTATTCCTCTTCCTCAGTGTAGCAGCACTGGCACTTACTTCCTGCGCAGATGAAAGCCCGGTGAACAATCCGGTAAACACTGATGCGAGTATTTCGTTAAGGACCACGCTGAAACAAATCAAGAAAACGATCGGCACTGCCGGAAGGGATGGCAGCGGTGACCAGGCACTGTGTTTTAATTTCGTTTACCCGATTACGCTATCCTACAATAACGGAACTGTTATTGAAGTCAATTCCTACGACGGCCTTATCGCATTGCTCGAAGCTGAAACCGAGAATTTTTACCTTGAAGGCATACAGTTCCCTTTCCAGGTGCAGGAGGAAATGACCATTACGACGATCAACAATGAAGATGAGTTCATGGCACTGGTGCAATCCTGCGGTTTTGATACGATTGATGAGGAAATTTATGTGTTCGATTGTTATGATATCGTATACCCTTTTTCAGTGATTAATCAGGATAATGAAACAATCACTATACACAATGAAAGCGAGCTGTATAGTTTCTTTGCATCGCCAACTTCGAATTCAGATGATTATATCGTAGATTTCGTTTACCCGATTTCGCTTACTGCAAATGGCCAGACCTATGAGGTAAATAACCTATATGAACTGTTCGAACTTTTTGACGAGTGTGAAGGAAATACTGATTGTATCTGTCCTGCCGATTACAACCCCGTATGTGTCAATGATGGGTTTGGCAATACGATCACTTACAGTAACGCCTGCCACGCGGCCTGCGACGGTTATACTGAAGCGGATTTTGTAGATTGTGGTACGAATAATAATTGCGGCTGCCCTGAAAACTTCGATCCTGTATGCGTCAACGACGGATTGGGTGGCGTGAGGACTTTCGGGAATTCCTGCCTTGCAGCCTGCGCCGGTTATAACGAAGCTGATTTTATTGATTGCGGCATCGTGTCGCCAGACAATTTCGGCGGCCTGCTCGGGACATGTTTCCAGATGAGTTATCCGCTTCAGGTGGAATACCAGGGCGCTTTGGTTACCGTAAATAATGATGGGGAGTTGCTCCAGTATTATTTCCCAAGCGAGTCTGCATTGCCTGATTTCCACTACCCGGTACAGGTGATGGATACGCCGGTGAGCTCGATTACGATTTCAAGCGCCATGCAGTTTTCACAATTTATCAGCACGCATTGTAACTAATATAAACCGATTCCGGTAGCTATTGCCACATGTTTTTCACGACATGTGGTAATGCTTTTTTAAACCGATGGATATAAATACAGACAATCACGGGGTTTTATGTGAACCGGCTGCTTTCCGGCGGGTTTTTGATGCCCATTATAAAATGCTGAGGAATTTCCTGGTTTTCAGGTACCGGGATGCTGACCTGGCCGATGATGTCGCGCAGAATGCTTTCGTGAAATTATGGGAAAATTGCAGCATATTGAAGAACGAGCAGGCGAAAAGCTTTTTGTTTACAACAGCCATCAGGCTTTCGCTGAACCAGATTAAACATAAGAAAGTCGTCAGTAATTTCCAGGTAAATTTTGTGCCAAAAACAGCCGACGGCGAATCACCGCAATTCCTGATGGAGGAAACAGAGTTCAAAAATAAACTCGAAAATGCCATAAGCAACCTGCCCGACAGGCAACGTGAGGTGTTCCTGTTGAATCGTTTTGAAAACCAATCGTATACAGAAATCGCGGAAACATTGGGATTATCTGTAAAAGCCATCGAAAAGCGGATGCACCAGGCGTTAATCACCTTGCGGAAGACAACAACTAATATTTGAAATTATCGTTATGGAAAACCACGAAACCTACTTAGCCGAATGGTTTGAAGACCGAATGACAGATGCCGAACTGCAACAGATCATTTCAAAGGAAGAATTCCTGTATTACCAGAAAATAAAAAATGTGTTGTCCGGTTATCATCTGGAAACCCCCGGAGTGGAAACCCATTTTCAATCGATTAAGGAAAAACTTCAGGCTGTTCCAGAAAATAAAACCCGGGTCATTCCGTTGTGGAAGTACCTTTCTGCGGCGGCGTCAGTGCTTATTCTTATTGCGATTGGTTTTTATGCGTTTGACGATAACACGGTTGCTACGGGCTTCGGACAGCAGCAAAGCGTGACGCTTGCGGACCATTCTACAGTACGGATTGCCGCAAAATCATCGTTGTCATATTCCAATTTGTTTCAGTACAGCCGCAATTTGTGCCTGAAGGGCGAAGCTTATTTTGAAGTCGCCAAAGGCAGTAAATTTACCGTGAATACATCGCTTGGAAAAGTGGTTGTTTTAGGGACAAAATTCAATGTCATTGCTTCCGGATCCTATTTTGAAGTGCATTGCGATGAAGGCATGGTCAGCGTAACTTCGGGAAGTGGTACTGTGGTTTTAAAGCCGGGGAGAAGCGTGAGTTTTTACAAAGATAAATTTACCGAATGGAACCAGGAAACTAAGTCTGTGACAGATGAAAGCAGTTTCTTCAAAACACCGGCTGAAGTGGTCTTCGGGAAAATTAAAAATCAATACGGCATTAAGATCAATTATCCGGAAAGTGTTAAAAACATCGGCTTTACAGGAGCGATTTCCC
This sequence comes from Flavobacterium pallidum, assembly GCF_003097535.1. Lineage (NCBI taxonomy): Bacteria > Pseudomonadati > Bacteroidota > Flavobacteriia > Flavobacteriales > Flavobacteriaceae > Flavobacterium > Flavobacterium pallidum. The sequence goes on from NZ_CP029187.1 coordinate 1,789,597, forward strand.
ATACCGACCTCAATAAAGCGATGCAGTCAATATGCCTGCCGCTGGGTTTAAAATACAAAGCATCGCGCCCTGATACAATAGAAGTGACCAATGAATAGGATTTTATTTGCGTGTCTTTTCCTTCTTTCGAATGCCGTTTTTTCCCAATCAAAAGCATTTGAATGTGAGCTGATGCCATTGGCAAAAGCCATCATTAAGATCGAAAAGGAATTTGATGTCAAATATTCCTACGCCGACAGTTTAATAGCCGATAAACGGTTTTTATTACTGAAAAAACAGTACAGCATTGAGGGTATTAACCTTGAAATTGAAATCCAGGCAAAACTTCAGGCGAAGAAAATCAGCGACAGGTATTATGCGCTGGTTTCAATTGATGAAAACAATAGGCTGATTCCGTTGAATGAAGTGGTTATCGGGTCATTTTTGATCAATGGCGTGAGTAAATACAACCAGCGTTTTGTATTGTTGCCACAAAAGTCTGAAGTCCTTGCAGGCGTCACAGATTCCGATGTTTTGTTGTCATTACAGCAATTGCCAGGCGTAAAAAGCCCCAATGAAACCGTTACCGGTATGTATGTACGCGGCGGCACCCAGGACCAGAACCTTATGCTGCTTGATGGCATCAGGCTTTACCATCCGGGGCATTTGTTTGGGATGATTTCGGGCATTAATCCGAATATCGTAAAAAGTGTGAGCTTTTACAACAAGGCCACCCCCGCGAACTATGGCGAACGGGCATCGAGTGTCATCGATATCGAAACGTCGGGCAAACTGGAGCAGCAAGCCACAATAAATGCAGGCGTGAATGCGCTCAATGCAGATTGTTTTATGCAGGTTCCAATTATAAAAAACAAACTGGATGTACAGGTTTCCGGCAGGAAATCCTTTACGGAATTGTGGCGCAGCACGACTTTCAACCAATTGGCCAATAAGGTGTTCCAAAACACGGATTTCAAATCTTTCAACGACAGTAATACATTCCAGTTTTATGATTATTTGGCGAAAATTATTTTTAAGCCCTCGGATAAATCCACGATTACAATTACGGGCTTGTCCATCAACAACGACCTGAATTACAAATATAAAATCACCGCCGACAGTACCTCCAGCCAGCAGATGAGCATTTTGGATGATGGTTACAGCGTCAATTGGCACCATCAGTTTTCAGACCGGTTTTCTCAGAAGTTTTCAGCTTATTATTCGGTGTATGATTTCCGGTACTCGAAAAAGAAGGAAAATGACACCACTCAGGATTACGAAGTGTTTAAAAAATTGAACAGGATTGTAAATTCGGGCGCTGAAATCAGCTTCCATTCACTCATAAACCAAAAAATGCAGCTCGATTACGGCTACCAGGTTTCAGGAAATGACGTGTCACATTTGTTTAATACTTACAATCAGGATGTCGGTATTGATCTGAACCAACGGAAGCTTTTCAATGTATTGCATGCCGTGTATCTCAGCCATGATTATGCATTGCAGCGTTGGCGTTTCCAGACTGGTTTACGGTATAATTATTTCAGTAAAACTGAAATGCATACTTTCGAGCCGCGGCTTTTCATCCAAAATAAGATTACTGAGGCCCTGGTGTTGCAGTTTTCCTATGAAAGGAAAAACCAGTTTATGAGCCAGGCACGCGAGAACAGCATCAATGACCTGAGTCTCGAGAATTATGTCTGGGTTTTGTCGGATAATGAAAAATACCCAATCCAGAAAGCGAACCAGTTTTCGGCGGGATTTATTTATAAGGAAAATAATTGGCTGCTCGATGTTGATGGTTATTATAAAACCATCAATGGCATCACCGGGCTCAACTTTGGTTTTTTCAACCAAAATGACCAAGCGACATCCAAAGGGCAGGGTTTTACAAAAGGCGCTGAGGTTTTTGTACAGAAGAAAGCGAAAGATTGGCGCACTTCGGTCACTTATTCATTTCAGGATTCGCAAAATAAATTTGAAGGACTTCACGCCGGGCGTTATTTTACGGCAAACAGCAATATTGCGCATGCGGTAAATGTGAACCTCAATAAAAAATGGAAACAATTTTCGGCGGCTTTGGGCTGGTTTTGGCACACCGGAAAGCCCTATAGCTACATCAATGAACGCGGTATGATTGAATCCTTCAATGAAAACAACCTGCCCGTATACCATAGGATGGATGTGTCGTGCGAATACACATTTTCATCGGGCAAAATCAAGTTTAGGACCGGTTTTTCAATATATAACCTTTACAACAGGAAAAGCATTATCAGCCGTGAATATGAGCGGCAGTTTGTAAGTGTGGGCGATTTGGCGAATGAGCGTTATAAACGGAATGATTATTATTCCCTTGGTATTACACCGAATGTATTTTTCAGGATTGTCATTTAAAATGGCTGTGCAAATACTTTGGGTTCACTTTTAACAATTGGTGTGGATTTTACGTAAAGCGATGTTTGGCGAAAATCGTATTTTAGTTTCGGGGAAAGGGCGCTTGCATCCCTAAGGAATTAATTTTTTCTTCTGTTGCGTAAATTACACAGCATTTGTTAAAGTTTTCATTTCACATACAACACCGATTAAAACACTTGTAAAAGTAAATTCTATTTTGGCATTTAATTTTGTATAATACATTTAAAGCCATTTGAAGCCATGAGTTTTTCGTATTTTTGGGAGCAATATGAACGCCATGATAGAAGAAAAGGTAATTTTGGTCGATAGAAACGACAACCAGATTGGATTAATGCCCAAACTGGAAGCACATGAAAAAGCGCTGTTACATCGCGCATTCTCAATTTTTATACTCAATGACAACAAGGAAATCATGCTGCAGCAGCGCGCTGCAAACAAATACCATTCTCCATTGTTGTGGACCAACACCTGCTGCAGCCACCAGCGTGAGGGCGAAACCAATATTGAAGCAGGCACGCGCCGTTTGTTTGACGAAATGGGCTTCCGTACAGAATTAAAGGAATTATTCCATTTTATCTACAAAGCGCCTTTTGATAATGGCCTTACAGAGCATGAGCTCGACCATGTCATGATTGGATGGTACAACGGTGAACCGGAATTAAATACAGAGGAAGCCGAAGATTGGAAATGGATGTCTGTTGAAGACATCAAAGCAGATATGGCCAAACATCCTGAAATTTACACGGTTTGGTTCCGTATTATTTTTGACGAATTTTACCATTACCTCGAAGAACACACCTTGTAATATGAAAGCAACCATTTCGAGAAAAGCCCACTTTAATGCTGCGCACCGTTTATACCGCAGCGATTGGAGCGATGCCAAAAACAATGCCGTTTTCGGTAAATGCAACAACCCGAATTTCCACGGGCACAATTATGAGCTCATCGTAAGCGTAACCGGAAATATTGATCCGGAAACCGGGTATGTTATGGATATCAAGGAATTGAGCACGATGATTTCCGAAGAAGTGGAAGAGGCTTTCGACCATAAAAACCTGAATCTTGATGTGCCTGATTTTAGTAATTTGAACCCTACAGCGGAAAATATTTCGGTGGTTATCTGGAATAAGCTCCGGCGCAGGATCACGCGTGAATTTTCTCTCGAAATCGTGTTGTATGAAACCCCACGCAATTTTGTCACGTATCGCGGCGAATAGGAATCCTACAATAAATCGGCAAAATTGTAACACGCTGATGATATCCAAAATACAGAAATTTGCAATAAAAATGAAACCAAGCCTATATCCGATGCAATTTGAACCCATCCTGAAGGAACGGATCTGGGGGGGGCGAAAACTGAAAACATTGCTTCATAAGCCAATTACATCCGAAATTACCGGCGAAAGCTGGGAATTATCCACGGTGAAAGGCGACATCAGCATTGTTGCAAACGGTGAATACAAGGGAAAACCCTTAACCGAAGTGATTGCATCAGCACCTCAGGAAATATTGGGAATGGGAGTCCATAAACGTTTTGGTAATGAATTCCCGCTGCTTTTCAAATACCTCGATGCGCGTGAAGACTTGTCGATCCAGGTACATCCCAACGACGAATTGGCAAAGAAACGTCACAACTCTTTCGGGAAAACTGAGATGTGGTACGTGATGCAGGCCGATCCGGATTCACGGATCATTGTCGGATTTAAGGGAAAATCAAGTCCACAGCAATATCTGGACAGCCTTAAAGACAAAAGTATCGTGTCTTTGCTTGATACGATAAAGGCGAAACCCGGAGATGTATTTTTTCTGGAAACGGGAACAGTGCATGCCATCGGTGCCGGTTTGGTCATTGCCGAAATCCAGCAGACTTCAGACATCACATACCGGATTTATGACTTTGAACGCAAGGATGCCAGCGGGAACCCCCGTCAACTGCATGTTGAGGAAGCTTTGGAAGCCATTAATTACAATCCGGTGGATGCGCAAAAACATTATTCAAAAATTACGAATGAATCCAATACTTTGGTGGATTGCCAGTATTTTACGACCAATCTCATTCCGCTAGAGGGGAAGAAGGAAATACATCAGGATGGAAATTCTTTCCGGGTTTTTATGTGTACGCAAGGGAATTTCTCTTTGGCTACCGGAAGGAAAAAATTTGAATACAAGACAGGGGATACCGTGCTGGTCCCGGCAGGATTAACGGATTACGCGCTTGAAGGAACAGCTTCGGTATTGGAAATTTATATTTCTTAGGCTAATCCAAAGATATTGCGTAATTTTGCGCAGAATTTTAAAAAACAATTTCAAGATGGCAAATGTTAGGAATTTAAAGAAAGACATCAATTACGTTTTAGGTGATATTATCGAAGCGGTTTACCTTTTCGAAATGTCGACTACTGGAAAGCCGACAGAGCAAACCAATGCAATCATCGATGAGGCTTTGGCTTCTTTTGACAGCCTGATTGCTAAAGTCAATGCTAAAAAAACAGGAAATACCAAAGCACATTTCAAGCAAATCAGCACTGAATTGGAACAATCTGCTACTCAGCTTATTGCTAAAATCAACGCATTATAATTACTTTTTTCGGTAAAATTTGCCACTTTTTTTTTGGTAATTAGAAAATCAAAATTATATTTGCACCGTTAATAAGCCGCCGGTGTAGCTCAGTTGGCTAGAGCAGCTGATTTGTAATCAGCAGGTCGTGGGTTCGAGTCCCTCTATCGGCTCCAAAAACCATCACTTTATGTGGTGGTTTTTTTTGCTATAATTTTGCATAAAAAAACCATCCTTTTTAGGGATGGTCTTGTTTTTTACAAGCGGAATATTAATTATTGCTGCTCTGCCTTTTTTCTTTCGTTATAGTATTGCGTTAGTTTTTTTCCGTAGTAAGAATTGGCTACTTTCGGTGTCAGGGCTTTGCGGATCCTGTCCAGCAACACCACCGTCGCATTTTCGTTGATTTCAGAAAGCACAATATAGGGCGCTATCTCATGGTCTTTATTGTTCAGGGCGAATTGTGCGGCATAAAGGTATTTGCGTTTCAGGACATAATCCTGTACACGGGCAATACTGTCTGCATTCACAGCTACTTTAGCGTGCTGTTTTCTCAAAAGCAATTCGGTGATATCGAGATTCTGGGACGTAAAGCGGTCATTCACTTTTTTATAGTCGTCGAGCAGCTGCTGGTTTTTGGAACCGGTGATTTTGGCCTGGGCATAAAATTGCTCCAGTGTTGTTTCGATGTTCATTTTTCCCGCTTCCGCAAAAAACGGTAGCCTGTCATCAATCGAATTGGTCTTGCCGCGGTCAAGGACGATATAATACATTTCAGGCGATTTGATGTCGAGCCAGCTTTCAAAATGGGAATCGCCGTCAATTTTAATCGTATCGACCGATACGAATGAGGAGTCGCCAAGCCTTGTAATGTACAACGTCCCTTTTTTCAGGCCTTCGATATTTCCGGTGAGGTGCAGGTTTCCTTTTGGTTTTTCCTTTTGGCAGGAGAGGAGCAACAGGCAAACAGCCATGGCGCCGAGTATTTTCTTCATCAATCTTAATTTATTTTATTCCTTTTACCGCTTTGGCTCAGGGTTCGCAAAATAATAAAAAAATCCCCAAATTTCGGTAGAAATCGGGGATAGATATTCTTGATTTATTTACTGTCTACAGCGAAGTGTTTACAAAAGTGCAGCGCCTATTTCTTAAGCCACGCATCTTTCAGTGCTGTTTTAGCAGTATCTGTAAACTCATAATCCACAACACCCATTTTTGCAAAGTAATCCGCATAAGGAATCGGCTTGCTTCCGGAAACATAGGTTTTCAGGAAATCGCCCACTTCGGGATACGTCAGCGCAGTGATTTTTGCAAACAATTCCGAATCGTCAAAAGCCTTGTTTACACCATATTCCTTTGAAAGACGCTGCATCAGATCCAATATTCCGCGTTCGCCGTTGCTTTTCTCACGGATGATGATATCGATGCACATTCCAATTAATGCACCTTTTTCATAAACGTTTAAATATTGGTCTTTGTAAGGCTTTACAAGCACATTGGCACTCATTTCGGTGAATGGCATTGTGTCGTTCATACGCGATGCATTGCGTACTTTTTCTTTCATCCTTCCGAAAAATTCCTTTTCCGTAATCAATCCCTGGTTTATCTGGAAAAGGTTTGCAAAATATTCGGTTACGCCTTCGTACATCCACAAATGCTCGGACATTTTCGGGTCATTGTAATCAAAATCCTGGATTTGCCTGGCATGAATCGTCAGTGGCGTCACGATGTGGAAAAATTCGTGTGAAACGACATCCTTCATTTGTTCGGCCATTTGTTTTTTAGGCAATAACTCGGGCATTACAACAGTAGTGGCAGTCGGATGTTCCAAAGCTCCAAAACCTTTCGCATCTTTTTTTCGCAAATCTGAAAGATATAAGAGGACCGTATACTTTTTAGTGCTGTTGAAGTTTCCGAGGAAATTTTTCTGTGCCGTCATCATCGTTTTCATGTCGGGCGTAATCATTTCAGCGGTGTATTTCCCGCTTGGCGAGTACACGCTGATCAGGATGTCCATCCCGTTAATGTTGAACGTGGTGTAATCGGGCTTGGAATACATGATCGGGTTTTCCACCAATTCCGCATAACGTGACGTTTTAAAAACATCTTTGATATCACTTTTATCCGCATCGGTCATAGATGTCGCGCCCCATAAGGTCGCGGGATGTGCGATAGTCAATGTATATGGCGTATTGAGGAATTCCTTGAAATACCCGACAAAACCGTGGGTGTTCAGCAGGAAATTATTGCCTTCATTGATGTTCGTTCCCGCTGGCGAAAAAATATCATGCGTGTATTCCACATCAAAAGTATCGTTGACCCAATAGGTGATTTTGGCAAGTTGAGGCGCATTGTTGATTTTCCAGAAATTATCGCCCTCATGCACTACGGAAAGCTCATTTCCTTTGCTGTCAAAAGCCTTGAGATCATCTACGAATTTGCCATAATTGTCTGTAGAGTAGGTTCCCGGAACCGTTCTCGGGATGCAGTAAGTAATGCTTTCCGATATTGTTTTCGGAGGTGTCAACGTCACCATGAGTTTGTCATCCTTAACAACATTCAGGTCCATGTCGACCTTTACATTTGCGGGCATTGACGCTACCGGCTTTGGTGTGGCTGCTTTTTTTGATTTTTTTTGCGCTTCCGCAGAAAAACCCGTGAGCAGTAATATTGAAACAAAAACCGTAAGTAATTTTCTCATCTTCCGTTAAATTTTTTGATAAGTCAAACTTACGGCGGTTCTGTTACAAATCAGAGTGAATTTATGAATTGATTAACGGTTTCAGCCAATGTAGCGTCAATCGGTAAATCGGGCTTACTGTAGGCAGCGGCATTCTCCTCAGCCCCGGCTGCAATCGTTTTGAGCACGTGGTTCATATTGGGGATGAGCTTCAGCGTAGCGTCAGGTTTAGCGGCTTTCAGCAGTTCGGCTTCTGAAACGGCAACCTGCAAGTCTTTTGTCCCGTTTATGAGCAGCACCGGAATTTTCAAATCTTTAATTTCCTGCTGCGGGTCATATTTTATCCAGGAAATCATATAAGGCTGTACGCTTTCCCTGAAAAGCGATGCCATGGAAGGATCGTCGAGTTTAAACGTTTTGCCCTCCTTTAATAAACCAAAATATTTAGTGGCTTCCTCAATGACTGGCTGTGGCTGACCTTTGAGTTGTTCCATAATGACCTGGTCGATCGATCTTCCGGCGCCGGAAATCGAAATGTATGCATCGGCATTCCCTTTTGCTGCTTCCATCCCGATGAGCGAACCTTCGCTGTGTCCGGCCACAATAATTTTGGAATACATTTTTTTAGCCCTGAAATACGAAATCACGGCTTTGGCATCAGTAATATAATCCTCGAAGGACATTGTTTTTTCGTCGATTTTACCAGCCTTAGCCAGGGCAATCACGCGTTTGTCATAAGCATAGACCGCATTGTTGTGCTGTGCGAGGTTTTGCGCCAGCATTTTCAAGGAATTATTTTCCATTCCGGGCTGGTTTCCGTTCCTATCTGTAGGGCCTGAGCCGGCAATAAGGATGATGAGCTTTTGTTTTGATGAAGCATTTTCAGGACTGTATAAAGTGCCTTTGATTAAATCGTTGACGGCTACTTCGGAAGCTGTAAATTTTGTGCTTTGCGCAAATGTGGAAATCCAACAAAGCAATAACAGGATTGTACAATTTGTTTTCATGGTTTATAAGGTGTAAGTGATTAGGATTTTTGAAATAATTTCAGCTAAAATAACTGCGCCGATAAAATACCATATCGGGCGGGAGCCTTTGGCGTTACTCGCAACTCTGAAGCCGTTCCACAGCAACGCAAAAAACCAGACGATGAAGAGCAATGATACAAATCCGATTAAAACCAGTACCATCATATCGCCCGGGACCATATTCTTAAGGTCATTTTCGGATGCCATTTGCTGCAGCCTTTCTGTGGCTTCATACACGCGTCCGCCGCTGTTCACGGGTGTCATCAGGTAAAATGGAATACGTGATATCAATACTGCGCAGTAAATATCAATGTGGCGTGTTTTAGGATTGATCTGCTTCGCTGCCAAAAACAACAAGAGCCCGAGGCAGGCGATGTTGATGAGCAACTCGATGAATGGGGTTTGCATCGCAATTTCCTCAACAAAATGCAGGTCTATGATGCCGTCATAATGCGCGTTGAAATGCCAGGCCAGAAAACCTCCGGCGATAGTGGACAGTATTCCTGCGATTAGTAAAGTATTGGTTGACAGGCGTTCAAAAGGGTTAAAGATAATTTTCATGGTTCGGATTTTGTTTTAAAATTTTGATTCTTTCTATAATATCATCGAGTTTGTTGCGGACAGTGGGGTAGCTGTTTCCCATTTGCGATGCCATTTCTTTGAGGCTGCCACTGGTCATGAAAAACTGCAGGATGAAATTCAGGTCTTCTTCATTAAGCTGGAGCAATAAAGGAAGGGCATAATTGCCGGAAACGGTCGTGCCGCAATGCCCGCAGGACAATTGTGTAACCGACAGGCCGGTTTCACAACTTGGACAGGTTACGGGAAGTTTAGGTTGTGCCATTTTGTTTAAAATTGATTAGTCAAAATTAAATAAAATTTATTTAAAAATTAATATTATTTAATTAAAAGTGATTTTAGTGTAATTTAGTTTTCAATTTATAGAAAAAAAAGTTATTCTGAAATATAAAAAAAGCTCCTTAAAAGGAGCTGTATTTTAGTCAAATTTATTCCGGATGTAGTATTTACCATCTAAATCTTCATCAAAATCATCAATTTTTGGAGGTTTGGGCTTTGGTTTGCCGGCAAGGGCCTTCTTTTTCCAGAGCTCGAATTTATCAGCGGTAAGCCTTTTTTTCATGATTTCGAGTATGTCCTTTTCGGCCAGCCCGAATTCTTTTTTGATAATTTCGAAAGGATTTCGCTCTTCTAAAGCCAGGGTATGGAATCTTTCCAATTGTTCCCTGTCCAATTCAGGTAATTTGCTCTTCTTCATTATTTGAAAACTAATCCAGATAAATGGTCATTATTTTTTAAATACTTGATTTCTATACCAATATTAATAAAAAATACTTTCACTTTTTTAATCGGATAAAAATTTTTCAGGACTGGTTCTTCCTGGCATCTCTGGACTTTTGAAATGGAATGCGAAGCAGGTTGCTGAGGCTGTTGTTTTCGGCCGTTTCCATATGCGTATCTACGCCATAAACGACGTGGCCTCTTTGCAGATAGCGGAATGTCCCGAAAATCCTGTCCCATACCGAAAAAATATTCCCATAATTCGAATCCGTATAAGGCAACATATAGTGATGGTGTACCTTATGCATGTCCGGTGTGACTAAAAACCAGCTCAGTGCCTTGTCGAGTGCCGGAGGAAGCGCAATATTAGCATGGTTAAATTGTGAAAATACCACCGAAAGCGACTGGTACATAAAAACCATCCACATCGGCGCTCCCACGATAAATGTTGCCATGACGGTAAACAGGAAACGCCACACGCTTTCTCCGGGATGATGGCGGTTTGCCGAGGTGGTGTCAATCCAGGTATCGGTATGGTGGATTAAATGAAACCGCCATAAGAGTTTGATTTTATGTTCGCTTAAATGTGCGAGATACGCTCCGATGAAATCCAGAAGCAGCAACCCCAAAAGCGATGAAACCCAAATATTTGTTTCAGGCATAAGGCTTAATATCCCGAAGTGATTTGTGGTGACCCATGCTGCAGTCATCAACAATACAAACGCCAAAGCAAAATTTACGACAATGGTGGTCAACGTAAAAAAGATGTTGATCCCTGCATGCTGCCATTTGCTGTAATCAAAACGAAGCATTGGTTTGAGACTTTCCAGCAGCCAGAAAAAAGCGATGCCACCGGCAAGGATCAGTCCGCGGTGCGAGGAAGGGATGTGCGAAAAGTAGTCGATAATGGAGTCCATAAGGAAATGCTTTTCCCAAATGTAACTTTTTTTCCAATCGAAAGGAAACTTATTTTATGGCCCTGAAAGTCAGGTTGATCCTTGTGCCAATGGGTTTTGTGGTTTTTGGGATCTGGTGTTTCCAGAAGTGTTGCGTTGTGCCTTTCATCAATAGCAGGCTGCCGCTTTCAAGAAGGATTTTTAATTTCTGTTCTGGTTCTGTGTTGTGCTTTAAATGAAAAAAACGTTCTGTCCCGAAGCTAACAGAAGCGATGACAGGATTGCGCCCGAGTTCTTTCTCATCATCGGCATGCCAGCCATTGCTGTCTTTGCCGTCGCGGTATTGATTCAGTAAAACGGTCGTAAACGGGAAGCCACAGATTTGCTCCACTTCTTCCTTAATATAAGTTAGCAAAGCATTCCACGGATGCGGCTTCATTACGATTCCTGAATAAGAATATGGCTTTCCCTGGTTTCCGTACAACGCCGTCAGCCGCGGCTGTGCGTGGGTTTTCCCGAAAAGTGTAATGTCATCCTGTTGCCACAAAATTCCATCAAGCAAATGCCGGAACATATCGTCCGATTTATCAGTCGAAAAGATATGCGGATAGTAAACGATTTCCGCATCGGGAAGATCGAAAGTTATCGAGTCATTCAGGTTTTCAAAAAGGGAGGCCATTGGTATAAATATAAGCCCAGATTATAAGTACGACCTGAAGCGGAAGACGCAGCAACAACAGCCACCTGGGCATATTAAGCGACGCTTTTTTGTCAGTGTACATATAAATATTGGCGGGAAAAATAATGATTAGCAATGCAATAAGTGCCCAGGCCGTAGGGGCAGAAATGGCCGGGATGCAAAGACCAATGGCAATGATGATTTCGGCAGCGCCACTGGTATAGTTGATGGTTTTATGCCAGGGCAGGTACGACGGGATGATTTTCAGATATAGGCCTGGTTTCCGGAAATGGTTCCCTCCCGCAAGCAGGTACAATAAAGCCATGATATAAAGGTGCCACGGTAAATCCATTGGATTGTTTTCCTAAAAATACGAAATTATTGGTCGTTTTCCCCAAATTTAATATTCATCACTACAATCGCAGCGATAATCATCAGGATGCCGAGCCATTGTACCAAAATGACCTGTTCATGCAAAAGGAAATAGGCCATGGTTACTGATACCGGCAACTCGAGCGAGGAAACGATGCTTCCCAATCCGATGCCCGTCAACGGAAAACCGGCGTTCATCAGCATCGGCGGGATGACGGTCCCGAACAATGCCACTAAAATTCCCCATTTGTAAAAGATGTCGAAATTGAATTGTGTATTTTGTGTAGCCAAAGCAAAAATGAATACCAGAACGGCACCGCCCAAAAGCATGTATAAACTCCGTTGCGCCGATGAAATGCCAACAGCCACGCGGTTCGCGGTAAACATTGTCGTGGTGAATGACGCTGCGGCCAGCAGGCCCAAAACAATGCCTCGCCAATCCGGCAAAATGTCGGTTTGAATCAGGTTTGTGGCTAAAACAGTACCGATAAGTACGATAAATACAGCCAGCACCTTGACTTTTGAGGGCAGTTTTTTTTCTAAGAACATTTCCAAAAGCACGCCCATCCAAACGGTCTGCATCAGCAGTACAATCCCGATCGATACCGGAATGTATTTCACTGCGAGGTAATAAAAAATACTGGTCAAACCGGTGGATGTTCCGGTAATCATCAGGTCGCGGATATTTTTGGCGGAAGCCTTTTTCACCTCTGTGCCGTTTTTCTTTTTCTGGAAAGCGTTGATGAGCAGGATGGCGGCGATCCCGATTACGAATTGGGATGTAATGACTTCAGCCGGAGTAAAATACCCGCCGGACATGCCTTTATCTGCATAAGCCATTTTTACGAAAGTGGCCAGCATGCCGTAACTTGTTGCTCCGAGCCCCACGAAAAAAACGCCTTTCATTATCCTGTTGTTTGTCATCTCTTGTTTTTTTAAAAGCCGACAAAGATACTTCATAATTAATAATTGCTCTGCCTCTTCGCAAAATAATTGCCCGGGTGGCAATTAATAAACGGGGATGTAAAATATTTCTGCAAAAGCAATGTTATCCACTTTACCAAACCAATGACATGAAACATTTACTGCTGTTAGTATTGCTGGCATTTGTGTGCTGTAATAATGCTGAGACACCAGTTGCGACTAAGGATTATACTGCATTAGAATCTGAAGCACTGAGGTATTGTAAAGCCAAAAATTTTAATGAGGATTATTTTTTCCTGGTTGATTTAAGCATCCATTCCGGTAAGAATCGCTTCTTTATTTATGATTTTAAGCAGAAAAAATTCACCGCCAAAAAACTTGTAACGCATGGTAGCTGTGATGTCAACAGTAACAATCCTGATAAATGGGAGAAGGCATTATTCAGTAACAAAAACGACAGCTACTGCAGCGCCATAGGCAAATACAAAATCGGCAAACGCGACTACAGCAGCTGGGGGATTAAGGTGAAATACTGGCTGCATGGTTTGGAGGAATCAAACAATAATGCGGAAGGTCGTGTTATCGTATTGCATTCCTGGGATGCGGTTTCAGATCAGGAGGTGTATCCAAAATTTAGTCCGCTGAGCTGGGGATGCCCCGCCGTTTCAAATGAATTTATGGAAATTCTTGATGCAAAACTGAAGCAATCGAAGAAGCCTGTTTTGCTGTGGATTGTAGAATGACCAGCCAGAATGTCCAATTGAAAAATTAAAATAGCTAAACAATGTAACTTTTTAAACGTAAAATGTAAGTCTGCCGACTTGCTGTGCTCTTACTTTACATTATAAAAATTTAAGTTATGAAACTGACGATAAGAAATTTGAGAAACATCATTGCAACAGCAGCTTTTTTTATGGCAATACCGATGGCTGCGCAGCAAAATGGACAGGTCGACCAGGATCAACTGCAGCAACAGCCACCGAGGGAAACGCAGCGTGAAACCGAACGTGCGGCCCAGACTGATGCCAAGAGGAGAAGCGATGCAGAACTCCAGGCTGAAAAACGGGCGAAGGACAAAGGGCGTACGCAAAAGCAGACTACTGCAGAGCGCGCGGTTTCAGATTCGGTGAAAAAACCTAAAGAAATCAAGCCTCAGGTACAATATGAATCGAAACCGAATTAGGTAAAACGTTTAAATGAAAAAGCCATCAGCAATGATGGCTTTTTTATGGAGTTTTATGCTAAAGACAACCCACCATAATTTTTGAAAACCTGTTCAAGGGTTTGTTTCAGTTTTCGGAAGTCACTGAGTTTCGTGATGTAGTCAGTAGCGCCAAGATCTTTCGTAGCGGCCTTATCCTGCGGATGCGACGATGTGCTGTACACTATAATCTTGCTTTTGTTGCTTTCCGGTTGCTTTTTATATTCTTTGAGGAACTCGTATCCATTGACCAGAGGCATGTTCAGGTCCAGGAAAATATAATCTGGCGGCGGCGGGTTTTTATCAATATATTCCAAGGCATCGCGCCCGTTATCAGCAAGGTCACACACAAACGAAGGGTAAAGCTCGTTTATGGCTTCCAATAAAAATGACTGGTCATCCTTGTCATCATCAACCACCAAAATTCTTTGTTTTGTCATCAGGCAAAGATAAATATTAATTATATCGTAAGACAAACCTCAAACGTAATGGAAAGCAATTAAAATCCTTAAATGCCACTATGTATGGTATAAACGGATTACAAAGGTGGGAATATTATAAATATTTAATAAAATGTTGTAAGAAAAAAATAGCGTCTTGTAATCCGCAGAAATCAGTTTGCAATATATTTTGAAACAGCTATAAATCCACAGAAAGTAGCCAAAACACCAATAAAAATGCTTGTTGCGACGTATGACAATGCTGAAAAGGCCTGCCCGTTTCGCAACAAATCAAATGTTTCATAAGAAAATGCGGAAAAGGTCGTAAAACCGCCCAAAATTCCCGTCGCCAGGAAAAGCCGCCAATCGGTAGTCATCCCGCCTTTATCGGCAAAGCCATAAACAATCCCAATCAGCAGGCAGCCGGTAATGTTTACCGAAAGTGTGCCGTAAGGAAATGCTCCCGCAGCTTTAGCCTGTATCATCCCGGACAGCAGGTATCTTAAAATTCCTCCGATGAAACTGCCGAAGCCTATAGCAAAAATGATCTTCATAAATGTTGCTTTTTGTCCTTCAATGTAAATTTAAGCCAGGCAAAACCGATTATGGCCGAAAACAATGAGGCTGTAAGTATGGCTATTTTAGCGGATGCAATGAGCGACTCATTTTCAAACGCAAGTAAGGTAATAAAAATCGACATTGTAAAACCAATTCCGCCTAAAAAACCTATGCCCAAAAGCTGTTTCCATTTTAATTTTGATGGCAGCGAACAGATTCGCGTTTTTACTCCGATGAAAGAAAACAGCCAGATTCCGGCCGGTTTCCCGATGCACAATCCAAAAATGATGCCAAGGCCTGTCATCGATACCAAGCCATCTTTCCAGCCTGCATCAAGTATGATTCCGGTGTTGGCCAGTGCAAAAAGCGGCAGGATAAAGAACGTTACCGGGCTTTTAAGTTGGTGCTCCAGTGTATGCAAAGCCTTTTTTGGTATGGCGAAAGCGGTAAGTACGCCTGCAATTGTGGCATGTATGCCGGAATGCCAGATAAAATACCAGATAGCCATTCCGCCGATGAGGTAAATCAAAATGCTCCGGACCCTGAAAGCATTCAATACCAATAAGAACAGGAAAACAGCTATTGCAATGGCAAGATGTGGCAGTGAAAGTGTTTTCGTGTAAAACATGGCAATCACAACAATAGCACCCAAATCATCGATTACAGCCAATGCCATCAGGAATATTTTCAGTACAGGCGATATCCTTTTGCCTAACAGTGATAAGATCCCGACAGCAAATGCAATGTCCGTGGCCATTGGGATTCCTGCACCGGAACGGCTTTCAGTATTGAAATTTAGAAGCAGGAAAATGGCAGCAGGGAGCATCATGCCGCCCAGCGCAGCGACAATCGGCAAAGCGGCCTTTTTAACTGAGGACAATTCGCCTTCCAGGATTTCGCTTTTGAGTTCGAGTCCGATGTACAGGAAGAAAATGGCCATCAGTGCATCGTTGATCCATGCTGTCAAAGAATGCCCGTAAACTTCATGTTTCCAAAACGCGGTATAATGTGTTTCTAAAGCAGTATTGGCCAGCAAAAGTGAACAGGCGGTTGCCGTTACCAGCAATATCCCTGTTGTTTTCTCACTTCGGATGATGTTTTTCAGGATGCTCATCTAAGTTTTTCCTTTACGCCCGATTTGTATTTTTTGTCAACAATCAAAACCACGGCAATCCCAACGGTATAGGCGATCATGTCAATCCATTCAAAAGAGTTTCCAAGAATCAGATTTGCCATCCTGGAGTCTTTTAAGCCCAGCAATGCTACAAGATGCAAATGTTGCGCGAATTCGATCAGGTAAGAAAAAAGCAAAACACCGAGGGCCACTTTACGGGATTCCATTTTCAAAAATGTTTTTACGAAGCAATATATCAGTACCACGACGAGCATATCGCCCACATACGGGCGCACAAACTGATCGTGAACATACATTGCAATGAGGCATTCCGTAGCAAATAATAAAAGGAAACTGCAGAAATACCTGAAATGGAAACGTAGCGCCATAACGTCATTTTTGAATATACAAAAGTAACGGTCCTGTAGGTTAAAACAGTATATTTTGACTACATTTATAAAAATTGAAACCCTGCCATGTTTAACGACGCCAATACCGGAATCCTGCTGGCTGCCAGCCGTGATGCTATTTTAATTCTCGACAGCCATCTTAATGTCCTGACAGCGAATCCGTTTTTTTGCCGGAACTTCGGCCTGGACCCCAAAGACATTGAGGGAAAGCCCTTGTATGATATCGATGGCAATGCCTGGGACGATTCTGCAATCCATTTCCTTTTTAATGAATTGCTGCCTGCTGATGGCCATGTCGAAGATTATGAAGTTACGATTGATTTTCATAGGAATGGCTTCCGTGACCTGATTCTAAATGCAAGGCAATCGACTGGTCATGGTCCGGAATTGATTTTCCTGATTGCTGAAGATGTGACCGAAAAGAAAAAAGCGTTGCAGCTCCAGGCCGGGATTGAAGCAGAACTGGAAATGCTGGTGAAGCTGCGTACTGCCGAGTTGGAGCAATCGCGTGCCTACCTGAATTCGGTTTTGGGATCGACCCATTATGGAATTGCGAGTTATGAGCCCGTACGGAATGATACAGGGGAAATCGTTGATTTCAGGATTATTTACACCAATCAGGAAGTTCCGGGTAATTTTGGGCTTTCGGTTCAGGATGTTGTGGGGAAAACTTTCACGGAAGTCTATCCGTCGATATTCGAGAATGGCATTTTTGAAAAAATCAGGGATTGTATTTTGACGGGCATGTCGAATACTTATGAAATCGCTGTGAATAAAGGCAACAATGAAATCTGGCTGACCGCCGCTACGGAACGTGTGAATGATTCGGTAACGATTACCTCAAAAAATATCACTGCAGAAAAATCGGCCGCATTGCAGCTCGAACGCATGAATACGCTCCTATTCAATAAGAATAAGGAATTGTCGTCATTCACTTATATAGCTTCGCACGACCTGCAGGAACCTTTACGCAAAATCAGGATGTTCATCAGCAGGATACTGGAGGAAGAGCACCATTTTTCAGACAATACGTTATCTTATTTTACAAACATCAACAGCACTGCCATGAGAATGCAGACGCTTATAGATGCGCTGCTGAGTTATTCGAGCATGGATTCAGATATTTTCAAAACCGAGCGTACCGATCTGAATAAATTCCTCAAAGAGGTTTGTTCCCTGATCGATATTTCGATTGAAGAAAGTGGTGCGGTGTTTGAAGCAGAGCCGCTTCCCGCAGTCTACGTCGTACGCATTCAATTCCAGCAACTACTGCTCAATATCATTAACAATGCCATCAAATACAGAAAGCCGGGCATCCCCCCGATCATCAAAATCAGTGCTGAAAAAATAGAAAATGATAATGGAAAATTCTGGAAACTGATGATTGAAGACAACGGCATCGGATTTGATCCACAGTATGGCGACAAGATTTTTGAAGTGTTCCAAAGGCTGCACGGCAAGCGCGAATATGAAGGAACCGGAGTCGGGCTGGCCATCTGCAAAAAAATCATGCAGAACCATCACGGTAATATTACAGCGGAAGGGAACCCTGGTAAAGGAGCGAAATTCAATATCTTTATTCCGGTAAAAAGCTGAAAGTTTACAGTTTAATCAAATTATAGCCGTGGCTTTTCAGTGCTTCCATCACCTGGATTAACACTTTGGAGCGGGTGTTGCCATTAGTGATATCGGCGTCAGTCTTTACCCAATAACGTGTTGTGACCTGCACCGTATTTCCCGTAACAGCCGAAACAACTACGGAATTCTCAAGTTTTTCATTAATGACTTCATCGATTTCGGTAAGTTTCGCGGTAATGATTTCGATGGCTTTCTGGTAATCGGCACCATATTCGAGGTTGATGGTGAAATCCTGGAGCAGGAAACCGCCACTATTGTAATTGATCAGCGTATTCTTTATCAATAACGCATTTGGGATGTAAATGTCTTTGCCGTCACTTTTGATTTGTGTATCGCGCAGGTTCAGCGAAATGACTTTTCCTTTTACACCATTACTTTCAATAATTTCACCGATGGAAAACGGTCGTTTGAATGCCAAAAGAATGCCGGCCAGGAAGTTTTCACCAATATCTTTCAGCGCAAAACCGATGACGAATGCTGAAATTCCGGCACCTGCAAGCAAACTTGTAGCGATGCCATTGAGCCCGATAATACGGAATACAATCAATATACCGATGATCAGCAAGACCGCCTTAACCAGCCTGGAAATGAAATTGGCCAGTAAAGGATCATGCATGCGGCGTTTAAGCCGTTTGTCTGAAAATTGCTGGACTTTAGAAGCAATGAACCATGCCATTAGGAAAATAAGTATGGCCAGCCCGATTTTCGGGGTAATATCTACTAATTTATAATAGTATTTTTGTATGTGGTCCGCTATATCTGAAAAAAAATCCTCCATAAAATAATTTTTACATAAAATTAAATCTTATGGAGGATTTTGCTTTTTAGGATTTGGGGTTTATTTTATAAAATCCCGAAAGGCAATTCAGGATCGTTTCTCGTTATAATTCCCACGCATGTGCTGATTGATAAATGTGATGAGGCCAATGCCATTCCCAGCCAGCCGTTTCATGATTTCAATATTGGCCTTGCCAGTGCTCTTGCTGTTGTAATAGTATGTACTCCCATCGTCGAACATAATGGCGATTCCGTTTTCGTCAAAGTCATACGCCCAAATACCACCGTATCCGCTTTTATTGGCGTAAGGTTTCATCAAACTGCTGCCGGAAAGGTGGATTTCATTTTTCGAGGCGTAAAATTTTCGAATAATTTTTGTGTTGGTTTTTCTTTAACGGATGGCAGTGATATGGTGCGGTAATCATTCACAACGGTCTGGAAACGTATCAACTCCGCAAAATGGGCATACGCAGCCGAAGCAAACCACCCGACGGGTACCTGCTTTGCACGAACCTGCCATGGCAGTAATTTAAATACCGCGTCAATAGAATCGACATTCGAGCGCAACACATGGATGTGGTCATTGATCATCATGAATTTTACAGTTTCTTCTACTGGATCAAACGTTGTCGGTTTCTCGATATAAAGGATTTTTGCCCCCGCATTGCGGTCAAGGAAGCAAAGTGTTTTTTGATAAGTTTCATCCCAGCTTCCATCACAGAAAACCAGCATATCATAATCGGTCGTGTTATAGATCAAAGCTGTGGGTGAAATTGGGTCGGTAAGTGGGCTCTGATTTTTCATATTTTCTTGCATTTGAATTAGATTGTCAAAGCTATATTTCGGTTGCAAAGAAAATTTATACTGATTTTGGAAAAGTTTATAGGATTACGTTGTTACGCATCAGCCGAGGAATAAACTAACAGCTAAATTCCTGTTAATGCTTCACCAACAACCATCTGTTGCCAAATTTGTCGATCAAATCACCGGAAAATCCGCCACCAAAAACATCTTCCACCGGATGCGCTTGACGGCCCCCGGTGGAAAGCTTTTTATAATACCTTCTGATTTCCTCTTCCGTATCGCAATGCAGCATCAGCGTGACGGCATTGCCACGTTGCAGGCCGTCGTCGTCGGGCATGTCAGTGGCGGTGAGTTGCAGATTGCTGTTGGTGAGTGTTGCCTGCAGTATGGCGTGTCGCATTGCAGGCGGCATATTTTCGCCCAAAGGCGTATCACCTAATTCCTGCAATTGCAATTCTCCGCCAAGGCAGTCGCGGTAGAATTGCATTGCCTGCCTGCAGTTGCCATTAAAGGTCAGGTATGCACTGATATGTGCCATCGTTACATTTTTTTGCGGATGTTTTGAAGTTGCAGCGTATGCCGTTGTGCATGGATCAGGTTGAAACTAATCCATTCATACAATGTTAAAGCCCCAAAACCGGGCAATTCAAAGAGGCGGCTTTCCAATGACAAATCGGCATCTTCAGCCATGCCGCGGTGTTGTTCTTCAATAGCTTTTAATTCGGACAATTGCGCTTTGATATCATGTTTTTCGGATGTGGGCACTAAAAAATCCGGTGATGTCAGCCTGATGCTGTAATCAAGGAACATTTTTTTAATGGCGGGAATTTTTTCGTCCAATGGGCGGTCGGATTTTTCGGTTTTTGTACCCAAACGGCCTATACCCGACATCCCTTTAATGAGGTGCTCGGCAACCTGCCCGGCGGACCAGCTTCCCGCAAACGGTTGGATGTCTGTCTCTGCTTCACTGAAGGCGCCGATGGCAGTATATAGTGATTCGAATGTATGCTGGATTTCGTTTACAAGCATGGCTCTTTCTTTTTTGAATGTTTTCATTATTGTAGTAGTTGATTCGTATCCAGGGATAGTAATTTTTAAATGATTACACTGTTCGTTTTTTCTGATAAAGACAAAATTAATGGATGCATCAGGAGTTCATGTTGTGTAAAACCGACTTATGAAAGGGTTGATTCCGACAAACGGTTTGTGTACTTTTGTCTGGATCATCAGATTTTCGGATTGTCAGATCTTCAGACTTTCCGACAATCCAAAAAGCTATTCCTATGAGACATATTTCAATATTAGTCCCGAATGGACATACGAGCCTCCCAAATATTGACGGTACGCACCAGATTTTCAGTGAAGTCAATTCCATAGCCGCACGTTTTGGCTTGCCACCGTTTTTTGAGGTGAAGCTGGTCGGCATTTCCGAGACCATCAGCCAGCGTAGCGGCCGTTACACCATTGTTCCGGATTGCCTGATTGGTGATGTAAAGCAAACCGACCTCATTATTATTCCAGCCATGCACGGCAATATGCCTGAAATGATTGCACTCAATAAGGATTTTATTCCCTGGATCAGGAAACAATATGAAAACGGCGCGGAGATTGCCAGCCTCTGCATCGCTTCGTTTTTCCTTGCTGAAACAGGATTGCTCACAGGAAAGCAATGCGCGACACATTGGGGTTCAGTGAATGAATTCCGGCGGATGTTTCCCGAAATCAACGTCGTAGATGATAAAATAATCACTGATGAGGATGGGATTTATACCAGTGGTGGCGCTTATTCGTTTTTAAACTTATTGATTTACCTTATCGAAAAATACGCCGGCCGTGACATGGCGATAGGCATTGCCAAAGGCTTTATGATCGACATTGACCGCGTCAGCCAATCACCTTTCATCATGTTTAAGGGACAGAAAGAACACGAAGATGAGCCGGTAAAAAAAGCGCAGGATTATATTGAGCAAAATTTCGACAATAAAATTACCGTCGACGACCTCGCCGACCGTTTCGCAATCGGGCGCCGCAGCCTTGAACGGCGTTTCAAAAAGGCGACCTGCAATACCGTTGTCGAATACATCCAAAGGGTCAAGATTGAAGCCGCCAAACGCAGTTTCGAAACCAGCCGCAAAAACATTTCCGAAGTCATGTATGATGTCGGTTACACCGATACGAAGGCGTTTCGTGATGTATTCAAGAAAATAACGGGATTGACACCTGTAGAATATCGGAATAAGTATAATAAGGGTAGTTTTCAGTCTCAGTAGGCAGTCTCAGTATGCAGTGTGCTCATATCAAAACTGCCTGCTGCGACTTATTGTACAGTATAATCCATTTTTGAAACCTCTGAAACACGGAAATAGCCCAGTGCAAAGTTCTTACTGTCGGTATAGTTGATGATATTTCCCCTCACATTCGTAGGAGGTGAAGACCAAGGCCCGCCCCCGCCTTCGGTAATTTCTGTCAGGATGGCCATGTAATTCATATACCTTTGGGAAACGCCGTAAATTGAAAATGTCGTTTCGTCGCCTGCCTTGAGGTCTTCATTAAGGTAAAAGCCATAAGTCTGGTTGCCCTGGAAAAACTCATCGTCAAAAGCGTCGTAGTCCGGAAAAACGGTGATATTGGTTTCAAAAGCCGTCAGGTAAAAGTTGTTTTCGGCACCATTATCACTGAAAAAATATTTCAGTTCGATGTCTTTGCCCGATACGCCGCCTTCATTATTTTGCGCCACCGATTCTACATCCGGCGCTGCAAAAAGTTTCTCTGTGGCTTCATAAGTCTGCCCCCCGGAAATCACGGTAAGTTTATAAGTCTCTCCAATCTGTGGTACGAAATTATCACACAGGTATTCGCCGGTTCCAGGGCTTTCGATGAATTCGAAAATGGTGTTGCTGCTGTTGCTGATGCGCACTTGAGCATTGGAAACTACGGGTATTTCGGTTTCATAAAACCCTGTTGTGGTGGTCAGTTTTACTTTTTGATGGCTGCCGTCGGTGCCTTTTACCCAGTCGATTGAAGCGTCGATAACCAGTTTTGGCGCTGCGGTATTCAGGTCGACATCCACCACTTCCTCACAACTGCTTATCGAAACCGCGGCTATTAGCAATAGGATGTATTTGAAATTTTTGTTTATTGTCCTCATGATGATTGATGATTAGAATTTAAAATTATAGGTTACACTCGGGATCAACCCGAAAATGGAAAGCCTCACAGCCTCGTTCACACCGGTAGTCTCATTCTGCCTGAACGACATCGAAGCGGCATTCGAACGGTTGTACAGGTTGTAGATGCTGAATACCCATTCGCTCTGCCAGCCTTTTTTCTTTTCCGGATGTGGAATATAAGTGGCCGATACGTCGAGGTGGTGGTAAGCAGGAAGCACACTGCTGTTCCTGGCTTCGTATGTGGGAACGACCACGCCGCCGTAAACGTATTGCCCGTTCGGGTAAGTCACCGCTTTTCCGGATTGTAGCGTGAAAATGCCGCCGAATGACCATTTTTCATTCAGCTTGTAATTTCCTGTTACCGAAAGGTTGTGCAGTTTGTCATAGCCGGCACGGTACCAGTCGCCGTTGTTGATTCCGGTTTCTGCAGCAGTCCTGCCCGGCGTTTTCTGCTCTGAGCGGGATAGGGTGTAGGAAGCGAATCCGGTCAGGCGGCCTTCGTTTTTCTTCAGTAAAAGTTCGACCCCGTATGACCTTGCTTTTCCGTTTAAGATCACCTGTTCGATGTTGTTGTTCGCAATCAGGTCGGCACCATCGATGTAATCAGCGCGGTTCTTGATTTTTTTGAAGAAAGTTTCCACTTCAAGCGAATAGGCCTCATTTTTGAAATTCCTGAAATAGCCCAAAGCCACCTGATCCAGTATTTCCGGCTTGATAAAGGCATCGCTTGGTGCCCATACATCGAGTGGCGTCGCCGATGTGGTATTCGAAATCAAATGCAGGTACTGGCTCATGCGGTTGTAGCTCGCCTTGACGGACTGGTTGTCATCGAGCTGGTATGCCACCGCAACACGGGGTTCGAGGTTGTCGAATTTGGCGATGGTTTTCCCGCTGCCGTAATATTTAGTACCGATGGCTTCCGCTTTTTCATAAATCTGCAATTCAGAATTAAAATTGACCGCCTGGTTGTGATCGTAAATGCTCATCGTCTGTTCGCCTAATCTTTGGAACATGCTGTAACGCAAGCCATAATTGACCGATAGCTTTGCTGTAATGTCCTGTTCTGCCTGAATGTACACGGAGGGTTCGAAAGCATATTTCCGGTCAAGTTGTTTGTGGTTGATTCCTGAATCGGCATCGAGCGGATCAACAGTGCCGGGATTGAATTGGTAATAAATCGCATTTACGCCGTAACTGAGCTTCAGCTTATCATTCAGGTAATGCCTGAAATCATATTTCAGGTTGTAGTTTTTTATGCCCGATTCCCATTTAAGCCCACCGGCATCAATATCCAATCCATAATAATAATCGCTGTAAATCGACGAAAGATTCGAGAATAATTTATCGGAATACAAATGGTTCCAGCGAAGGTTGAACACGGTATTGCCATAAGTATTGCTAAAAATTTCATTGAGTTTGAACACGTCCCGCCCGAAATATCCTGAAAGAAACAAATTGTTATTGGCATTGAGCTTGTAGCTCAGTTTGGTATTCAGATCATAAAAGTAAGCCGAATTCTGATTGTCGGCGAGTTTCAGAAAAAGGTGTGCATAGGAGCCACGACCGGCAAACAGGAAGGAACCCCTGTCTTTTTTAATCGGGCCTTCGGCTAAAAGACGGCTGGAAATCAGTCCGATTCCGCCATTCATATGAAAACGGTCACTGTTTCCTTCTTTCTGGTAAATGTCAAGCACAGAAGATACACGCCCACCGAAACGCGCCGGGATCCCGCCTTTGTACAATTTCAAATCCTTGATCGCATCGGAATTGAATACGGAAAAGAACCCGAAAACATGCGACGAATTGTAAATCGTAGCTTCATCGAGCAGGATCAGGTTTTGGTCGGCGGAGCCGCCACGCACGTTAAATCCTGCCGAACCTTCGCCGGCATTGGTTACGCCGGGCAATTGCAGGATGGATTTCAACACGTCGACTTCTCCCATTACCGCAGGCATCTTGCGGATTTGCTGGATGGTGAGCTTGTTCGTGCTCATTTCCGGTTTACGGATGTTGGTTACCGTTTTATCTGCTTTGACCGTTACAGTTTCCAGCTGCTCGGTATCGCTGTCGAGCTTGATGTCTTTTTTGATGTCGCGGTCCAGGCTGATACTTTCTGTTATTTGCTGATATCCGACATACGTAATAACGACGGTGTAATCGCCTTTAGGGACTGAAATGGAATAAAAACCATATTCATTGGTGGAAACGCCGGTCTTCAGTTCGCTGATGTAAACGTTCACGCCGATGAGCGTTTCGTTACCCTCATGGTCTGAGATCGTCCCGCTGAGGGTAAATTTTTCCTGTGCACTTGCCGCGAGCGAAAACAGGGATAACATGGTTGCTAAAAATAGCTGGATAAGAACTCTCATAAATGATTGATGACAATTGATTAAGGAATTGATTTTTTGGTTAAAGGTGATTGATGATTGAACTCCGGCTGATAAAGGATCCGTTTTTTGATTGATGCAGTCAGATTAACGCCGATACTTTGACGATATTGTAAGTATAATGTTACAATATCATTAAGTAATGCAATTCGGTGGTGTTGCTTTTTTCATGATGAAGGGTTTAATTTTTTCCTGGCAAAGATAGGTAGGCATAAAAACCTGTTCCTAATGTTTATGAGTCTTACTGGCTGAAATGTACCACCTACTATGTTGAAGTGTCGTGGGGATATCCGGTCATAAACGTTGGAATGTAGCAGATACGGGGTTGAAATGTACCTGCTTTTAAGCCTGAAAACCGATTTCTGATGCCCTGACTTCCCGACTGTTACAAAAAAACCGTATTATTGTTTCTTACGTAAGTGAAAATACCAATACGACAAAATGCCTATCCACATCAATACCTTTGCCAGATCATGGCGCATATCTATATTTTGTGTGCTGCTTTCCCCCCTGATATGCCGCCCGCAATATGTCCTTCAAAAAAATGTACCGCTGCCTGAATATGTTTCCTTACATCAATATGCGTCGCTTGCCGATGCAGGAAGCCATGACTTTTCGATACAGCAGGTAGTTGATGGATCTTCCGCCTTGCGTTTCCTTCCACTAAAAAGTGAGAACACGAACATAGGGTTTACAAAAAACCATTACTGGCTCAAGGTGTCCATAAAAAATGATACCGATGCGTTATTGGAATATTATTTTGAAACCGCACGGCCTGTTACAGACCTCGTGAATCTATACACCATCGATTCGAAAGGGAAGCTTACTGAAATGCAAAGCGGTGATAACATCCCGTTTAAAGACAGGAGTTTCCGCCACAGGATGCCGCTTTTTCCATTAAAATTAGCCCCTCACGAAACGTTGCGTTGCTACCTTCATTTAAAAAGCGACGGGGAAGTGATCAATATGCCGGTCGCGCTACGGTCTGAATTCAGCCTGATGAAGGCGGGTTTCCTCGAGCAATTGGTTTTCGGGATTTTTTATGGCATATTGCTGATAGCGGCTATTATTTACTTTTTCTTTTTCTTCGGCTTAAAGGAAAAAAGCTTTCTTTATTATAGTTCATATGTGTTTTTCATAGGATTGATGCAGTTTTCGCTCGACGGTTATTTCCACCAATACATTGCATCAGGTGCTGGATGGTTTTCCGGTCATTCAGTGCTGATTTTTGCCTGTTTTTCCACTTTTTTCCTCGGCAAATACACACAGCATTTCCTTAGGATTAAAAAATACAGCCGGAAAATCAACCTGGCTTACCGTCTTTTATACATTTTGGTAGGCATACTCTTTGCTGTCGTTGTATTCATTCCTTCGGGTATGGAATACGCCTATCCCATGGCGAATATCCTCGGACTCACGGTATTGTTGCTGATTATTTCTTCAGTCGTTACCATATATATCAAGAAAGGCGAGGTGGACGGATTTTTTACCAGCGGCGTATTGTTCCTGATATCGGGCTTCGTGATTTTCATCATGAATAATTTCAGCGTACTGCCGAATTCCTTTTTTACCACGAACAGTTCTAAATTCGGGACCGGGCTCGAAGTCATTTTCCTATCGCTTTCCATGGCAAATTTTATCCGGAAACTCAAAAGGGAACGGGAGGAACTGAATCGCCTGGCGCTCGTCAGGGCTGAAGAAATGAGCGAGCTCAAATCGTATTTCCTTTCGAATATCAGCCATGAATTGCGAACGCCTTTAAATGCCATTATGACCATGATCGATGCGATTTCTAAAGAAGTCGATGACGACAGCATCCGGAAAAACTGCCAGGTGATTAAGTATTCTTCATATAGTTTACTGAGTTCTATCAATGATATCCTCGATTTTTCAAAAATACAGAAAAAGGAACTCCAGCTTGAAATGGCCAAATTCGATCCGGCAAAAATGCTGCGCAAGATAAGCGAAAGCGCCGCCATAAAAGCCAAAGACCAACAACTGCATTTCCAGTTTATTGAAGAAGGGGAGTTTCCGGCACTTGTTCTCGGCGACAGAAACCGCCTGGCGCAAATCATCAACAATGTACTCAATAATGCCTTTAAGTTTACCGTGGAAGGTTTTGTACGTATGAAGGCCGAAGCCGTTACAGCCAATGGAAAATTGACGTTGTTGATGACCATTTCTGATTCCGGTGTTGGGATTGCCAAAGAAAAAATGGAAAATATTTTCGATTCTTTTACACAGGACAATATTAATAATAAGAGGAAATTCGGGGGACTTGGACTCGGACTTTACATCGTGAAAACGCTGGTCGATATGCAACGCGGGCAAATTGAAATGAACAGCAAAGTGGGTATTGGCAGCGTGTTTAAGATAAGCCTTGAGTTTGACGTGGCAGAAGACACCTTTGTTCCGGCAGCCGCTGCAAAAATTGAGGATTTTGATTTGGGTGGCAAAAATATCCTTGTAGTGGAAGATAATGCAATCAATCAGCTTGTCGTAAAAACCATTACTAAAAAATGGGCGAACACCAGCGTCACTTTTGCCGGAAATGGCGAAGAATGTATTGCATGCCTTAAGAATGATCAATTTGATATCATCCTGATGGATTTACAAATGCCGGTGATGGACGGATATGAAGCTACAATTGCCATCAGGAATTCCGAAGCAGGCCCAGAAAATACTCGTATCCCAATCATCGCGCTCACAGCAGATGTTATGGAAGCCACGAAAACGCGTGTCAATGAGATCGGGATGAACGGCTATCTTTCCAAGCCATTGAAGGCCGATACGCTTTTTGAAGCAGTCAGGGAGCTGGTGCACACAAATTAATATGATAATCTTTTGGATAAATCCTGTAAAAAAGAAATTGGTTTTTTGGCGAAATTTGGTAAACAAAAATCAGTATCATGGAAAATCTAAACGACAATATGAATGCAGCTCCTGAAGATGGCTACACTCCGGACAGCACCACCGGAAGTGGTATCAGCGAAGCGGAACGCAATTTGCATGATAATACATTATCCCGGAATCCCGTAGATCCGCAACATGCAGACAATGGACGAATCGAATTGGTGAATAAATATAACATCAATGATAAAGCGCATTCTGATAGCAGTGCCGGGGATTTTGTGAAAACCGTTTCAAAATTCCATCACGCAGATCCAGATATACAGCACGACAGCGATATACAGATTTGAGTAATCGCTCAGAAATCGAACTTGCTTTCTATAGCATAACGGATGAGGTCGGATTTACCGTGCAGGTTTATCTTCCGGTGGATGTTTTTCCTGTGGGTTTTCACAGTTTCAATGCTGATGCACAATGCTTCGCTTATTTCCTCTGTCGATCTCCCGTCACCGATAAGCCTTAGGATTTCTTTTTGCCTGGCACTTAATATTTTACCTTCATTTACCATTGCGTCCTTTGCAATAATGGCCTCATCAAAAAAGGTATGGCCCAGGAATACGGCCCTGATGGCTTTCTGTAAAAGAAAGATTGATGAGCTTTTCATAAGATAGCCCGATGCGCCTGCATCCTTCATTTGTGATACGGCAATGGGCTGATCAAACATGCTGAAGGCAATCACTTTTATTTTTGGGAATTCTTTTTTTAAGAGCCGAGTGGCAGTAATGCCGTCACATTTTGGCATACGGATATCCGTCACTACAACGAATGGCTTTTTTTCGCGTACGATTTCTAACAGCATCTCGCCATCGCTGGCTTCCCCGATGATACTAATGTCATTTTCAAACCTTAGGGATAGTTTGATACCGTCGAGCATCGCCTGATGATCTTCGGCAATAACCACTGTAATCATAAGTATTGCATTTGGGCAGTTCCAAAAAAAAACTGCACCTGGTTTGTCTTGGTCAGAAGGTAATTATTACCATTCAAAGTAACAAAAAATATACTCACATTACAAAATCGCGCTTATTTTTGTGAAAAAATCTTGTTTTGCTACTTCATTACTATTATTTTTTGATTAATTCTACAAAG
The DNA here is from genome assembly GCF_003097535.1 of Flavobacterium pallidum. Taxonomy (NCBI): domain Bacteria; kingdom Pseudomonadati; phylum Bacteroidota; class Flavobacteriia; order Flavobacteriales; family Flavobacteriaceae; genus Flavobacterium; species Flavobacterium pallidum. The sequence goes on from NZ_CP029187.1 coordinate 1,818,921, forward strand.
TTCACGTTTTTGTAAGAGTTATATAAGATAAGCACGAACCTTTTTTAACCAAATCATTCCGCTTTGAACAAACGGTTTCAGGATTCAGGTTGCAATTTAAGATAGTTGCGAATTGAAATATTGTAAACTTATCTCATATTGCTAAAAAACTGCCTGACAGATTAAAAGTATTTTTATCTACTTAAAATATACAATTATGGATTCGATCAACCAACAACAAAAAGAAGAGAACTTCAAAAACCTGGCCGGAGACGAGGCGCTCGAGAAAATCAAAGAGCTTGCCAAAAAAGCGGGATCTTGTTTTTTCTGCACCCATATAAAGACGGGGAAACCTTTTGAAACGCGCCCCATGGCAGCAGAAAAAATTGACGAGCAGGGAAACTTCTGGTTCCTGAGTTCGAATGACTCACATAAGAATAATGAAATTGCTGATGATTCCGCTGTGCAGCTTCTTTTTCAGGGGTCGTCCTACAGCGACTATATGACGCTTTATGGAAAGGCCACTATCAGTACAGACAAACAGAAAATTGATGAACTTTGGGATCCTATCATGAAAACCTGGTTTACAGATGGGAAGGATGATCCAAGGATAACAGTTATAAAATTTACCCCGACGGAAGGTTATTATTGGGACACGAAACACAATATGGCAATCGGACTGATAAAACGGGTATATGGTGCGGTTGTGGGCGAGACCTATGATGATTCGATAGAAGGAAATATCAAGCCTTAATGTCAAACAAAAAGCCGTCTGCAAAGACGGCTTTTTAGTTTAAATATCAACCTATGTCTATTTTATCATTTCAAAACTACGCTTAACAAATGCCGTAAGCTCTTCGCCTTTCAGCAGGTTTTGCGAAAGTTTTGCAAGGTCGAGGGCCTGTTTGACCAATCCAGAGCGGATGGCTTCGTCTTTGTTTTCAAGTATTGATGTGGCCAACTCAGAATTCGTATTTACTACCAGATTGTACATTTCAGGCATATTTCCCATACCGAACATGCCGCCGCCGGTCTGGCTCATTTCCTTCATACGGCGCATGAATTCAGGTTGTGTAATCAGGAATGGCGCAGCATGGCTGTCAAGTGGTTCAAGCTGCACCGTATATGCAGGTTGTGGAACCACGCCTTCTACGATAGTTTTAAGGGTTTCTTTCTCCTCATCAGAAAGTTTTGAAATCGCAGTGTCTTCTTTCTTAATCAGGTTGTCGATATGGTCTGAATCGACGCGTACGAATGTAATGTCGCTGTTGTCGCTTTCCAGTTTTTGTATCAAATGTGAAATGATCGGGGAATCCAGAAGCAACACTTCGTAGCCCTTTTCTGCGGCAGCGGCAATATAACTGTGCTGTGCATCTTTATTGCCGGCATAAAGTAAAACGAGCTTTCCGTCTTTGTCAGTGTGTTTTTCCTTCAGGTTTTCCTTCAGTTCCTCTAATGTGAAATATTTCCCGTCGACCGTTGGATATAATGTAAACGCGCCTGCTTTTTCATAAAATTTCGGCTCAGAAAGCATACCATATTCCAAAACGACTTTAATGTCATTCCATTTCTGTTCGAAATCCTCGCGATTTTCAGTGAACAGGGATTTCAGCTTATCAGAAACCTTACGGGTGATGTAGTTTGAGATTTTCTTTACGTTCCCATCAGCCTGCAGGTAAGAACGGGAAACGTTCAGCGGAATGTCCGGCGAATCAATCACCCCTTTAAGCATTGTCAGGAATTCCGGGACGATGCCTTCCACATTATCGGTCACAAAAACCTGGTTTTGGTACAGTTGGATCTTGTCCTTCTGGATCTGAAGATCGGCGCCAAGCTTTGGGAAATAAAGGATTCCGGTAAGATTGAACGGATAATCCACATTCAGATGGATATTGAACAAAGGCTCTTCGAACTGCATCGGGTACAATTCGCGGTAGAAGTTTTTATAGTCGTCATCATTGAGCTCCGCAGGTTGTTTTGTCCAGGCAGGATTTGGATTGTTGATGATGTTGTCGGTTTCAACTTCCTCAGCTTTTGCATCTTCCGGAGCATCTTCGGCTTTTGGTAACGTGTGTTTTTTAGTTCCGAATTTAATCGGGACCGGCATAAATTTATTGTATTTGTTCAGCAAAGAAAGGATTTTACTCTCATCGAGGAACTCCAGTGAATCCTCTGCAACATGCAGGATGATTTCTGTCCCACGGTCCGTTTTTTCGGCAGGCTCCAATGTGAATTCCGGGCTTCCGTCGCACATCCAGCGTACGGCAGGTTCATCCTTATATGATTTTGTAATGATCTCTACTTTTTCGGCCACCATAAAAGCGGAATAAAAGCCGAGGCCAAAATGACCGATGATGCCTGAATCTTTGGCAGACTCCTTATATTTTTCCAAAAACTCTTCTGCGCCGGAAAATGCCACCTGGTTGATGTATTTCTCGACTTCTTCAGCTGTCATACCCAATCCCTGATCAATGACATGTATTTTTTTTCCCTCTTTGTCAATCTTCACTTCAATCACCGGATTGCCGTATTCTACATTCGCTTCGCCAATGCTGGTAAGGTGTTTTAATTTCAGAGTAGCATCGGTAGCATTTGAAACCAGTTCGCGAAGGAAGATTTCGTGGTCGCTGTATAAGAATTTCTTGATTAAGGGAAAGATGTTTTCAACCGAAACATTAATTTTTCCTGTTGTCATAGTGTTAAATTTATATTAGTTGGTTGCTGCTTTTCAAATAAAATACCAAAATCACTTAGAGTGACAAATTGTCGTAAACGCTAAATTTTAATAATTAATTATCAAATCTTAAAACATAATATTCAGATGTGATTGTATCTTTGTACTTGTTAAATTCTAAAACACCTAAACAATGAAAAAAATCGTATTATTATTTGTGCTTGCGGTGTCGATTGCGTCATGCAAATCTACTTCTGCCACAAATACAAAAACAGACACCAAAGCACAGGTAGCCATTAAAGGTAACTGGGTGCTGAGTTCGGTGACATATCCAGGTTCCGAATACATCAGGGTTCTTTCTTTCCAAATCGCAGATTCAAAATGCTTTGAAGGCAGTACATGGAAATTTATTTCTAACAATAATAAAGGGGATATGGCGCTTACCGATCCAAATTGCCCTTCCTTCAGTTCACCGTTCACTTGGTTTGTAAATAAAGACGGCCAATTTGTACTGAAACTTCTGAATGCAGGAGAAAAAGCGAAGAAAGTGCGTGACGGTTATGTACTGACACTTGCAAACCAGACCGAAACTTCTTTCCAATTGCTTGATAAAATTGAAGTAGGCGGAAAAATGACCAATGTGGTATACCAATTTAATAAAAACTAAAAACAGGATCATGAAAAGAATATCAATCTTAGCTTTAGCGTTTGTAACGCTGTCTGCCTCACTTTTAACAAGTTGTGAAGCTGCCAAAAATACTAATAATGCACAACGTGGTGCTGCAATAGGTGCCATTGGCGGTGCCATTGCCGGTGGAATTATCGGGAATAACGCAGGTAAAGGTGGTAAAGGTGCTCTTGGCGCAGTAATCGGCGGTGTTGTAGGTGGTGTTGCCGGTGGCGTTATCGGTAACAAGATGGACAAGCAGGCACGTGAAATTGACAACGCCATCCCAGGTGCTGAAGTCGAAAGGGTAGGAGAAGGCATTAAATTGACGCTGAATGAAAATGCAGTCCGCTTCGATACCGGAAAGTCAACGCTTACTGCAACAGCGACAGCCAATCTTGATAAACTCGTGAAGGTATTTAATGATTATCCAGATACCAATATTGTGATTTACGGTTATACCGACAGCACAGGTTCTTTGCAGATAAACCAGACGCTTTCTGAGCAAAGGGCAGCTTCTGTTAAAAATTATTTATCAGGTAAAGGCATCTCTGCAGCGCGTTTCACAACTACAGGCATGGGTCCTGCTGATCCTATTGCTACCAATGAAACTCCTGAAGGAAGAAGCCAGAACAGGCGTGTTGAATTTGCCATCACCGCAAATCAGAAAATGATCCAGGACGCAGAACAGGAAGCGAAAAAATAATCTATCGTTTTTTCAAAAAACCGGTCTTCACAGGCCGGTTTTTTTATGCATTGTTTTTTCAATTTTTTTGAAAGATATTTAACAAATGTTTTCATGTTTCAGAAATTATTGAAACGTAAATTTACTGTGAATTTAAAAACATAGTTTTTATGGCAACAGCGAAAAAAAATACTAATAAAAAGGAGTTAACCGATGACAATCAGATTATTGCATGGTACATGGAAGATGCGCTTGAAAGCGAAGGCAAAACTTTAAATGTTTACAATTTTTGTAAAAAGCATGACATTGCGGAAGTTGATTTTTTTACTTTCTTTGGTTCGCTGGATGCTGTAAAACAGGAAATCTGGTTGCGGTTTTTTGAGAATGCGATTGCGGCGATTGAAAAAGAACCTGGTTACATTTCTTATTCAGAAAAGAATAAATTACTGACGCTGTATTTCACCCTTTTCGAAATCCTGACGCTGAATCGCAGTTATGTGCTTTTTGCCTTAAAGGAAAATGGGGAAGGGCTTAAAAACCTGATCCAGCTCAAACCATTCAGAAACCGTTTCAAGGATTTTATCGTATATCTGTTTAAGGAAAACGAAACCAAAGTGATGGCGAAAATGAAGAAGGTCACTACACCGGTTTTATCTGAAGGGGCGTGGGTTCAGTTCTTATTCATATTGAAATTCTGGTTGGAAGACAATTCGAAATCATTTGAAAAAACGGATATTATCATCGAAAAATCGGTAAACACCGTAGTAGATTTATTAGACACAAAGCCATTGGAAAGCCTCATAGATTTAGGAAAATTCATATGGAAAGAAAGAAGGTCGGCGCTATGAAGACATTAGATAAAATTCCGACTGGTAAAATTGAGCGCGCAGGCCAATTGGTCAAAACCGGATTGAAGGTAGGCGGGAATTACGTGGCCTATTATGGTGAAAGAATCGTAAATCCTTCGCTGACCCGTGAAAAGCTTAATGAAAATAATGCTGAAGACATTTACGACGGACTCAAAAACCTGAAAGGCAGTGCGCTAAAAGTGGCGCAAATGCTTAGCATGGACAAAAATATTATGCCAAAAGCTTACGTTGATAAATTTTCGTTGGCACAATTTTCGGTTCCGCCATTGTCAGCGCCATTAGTCCGAAAAACATTCAGGACCTGGTACGGGAAATATCCTGAAGAAGTTTTTGATTCGTTTACTCCGGATTCCGTAAACGCTGCGAGTATCGGGCAAGTGCATAAGGCTACAAAAAATGGGAAAAAGCTCGCCGTGAAAATACAATATCCGGGAGTGGCAGAAAGCATCAGTTCCGACCTGGCGTTGGTCAAGCCCTTTGCAACAAGGATGTTTAACCTTCGCGGAAAAGATTCTGAAAGGTATTTCAAAGAAGTCGAGCATAAACTTCTGGAAGAGACGGATTATGAGCTGGAGTTGGCTCAAGGTGTTGCGATTGCGAAATCCTGTGAGAAAATCAGCGGAATAAAATTCCCTTCATATTACCCGGAATGGTCCTCAAAGAAAACCATTACAATGGACTGGATGCAGGGCGAGCACCTTTCAGAGTTTACGGCGCACAATAAAAGCAGGGAAACCGGCGATAAACTCGGCCAGGCACTTTGGGATTTTTATATGTACCAGATGCATGGGCTGCGTGAAGTGCATGCTGATCCACATCCGGGGAATTTCCTTGTTGATAAGGATTCGAACCTTGTTGCTATTGATTTCGGATGCATAAAAAAAGTCCCTGAGGATTTTTATAATCCATATTTTGAATTGGCAAATCCTGAAATCATTGAAAATTCGTTGCTATTCAGGGAGAAATTATATGAATTGGAAATATTGCGAAGCGATGATACTTTGGAGGAAATCGCTTATTTCTCTGATATTTTCCAAAGGCTGATGCGTTTTTTTACAAAGCCGCACCATGAACCGAATTTCGATTTTTCAGACCCGGAATTCTTTGATGAAATTGCAGCTTTAAGTGAAGAATTTGCAAATGATACGAAACTCAGGAGGATGAACGGCAACCGCGGCTCAGAACATTTTATATATGTGAACCGCACTTTTTTTGGGCTTTATTGCTTGCTGAATGATTTAAAGGCAAGGGTTGATACCCAGCACTATAAGGTTTATCTTGATTAAGGTAATTTGTTTATTATTGGTTAGGTTGGTTAGGGCGGCGCTCCACGTTTGAGTTTGCCGCCCTAACTTTTTTGGGTTCTATCTGTTGTAGAAAAAATGGCGATTTTAACAAATGGTGTGTTTTTTGCACAATGACATGTCTGGAGGAAATCGTTTTTTGCTTTCGGGGAAAGGGTCATAGCAGCCCTATGAAATAATTCCGATTATTCAATGCGTAAAGCACACAGCAATCGTTAAATTTTCAATATAGCAAATATTTAATCCTAAAACATATTTGTTGCGATACTTTTGTTAAAACGATTTTACAACATAGGATTTTGGTCATGAAGCGTTACTTTTGCAAAAATCAATTTTACCTGCCAAATGCTCCGTGTTAAGAATATTTCCTTTGCTTACGATACTGAAACCGTTATCAATAACATTGACTTTACTCTTAAAAAAGGCGAGAACCTGTCCATTATCGGGGAAAGCGGTTGTGGTAAAAGCACGCTGCTGAAACTCATTTACGGACTTTATGACCTCGACTCAGGAGCTATTTCATGGAATGGGAATGACATTCTTGGCCCAAAATTCCACTTGGTTCCAGGGATACCGGAAATGAAATACCTTGCGCAGGATTTTGATCTGATGCCCTATGTAACTGTCGCTGAGAATGTCGGGAAATTCCTTTCTAATATGTATCCCGAAGAAAAGGAAGCCCGGATTACGGAACTGCTTGAAATGGTCGAAATGAATAATTTTGCTCATACCAAGGCAAAATATTTAAGCGGCGGCCAGCAGCAGCGTGTGGCTTTGGCGAGGGTTTTGGCACTGGAACCGGAATTGCTGCTGCTCGACGAACCTTTCAGTAATATTGACAGTTTCAGGAAAGGGGCGCTGCGCAGGAATTTATTTGCTTATCTGAAACACAAAGGCATCAGTTGTATTATCGCATCTCATGACAGCGTCGATGCACTTTCATTCTCAGACCATATGCTCGTGATGCGCCACGGCACGATCGTGACATTCGATGAATCGAAATCGGTTTACCTGAAACCAGGAAGCCGCTATACCGCTTCGCTTTTCGGGGAAGTTAATGAAATTGCGCTGCATTTGCTGATCCCTTTCGAAGATCGGGACAAAACGATGCTGTTGTATGCACATGAATTGTATCCCGATGAGGGTTCTGATTTAAAAGTGGTGGTGAAGCAATGTTATTTCAAGGGCGGGAATTATCTTGTAAAAAGCGTACGGGATAAAAAAATCATATTTTTCGAGAATCCATATGAGATTCCGTTAAACCAGGAAATCGGACTTACCGCAGATATGGACGTGGTATTGAACCGCTTGTAGATTTCCCGATTTTCTAAAATAAATGTACATTTACATGATTTATATTTATTTAAGATGAAAAAATATTACGCCCTGCTTGTACTGGTGTCTTCATTTATGTCTGCCCAATTGCAATGGACCCCATTTACCAATGTATATGAAAATGAGAATGACCAACGTTACGACGACGTGTTTTTCCTGAATGAAAATACGGGCTGGGCGGCTAATGGCTATTACTCTAAAGTATACAAAACCACCGATGGCGGTGCCAATTGGAACCTACAACTGGAGTTGGAAGCCGGAAATGCGTATTTCCGCAATATCGAATTCCTGAACGAAAATATCGGCTTCGTCGGCACGCTGAACAATGTATTCCTTAAAACCATTGATGGCGGGACCAATTGGGCGCCTGTGACCAATCTTCCAGATAATGTTCCGGCCATTTGCGGATTGTCGGCTGTAGGGGCATCGACCATTTATGGCTGTGGCGCTTATTTTTCTCCGGCGTATATCATCAAATCTGTGGATAGCGGCGACAATTGGCAGTTTATAGACATGAGTGCCTATGCCAATGCTTTGGTGGAAATCCTCTTTATAGACGAAAATACCGGATTCGCTTCCGGTAAAAATGATAACGGTGGTGTAATCCTAAAGACAATTGATGGTGGTGCCAACTGGACACCGCTTTACAATACGGGAATTCCGGGTGAATATGTATGGAAACTGCAGGATTTAGATGCCAACGGACAGGTTCTGTTCGGATCCGTGGAATCGGTTTCGCCATTGTTGGGTAAACTGGTCAAATCGATTGACGGGGGTGCCAATTGGGTCAGCAAGGAAGTACCGGATACCGATATACAGGCTGTCGGCTTTGTTACTGAAACCCACGGCTGGATGGGTGGGCATGCTACGGGTTTGCTTGAAACTACAGATGGCGGCGACACCTGGACCGATACCGGCGTGGGCAGTAATATGAACAGGATTGTTGTTGTCAATGATCATCTGGCATATGCATCAGGAACTACAATTTATAAACTTACTGAGCAAAACCTTTCCGTCCCGGATTTTACTGAGAGTCCGAGAAAACCGCTGGTTGCTTCATTAAGCCCAAATCCGGTAAAAGACAAGCTCAACCTTTCCGTAGCGTTTATCGGTGCGGACCATTTGGTGATTGAACTGTATGACAGTACGGGAAAATTGATCAAACAATTGAAACGTGACGCGATCGATGGCGCATCCGTTAAAAATTATTCCTTCGATTTTCCTTATGCGTCGGGAGTGTATGTTGTCAATCTACACAGCAATACCGGCAGACAATCCATAAAATTTGTAAAATCGGCGAATTTCTAAAAAACCGCGGCCTAAATTGCCAATTCCGAAATAAGTCCTATCTTGTGGTGTTAAGATTGTCTTTTTAGCAATTTTCGGCATAACCAAATACATTTATATGTACAATTCAAAAATCAGCGGACTGGGATTTTATGTGCCCGATAATATCGTTACAAATGACGATTTGTCTAAAGTGATCGACACCAATGACGAATGGATTCAGGAACGCACCGGTATTAAGGAGCGTAGGCACATCATCCGTGGTGAAGACAATACCACGGGTATGGGCGTAAAGGCAGCCCGTATTGCCATTGAGCGTGCCGGAGTGGCTTATGAAGATATCGATTTTATCGTTTTTGCGACATTGAGCCCTGATTATTATTTCCCTGGCCCTGGAGTTAGCGTGCAAAAAGAGCTGGGTTTGAAAACCGTTGGCGCACTCGATATCAGGAATCAATGTTCGGGATTTGTGTATGGGATTTCTGTAGCCGATCAATATATCAAGACGGGAATGTACAGTAATATTCTTGTAATCGGTTCCGAAGTACATTCAGTGGGATTGGACATGACGACACGTGGGCGCGGTGTTTCCGTGATTTTTGGGGATGGGGCAGGAGCTGCCGTGTTGAGTAGGGAAGAAGACCATATGAAAGGTATCCTGTCGACTCACCTGCATTCCGAAGGGGCACATGCGGAGGAACTTTTCCTTGATGCGCCGGGCATGGGTTCAAGGTGGGTCACCGATATCATTGCAGATAACGATCCGGAAGATGAAAGTTACTATCCGCATATGAACGGGCAGTTTGTATTCAAGAATGCGGTTGTGCGTTTTACCGAAGTGATCAATGAGGGCCTGTTGGCAAACAACCTTTCTGTTTCCGATATCAATATGCTGATTCCGCACCAGGCGAACCTCAGGATCTCTCAATTCATCCAGCGTAAATTTCAGCTTGACGACAGCCAGGTTTACAATAATATCCAGCAATACGGCAATACCACCGCAGCGTCCATTCCGATTGCGTTGACGGAGGCCTGGGAAAAAGGCAAAATCAAATCCGGTGACCTCGTGGTGCTTGCGGCTTTTGGAAGCGGGTTTACCTGGGGAAGCGTCATCATCAGGTGGTAAATCAGTAGACAGTTTGCAGTGGCAGCAGGCAGTTTTTGGAAGAGATAATATAAAGTGTGGAGATTCCCTAGCCCGGATGGAAGCGGCATCCTTTTGTGGCCGCAGCGCAGCGGAGGCCGCAAAAGATATAGCGGACAGCCGGAATAGCTCCTGAAAAAATAAACCCCGAACATTTGTCCGGGGTTAATTATTTTATGAAACACGTATTTTAGAAAAGTCCGCCGCCACCCTGTTTGGTGTTGTCATCCCTGTATTTACGCTGTAAAGCCCTGTTTTTACCGGCACCGAACATGAAATTGAAATTGACATATACAGACTGGCTTTCCCAGGTGAACTGCCCATGCTGCGGATAAGGATTGTCGCCCTCGAACGCAAATCGCATGGTGTTGAACATATCGTTGAAACGGACGCTCAGTGTCGCCTTGTTTTTCAGGAAACTGTAGCGTGCCCCGGCATCGATTTTGTACATTTCCTTTCCGTTGAACTGGATGCCGTTCACCCCGCCACGGTAGAAGCCGAAAAGCAGGAAACTCAGTTTTTTAGTCGCCTTGAAGTTGTTGTTCATCCTGGCGTTGAAGGCATTGGCGGTGATTTCAGTCTGTACCGATTCGAAATCGTTAATGGCCGGATTGAATACTGATATGATTCCTTTCTGGCTGATGCTTGAGAAGTCGATGGCCGGCTGTACATCCCACCATTTATTGATTTTGTAGTTTGACGACAGCTCGAATCCAAAAGATTTGTTGTTATCAAAGTTGTCAAAAAGCATGATCTGGTTTTGGGTATTGTCCGGGTCTGGAATCAGGATCCTGCTGATTTCATCATTGATGATGCGGTAGAAAACACCTGCTGATATCGAGCCTTTTTCGAGCATGCGCGTATAATTCACTTCCATCGAGTTGGTGAATTGCGGGTCAAGTTCAGGATTTCCTATGGATTTGAACCGCACGGTGCTGAACTCACGGATTGGCGATGTCTGCTCTAAACTTGGCCTGTCCACACGACGGCTGTAGCTCCATTGAAGGCTGTTTTTATCGTTGAGTTGGTAAGTAAGGTACGCAGACGGGTAAAGCGTGAAGTAATCGTCCTCGTATGCTTTTGCACCATTATTGGTAGCTTCAACCTTGTAACTTTCAAAGCGTGCCCCAAGCTGGTAGCTGAACTTTTGAAACTTTTGCCCAAAAGTGGCATAGGCCGAATAGATATCGACATCATATAAAAATTTGATGTAAGGAAGCTCCCCGGTTTGATTGGTAAAATAATCGTTGTCTGTCCTGATAGTACGTGATTCGGCGCCAAGCTCCAGCGTGGTCTTGTCATTCAATGGGTTTACATAATCAACGTTGATAGTGGAATTTTTCCTGCGTTGCACTTTAAAGTCATTATAATCTGCTGAAGTGGTATTGCCTGAACGGTCAAATGCTCCCGACTGCTCGTCTTTAGACCAGTTGTGGTTTGCCTCGATATCCAAAGTATGGCCTTCCTTATTGAAAAGGTGTTTGTATGCGAGATTGTAGGTACTGTTGTTATTATCATTCCGGTAATGATCGTCAGAAGAAAAATCCAATGCCGGCGAAGTAAATAAGTTATCGGTATGGATGTAGCCGTCGCCTACGAGAATGTTTTGATTCGTATAGGCCGAAATCGTATTGTGGTCATTGATGTAGAAATCCATCCCGATTTTATAGAGGTGTGATTTGTTGTCATTTTTAATATCGAAAAGCTGGCTTGAATTGTCGTCTTCCCTTGTGACATCACCATTGTTGAACTGGTAACCGAAGTTGTTTCCATATGTCCCGAAGAAGTTGACTTTTCCGCGGCGGTAGTTCATGTCAATCGAACTGTTGGATTTTGGTGTTGTGGCAAAAGTAGCTCCGGTATTGACACTGGCGTTGAAACCGTCATTGGCATTTTTGTGCAGGACGATATTGATGATTCCGGACATCCCTTCAGGATTGTACTTTGCGCTTGGATTGGTAATCAATTCAATTTTTTTGATGGAAGTGGAAGGGATTTGCTTGAGCAGTTGCGCGGCATCAATATTTGTTGGCCTTCCGTCAACCAAAACACGGACATTTTGGTTTCCGCGGAGTGATATTTTTCCATCCTGATCCACATTCACCGAAGGAATATTTCCCATAATGTCTGATGCGGTAGCGCCTGCAGTGGTGAGGTCACGTCCTACATTGATTACTTTCCTGTCGATTTTTTGTTCGACCGTTGATCTTTCCTGGACCACTGTTACGCCTTCCAGTTCTGTACTTTCTTCCTGCAGGCTGATTTTATTAAGGTTGATGCTCTTTTGATTTGCTGAAAGCTCGATTTCCGTTTTATAGGTTTTGTAGCCTATGAACTGGATTTCGACGGAGTATTTTTTTAATTCGAGATTTTTGATTTCGAAATTCCCGTTGTCGTCGGTAATGCCACCTGTTGTGACTTTGTCATCGGCTTTTACTACTATAGTGGCATAGGAAATGGGAATGTTGCTGTTGCTGTCGGCCACTTTTCCCGAAAGAGAGCCTTGATTCTGGGCTTTCATCGAGAAGATTCCTGCAACAAAAAAGAGAAGTGCAATTTTTAATTTCATGGGTTTGGTTTTGATGATGTTTGTTTTAAATCGAGTGGTTAGTCATGTATAAGTGTCGAATGTTACAGTGGTTTGTTTTTTATTTGCATCGGCGCATAAAAAAAAGCTTCCTTTTTGGGGAAGCTTTTTAAATTCTTAAAATTGATTATCGTACTAAAGAGAAGTGCGATTTGTATTCTTTAGGATTGCCCGTTAAAGGATCTACATAAATCAGCGTGAACCAGTAATCGTCGGCCGGTAAAGGCTGTCCACTGATGTTTCCATCCCATCCTGGTCCGTTTGATGTAATTTGTGTTACCAACTTTCCATAACGGTCGAAAATCTGGATTCGGGAAACTGAACCTGGAGCAATATTGTTCATGCCGTTCAGCGTCCATACATCATTGATACCATCACCATTCGGTGTGAAATAGGTTGGGCTGCTTACCAATTCTACAGAGAACGGTGCAGGAGTAGCACCACAACCATTAATATCACTTACAAGGATTTCATGGACTCCACCTGAAACATTTTCGAACACCGCTTCAGTCTGTGGCTCTTGTCCATCCAGTGAATAAACAAAGTTGGCAGTACTTGTACCTATATAAGGTATCGCCTCAATAGTAATAGTCTGGTGGTCGGTAAACCAACCTGTAGTCGTTACATTAACGCTTGCAGGTCTTGCAGATTCGATGATGTTTACTGTTATTGGAGCAGATTCACACATATTTACTCCATTCGCACGGATAACAAGGTGGTAAGTTCCAGCTTCTGTCGTTTGCAAATTAGGCGTAGTGGCCACTACAACATCATCTGCATCAGTCCATGTAAAGCTGTAAGAACCGGCACCTGTTCCACCAGGATAACCACTCTCAATATAAGCAGCTGTTACTTCTCCTGTATCAGGATCGATACAAATAATACCGCTTAAATCAGCATCAATGTGCGGTTGTGGGACAACATTGGTAAGGATCTCAGTATTGGCATTACATCCTGTAGCATTCTGGATACGTGCCCAAACTGGGTTTACGGCGCTATCCGGAGCAGGGGTACCATCAGTAGTGATGGCATTTGTCTGCATTTCCTGATCTATAAAGGAAGGATAATATGTTACAGTAAAATCAGCAGGGTTTTGTGATCCTAATACTGAAGCAGTAAATTTATCAAGGTCAATAGACGTTACGAAATCATCTGGATTGGCATCGCTGTCACAAACTATAAGCAATGCAGGGTCTGTTACCTGATTGGCTACTGCATCTGCCAGTTTGGTTACAATAAACGATGTTTCACTTGTACAGCCACCTGAAGGATCAGTTCCAAATATATAAATGGTTTGTGTCGTGTCGATTGATGTGCCTGCAGTCAGCATGTTTCCTGTTCCTCCCTGACCAGTATAGTAGTTGGCGTTAGGAGTAGTGAGTGCTGGTAAAAGATACGCGTCGCAACCATTGTAAGGAGGAAGAGTTTCCACCTGGTAAATGCTGATAAGCTTATCTTCATTTGGAGCGGCACAGGTACCGTTAATGGCATATACGAAAAGCGTAGTTGTCGTAGAAATTTCTGTTCCTGGAGCGATTTGCGTTCCAGTACCGTTTGGTCCTGTATAGTAGCCAGCTCCTGGAGTGATTAGCGCAGGCAATATATAAGGCTGGCATCTGTAAATATCAGCATAATCAGCCGGATCCAATACAGGCGTAATGGTTACGTTAACGTTAAAAGTGTCTGAATCATTACAATTTGGATTCGTGGCACTTTCAGCGTATACATATACAGGTTGACTGGCAGTAAGCGTCAAATTCGTGATTTGGCTGGTATGCGCAGAATCGTTGTAATAATTACCTACCGTAATCGCTGGCAATACCACCTGATCACAACCTGCAAGATCTGTCACAGGTGCTAATATTGGCGTAGCAGAAATGTTTACGGTAAGCGTCACAGGAGTTGTATTTGCACAGGTACCATTGTGAGCTGTAATGGTAATGACATCAGATGTATTGATTGCGTTACCAGGGAATACTTCTGTTCCTGATGAAAGGAAATAATGATCAACTGATCCGGTAGAAACCGTAAACATAGCATCATTGTATGCTGGTAATATATATTGGTCACATACTTCCAGAGTGGTGTCGCCATCCACAGGGTCACTTACTGACAGTACAGGTGATGTTGTAATGTTTACATCAAAACTATCAGTGGTTTCACAGTTGTTAGGATTGTTGACAGCCATTACATATACAGTCTGGCTCGTAGTCAGCGTCAAGTTCGTGATTGGAGTGGTATGTGCGGCATCGCTAAAATAATTTCCAGTCGTCAGCGGTGCTAAAATAACCTGGTCACAACCTGCGATATCAGCAACAGCAGGTGTAATTACAGGATAAGGTGTAATGTTAATATTCCAAACCGCTTCCGTGTAACAAGCTACCGTATTTTCAGGCGAAATAATACCTGCATATACATAAATAGGAGTGGTTGTAGAAATCACATCGTTTGGCATCAATTCCGTTCCCAGTCCGCCAGGTTGCGTATAATAATGATTCACTGCATTGGCCGGTGTTGTTGAGAACGAACTGTATGCTGGTAAAGTGTAAGAACCACACACATTCACATCAGTAAATGCATTGATTACAGGTTGCGCATATTGCGTTACAGTAAACGATGTTTCATCCCTACAAGGTACTGGCTCGCCATCATCCGCATACAGGTAAAAAGTCCTTGTTTCGGTTGCTCCAGGAACATTCCTGATTACGTGATAAGGCATTACAAGTTTGGTTCCTGTTCCTGCTGGTCCGCCTGGCGCATCGTAATAGTCACCAAAGTTGTTTGGGATTGCCGGCAATACGAAATCATCATCACAAGTATATTGATTAGGTACTACAGGAACATCCACGATACTGAATGATACCGTGAAGCTGTCTTCGGCATCACATACTCCAGGCGTAGTCCCTGGCTGATATACATAAATAGTCCGCACACCTGAAGTGGTTTGTGTAATTGTGTTTCCGGCAATTGGATCTACTCCACCTGGCTGGTTGTAAAAACCGCCTGGATGCGTTAAAGTAGGCAATGTATACGTAGTTGAGTTACAAGGTGCCACTGCATCCGCAAAAATATCCACAATAGGTGTATCGTTAATAGTTACGGTAAAGTATTCCTCCACATGGCAGGTCTGTTGGGTTTTGCCAAGATAGAACGTGTGTACTCCGGCTCCGGTAACAACATAATTGTTAGGGTTGTTGTTATCGGCTACAAGCACACCATTAGGGTATGTTCCTTCATAATATTTGGATCCGCCGGGTCCGCCATAAGGGTTAGAAGGAAGTACATAAAAATCACATTGTGCAGGAACATCCGCAATGGCAGGTATTGGCGCCAACGTGATATTTACAGTAAACTTATAATCTGTTCCACCAGGTGCATAAGTACATGGCTGGCCAGGAACATAAACGAATATTACGTTTTGTCCGGCGGTAGTCAACGCTCCGGCAGGTATTACGGAACCGCCTCCGGCAGATTGTGGCGCGGTATGGTATTCCCCGATAGTCAATGCAGGCAGTGTGAAATTAGAACAGGTATTGAAAGTCTGGCCGTTATTGAAAGGGAATGGGTTTGGTGTCAGGCTTGTAAGTACATTAAACGATACATCATCATTCGTACAAGGACCTGACTGCTGGTGAAGGTAGATTGTCGTATTGTTTACAGTGATCGGGTCACCAAAGAACTTCTGTGTACCAGTCTGGTTTGGCCCTGTCCAATAGGTTACCTGTGGATTATTAGGCATGTTTGTTCCTAATATATAGGTGTTGCAATTGAATTGATTCGGGTAATCCCCATCAACAATAGGAGTAAATGGTATAATATTTATAGAAACCGGCTTCCTGTCAAAACAAGCTGTAGTGAAACCTTCGGAATCAACATGCACGTATAATGTAGTCGTGGTATTAATCGGAGAACCCGCAGGAATTGGTACATTTCCAGTGCCTGGAGCAGCATCGTTTGGAACATACACCCCATATGGCAATTCCGGAAGTAAAAACTGTGTACAAATTGGAGTTGATGGGATATCCTGTGTCCAGGAAGTCAAATTTACTTTTGTGACTTGAAAGCTACTTTCGTTCGGGCAGATATTACCGCCCGGGTTATTGTAAATAAAAATTTCCTGAGTCGTATTGATTAAGGCACCAACAGCTAGTTCGGTTCCTCCTCCATCAGTATCCGTAAAATACTTGGATGTTGGCTCAGTCAATGCAGGAAGCGCATAACCAGCACTGCTGCTGCATATTACAACGTCATCAAGTGTTTCAATTGGAGCTTTTGGTGTAGCAGTAATGGTAAAAGCTGGAGCGGCTGCCGGAAGCACTACAAAACAACCTGGGTTACCTATTAATTCCACCCTCACAAAAATATCCTTTGTCGTCTGGTTATTCAGGTTCGTTAATGGCGACGTTCCGGTCTGTGCATTTGTAGCCGAAATATAATACCTTACCACATAAGCTGTAGGGTCCTGCGAACCAAGGATGATAGGGGTAATCTGCGCCAGGTTGAAATTGGCCCTTGCCGGTAAAGTAGGGTAATTGCTCGCGCATTTAGTGAAAATAGCCGCAACAGCCGGCGTAGCCATGTTAGGCGTATTTATCACAGGATCTGGCGTATACTTCAACAGGAATGACTTGGTTTCAAAACAAGGTGAAGTACCGCTTTGGATTCTTGCATAAATCGTAACACCGGCCACTGCAGCAGCATGTGTAACCACTTGCGTTGTAGATAGCGGACTTACGTTGTTGTTCGCATTGTTCTGTGTAGCATGGTAAGTAATGATGGCATCAGAAGGAAGGCCTGCCATCATAAATGTAGTGTTTGGCGTCAGGTCAAAACTGTGCGTTGCATTACTGGCTTCACATGATTTGAACAAATTAGGCGGTTGCGGTGCAAACAATGGATTGTATACTTCTACAATGATCGAATCATCAAAAGGATCGCAATTTTGCCTTGTATAATGTAATGTATACGTGTGCGTGGTATTTTCACCCAATGCCTGAAGGTTTAAGGTAGGGCCTGTTTGTGCTGGTGAATAAGGTTGCCCGTCTTTGAGCCATTCGTAAATAGTTCCGGCTGGCAGCGGAGTTACAGGAGCCAAAGTTGGCATAATTCCACCAGGACAGATAGCATCCCTCGGAGGCGTTGCAGTAGCATTGGTAGCGGTATAGTCAAGTCCTAAGACTTCACTACCGATATTAAAGGTATTGGCGCCAAAAAATACAGCAGAATCGTATAGCGGGCTCGGGTTGTTATTTGAATCCACACCATCAGCAATAACAAGTTTAATGGTGTAAGTGTGCGTAATATCCACAACATCCGAAGCAGTCATCTTAATCGTTTGTCCATTGAAGTTGATAGCAGGGCCGAAACCGCTACCATTATACGCTCCAAAAAAATTCGGGTTTACTGAAGGACAAGTAGAGTTGTAAGTATTATTCCTGATGGTAGCCACAGAAATTGGCGAACTGCCATTCACAAGAGCTAGGTTTTTAGAAATTCCGGTATTGTTATCAGTAAGGATAAAAGCAAAAGCATCAGAGAAATTACACTGTAATGCACCATATTCTTCAGAAGCGAAAACGAAATCAAAACTGAAGTTTGCTGAAACCGGTACAAAATTGAACTTCAGGAATGACGCATTGGTCGAATTAAAAGTGATCCCCGATTGTAAAAGAATATTCTGAAGATCAGCATCTCCGGTCCAGGCCGCATTACCATCACTGAGTGTGGTAGTGTTAGGAGTAGCCGGATTGACTCCAGGAATTTTGGTCACGTCACCTGTTGACAATACAACCCCTTTTGCAAATGGGAAATTAGGGTTGTTACTGGTATTCTCGAAGTACCCGATCCCATTTACGGAACCGAAATTCGTACCAGTTTGTGCCACTACACCCTGAGCTGTATTACATTGCCCGCTAATCAGGACTTCATTCACCAGCTGGTCAGGATTGTACGTTGTCGTGTTCACCGATATCGCCTGCGAAAAACCTGCAAACGATGCCAATAACATCAATAAAAATAAACTTTTTTTCATAACCACATTATAAATTTTAAGGAAACAAACATAACAATAATTTTATAAATAATTCTAAAAAATGCTAAAATCGTGTTAACATTAAGGCATAGGTTGTTATTTTAACATTTGCAACGTTTGCAATGCTATTTTACTAACTTTTATAACACTTTTTCGGAATTACATCTATCTTTGCGCTTTCAAATTCGAAAGACATGGATTTACAACAGATTTTGACCGTAAAAATCAAAGATGCGATACGCATTTTATTTGATATTGATATTGACAAAATCGAGTTTCAGGTCACAAGAAAGGATTTTGAAGGGGACGTCACCCTCGTGCTCTTTCCATTGCTTAAACAGTTAAAAAGTGGTTTACCCTACTTGGGAAATGAAATTGGCACGTTTCTTGTTGAAAACACCGATCTGGTGACCCGTTTCAACGTAGTTTCCGGTTTCCTCAACCTCGTGATTGACGACACCTATTATATAACGTATTTCAATTCCATTAAATCAGATGCCGATTTCGGTTTTGTAACGCCTGCTGAAGGTTCAAAATCGGTGATGGTCGAATATTCTTCACCCAATACCAACAAACCGCTGCACCTCGGCCATGTCCGCAACATCCTCCTGGGTTCTTCCGTCGCCGAAATCATTAAGGCATCTGGTAAAAATGTATATAAAACCCAGATCATTAACGACCGCGGCATCCATATTTGTAAATCGATGATTGCCTGGCAGCAGTTTGGGCAAAATGAAACGCCGGAATCCTCAGGTTTGAAAGGGGATAAGGTAGTCGGGAATTTCTACGTGGCGTTTGATAAGGAATATAAAACCCAGATAAATGAGTTGATGGCTCAGGGCCAAAGCGAAGACGAAGCCAAAAAGAAGGCCCCGATCATGCTCGAAGCCCAGCAGATGCTGCTTGATTGGGAAGCCGGTAAACCGGAAGTGATCGCGCTTTGGGAAAAAATGAACCAATGGGTGTATTCCGGTTTCGCTGAAACCTATAAACGCCTTGGCGTAAATTTCGATAAAAATTATTATGAAAGCGATACCTATTTATTAGGGAAGGAAGTGGTGCAGTTCGGACTTGAAAAAGGCATCTTCGAAAAAGATCCTGACGGGTCCGTTTGGATTGACCTTACCAACGAAGGCCTTGACCGTAAAATCGTACTGCGTTCCGATGGTACCGCTGTTTATATGACGCAGGATATCGGCACCGCCATCCAGCGTGTAAAAGATTTCCCTGATGTAGGCGGGATGGTGTACACGGTCGGGAACGAACAGGATTATCATTTCAAAGTACTGTTCCTGATTTTGAAAAAACTCGGTTTTGACTGGGCCGAATCGCTATTCCATCTTTCTTACGGGATGGTGGATTTGCCTTCCGGAAAGATGAAAAGCCGCGAAGGCACTGTTGTCGATGCCGATGACCTTATTTCAGAAATGGTCGACACGGCCGGAAAGATTTCAGAAGAACTCGGCAAGCTCGACGGCTATTCCGATGAGGAAAAGAAACGCCTGCACGAAATTATTGGCCTCGGCGCATTGAAATATTATATATTAAAGGTAGACCCGAAAAAACGGATCCTTTTCAACCCGGAGGAATCCGTAGATTTTGCTGGTAATACAGGGCCTTTCATCCAGTATACTTATGCCAGGATCCAGTCCATCATCCGCAAAGCTGATTTTGATTTTTCAGCAGAGATTGTTAATAATGTTCTGGACCCGAAAGAAAAAGAACTCATCAAGTTACTCCAGCTTTTTCCTGAAGTGATCCAAAATGCCGCTGATATGCACAGTCCGGCCCTGATTGCGAATTACACTTACGAACTGGTCAAAGAATACAATTCGTTTTACCAGGCGGTACCGATTTTAGGGGCCAGCGATCCTTCACAAAAGTCCCTCCGTGTGCAGCTTTCCAAAAAAGTAGCCGATACCATCGCATCCGCTTTTGCGTTGCTCGGCATCCAGGTGCCTGAGCGCATGTAATCAATCGTAATCCCGTTTCAGTGAATCCTAAATCGTATTTTTTCCGCTCTTTCCTGATCGTCCTGCTGTCAGCCATATTCTTTTTGGGTGTCAAAAGGATCCTGCCGAAAAGGATTTTTTCCGAAAAGGCGGGGAATGTGAGAAATGTGCTCGTCGACAGCATGCTCATCGACGCCTTTGAAGCGGAAACGGATTCTTCACGTGCAGATATCGGCGATACGCTTGCCAACCAGCCCATTACATATTATGAAACCAATGGGATCAAATTCCCTGAAGAGCCATACGAGGATTACAAAGGGAACCAATACCTGATTCCATTTTACGAGAAATTATACCAGCTCGAAACCGCCCAAAACGGGAATGTCCGCATCGCCTATTTCGGCGATTCCATGACCGATGGCGATATGATCGTGCAGGATTTAAGAAACAATTTCCAAAACCGTTACGGAGGGAAAGGCGTCGGTTTCGTGGCGATTACCTCTGAATCCGCAGCTTCGCGCAGTTCCATCGTACATGAATATTCTGCGAACTGGAAAATGCAGTCCTACCTGAATGTGAAACATCCGTTGCGTCCTTTCGGCATAAACGGACATGTGTTTTTTGCCAATGATACCGTGAAACCGGCGTGGGTGAAATATAAAAACGGAAAGTACACCGCGCAGCTCGACAATCCGACGCTTTTCTACGGAAGTGCCGATAATAAAAAAGGCGAAATCAGTTATGTCATTGGAAAAGATACTTTGCATAAAAAGCTGGTTGCCGATAATCTATTGAATACGCTGACTTTATCACAGGGCGGACTCAAATCCGTAAAGGTTGATTTTAAGAACGCACGTACTGTCCCGGTATATGGTTTTAATTTCGATGACGGAAAAGGGGTTCATATCGACAATTTCTCACAACGCGGGAACTCCGGGATCCCGATCTCGAATTTCGATGTCGCGCTGATGAAGGCGTTCCAGAAAAAACTCAATTATGACCTGATCGTATTGCATTACGGTACGAATGTATTGAATTATGGCACAAAGGATTACGGCTGGTATGAACGAAGCATGACACGCACCGTGAACCGCCTTCGCGAATGTTTTCCTGGTGTTTCCATCCTGATTATTTCCACCGCCGACAAATCGACCAAATACGATACGGAAATGAAAACCGATTCTGCCGTCGTACCATTAAGCCGTGCGCAGAAACATTATGCGCTGAAAACCGGAGCCGGTTTTGTAAACCTCTACACCCTGATGGGCGGTGATGGTTCGATGGTAAAATGGGTCGAGGAATCCCCAGCCATGGCCAACAAGGATTATACACATTTCAATTTCCGTGGCGCTAAAAAAGTGGCGGCTATGATTTACAATCAGTTGAGCCAGGGCTACGACGAGTTTAAGATATTGAGGAAGAAAAGGGATAATGATGGCAAGGAAATCGAGGAGCATCCAGGTGACAGCATCAATCCTGAAAATGAAGTGCCAGATGAGGAATAAATTATTTTTAGTATTGATTTTGTTGTTTTCGCTTCCGCAGATGCATGCGCAGGTGGTTGACTCTACTTTGGTGGAAACGGACTCGGTTGAAGTGGACACCATTCCGATTATCATTCCGGAAAACGGCATCCAGAACCCGATGGCGATTTCCGCTTTCCTTGAGAAACTGTACAAACTCGAAAAAAACCATTCGGGCAAAATCAATATCGTGCACATTGGGGATTCCCACATCCAGGCTGATCTGATGACAAACCGGGTGCGAGAATCGCTGCAGGCTTTTTTCGGAAACGGTGGCCGCGGCTTCATTTTTCCACACAGCCTTGCAAAGACGAACGGCTCGTGGGACGTGAAGTTTACATCGAACGGAAGTTGGGAAAACCACCGCATCGTATCATCCGTAAACGTTAGTAAGGTTGGGCTTAGCGGTATCGCGCTGACTTCCAGAAACGATGATTTTGCCATTGAGCTCAATGCGAAGGAGCAGGACAATTTCTTCAATACGATTAAAATCATCACGCCGGATAATGAGGATACTTTCAACATCGCTACGGCCAAAAGAACCATTTCGTTTGAATCGAACGTGCCGAAATCCATTACGCATAAAATCAAGAACGGAGAAGCTTTATCAATCATAGCTGATAAATACAACGTTTCCATAGCACAGCTCAAAAAGGCAAATGGTTTGAAAAACGACCGCATTCGCGCCGGAAAAACGCTGAAGATTCCATCAAACGAAATGCAGAAAAAGAAGATTGAGCGTTCTGAATTTATCCCTTTACCGTTATTGGCAGATGATGACAGCCACTTTTATGTCACGCAGGAACGCCTCGACAAGATATACCTGTTGCCGAATAAAACCGCAAATAATTGCACCCTAAACGGAATCGTTATTGAGAATAATGATCCTGGAATCATTTACCATAATATTGGGGTAAATGGCGCGAAACTTTCGGATTATAACAAATATCCGATGTTTTTTGAGCAATTGAAAGCCCTGCAGCCCGATTTGATTGTAGTGGCTTTAGGCACGAATGAATCTTTTGACAAAATGAAATCGGAAGATTATATGATACAATTGGAATTGTTCATGCAAAATGTCCGAAAACAGGAAACCGGCACAGAAATCCTCGTTGCGACACCTTCACCTTCGATGTTCAGGAGGAAAATTCCGAATGTATATGTTGCGGATTATGCGCAGAAAATCCTGAACGTTGCCGCTGAAAATAATTATGCAGTCTGGGATATGTATGCGCAGTTGGGCGGTTTATATGGCGTGACGCGCAACTACAGGCAGGGATTTATGGCCGGGGACCGGGTGCATTATTCTAAAGCGGGCTATGAAAAGCAAGGCGATTTGCTTAGCGATGCCATTCTCGCGACATTCCGCAATTATAAAAATTCGAAACAATAAAAATGGGGTTCGCAGAGGTACAGCATTGGTTTACGACAATTTTCGGGCACGTCACCACCGCCGACGTACGCAGCTGGTATACGTATGATCCAAAGCACCCGATTTTATTCAACACAGCACTTTTTCTGGGCTTATTCCTTGTCTTTTATCCGATCTATATTTTGACGACAAAAGCAAAGACCCATGCGATGCGCAACCTTTATGTGTTCGCATTTTCGTTGTTTTTCTATTATAAATCCAGCGGTGCTTATTTTGTGTTGCTGCTTTTTTCAGGCGTAGTGGATTACAACCTGGCAAAACTTTTATACCAGGAAGTGATTGAAGGGTACAGGAAATTTTATCTCGTGTTAAGCGTCATCCTGAATCTTTGCTTTCTCGGCTATTTCAAATACACGAATTTCCTGATCGAAAATTACAACGGCCTTTTCGACGGACATTTGAAATTCCATGACATCATCCTTCCGGTAGGGATTTCATTCTACACCTTCCAGTCAATGAGTTATATCATCGATATTTACCGGCGTGAACTGAAACCGACGAAGAATATCCTCGATTATATGTTCTTCGTATCGTTTTTTCCGCAATTGGTGGCCGGGCCCATCGTGCGCGCTTCGGAATTCATCCCGCAGATTTATGCCAAACTGAAATTGTCGCGGGAAGATGTGAATAATGCATTGTTCCTCATTATTGGTGGTTTGGTAAAAAAAACTTTCATCTCCGATTACATTTCGCTGAATTTCGTCGACCGTGTTTTTGATTCCCCGAAAAGCTTTACCGCATTTGAAAACCTGATGGCATCCTATGGCTACACCATACAGATTTACTGCGATTTCTCAGGATATTCCGACATGGCCATCGGAATTGCATTGTTGATGGGTTTTAAGCTTTCAGTGAATTTCCGTACACCCTATAAGTCTGCCTCGATTACCGAATTTTGGAGGAGGTGGCACATTTCTTTGTCAACCTGGCTTCGCGATTACCTGTATATTTCAGTTGGCGGAAACAGGAAAGGGTCGTTCGGCGGATTTTTGTTCCCCTGCCTTTTCTTTGCCGGGTTGATTGTTTTCGGAACAGTTTATTTGGATAAAACTCCCATTCCGCTGATCGTCTCTTTAGCAGCACTTTTCGTTTTCATACTTGCGTTCCTTTTGTCAAAAAACAGAAAACGCACACTTTACACTAATGTCAACCTGATGACCACAATGCTGCTTGGCGGACTTTGGCATGGCCCGAGTTTCCGTTTCATCATCTGGGGTGCACTGCACGGAATGGCTTTGGCGGTAAACAAGATTTTTTCAGAGTATTTCCCTGAAAAAAATCCGGATAAAAAGACTTTCGGCAAAGGTTTTAAACGATTCATTTCCGTAGTCATTACATTTCATTTCGTGGCATTTTGCTGGATATTTTTCCGAGCCAGGGATTTTGCTACGGCGTTTGATGTGATTGGGATGATCGGGAAACTGAATTTCCATGTCAATGAATGGGCCATCATCATTATGGGTTATAAAAACGTATTTCTTGTTATGCTGATCGGTTATGTCTGGCATTTCCTTCCGAATCCTGTAACTGGCCTTATGAAAACCTCTTTTGACAGACTGCCTATTGTTGGTAAGGCATTGGTATTGTCGTTGGCTTTCTGGGTGGTTTACGCCACTTCAACCAGCGGAACACAGCCTTTCATTTATTTCCAGTTTTAATTTTAGCTTTGTCAGTAAAAAGTGCTCATTAATCGTATTTAAAAATTAACAAAAGGTATACTTTTTACGTAATGGCAAGTCCCGGGGAAATTGTATTTTACCTTCAGGGAAGGGGATAATGCTATCCCTAAGAAAAATCAGCGATTATTTGATGCGTAAAATCCACAGCAATTGTTAAAGTTTCATTACGGTCCGGGATTAACATTTCACCTGGTTAAAAAACTGACGAAAATTCATTTTAAAGCTGCAGCTTCAGGCTCAGGTTCGGAGTGCGCTCCAACGCATAGGTGTTGACGCTTTCAGCACTGTTGGTTGCCGTGTTGACGCGGTAATACCGATTGATGGTATTTCGTTTGTTCAGAAGGTTCAATATTGAAAAACTGGCTTCAAAAAGATTTTTTTTGTTGAGTTTCCAGGCATAAGAAACTGAAAAATTCACCTGGAAAAAATCACCCAGATTTTCATTATTCGGATTGTTGTAAATGATTCCCGGTTGGTTTGGCGTAAGCGCTGTACTGATTGGTGTGGTTTCAGCCCGGCCGGAATACCATTTTGCACCCAGCGCGGTTTTCAGTTTTTTCCAATCATAAATGAGCGCGCCGGAAACCATATGGGACACTTCATAATTGTTTGCAAATTTAGGCGGAATGTAATCCGGGAAATTGTATTTGTTATTGTTGTAGCTGTAACTGAGCCATACATAATACCGCCCAAGATTCCGCTGCACTAGTAGTTCCGAACCATAAACAAGGTAGCTTCCATTGAGTTTGACAAACTCCAGCTGGTTTTGGAAGGATTGCCCGCTGGTAGAAATGCCCTGTACTTTTTTAAGATAATTGTCAAAAGTCACCAGCCATTTTTTGTCTTTATAAGCCAGCCCGATTTCGACTTGCCTGCTTCTTTGTATCGGGATTTGTGCATTGTCGGCAATGACCCAACGCCTTTTTTCGACACCAAGGAAATCCTGTTGCAGGTCGACCACCTGTGACGTGCTCTGGCTTTTCTGTTCTGCAGAAAAAGTCATGCGAAATTTTCCATTGAACGAATGTGAAAATTGCATCCTGGGTTCAAATAGTAGTTTTTCGAATTCCTTAATGTAATTGCTGCGTAAGCCAAGGCGGAATGCCGTTTGCCTGTCAGGCGCTTTCCAATCGGTTTCAAGAATGGCGACATGCGTACGCAATACCTTTTTACTGAGTTTTAAAAAGGCAGGATTGTTGACTTCCTCATCATTTCTTACACCGGTTTCTATGTATTGATACCCACTGCTGAATTTCCATAAATCGCTGAGCATATAATGGTGGGCAAGCCTCAAACCGGTATCAGTGATGCTGTTTTTTTGCTTCTGGATTTGGCTGTTGCTGATATTTTCATAGCGGGAATCCAAATTGTAATTGGAACTGTAAATGGAAATTTCAGAAGTGTTTTTAGCATCCCAATTCGTTTTCCACGAAAGTATGGCGCCTAAATTCTGTTGTCCCAGCGTACTGTTTTTAGATATGGTTATACCACTATTGAAAGTGCTTTCATAAAGGTCCAGCGAATTTCGTATGGCAATGGCAGAAAAACTCAATTCGTTTTTTTCTCCGATTTTCTGCTGATATTGTACGGTCGTGTCATAAAAATAAAAATACTCATCACTTTGGAAATTGATGGCCTGGTTGTCATTAAGGTCAGTTACAATGGTATTTTGGAATATCCGGTTGTAATATTTTTTGTAAGTGGGCGAACTGAAGAAATCGGTCATGGACCGCCTTGCCGAAAGTGTCAGTACCCCTTTTTCCGAAGTATGTATTTTAGTGTTGAAACCGGCCCAGATCATATTGGAGCTGAGGCAGGTCGTACTGTCCGTTTCAACCAATCCTGATGAAATCGCAACCACGCCGGAAACGCTTTCTCCATAAAAGGCGGAAGTACCGTTTTTATAAATTTCTATTTTGTCATTAAGGTAAGGGTTAAAAGCAGAAATCAGACCAAAGAAATGCCCGGTCTGAAACATGCGTAATCCATTCCATAAAAAAAGGGTTTCGTCGTGGGTGCCGCCCCGGATGTTGATATTTGAAACGGTTTCATCGGCACTGTAAATACCCGGAATCTGCTGCATGGTCTGAAGGACATCAGGATCCGTAAGCCCCGGCAGGATTCCCAATTTCTTGGGTTTGATCTGGTAAACGCCGTCGGCTTTTTTAGAGATTCCTGTCGTAAGGTATTTGTCGACAGCCACTTCTTCGAGGGAAACCTTCATCTCGCTTTCGGGAGGTGCTTCGGTGGTTTTTTTTAAGGAAACCGAAACATATGTTCCTCCGATCACATCGAAGTGCAAAGGAGTATGGCCCTCAAGGTAAAATATTTTTTTAGCTAATGTAAATGACGGATCCGGCGGTGTAATCTCGATATTATCGATTTGTTCCTCAATGAAATTGAAATGAATGCCATGTTCTTTTTCAATGTCACGGATGATATTTTTCAAAGGCTGTTTTTGCTGGGCGAAGAAAGGTGTCCAGCATATCAAAAAAAATAAGATAAACAGCAGCCTTTTTTTTTTAATCATTCCCAGACAGGATTATACCGGATTCGGTTTTCTTGACATGAATGCCAAAAGTCCTGCTTACGATTTCAAGTGCGACTTCCAGTTTATCTGCCGGCATTACACCGGTAAAAGCCTGGTTTTTGGTTTTGTCAACAGCTACAACATCTATATTGATGTTATACTGGCGCTTCATTTCAGCAACAACACCCTGCAGGTTTTCTGAAGTGAACTCCATTTGCCTGTCCATCCAGGATGGCCTGTCGCTTTCCATAAATTTACTTGGAATCGCTGCGCCGTTTTCAAAAGCCACTTTTTGGCCTTTGGTAATAAAAATCACATTATCTGCACATTGTACCCTCACTTTACCTTCAAAACAAGTGACTTCAAAACGGTTGCCGCGCGATTTTACATTAAATTGTGTTCCTACCACAGTAACTTTACCACAGTCTGTAAGGACGTCGAATGTTTTTCCTTTGGCTACTTTAAAGAATGCTTCACCGTGAAGGCTGATTTCCCTGTTTTTGTCCCAGTTACCACTTTGGTATGCTGCATCTGAACCCGCATTCAGCGTGACTTCAGAATGGTCAGGAAGCTGGAAAATGGAGGTTTTACCGGCAACGGCAAGTTCCTGGTGGTTTTCCTCATTGGTGTCAGGCATTGCAAACCATATACCGAGTCCAATTACCAAAACAGCGGCAATTTTCAGCAGCAGGTTTTTCCTGTAAAGCGGAATGACTTTGGTTTGTTTTTTCTCACGTGAAATGATGCTGTTGTACATCTTGTCACTATCGAAATCCGGCGCTTCAAGCAGTTGCGAAAAACGCGCAATCTTATCATAGGAACTGAATTCAGGCGTTTTTTCAAAATCAACCCGTTCCTGTTCCGTCATTTCACCGGCAAGCCATTTGGCTAAATCGTGTTCCTTCTTCATAATCTTACTTATATATTGTCAATTTCTTTTCTTAGCGAAATCAGTGCGCCACTGATCCTTTTTTCTACAGCTTTCACTGTTATGCCTAGTATTTCTGCAATTTCACTGTATTTCTTTCCATCAATCCGGTTCATCAGGAATGCCGTCCTTTGCGAATCGGTGAGGTTTTCGATGGCTTTTTTTAATTTTTCACCGAATTCATCATGCTCCAGTATATACTCAGGACTTTCAGCTGTCACACCGCTTTTGCCTGCATTTTTTGAATAATTAAGCACTACTTTATGATGCGCAATCAAATTCAGCGATGCATTGTTTGCAATCGTATACACATAAGCTTTTGCTTTATCCAAAGGAACTGAGGCACAATTTTCCCAAAGTTTTATAAACGCATCCTGCGCTATATCATTGGCATGCTCCTCATTTCCGTATTTATAAAACAGATAATTCCGCACAGCTTTGATATTTGACCGGAAGAAAGACGCAAAAATTCGTTCCTCACAAACACCGGCAGGTTTTATTTCATCCATTTTATTATTACTTTTAAAAGCAAAAATATAGCATATAACAATCCAATTTTAAATTACCCTAACTTTTGGCGTAAGTTTTTTAATAATGTTAAATAAGTAGGGTTTTTTGCATTACGGCTGTTCTAGTATAAATTGACGCACCATTATGAAAAAAACGTTGTTCTTGCTGGCTTCTATTGCGATACTGAGTCTTTTGCCTTCTGCCTGTCAGCAGGATGAGGATAAGGTGACACAAAATCCGCAAAGCCTTGACAGGCAGTCAGAACTGACAACACTTTTAAGGCGTGTTTCCGCTTCAGATGAAGGCGATAATGCTATTGACAGTACCGCCTGTTTCTCGATTAAAATGCCCTACACTGTATGGGTTTACCAGGCCCAGGGAAACAATATGACTTCATATGCCGCGCATGTTGATAATCAGGGGTCTTTGGATGCAGTAAGATCTACCATTAGTGAATTTAATGGCAATGATCATTTCCGCCTTGATTTTCCGGTAACCATTGTGTACAATGATGGTAGCGAGGCTGTTGCGAATAATGCACAGGAAATGCATTTCTTGAAAACACAATGTGAATCCGGAAATCCTGTAAATGCAGTAATACCATGCCTTACAATTGTATATCCGATCACGGTTTCTGCTTACAATAGTGATTTCCAGTTGGCAAATACGTATGATTTTCAAAATGATGCGCAGCTATTGGGTTTTCTTTCCAACCTCAATGCCAATGAATACTATACGCTTAATTACCCGATGAGCGTCACTGTGGATGGCGAAATGATTGCAATCCACAACAATCAGGAATTGCTCGCTGCAATCCAGTCTGCGATGAACGATTGTTTCCCTGTTGTGAATCCTTGCAATAATCCGGGGATATTGATGGACAGCCTTGTTATTTATATGCCTTTTGCCAATGAAGCGCGCGATCTTATAACCGATGCAGCTGCTGTTTACAATAACAATTATCCGCCTGCATTTGTAACCGACAGGAACGGGAATGCAAATAGTGCGGTCGCTTTCAGCGGAAACGACCTGGATTACCTTAAGCTGGTTTCAACCCCTGCCAATAATATTGAAGGTGGGCCGATGTCCATCAGCCTTTGGTTCAAAGCAAACAACACCAATGAGTCGGATTTGGAATATATGTTTGAAAAATCAAATGGAAATCAAAGCAATACACTCAGTTTCGGATTGGCGCTTTATGATTTGAACAGGCCTTTGTTTTATGCAAACCAGGATCCGATTTTCAACTTATGGGACGGTTCATGGAACATGCAGGCCGACAATCCCGGATGGCATCATCTGGTGGTAACTGTAGATGACGGGATGCCTTCAGCGCAGGTTAAATTATACCGCGATGGTGTTTTTATAGGTTCTGCCGAATCACCCGATCCGATTTTCATCAACACCCAGTTTTTTGATTACTATTTCGGAAGGAAATTCAAAGGAAGCCTCGATGACATCCGGGTTTACAGAAGGATGCTGAACCAAAGCGAAATCAGTACGCTCTTCCAACTGGATGGCGACAATAATACGTGCGTTAATTAATAGTTTATATTTTTGGTTTGTTTTTAAAACCAGTCTTTGTTCGGGACTGGTTTTTTGATTTATACCAATATAAGGAAGTCATTTTCGCAAATCCGTAAAAACACAGTTCCTTTGTTTTTTTGTATCCGATGCTGCTTTGCCGCTTCGCAGGATTACGTTATCTTTGCCGCTTTAAAGACAGCATTATGTTCGATAATTTAAGCGAAAAACTCGATAAGGCATTTCACATCCTGAAAGGCCATGGAAAAATCACTGAAATCAACGTTGCAGATACCTTAAAAGAAGTGCGACGCGCGCTTCTGGATGCCGACGTGAATTTTAAGATTGCAAAGGAATTTACCAATACCGTAAAGGAAAAAGCCATCGGTCAGGATGTATTGACTACGTTACAGCCAGGCCAGCTATTGGTCAAACTTGTAAAAGACGAGCTAACGGAATTGATGGGCGGCGATGTTGCCGGAATCAACCTTTCAGGCAACCCGACGGTCATCTTAATGTCCGGCCTCCAGGGTTCTGGAAAAACTACTTTTTCCGGAAAACTGGCCAATCATCTTAAGACAAAAAGGAATAAGAAACCGCTTTTAGTTGCCTGTGACGTATATCGCCCGGCGGCAATTAATCAATTGCACGTGGTTGGGGACCAGATCGGGGTAGAAGTGTATTCCGAATTGGGCAACGACAATCCGGTCGAAATTGCACAGAATGCCGTAAAATATGCTAAGGAAAAAGGATATAACGTTGTCATCGTCGATACTGCCGGCCGCCTTGCGGTTGATGAGGAGATGATGACCGAAATTGCAAATGTGCACCGTGCGCTTAATCCACAGGAAACACTTTTCGTAGTCGACTCGATGACTGGACAGGATGCTGTCAATACCGCAAAAGCCTTCAACGATCGTCTTAATTTTGATGGTGTCATTCTTACGAAATTGGACGGTGATACGCGTGGTGGTGCCGCTTTGACTATCAAATCGGTGGTAAATAAGCCTATTAAATTTGTTGGTACCGGTGAAAAAATGGAAGCCATCGATGTGTTTTACCCAAACCGTATGGCGGAACGTATCCTTGGGATGGGTGACGTTGTCTCTTTGGTAGAAAGGGCACAGGAGCAGTTTAATGAAGAGGAAGCGAGAAAATTACAAAAGAAGATTGCGAAGAACGAATTCGGTTTCGATGATTTCCTTACCCAAATACAACAAGTGAAGAAAATGGGTAATATGAAGGATTTGGTCGGAATGATCCCCGGCGCTTCAAAAGCCATGAAAGATGTCGAAATTGAAGATGACGCGTTCAAGCATATCGAAGCCATCATCTACTCGATGACACCGGCCGAAAGGACAAGGCCCGCCATCATCGATATGAAAAGGAAAAACAGGATTGCCAAAGGTGCCGGGCGTAAAATCGAAGAAGTCAACCAACTCATGAAGCAATTCGACCAAATGAGCAAAATGATGAAAATGATGCAGGGCCCCGGCGGTAAGAACCTCATGAAAATGATGGGGGGAATGAAGGGAATGAAATAAGACACAGGGTTCAGGGTGCAGGGTACAGGTCGCACTTTGAACCCTGAATTTTTAAGAGCATATTTGCCCTGTACCCTGAACCTTGTACTTAAATATAGCAACATGACTTTACTTGACGGGAAAAAAACTTCAGAAGATATTAAAAACGAAATCACGGCACAGGTCTCGGCCATGAAAAGCCGCGGGGAAAAAGTCCCGCACCTTGCCGCAGTAATCGTTGGCAACGACGGCGCAAGCCTTACATATGTTGGCAGTAAAGTGAAAGCCTGTGAACGTGTCGGGTTTGAATCAACGATGGTCAGGCTGCCAAGCACCACTTCTGAAACCGAGCTGCTGAAGAAAATTAAGGAACTTAATCAGGACGATAATATCGACGGATTCATCGTGCAATTGCCGCTTCCGGACCAGATCGATACCCAAAA
This sequence comes from Flavobacterium pallidum, assembly GCF_003097535.1. Lineage (NCBI taxonomy): Bacteria > Pseudomonadati > Bacteroidota > Flavobacteriia > Flavobacteriales > Flavobacteriaceae > Flavobacterium > Flavobacterium pallidum. The sequence goes on from NZ_CP029187.1 coordinate 1,851,527, forward strand.
AGTATTGATGGCTATTGATCCTACAAAGGATGTTGACGGATTTCATCCCGAAAACTTTGGAAAAATGGCGCTGGATATGACGACGTTCATTCCGGCAACACCATTTGGGATTCTGGAACTGCTGGAAAGATACAATGTGGAAACCAAAGGCAAGCATACAGTGGTCATCGGTCGCAGTCATATCGTCGGGCGCCCGATGAGTATTTTAATGGGCAGGAAAGGTTTTCCGGGAAATTCCACAGTGACGCTTACGCACAGTTATACTAAAAACATTGCCCAGATTACCACCCAGGCTGATATTATCATCACTGCTTTAGGCGTTCCCAATTACCTTAAAGCAGAAATGGTCAAGGATGGCGCCGTAGTCATCGATGTAGGAATCACACGTGTTGCCGATGAAAATAATGAGAAAGGCTATGTTATCACCGGTGATGTCGACTTCGAAAACGTGAGTAAAAAAGTATCGCATATCACGCCGGTTCCCGGTGGTGTCGGCCCCATGACCATTGCGATGTTGCTTAAGAATACTTTACTGGCGCGAGAGCAACGCAGGAATCAATAATCGCCTTTTTTTTTGTAATTAGGATCATCTTTCTTAATAAATTCCACTTTCGGGAGTGGCTTTTTCTGTGAAAACTTTGAACCTGATCGTTGATTGTCATTTTCCCTATTGTCACTTTTCTTTATGATAATCGGTTTGCGCTGGGTATCATTATTTTCCTTTTGATTAGTGGCTATTGGCTTTTGGCTGTTAGACCTTAGGAAACTCGCCTCTTCCGTCTTACTTGAAGGCGCGATCAATTGGTTTAAATCACTGATTTCCTGATAGGTCAAATCACGGTAACGGCCAATGGGCAAATCCAAAGTAATATTAATAATCCGGACTCTTTTCAAAGTCATGACTTCATAACCCAAATACTCACACATACGGCGTATTTGACGGTTTAATCCCTGCGTCAGGATAATACGGAATTCAAATTTCCCCGTTTTTTCGACTTTGCATTTTCTGGTTATGGTATCTAAAATCGGGATACCGTTGCCCATGCGTTCCACAAAGCGTTCCGTGATGGGTTTGTTTACGGTAACGATATATTCTTTTTCGTGGTTGTTGCGCGCGCGCAGGATCTTGTTTACGATATCCCCGTCATTGGTCATGAAGATCAGGCCTTCACTGGCCTTATCGAGCCGCCCAATCGGGAAAATACGTTTTGGATAATTGATGTAATCGACGATGTTTTCTTTCACGTCAAGGTTTGTAGTACATTCAATTCCGACGGGTTTATTGAAGGCAAGGTAAACCGGTTTTTCGTTTTTTTCACGAACCAATTTTCCATCAACGCGGATTTCATCGTCCATCGAAACCTTTGCGCCCATTTCGGCAATTTCACCGTTGATGGTGACGCGTTTCTCTTCGATTAATTTATCCGCTTCACGGCGCGAACAGAATCCCGTTTCACCGATGAATTTATTAATACGCTTTAGATTTTCTTCCATTTGGCAAAGGTAATTAGAAAATGGGATAATTAAATAATTAGAAAATCAGCAATCTTCTCATACAATCCATCATCATGCATGCTGTGGCCCAATCCATTTGTCCTGATAAATGAAGCATTCTTCCAGTTTGCGGCGATTTTTTCGGCTTCCGCAAAAGATACTGAATCGTCTTTTATGTCGTGTGCAATAAGACCGTCAACGGCTATAGATTTTGCAAAAAGGTGCGAAGAAAATTCATTGATGCGAACATCGAAGTGATCCACAAAATATTGATAAAGCAATTTTTTCGCCTTAGGATTCAGGCTGAGCAAATCGATGTACTGATCGACAATCACCTGTAATTCAGAAGGCGCTCCAAGTGTAATAAGCCTTTTTAAATCGGGATTTTGGTACTTATATTGGTAATAAATCGCAGCTACTCCACCAATCGAATGCCCGATGATCGCTGAGGGCTTAAAATGTTTTGCGGCAATATTGATGAATGCTGCATAACGCGGCACGGTGAATTCCTTTCCCGTTGACAAGCCGTGGGCGGGAGCATCGATGGCGACAATCGTGCTTCCGGTTTTTTGCAGATAAGGCAACAATTTTTCCCAACGCGCCGCATTGCTTTCCCAACCGTGTACCAGTAAAATGGTATTTTCATTACCGTTCCAGGTGAAAGATTCAAAACGATTTTGTTCAAATGAAAATGTTTGCCTTTCGGCGACAGCCAATATCTCAGGGAGTTTACCGTCAATCAAACGCCCGATGCGCGGTTCGCTGAAAAAACGGTAGGCGAGTCGTTGTGCTTTGCCCGGATTTACAAAGCTCAGGAAATTGATGTAGCCGCCAATTGATTTGGTGAGCAGTAAAAATTGTAACTTTTTCATATAAAAAAACCTCCTGTTGAGGAGGTTTTGATTTATTACAAGGCTGCGAACAGCTTTTCCATTTTTTGTTTTTCTTCGTCGGCCAATGCGCTGTCGACAAGGATTCTTCCGGAATGCTCATCGGTGATGATTTTTTTCCTGGAAGCGATTTCCACCTGTGTTTGTGGCGGAATCGTGAAGAACGAACCGGCAGATGCGCCCCTTTCGATGGAAACTACTGCCAAACCGTTTCTCACGCTGCTGCGGATGCGGTTGTATGCAGTGAGCAACCTGTCCTCGATCAATCCCTGGTATTCTTTTGATTTTTCAGTCAGGTATGTTTCCTCTTTTGAAGTTTCAGCCATGATGGCATCAAGTTCTGATTTCTTGTGGTCAAGGTGCGCTTGTTTCTCTTCGAGTTTTTCAGAAGATTGGGCAACGACCTGCTTTTTATATTCGATGGAAGCTTTCATCTCGCGGATTTGCTTCTCAGCCAATTGGATTTCCAATTCCTGGAATTCCACTTCCTTTGTCAACGAATTGAATTCGCGGTTGTTGCGAACGCTATCCTGTTGTTTGGTGTATTTTTTGATTGATTCCTTGTGCTCGTCAATCGCATTTTTCTTTGCTTTGATCTGGTCTTCGATAACATCAAGCTCTGATTTTAATTTCTCTGAACGTGACTTAAGACCGGCAACTTCGTCTTCAAGATCTTCCACTTCCAATGGAAGTTCGCCCCTGACATTCCTGATTTCGTCAATTCGTGAATCGATCAATTGTAAATCGTAGATTGCCCTTAACTTGTCTTCAACACTCAATTCTTTTGTAGCCGCCATAAATTATAAGTACTTAACTGGATTTGTATTTTCTTTCGATAAAATGAATGCAAAATTAGGCATTTTTTTCGTAAGATAATCAACAATATAATTTTTTGTATAACGCTCGCTTTCAAAATGACCGATATCGGCCAAAAGTAACTTTCCTTCGGCTTCATAAAATTGATGGTATTTCAAATCAGATGTCAGGAAAGCATCGGCACCTGCACGGATGGCGTGGCTGATGGCAAAACTTCCGGCACCGCCAAGCACGGCTACTTTATGTACGTTTTTATGTCGGAATGCACTATGGCGTATGCCACCGCAACCCATTTTATCTTTTACGAAATGCAGGAAATCCACTTCATTATATGTCGTTTCGAGTTCGCCGATCATGCCCAATCCGATATTTTGATGCTGGTTTTCCAAAGCATAAATTTCGTAAGCGACTTCCTCATACACATGATTTGAAAAAAGCGCTTTCAGGATGTTGCTTTCAAGGTGTTTTTCAAATGTGACTTCAATTTTGATTTCCGGTGTTTGCGTCATTTCGCCTTTCCTGCCGACTATCGGGTTGCTGTGTTCATTGCCCTGATACGTGCTGTACCCGTCCGAATTGAAACTGCAATTGTCATAATTTCCAATGGTTCCCGCGCCGGCTGCAAAAAGGGAATGGCGCAATTTCCCGGCATTTTCCGGAATGGTATAGGTGACCAGTTTTCGGATAAAATCATGCTTTGGAACCAGAATTTTGGTGTTTTTCAATCCCAGGGCATCGCAGAAAATTTTATTCACGCCATTTTGATGGTTATCCAAAGCCGTATGTACAGCATAAATGGCAATGTCATTCTTAATGGCTTTCATGACGGCGCGTTCGACATAATTTTTGCCGGTGATTTTTTTCAACCCTGAAAATAAAATCGGATGGAAGCAAACCACGAGATTGCATTTTTTTGCAATGGCTTCGTCAATCACATTTTCCAAAGCATCATGGCAAACCAGCACGCCTGTAGCTTCATGTTCTGCATTGCCGACGAGCAACCCGACATTGTCAAAATCTTCGGCATAAGCCAGCGGCGCCATTTCCTCAAGCACGGAAAGTATTTCTTTTATCAGCATAATTTTAAAAGGTAACTAAAGTATCCAAAGATAAAATATTCTACTTTCGTAACATGATTTTGCTGCGAATAATGCTCTTCCCATTTGCCGTTTTATATGGCTGGATTACCCGTTTTCGGAATTGGCTGTACGATAAAGGGGTTTTAAAATCGTATTCATTCGATATTCCTGTGATTGCCGTTGGAAATCTAAGTGTGGGCGGGACAGGCAAAACACCGCAGATTGAATACCTGATACGGTTGCTTTCGGTGGAATATAATGTAGCGGTCTTGAGCAGGGGCTATAAAAGAAAATCGAAAGGTTTTGTTTTGGCTGATACCAATTCGAATGCAGAAACGCTCGGTGATGAACCATACCAGTATTACCGGAAATTTCAAAATGTCCAGGTGGCAGTCGATGCCGATAGAAAAAACGGCATTACGCAATTGCTGTCACAACATGAAAAACCTGATGTAATTTTGCTGGATGATGCTTATCAGCACAGGAAGGTCAAAGCTGGTTTTTATATTTTGCTCACCTCTTATGACGATTTATATGCCGACGATTTTATGCTGCCGACAGGAAATCTTCGTGAGGGCAGGAATGGTGCCAAACGCGCGGACATCATCATTGTTACGAAATGCCCGGCAGGGATTTCTGAAAAAGAGCGAAATGAGATCAGCCACCGATTGAAAATCAGCAATAAACAAGCGCTTTTTTTTACTTACATCAGTTATGATGACAGGATTTACGGAAATAATGACATCATTCCGGTTTCTGATATTATAGCAAAACATAAAACACTTGTTGCGGGAATCGCAAAACCACTGCCTTTTTTTGAGCACCTTAGGAACGAAAGAGATGTATTGATGACTTTTCCGGACCATCATGATTTTTCTATGGAAGATGTGAGTAAAATCACAGAAAAACCAGACAATTTAATAGTTACCACCGAAAAAGATTATGTGCGCCTGATTGACAAACTTCAAAGCGACAGGCTTTTTTACCTTCCGATCAAAACTGCTTTTGTTTCAGGACAGCAGGATTTCAATCAAAAAGTTAAAAGCGTTTTCCTAAAACGAGGTGAGATTACTTCTGTCAAAAATTAACAATTACTACGGTTTTTACGCAGTATAATGTTTTGGGGAATTTGTATTTTTCCTTAGGGGAAGGGACAAATGTATCCCTACGGAAATATAAAACAGATTCGGTACATAAAAACCGTAGTAATTGTTAAAGTTTTAGTTTGGGACATATTTAATAGTTGTACTATCAATCAATTAGGGCAGTGTTAAATAAAAAGGCTGCAGAATCATCCGCAGCCTTTGATTTTACTGGATCAAGAATTTATCTGATGATCAGTTTTTTGATTGTAAAAGAATCTCCTGCGTAAATTTTAACTAGATAAAGTCCGCTCGCAAGATCGTTAATTTCAATTGTATTATTAGAATTTAAGGTTTTCGAGATCTTTTTGCCTAAGACGGAATAAAACTCCACTTTCGAAACTTCGAAGCTTTTGGCCTCAATATTCAAAAGATTGTCGGCAGGATTTGGATACAAAGAGATCGATTTCTCCAAAGTTGGATTTTCAACAGCCAATGCGCAATCTTCCCCGACGGTATACATGAAATATTTCGTGACGGCCAGGCCGCCTGCAAATGCGAATTTCACACCATAACTGATGTCGGTTCCAGGAGTTTGCCCCGTCAGTGTTTTGGAGAATTGTAAACCGCCGGTATTTGTCATCTGCGCTTCCGAAAATGGGTTTTGATGCCATAAATACGCAACCACACCCACTTTATCGGTATCGAGCAATTCAAAAGTAATGGTCACAGCTGTTCCATTAGTCATAAAAGAATAATTGTAGCCTGTGGAGAACGTGCCTTGCTGCGCTTCATTGCTTGTTCCGGAACATGAAGTACTTGTATCTGCAGCAGTTGTTGCGTGCAGGACGATAGCATTGTTGGCTGCATTATTTCCGGCGATATCACTTGCGTTGATGGTGAAAGTGTATGGAGTTTCAGGACTCAGGTTGCTTATGATTACAGATTTCTGGACTCCGGAAACGCCGGTAGCTGATATAGATTCAGAGCCATATCCGATAGTGTACGTTATATTTCCGGAATCATCGTCAGCATTCAGCAGCAACTGCACGGTGGTTGAAGTGACCGTTCCGACCGTTGCAGTAAAATTTGTTGGTGCCTGGGTATCCGGCCCGCTTACGCCACAATCGTCGCCCACCACGTAACTGATGTATTTGGTAACGGCAAGGCCACCTGCAAAAGCGAATTTACAGGCATAAGTAATGGTTTCACCTGGCGTTAATCCGGACAGTGTTTTTGAAAACGTCAACCCGGAAGTGTTGTCCATCTGGGTTTCTGCAAATGGTGATTGTTTCCACAGATAGGCGACAACGCCCGCTTTATCCGTGTCAAGCATGGTGAATGTTACTGTCACGTTGTTTCCGACAGTTTCAAAAGTCGCATCATAACCGATGGAAAATGTGCCTTGCTGGGCTTCATCTGAAGTTTCAGAACAGGACATCAATTGCGAAACAGTTATGGCAATGGGCTGTGAAGTGCTTTGTGCCGTGCCATTGTCGGTTGCGACCGCTGTAATGCTGTGTGTGCCTATTGCAGCGTTTGTCCAGTCAAAGCTATATGGCGCGGTGTCATCAGTTCCTATTTCAGTTGTGCCGTCATAAAATGCCACAGCAGTAATATTTCCATCCAAATCTGTGGCAATAGCATTGATAGCAATAACGGTGCCTTCAACATAAGCGGTATTATTCAATGGTGCTGTTAACGAAACAGAAGGCGCGGCGTTTCCACTTGCAGATACGATGATAAGCACCTCATCTGTAGCCTCATATTCGCCATCGCTGACGGTAAGCCTGCATTTGTAAACTCCTTCAACAAGATTTGAAATGTTAGGTGATGCAAGGGAAATATCATCAAAATGAATTGTTGACGGACCATAAATTTGTTCCCAATGATAATTGATCGGCTGTCCATCCGGATCATTGCTTAAGGAACCGTTTAGTATCGCTGTGGTTGCAGGCAATACTACTGTAATATTTTCTCCGGCATTGGCAATGGGAGGCGAATAAGGTAAAGCCGTGGCATAAGCGAAAGTCATCTTCCCCAGGTTAAATTCGCCGTTGGTTACCGCTACTCTCAGGATATGATCGCCTGCTGTCAGCGGGATATTGCTGACGATTTTATCCACCCAATTGCCCCAGTCTCCTGTAGTGTTTAACGCGATGTCATTGGTTGCCGCATTGCCATCAATTTCAAAATGGAAAGGCCCGCCGCCATTGCTGTTTCCGGAAGCATAACGCAGGGTCGCATTGTACAGGCCTGATGTTTGTACGTGAATGCTGTATTCCATCCATTCGCCAGAAGCTATCCATCCAACGGTCGCCCCTTCATTGGCATCAACGGCTGCATCAACATATTCTGTAGGCCTGTAGCCGCCTTCATTGGTTTGTGACGAATCATTGTACGAAATATTCTGGCCAATGCCACCTTCAAAAACATCGTAATTCCCTGCCTGGATCATTCCCGGAATCTGGGAAGGGGTGCCTGAAAACGGAACCTGGTCGCCCACCTGAACAGCAATGATATTGGTAATGTTAAATAGATTCTCTACATAGACTTTCGCATACATCCCATGAATTCCCAAAGTCAGGTTTGTCGCCTGGATCTCATATGGAGCGGCCATATCTTCCCCTATCAGATTTTCGCCATCGTAAAATGCGACTTTCGTAATTCCCGTTCCGGTTACAGCAGCGGTAAGATGTACACTGCCGTTGGGATAGGCCTGGTAGAAATCGGCAGAAAGTACGCCAGTGGCATTGATGTCACGGCTCGTAGCCATATCATTTGCAGGAACATGCAATATATATCCGTCGGAGAAAGTAACATCAATAGCCGAATCTCCGTAATTATGCGCTACATAAGTGGTAATGCCGTTTGTTGTGAACGTTGCTGTAATCGGATAATCTGCAGTAATATTCGCATTTACATTGCCTAAAGCATTCATGGAGTGCAGCCAATGATAGGTTTGCGCATCGGATATACCAAACTTCAAACCGCGATCCGGGTACGAATCGTACAAGTTTATCGCTGCCTGAGGATTGATAAATGCCAGATATTCCCAATACACATCATGCCAAAGGTTTGCATTTGCCTGATTGCTTAAAATTCCGGTGTTTGATGACATTTCATTCCAAAGTGACTGTACGTAAGCGGTATTTTGACCTAAATACAATGAGCCACCGTGAATCGGATACATTTCAATACCATATGCGGCAGCGATATCTCCAGTCCAGAAGGTTTGGTTGTCATAGCCATTTCCCCAGATCCTTGATGCCACCTTGAAGCCGTAACCGGGCTTAAACGTACGGTTGTTGACATCAAACCAATATTCTTCTATCGCGGTCTGTTCCGTAGTGTAAATGTAGATTCCCAGATCGCGTATCGCATTATTTTCGGTAATTGTCCCCCAATGGATCAGCGATGACGCGAACTGCATGCTTTCGGAAGTCGATTCCTGGTCGTTGCCAAAAGGAAACGTTGCGAAACCATTTGCCCAACTGTGTCCTGCATACGGACTGAAATTACGCAAATAAGGAAACATTAAGTCATTCCTGTCACTTGATGCGGCATCACGTACCAACATGTTAATCATCGGTCCCCACTGGTTTGCCCAACCTGGTTCAAACTGTTCCATAAAAGCTGCGGCATGTATGAAATAGCCCCAGTGAAAATGATGGTCGTTAATATTGGAATCCTGGCCGTGCCCCGCCGGATAGCCAATCAGCGTAGACCATGTAGGGTTATAATAAAACAGGAAAGCCACTTCACCTGAATCCGCTTTAAGCCAGTCTTCAAGGCGTTCTTTTATGGTAGCGACAATTTTATTCCGTGCTTGCACTTCACCGGTTTCGTCGGCAATCCGTGCGGTTTGGATTAAACGGTTCATGACCTGGCCTTCGTTATAAGAATCGGTCCAGGTGGCCAGTCCATCATTTTCAATCTGGGCAATTTTACTGTCGAGTTTGGCGGGATTGAAGCCGGGACTGTAATTGTCAAGGTAAGGCAAGGTGGGCAATATGCCTTTAAAAGTATTTTCGACAGTAAAAGTATTTCCGTCAAGCGTCCTGATCTCTCCTCGGATAGAAGGATATGCGTAGCCAGAAGGTGTTGCCGAAGCTGAAGCCAAATGCGCCCATTGATGCGGCAATAGACCCAATAATATATTGGTTTCCGTCCCTTCTTTTACATCAGTGGTAACATTGAAAACAGTGGTCAGTTTGGCTGTCGCCTGGTTGTAATTCCATTCGGAAGTCGTATTGGCAGGAAATACATAAGCATATTTTTTATATAGATTAGCCACCGCTGTAACATCACTTGCCGAAGGTGGAATGTAAGCCATCGACCAGTAATTTTTATTGTTAAGGGTTGAGGTATACGTATTCCCTGTTTGTAGCCAGCTGCTGCCAACCGGTGCATAAACGGCGAAATCTGCGCCCTGGTGGGAATTGGTGACAACCAACATTTCATTGCTGATGGTTACCGTTCCTTCTGTAATTTTCAGCTGTGCTACATCGGCGGAATTTTTTGTGAAATAAATAAAAGGCATCCCGATCCCAGCCGTTGCTTCAAACTGGTGTGCGCCATTGCTCCAGTCCATGGTAACGGTCCAGTCGGAGTAATCGGCAACTTTCGTCTGTGCGGCATTCAGTCCCGTTACGCCGACAGTTATTGGTAAAGCATCGTCCAATGGCTGGCTCGCTCCGTTTGGAGTCGATGTCGGTACAATGTAACTTACAACCAAACCATCGTTCACCGTTTTCATTGCCAACGGATAATTGAACAGGTTGGCAGCATGGTTTTCTTTTAATAATGCGGACCACCAATCATTCGTCGGGACTGGTTTCCCGACAGCATTGCCCGTGAGCTGGGGTGCGCCGGACGGAAATGCATTTCTTCCCGCTGAATCTGTTCCGGGAAAAGAATTGGAATATCCACCGCTACCGACGGTTGTAAATTGTGCGTGGATTTGTGTAGTAAAAACCACACACAGCAGTGTAAAAATCTGAATAATGTTTTTTTGGTAAATATTTTTCATGAATTTTTTAATTTCCTGCAATTTAAGGAGTGTCATTTACGATAAGTGCCATTTTGGATATATACAAACCATACACGGCTGCGCTTCAGACGGAATGAGCATATCTGCAACTATACTTTACCTATACAAACCCGATAGAGAAGTTTGACATTGCTTACATTCTATGGTAGTTGTTTGATATTATTCGCTATTTTTGGAAGCATTTAAAAAATTGATTTCCATGTGGGAAAAAGTACAGCATACGGCGGCTTTCATCAACGAAAAAACAAATCATTTCAACCCTCAATACGGCGTAATCCTTGGTTCCGGCCTGGGGAGTTTTACCGACGATATTGATATTCAATTCACGATTCCATATCATGACATCCCGAATTTCCCGGTTTCGACGGTGCAGGGGCATAAAGGTGCTTTGGTTTTTGGTATGATAGGCAGCAAAAAAGTCGTGGCGATGCAAGGCCGTTTTCATTTTTATGAAGGCTATGACATGAAAGAAGTGACTTTCCCGGTGCGCGTGATGAAATACATCGGCGTGGAAAAACTCATCGTATCCAATGCCTCAGGAGGTGTAAATCCAAATTATAAAGTGGGTTCGATTGTCATTCTGAAGGACCAGGTCAATTTATTGCCGGAGCATCCGTTGCGCGGTGTCAACGATGAGCGTTTCGGTCCGAGGTTTGTAAATATGAGTGAACCTTTTTCAGTTAAAATGATGGCCAAAGCCAAAGAAGTTGCTGCGCAGTTGGGAATTCCCGTTCAGGACGGCATTTACCTTGGGTTGCAGGGGCCGACATTTGAAACACTTTCTGAATATAGGATGGTCAAAATCCTAGGTGCGGATTGCGTCGGAATGTCTACCGTTCCTGAAGTGATTGTGGCCAGGCATATGGATCTGGAAACTTTCGGGATTTCCGTCATTACCGATATGGGCGATGAGGAAAGCATTGGAACGATAACCCACCAGGAAGTTTTGGAAGCGGCCCAAAAAGCGGAGCCGTTGGTCCGGAATTTAATTAAAAACCTGATTGAACAGTATTAAGCACTTTCTTTCTGTACGTATTCAGCAATGATAGCAAAGAAATTATCAGGCTCGAAAGGTTTGGTGATTACCTCATTCATACCATATGACAACAGCATTTCGCGGTTTTCCAATAATGAAATGGCAGTCAGTGCAACAATAGGCGTATTGGAGTCAAAAAGGCGTATTTGCTGCGTGGCAATGGTTCCGTTGATGCCAGGAAGGTGTACATCCATCAGGATCAGGTCGTAGCGGTTTTGCCGGGCTATAATTACGGCTTCTTCCCCGGTTTCAACAATTTCGCAGCACATCTGCTTTTTTTCCAGCAGCCTCTTGGTAATCATCTGATTGATTTTATTATCCTCAACCAATAGTATCCTTTTGGAAATGAAATCTTTGTCGTCAAAGTTTTGCCCGGTAACCGGTTGTATGTTGCCTTCCCTAAATTCCAGAGTAAACGAAAAAACGGTACCCTGCCCGATTTTACTAGAGAGATTGATATTGCCGCCCAGTATGATGATCAGCCTCCTGACGATGGCCAGGCCGAGTCCGGTACCGCCGTATTTGCGGTTAATTTCAATCGAGCCTTGTGAAAAACTCTCAAAAACACTTTCCTGTTTGTCCGCCGGAATCCCAATACCGGTATCAGAAACTTCGAAATATACGGTAGATTTCCTGTTTTCAGATTTGAGCAGTTTCAACAAAACCGAAATTTTTCCCTGTTGGGTAAACTTTATGGCATTGTTAATCAGGTTCATGAATATCTGTGATAATTTTGTCGGGTCCCCGATAAGCATTTCGGGAATGTCGGGATCAATTTGCAGGGTAAATTCGTTTTTGTTCTTAGCAGCCTGCTCCTTCATGGACTGATGTATGCCTGTAAATAGTTCTCGTACATCGAAATCTATTTTCTCCACTTCAATGTTTCTCGATTCAATACGATTGATTTCAAGGATTTCATTGATATAATTTAAAAGATAATTCCCGGAAAACTGAAGTGAATTCAGGTAATCCAGTTGAGAAGGTTTTGGATCCTCCTCAATAAGCAGGTGTGTTATTCCGGTAATGGCATTCAGCGGCGTGCGCAATTCATGGCTCACTGTAGAAAGGAATTCGGACCTGGCCGTAGATGCCCTTTCTGCCTTTTCTTTAGCCAACAGCAATTCGCTGTTTTTTTCCTGCAGCAACGCATTGTTCTGTTTGCGGATAATATTATTCCGGTACAATGAAAGGCTCAGTAGCGAGAGTATTGAAATCAAAGCCAGGCTGAGGATGCTGACAACCTTTGAGAATTTACTCTCCGGATTAATAGTATTATGTGCAGAAACTTCCTCAGGTTTCAGGCTGTTTTGTGATTTTGAAGGAGTAGTATTGTCGAAAAGAGAGAAGAAATCAGAAGGGGAGGCTAAATTGATTGTGATTGTCTTTTCTTGTAACGCCGCTGCGGAAACCCTCAAATTACCACACAAAATTAAAAGTAAGAAAACAATTATTAACCTCATTGCATTGTCCTGATTAGCCGCAATAAATATAATTTATTTCTGAAACAAAATCCTAATTAAATCGATAATTCTTGACGAATAGCCAATCTCATTATCGTACCAGCCGACCACTTTTACCATTTTGTCAATCACAGATGTCAATTGCGCATCAAATAAGCAGGAATTGCGATTTCCTAAAATATCAACTGAAACAATCGGGTCCTCGGTATAAGCCAGGATACCTTTCAGGTCACCTTGTGAGGCTCTTAGAAAGGCATCGTTGATTTCGTCAATACTGACTTCACGTTTTACATAACAGGTAATGTCTGTCAGCGAGCCATCCGGTACAGGAACACGGATGCCACTTCCGCCAATTTTACCATCAAATTCCGGGAATATTTTGGTCAGTGCTTTTGCAGCGCCGGTGGTTGTAGGAACAATCGATTGCGACGCGCCGCGGGCCCTGCGTAAATCCTTATGCGGTTGGTCGTGCAGGCTTTGGTCAGTAGTGTAGGAGTGGACCGTAGTGATATATGCCTGTTCGATCCCGCATAATTCGCTAATGATTTTAATCATCGGGGCAGCATTGTTTGTCGTACAGCTGGCGTTGGAGACGATGGTTTCAGTACCGTCTAGAATGTGTTCATTTACGCCCAATACCACGGTTTTGATACTGTCTACTTCCGAGGGTGCCGACAGGATCACTTTTTTGGCTCCGGCCAAAATGTGTGCGTTGATTTCGTCAAAAGTTTTATACTTTCCGGTGGATTCGATAACCACATCAACATTAATGGATTTCCAGTCAAGGTTAGAAATCTCCTTTTCATGGAAAAAACGGTAAGATTTCCCATTGACGATTATGGAATCTTCATCGAAACTACAGTCGTAAGGTAAAATGCCGTGGATGCTGTCATATTTGATAAGATGCGACATCGTTTTATTATCGGCGATATCATTAATGCCAACGACTTCAATTTCAGGATGGTCAATCAGTAACCGGAATACATTGCGTCCGATGCGCCCGAAGCCGTTGATGGCGATTTTTGTTTTCAATTGGTTCAGGGTTCAGGGCCAGGGCTGAGGGGTTTGGCGTGCACCTTGAACCCCGTACCTTGTGCCGTTAAAGAATATGTTTCTGTGCATGGTAACTCGAGCGCACCAAAGCCCCGCTTTCTACATGGCGGAAGCCCATTTCCTTACCGATTTCCTCGTATTTCTTAAATTGCTCCGGCGTAATGAATTCCTTCACCGGCAGGTGTTTTTTTGAAGGCTGCAGGTATTGCCCGATCGTGACGATATCCACATTGGCATCCCGCAGGTCGCGCATGGTCTGGAGGACTTCTTCCTCAGTTTCCCCAAGGCCGAGCATGATCCCGGATTTGGTACGGTTGATTCCTTTGGCTTTTAAATACCTTAAAACCTCGAGGCTGCGGTCATATTTTGCCTGGATACGGACCTCGCGTGTCAATCGGCGTACGGTTTCCATATTGTGTGACACGACTTCGGGATTGGCTTCCACGATCCGGTCGATATTCCTTTCGATGCCCTGGAAATCAGGAATCAGTGTTTCTAAAGTTGTTTCAGGATTCATCCTGCGAATGGCTTTGACCGTCTCAATCCAGATGATGGAACCGCCATCTTTCAGGTCATCCCGGTCAACGCTGGTCACTACGGCATGCTTGATCTTCATGATCTTGATGGAGCGCGCCACTTTTTCCGGTTCATCCCAATCCACAGTTTCCGGCCGGCCTGTTTTTACGCCGCAGAAACCACACGAGCGCGTGCATACGTTTCCGAGGATCATAAAAGTAGCGGTACCTTCACCCCAGCATTCCCCCATATTCGGGCAGCTTCCTGAGGTACAGATCGTGTTGAGTTTATATTTATCGACCAGTCCGCGGAGCTCGGTGTATTTCTGGCCTATCGGTAGTTTTACCTTAAGCCATTTTGGCTTACCAACGGGGAGTGCGTTGTCTAAAACAGTTTCCATAGCAACATTTTTATCGGGGACAAAGATACGGAATAGTATTCAGTTGACTGTATTAATTTGTCGCGTGTTTCAATTGATAAGTCCTGTTGATACCGGGCCGGTACAGCGTCATAGTACCGTTTTCGATGGTGGCCGAAAAATACAATTCGTTGTCACTAATGCGCCTGCATTCATAAGTATTGGTGCCCGTTTCTGCCCATTTATAAGCATTTTCCGAGACCAAATCACACGGAATTTCCGCTGAAAGAGATGCTTCGTTGTAAAAGTTGTCCGTGCCAAAAGCGTACCTCCAGTTGTTTTCACAACCGGTTAACGCAGCTTCATTTGTTGTCGATTGGTTTCCCTGGAACGCTTTGGTGATTTTCCAGATACCAAGTATGGAATCATCTGCTTTTTCATTTTCAGAAGAACAGGAAAAAAGCAAAATAGCGATTATGGGTAAGATGAATTTGAGTTTCATAAATTGGATTTGTTTGTTTTAGGAAGAAATTTGAAGAGTGCATTAAGCAGTCCCAGGATCAGTGCGCTGACGATGGCAACAAAAAAACTTTTACAAAGTAATTTCCAGATTGCAATCGGGTTTTCAAGATTCATGTCGAAAAGGCCGAAGATGAATTGATAGGTCATGATGCCTGCCGCCGAAGCGACAAAAGCCACTTTGAAATAAGTGAGCCGGGATATTTTATCTGGTGTTTGCATAGGTAAAAGTTTGAAACAAATTTACAGTTTATTTATTGTATAAAATCCCCGAGCGCTGTTGTAAAATGCGTCCATCCAAGCATGAAATTGTCTTTGGACAATGCGGGGAATTCCTCCGGCTTGAAACTTGCCAGGCCGCTGTGGGTTAACGTCAGTTTTGTTTTTTCACCTTTCGGGGAAATCTCAAATTGCAACAGGGAATTTCCGGGATAACCTGCATAACGCCATTCATATGCGATTTTTTGCAGCGGGATCACTTCCGTGACTTTCCAGATGTGCACGAAATCCTTGCCTTCATGGTGTACGTTGAATTCGGTCTGAAAACCAGCTTTGGGTTTAAAATCGGCAAGCTGCGGGAAATACCATTGTTTCATTTGGGCAATATCGGTTAAGGCGTTCCAGGTCTTTTCTCCGGAAGCATCATAAATATGTTCGATTACAAGTTTATCGTTATCCATGTTTTTCGATTTTATGGGATGGTGCATTAAAAGTAAATATTTTTTAGCTTTACGAAAAATACCTAATGTCTTTACTCAGCAAAATTAACACTAAGGCTACCGCCGATGCCAATACGGGTTTCGGGACCAATCCGGGCAGTTACGGCGGCCGTTTCATCAATAAGGATGGGACTGCGAATATCAGCAAGCGTGGGATGAATCTTTTTTCGCGCATCAGCTGGTACCACACAATGATCAGTATGCCGCGCTGGAAATTCATGTCGATCCTTTTTACGTTTTATATTTTAGTGAATTTCGTTTTCGCGTGCATTTATTACTTTATCGGTGTCGAATACCTGGACGGGATTGAAACTACAGGCAGCGAAATCGTAAAATTCGGGAAGGCCTACTTCTTCAGCGCACAAACGTTTACAACGGTGGGTTACGGCCACATCAGCCCGAATGGCTTCCTGACGAGCTCGCTGGCAGCAGGAGAAGCTTTAGTGGGGTTGTTGAGTTTTGCGATTGCGACGGGACTTTTCTTCGGGCGGTTCAGCAAGCCGGTGGCACATATTAAATTTTCGCATAACGCATTGATTTCTCCATACCGCGGCGGATCGGCACTGATGTTAAGGCTCACGCCATTCAAGAATACTGATTTTTCGGATGCGGTGGCCAAAATGACGCTTGGGATGAGCATTGAAGACAATGGGAAACTGACCAATAAATTTTATTCGCTTCCGCTCGAACTCGACAGGATCAATGCGCTCACGCTGAGCTGGACGTTGGTGCACCCGATTACTGAGGACAGTCCGCTATGGGGTTTTAAGGAAGCCGATTTCAAATCTGTGGAAGGGGAGATTTTAGTGTATATCAGGACGTTTGACGATATGTTCAGCACAACGGTCGTGGCAAAGACCTCATATACGTTTGAGGAAATAGTGTATGGCGCGAAATTCGAGATCATGTATACTGAAAACGAGGCGAATACGAAAACCATATTGCATTTGGATAAACTTAATGAGTTCCGTAAAATGGTGTTGGATTAAAATAAAAAAGCACCTCCTTTGAAGTGCTTTTTTTATGCTTGAAAAGCGATTATTTTACTGTAAACTCACATTTCACCGCGACTTTATTGGATACTTTGCTTTTTACCACCGATGGGATGGCTATGCCGTAATCATCAGCATTGACGAAAAAGCTGGAAATGATTTCTATACCACCGTCAGCTTTACGGATTTTAGCGGTAATGGTAATATCCTTCACCTTGCCGTGCAATTCGAGTTTGCCTTTCATCGTATAATCCTTTGCCGTCGAGGTTAACGCGGCCGCGTCGAAATTCTCGATTTTCCCCTTGAAGGTTGATTTCGGGTATTTGTCGCTTTCGGCATAATTTTCATTGAAATGTTCTTCCATTAATGCCACTTTAAACCGAAAACCTTTCATCAGCGCAAGGCTGGCGATTTCTCCGGTTTTTGGGTTAAGTACACAGGTAACGGCATCGTTTTTGGCTTTTACCTCTTCAAAAGCGGGTACTGAAGCTTCGAATGTAATCTTTCCGGTTTTGGTCATCATTTTTTCCTGTGCGGAAACCGTTACGGCGACCATCATCAGTGCAATCATCAGAAATTTTTTCATATTTTTTGTTTTTATTGTTCCAGTAATCCGTCTTCAAGCCATTGGTTAATGACATCTATATTGTGTTGCGGCATTCTTGGACCGCCATTGGGCATAAGTCCTTCTTCTCCATTTTGCCTCGAAATCCTGTTCAAAAGGCCGCGGTTCAAAACCGCATTCTTCACATCCTCGTAAGTAGTCAACTGCATAGGGGCGCCATTTACAGGCGGAGAAGTGTGGCAGAAAAGACAATTGTTCGTGATAATGGGTTTTACATTGGCATTATAAGTGACCGTTCCGGTTATGGGTTGCCCGTCAAGCAGGTCTTCGGGGCTGTCATTAGTACAGGCGGCCAGTAATAGCCCGCAGCATGTTATTTTTAAAAGTGTCTTGATATGCATTTTCATAGGATTTTATTCAAAAATAAATAATTAAGTTTGTAAGAAAACAAATGATATGAAAAAAATTATACTTACCATTTTTGTCGTGGTTGCCGTTGCCGCGGTAGGACTTTATTTTTACATGTATAAAGACCATCGGGATATTACTGCTGAAGATGCGGCTTATACCGTGAAGGTTGCGGAGCTCCAAAAGGAATTTTCCGGGAATGACAGCATTTCCAATAAAAAATACCTCGACAAAACTATTGAAGTATACGGCAAAATCACCAGTACGGATTTAGCAGCACATTCCATTATGCTTGATGAGAAATTATCGGCCAGGCTGAAAGATTCAACCGCGACAGGTTTTGAGGTGGGGAAATCAATTAAAATCAAGGGGCGTTTTGTTGGATATGATGACCTGCTCGAAGAATTCCAACTGGATCAGGCTACTGTTTCCAAATAATTTTAAGCTATTATTTCACTTAATCATAACCTATGAAAAAATTATTACTATCATTATTTTTATTACCTGCACTTTCTTTTTCACAGGAAGATTTGCTCGCGGGAGTGGATTCCGTCAGCACCAAAGAAAAAGTTGAGTCTGCTTTTAAAGGCCTGAAGATTGTTAATCTGGAGTCGAACAAATTGGCTGCAAAAGGCGACTTATATTTTATCGTAGCACACCGTTTCGGGTCGATAAAGGATGATTTTGAAGGTTTCTACGGACTGGACAATGCCGTGACGCAATTGAAATTCCTTTATGGCTTGACCAATTGGCTGACAATAAGCGGGGCCAGGAGCGAAGTGGCTTATGACTTCTCGCTCAAATATACCCTGCAAAACCAAATTAAGGATGGATTTCCATTTGCCATTGCCGGTTTCAGCAGTCTTGCGATAAACAATACGCTTAAGGAAAGTAATTACCCAAATATGAAGGGTGAAGACAGGCTGATTTACGTGCAACAGCTTTTGGTTTCAAGGAAATTCAATGATAAATTATCGTTGGAAGTGGCTCCGACAATTTTCCACGAAAATTTTGTCGATAATGATGATCAGGAGAATACGCAATATGCCATCGGTATGGGCGGCAGGTATAAAATCGGTAAAAGATGGTCCGTGAACGTGGATTATGCCGCACACCTGAACCGCGCTTCGAATTCGATTTATAAGAATCCATTATCGGTAGGTGTCGATCTTGAAACCGGGGGGCACGTGTTCCAGATGCATTTCACGAGTTCGCAGCAGATACATGAAGCAGGATTTTTAGGCCAAACTACCGGAGATTGGAGTAAAGGCGATATCTTTTTCGGGTTTAACCTTTCCAGGGTTTTCTAAAAACTATGTCACTAAATAAAAAAGCCGCTCCATTACAGGGCGGCTTTTTCTTTGGTTGTTTATTAATTAACTACGATTTTACGAATTTGTGTGTATAAAGGTTTCCATTGATATCAAGGATTTTCATGATATAAGTCCCGGCGGAAAGCGTGTTTACAGGAACAGTACTGTTGATCGATTCTTTCCTTAAGACCTGTTTTCCGCTAAGATCAAATATTTCAACCTTAATGATGGCAGCATTCGACTTTGATTTGATATTGATGATGTCATTCGCAGGATTCGGATAAATAATAAAAGCATCGCTTCCTGTTTCGGTAACGGTCAATGGGAAAGCGCCTTCGGTTATGGCCATCCTGCTGTCAATTGAAGGGTTGTTGATGACATCAATGGTGCCGCTTGGCCACCTGATGACAAGTTTGTCAATGGCAGTAGCGCTTCCGATACCGAAATGCGCATTCAGGGAATTCATATACCTGAAACCTTCTCCTGCCCTGATATCCCTGATTTGTTTGCCCCAGGCTCCATAAATTTCAACCCTGGCTGCAATACCATTAGCATTACTTGTCGTTCCGTGCAATCCTACAGTCAGGTAATGATTACCGTTCGGGACTGCGAAGCGGATGGTATTATTATTCTGGATGTCAAGGAACCCGTCATTATTCAGGTCGCCGATAGCGCCATGTTCCAGATTGGTGTACACTGTAGGCAGGAAGGACATGTCGTGCTGGTTGAACATAATGTTGTTGCCGGCACCCATGATGTCCAGCCATCCGTCATTGTCAAAATCGTAGGCAACATAATCCTGGTTGTAATCGTTATAAGAATCCCAGCCAGATCCGGCACTTACATTGGTAAAAGCTTCTTCAGTGTCATTGGTCGTGTCAAGTTCATTCCTGAAAAGCCTGGCGTTTACACCTCCGTTCTTTCCAACGAGTATGTCCATATCGCCATCATTATCGAAGTCACCAACTGCTGAAGACCAGCTCGTCACCGGCTGATAGCTGATGCCTGCCTGAACGGATACATCGGTAAAGACCCCGTTGTCATTCCGGTGCAATTCACATGGAGGGCCGGAACATTTTGAGACGAACATATCCACGTCGCCATCATTGTCATAATCGGTCCAGATGGATGCATAGTTTCCGCCACTCATGATTATCCCGAGATTCAGGGCGCCAGGTGTAATCCCGGATTGATAATAGGTCATATTGGCATTTCCGTCATTGATGTAATATACGTTCGGGTCGATATCGTGGCACGAAAATGCATCGAGGTTACCGTCATTGTTAATGTCTACAAAGTTCGTCCTTTGGCAGAAAATATAATCTCCGGGAGTGTTGCTGGTATAACCTGTCCCTGTTCCGTTTGATTTCCAGAAGGTAAGCCCATTACTGCTTCCCAGCAACAAATCGTTATAACCATCTTTGTTTAAATCACCCGCTGCCATACTCCAGCCAGGCATAAAACTGTTTCCGGTAACGGTATAGGAAACCGGAGTGAAAGTCCCGTCCGCATTTTGATAATGGGTTTTCAGGGTGTTGGTGCTTACGCCTACGATATCGTCAAGGAAATCGCCATTCATATCCGCAACACATATGTTGTAGGTACTGTTAATCGAGGTAATAGTTTGTGAAGTGAAATTTACCGGTACGATGATTTGGGATTCAGTAATTTCGAAATCAAAGCCATCCGCACTCCACTTGTTATCCCAGGCGATATAATAGGTAACACCACCGATGACGTCAAATGTCTTTTTTGCCAGATTGGAAAGCGTATTTCCCGAATTACAGGCGATTGTCCCTGAGTTGTCATCACTGGAAACACAGGTAAGGGTTCCTGTACAGGAGCCCGTATACACACTGAAGTTAGTATCTTTACAGATGTTCTGTGCCAAATCCGATGAAATGGTCACATGCAGGTCCTGAGCCGGAACATAAGCATACCATTTACCCATCGAAGCGGTGGAACACGAAGTACTGATATTGGTGCCATTTATTGCATTTACCGTAGTAATTCCGGCAGTTACGGGTATCGCACCGGTACAAGGTGTAGGCGACTCAATGATTTGGAAATCGAAACCATCGGCGCTCCATTTGTTGTCCCAGGCAATGTAATAAGTCGTTCCTGCAGTCACATTGAATGATTTTGCAGAAAGGTTCGAAAGTGTATTTCCGGAATTACAGGCAATGGTTCCGGAATTATCATCGCTCGTTACACATGTCAGCAGTCCGGAGCATGACCCTTTGTAAACATTGAAATTGGTATCCTTACAGATATTTTGTGGCAAATCAGAAGTAATAGTCAGGAAATAATCCTGAGCCGGTGTATAGGCATACCATTTTGCCATAGCTGCTGTAGAACAGGTGGTGGTCATGTTTGTGCTGTTGATGGCATCCACCGTAATAGTACCTGCAGTAGCCGGAATGGCACTGGAACATGGTGTCGGAGATTCAATAAGCTTGAAATCAAAGCCATCAGCCCCTCCACGGTTGTCCCAGGCTATATAATAAATCGTACCGGCGGTGACATTAAATGATTTTACAGAAAGATTGGACAAAGTATTTCCCGAATTACAGGCGATATTTCCAGAGTTATCATCGCTGGTTACGCAAGTCAGCCCGTTGAGGCATGATCCTTTGTAAACGGCGAAAAAAGTGTTCTTGCAGATGTTCTGAGGCAAATCCGAAGTAATGGTGAGAAAATAATCCTGCGTAGGAATATAAGTGTACCATTTTGCCAACGAAGCCGATGAACAGGAAGTAGTAATGTTGGTGCCATCAATTGCATTTACGGTTATTGTCCCGGCAGTTATCTGGGTTGCAGCATAGCAAGGACTCGGCGTAAACGGTGCTTCGATCAATTGAAAATCGAATCCATTGGTGTTGTACCGGTTGTCCCAGGCGATGTAATAAGTTACACCGGCCAGGGCTTCGAAAGTCTTTTTGGATAAATAACTCTGGCCGCTGTTTGGTTGTGTGTTGCATACAAGGGTTCCTGAATCATCGTCTTCAGTGTAACAGCTCAATCCGTTACATGTTCCGGAGTACACACTGAAATTCGTATCTCCGCATATATTTTGCGGCAAATCAGAAGTGACAGTTACGGTGTAGTTGGCAGTCGGCGTATAAGCATACCATTCGGCCAGTGTTCCGTTAGAGCACAATGAGGTAACATTGGCACCATCTATACCTGTTACGGTGTACGTACCGGCGGTAATGGGCAGTGCATTGGCACAACTGTCCTGAGCGTAAGCGCCCTGAAGGCCAAACAAGGCCGCTAGCACCAAAAGCTTACAGGAAATACCGAAAGCTGATAATTTCCTTTTCGTGTAGTGTTTTAAATTCATACGGTTTAATTTAGGTTGATTGAAGAAATTAAAAATATAAGCCGTCCACAATGGGACGGCTTTCAGTTTTTAGAATTTTACAAATTTATGTGTGTATTGCTGTCCGTTTACATCAAGCACCTTCATGATGTAAGTCCCTGCGGCAAGTGTATTCACCGAAATGGCATTGTTTACAGATTCTTTCCTAAGTACCATTTTTCCTGTCAAATCATATATTTCGGCTTTGATGATCGCTGCGCTTGATTTGGATTTGATGTTGATGATGTCGTATGCCGGATTCGGGTAAATCATAAAGGCATCGTTCCCTGCTTCTGTAATTGCTAAAGGGAATGCCCCTTCATTTATAGTAACCATGGCATCGATGGCAGGATTATTGATTACATCAACGGTGCCGCTTGGCCATATAACAACCAATTTATCGATTGCCGTTGCACTTCCGATACCGAAATGGGCGTTCAGGGAATTCATAAATTCAAATCCTTCTCCAGCCCTGATGTCCCTGATTTGTTTGCCCCACACGCCATAAATTTCAACCCTGGCAGCGATACCGTTGCTGTTGCTTTCCTGCCCGCGTAGTCCTACCTTAATCCAGTGGTTTCCGTTTGGTACGCCATAACGGATGGTATTTCCGTTCTGGATGTCCAGAAATCCGTCATTGTTCAGGTCACCGATTGGTCCCGGATTCAAGGAATTATAATAAGTCGGAAGGAAAGACATATCGTGTTGGTTGAACATGATTTTTCCACCGGTCCCGAAAATATCCAGCCATCCGTCATTATCAAAATCATAGGTTACATAATCGGTGTTGTTGGTGGTATCTGTATCCCAACCGGAACCCGCAGTGACGTTAGCGAAAGGTTCTTCGGTATTATTTGTTTTATCTAAATCGTTCCTGTAGAGCCTTGCCTGCACACCGCCGTTTTTGCCAATCAGAATATCGATGTCGCCATCATTGTCATAGTCACCCAGTGCTGATGACCAGCTTGTTACTGGCTGATAGCTGATGCCTGCCTGTACGGAAACATCGGTAAAGACACCATTTCCATCGTTTCGGTGTAATTCACATGGTGGTCCTGAGCATTTTGAGATAAAAAGATCCACGTCTCCGTCGTTGTCATAATCTGTCCATAAAGAAGCATAATTTCCGCCGGTTGTTGTGAGTCCTAAATTGTATGCCCCGGGAGTTGTACCTGATTGATAATAAGTCATATTTGCATTGCCGTCATTCATATAATATACATTACGCTGTACATCGTGGCAGGAAAAGGCATCGAGGTTGCCGTCATTGTCGATGTCGACGAAATTAGTCCTTTGGCAGAAAATATATTGTCCCGGCGTATCGCTGGTATATGCTGTTCCGGTGTCATTTGATTCCCAGAAAGTAAGTCCGTCAATCCCACCCAGCAGCAAATCGTTGTAGCCATCCTTATTCAAATCACCTGCAGCCATACTCCATGAAGGCTGGTTAGTGCTTCCGGGAACTGAAAAAGTCGCCAGCGTGAACGTGCCATCCGCATTTTGGTAATTTGTCCTGAGCATATTGGTACTTACGCCTACGATATCGTCAAGGAAATCGCCATTCATATCGGCAACGCAAATATTATAGGAGCTGTTGATTGTAGCAATGGTCTGGGATGTGAAATTGACAGGGACAACAATTTCTGCTTCTGAAATCTGGAAATCGAAACCAGCTGTACTCCATTTATTATCCCACGCGATATAATAAGTGACGCCACCTACGACATCAAACGTTTTTTTAGAAAGATTGGAAAGCGTATTTCCCGAATCACAGGCAATTACTCCTGAATTGTCGTCGCTGGTCACACAGGTAAGTGTTGTAGAACAACTTCCCTTGTATACGTTGAAATTGGTGTCTTTGCAGATATTTTGCTGCAAATCCGAACTGATTGTTACATGATAATCCTGTGACGGCACGTATTTGTACCATTTTCCCAGAGTAGCTGTCGAACAGCTTGTGGTCATATTGGTGCTGTCGATGGCATCAACAGTGTAGGTTCCGGCCGTGACCGGGATAGCGCTGGAACACGGAGTAGGTGATTCGATGATCTGGAAGTCAAAACCGTCGTTACCGCCTCTGTTGTCCCATGCAATATAATAAAGGGTCCCGGCAGTAACGTTAAATGATTTCATCGAAAGGTTTGAAAGCGTATTCCCTGAATTACAGGCAATATTTCCGGAATTGTCATCGCTTGTGACGCAAGTCAGTCCGCCCGAGCAGGAGCCTTTATAAACGGCGAAAAAGGTGTTCTTGCAAATGTTCTGCGGTAAATCGGAAGTGATTGTCAGAAAATAATCCTGTGTTGGGGTGTAGGCGTACCAGTTTGCCATAGAAGCGGTGGAACAGGAAGTGTTTACATTCGAACCGTTGATTGCCGTGACCGTAGTAGTACCTGCAGTTACAGGGACGGCGGTGTAGCACGGACTTGGTATAAATGGCGCTTCGGTGAGCTCAAAATCAAGACCATTGGTGTTGTATTTGTTATCCCAGGCGATGTAATAAGTGACACCCGCCATGACATCGAATGTCTTTTTGGAAAGATATGATGAATTCGGTGGAAGGTTGCAGGGCAGCACCCCCGAATCATCATCCTTGGTATAGCAGTTCAATCCGCCGCAGGTTCCCGTATAAACACTGAAATTCGTGTCTCCGCATATATTTTGTGGTAAATCAGAAGAAACGGTAACGCTGTAATTGGCAGTCGGGGTATAAGCAAACCATTCCGCCTGTGAGGCATTGGAGCAGGTTGTACCGATAATGTTAACGCCGTTAATGGCATCGATTGTGTAAAATCCCGCAGTAATGGGAAGTGCAGTGGCACAACTGTTTTGTGCGTAAGAATGCTGGATAAATAAAAAGGCAGTGATGGCCAGCATTTTTAAGGAAATGTCAAAACCTGAGGGTTTCCTTTTGGAACAATTTTTTTTCATATGATTTAGTTTTGGTGGTTTATTGCTGTTGTTTCCACCTCACTTTCCAATCATAAGGTGGATCAAATCATAAGGCTGTCGCTGTTTGATTTGTCAAAAAGATTGTCTGGCATAGAATTTTAGGAAGCGGCTTGTATGTTGAATAAGCAATACAAGCCGCTTTTTGGCTTTTGTTATAATTTCACAAATTTGTGTGTGTATTGGTTTCCGTTAACATCCAGTAATTTAATGATATAAGTTCCTGAAGAAAGCGTGTTCACAGGAACCGTGTTGTTTACAGATTCTTTTTTAAAGATTAATTTTCCGGTCATGTCAAAAACCTCTGCCTTAATGATGGCGGCATCAGACTTCGATTTGATGTTGATAATGTCATTTACCGGATTTGGATAAATTACAAAAGCATCGCCTTGGGCTTCTGTAACTGCAAGTGGGAATGCACCTTCATTAACTGTAACCATGCTATCGATAGCAGGGTTTTCAATCACGTCTATGGTGCCGTTTGGCCATGTGATGACTAGTTTTTCAATTGATGTAGCGCCTCCAATTCCGAAATGGGCATTCAAAGAACTCATGAATTCAAATCCTTCACCACTCCTGATGTCCCTCATCTGCTTGCCCCATGCTCCATAAATTTCAACCCTTGCCCCGATTCCGTTGCTGTTGCTTTGCGTGCCTTTAAGTGCCACCTTGATCCAGTGGTTGCCATTAGGTACTGCAAACCGGATGGTATTTTCATTTAAGATATCAAGGAAACCGTCATTGTTAAGGTCACCAATAGATCCCATATTCAACGCGCCATACGTAGCAGGTACGAAAGTCATATTGCCTTGGTTAAACATGATCCTGCCACCAGCACTGAGCACATCAATCCAGCCGTTGTTGTCAAAGTCGTAAGCTACATAATCCCTGTTGTTGGTACCGTCCGTATCCCAACCGGATCCGGCAGTAATGTTTGTAAAAGGTTCTTCAACACTGTTTGATTTGTCAAGATCATTCCTGAAAAATTTGTGGCCTACGCCACCGTTCGACCCGATCAGGATATCCATATCACCATCATTGTCGAAATCAGCAATGGCTGAAGACCAGGATTGTATCGGAGTCACATTGATTCCGGCCAATGCAGAAACATCGGTAAATACGCCATTCCCATCGTTCCTGTGCAATTCACATGGAGGTCCTGAGCACTTGGAAATGAACATATCCACATCGCCATCATTGTCGTAATCTGTCCAAAGCGAGGCATAGTTTCCGCCAGTTGTTGTAAGTCCGAGGCTGTAAGCACCCGGTGTCGTGCCTGACTGATAGTAAGTCATTTCGCCATTTCCGTCATTAATGTAATATACGTTGCGGTTTACGTCGTGACAGGAAAAGGCATCCAGGTTTCCGTCGTTGTTGATGTCTACGAAATTGGTCCTTTGGCAGAAGATATACTGTCCCGGGGTGACATTGGTGTAGGCCGTGCCGGTCTCGTTCGACTTCCAGAACGTAAGTCCGTAGCCACTTCCCAATAACAAGTCATTATATCCATCCTTGTTATAATCGCCTGCTGCAATACTCCAATCTGCCAGATAGCCAGTTCCGGGAATGTTGAACGTAGTGTTGGAAAAGGTATGGTCAGCAAGCTGATAATGTACTTTAAGCGTTTGCGAGCTCACATTTACCAAATCATCTAGGTGATCCCCATTCATGTCCACCACACAGTTGTTGTAAATGCTGTTTCCTGTAGGGATGGTTGGGATGGTTTGTGAAATGTATGAAACAGGTACAATTACCGGAGGGCCTTCCAAAAGCTGAAAATCAAATCCGTTTGGACTCCATCTGTTGTCCCAGGCAATATAATAGGTAACCCCGGCCTGGACATCAAACGATTTTTTAGAAAGATAACTATTGTTTGGCGCGACGTTACAGGGGATGATACCTGAATCATCATCTTCCACATAACAGGTAAGGGCACTGCAATCGCCTGTGTAGACAACGAAACCAGTGTCCCCGCAAATATTCTGTTCAAAATCAGAACTCACGGTCAGTGTATAATTTGCCGCAGGAGTATAGGAATACCATTCCGCTGCTCCCGCAGTCGTGCAAACTGAAGCTATATTTGTACCATTGATGGCATCGATGGTGTACATGCCTGCCGTAATAGGCAATGCGGTTTGGCAGCTGTTTTGGGCTAGTGCCAGGCCGGAACTCATCATCGCAGCCATGGTGAGGATTTTAGTAAAGAAGGCAGGCTTCTTTTTATTCAGGTAATTTTTTAAATACATCTTAATTTAGTTTATGGTGTTTGGTAAGTTCATTAGTCGCAACGCTCGAGCGAATTGATCCAGTCGCGCATCAGGGCGATACCCTCATCATGAAGGATGGTCCTTCCGTGAAGCGGCATACGGTAAGTTTCATCAGTCGTGTTGATCCTGTAGTAAAGCATTGATTTTTCCGGCCTTCCGCCATTTACAATCTTGTTTAATGAAGGCGGGAAACTCTGCATATCCTGAGTATCGACGCAAACGCCCATATTGGCAAGGTTGTTTTTGGTTTCAGAAAATGCAAAACGCATCGGGCGGTAATCACAGTGGCGGTCCACGCCGTGGCAATGCGCACAGTTGATATCGACATATGACCTGGCCCTTAATTCAATAGGCTGTGACGTGTCACTATAATCGATTGTAGTGTTTTCAGCAGTAGGAAAGGTGAAGTTGCTGTCGAGATATCCTTTTTCAATCCATTTGGTCAGCTGGTTTTTCGTCTCAGTGCCATAATTGTAATTGTTGTTCAGGTTTTGCGGCTTGATCCCGATAGGAATGTAAGTCGTTACATCGTTAATATCCCTTGATTTATGGCAAATCACACATTGGGATTCGTTTGGGATCCGGTAATGGGAAGATTTTGTAACGTTATTTTCATCTTTCCATTCCACGTCAACAAAACTACCTAAAAGATCGAATGTCGCTTCCGTCTGTTCGGCATTCCATTTGTAATCGGCAAATATCCATCCGTCGCTTTTGCGGATCATCAGGCGCGTTTCAATAATTCGCCTACCGCCTACGTTAGCAATGTTCTGTACATTGTCATAGTAAAAGTTCTTGATCAGCACAGCGCCTACAGGAAGCTCTAAAACTGTACCGTCACTGTTAAAAGTGGCTTTGGTATTTTTCGGCATCCATACAAAACGTTTTTTGTGGGCATAATCTGAAAATAAGGAACTCGATGGTGCATAAGGCAAAACATCCAGGGAAGGGGTAAGGTCCTTCAAAGCGGCAATCACTTCGCCTTCACCATCAAAAAAGTGGTACTTTGAAAGGGAATCATAAGGAACTTTAGTAAGGTCTACAGATACCGGCGAAACAACCGGCTCCGGAATTGGTTCTATATATTCATCATCTTCTTTGGAACAACTAATGAATGTTACGGCAAGGACCGCAGAAAATAAGAATAACCAGGATAAAAGTTTGTAGTTCTGTCTCATAGGTTTTTAAAATGCTGACCAAAAATAATAAATTTATGTTAAGGTTATGCTAATAAAATTGATTTAAATGCAAGCTTGTTGAAAAATTTTTAATATAATTGAATTTTTCACATTTGTATATAATTAACCGTTTATATAACAATCAAGTCGGTTAAAACCCTACCTTGATATTGAATTTTTTTAAATTTTCTAAAGATGCTGATGATTTATAGCCAAATATTTCTTCATGGCTGTCGCGTTCCTTCTTTTGGGAAATCTGTTTAATGCAGCGGTAAAAGCGGCGCACTTCCTCAAAATCCCTCAGCAATAATCCCGGTACTGAAGCATTTTTCCCGTTCTCATCTTTCGCGACCATGGTAAAATATGATGAATTGCAATGTTTGGTGATGCCTGTACGGATATTTTCAGCATCGACGCGTATGCCTATGATCATCGAACTTTTTCCGGTATAATTCACGCTGGCTTTCATCATCACCAATTCGCCAATTTCAATCGGGTTTAAGAAATCGACCGTGTCCACAGAGGCTGTGACACAGTAATATCCTGAAAATTTTGACGCACAGGCGAATGCGATCTGATCCATTAACGATAAAATATAACCACCATGGATTTTTCCGCTGAAATTGGAATGCGATGGCAGCATCAGTTCGGAAATCGTGACGTATGAGTCTGATACGGGTTTAAATGTGTGTTTCGTCATGGTCGTTTTCTTCGGTTTCAGCGCGCTTCAGGATGTTTTCCGGAAGCGCTTTTTTGGCTTTGGCGCCCATTTTTTTGAGTTTTTCCACACTGTTGATGAGGTTTCCTTTACCGTCAAAAAGTTTGTTCATCGCGCCCT
This sequence comes from Flavobacterium pallidum, assembly GCF_003097535.1. NCBI lineage: Bacteria > Pseudomonadati > Bacteroidota > Flavobacteriia > Flavobacteriales > Flavobacteriaceae > Flavobacterium > Flavobacterium pallidum. The sequence continues at coordinate 1,881,473 of NZ_CP029187.1, forward strand.
GGTATTCCGTTTTGGCTTCGTCCATCTTTTTTCCGATTTTGACCAGATCGGTTACGAATCCTTCGAATTTATCATATAAAGCCCCTGCCTGCCTTGCAATTTCCAACGCATTTTCCTGCTGTTTCTGGTTCGTCCACATGCTGTCGATCGTGCGTAACGTTGCGAGCAGGGTGGAAGGGGTTACGATCACGATATTTTTCTCGAAGGCACGGTTGTATAACGTCGTGTCTTCGTTTAGTGCCAATGCAAATGCGGATTCAATCGGGATGAAAAGCAGCACGAAATCCGGGCTTTCCATTTGGTATAGATCGTGGTAATTTTTTTCGCCCAATTGCTCTACGTGGCGCTTGATGGATAAGACGTGTTCCCTTAAATAACCAGATTTAAGCGTGTCGTCTTCGGCGTTGATGAAACGTTCGTAGGCCGTGAGGGTGACTTTAGAATCGACAACCATTTTCTTGCCGTCGGGCAGGTTGATGACCACGTCCGGAAATACGCGGCTGCCGTCTTCGTTGCTGTGGCTCTGCTGTACGAAATATTCCCGGCCTTTTTCCAGACCGGATTTTTCGAGCACGCGTTCCAAAATGAGTTCACCCCAGTTGCCCTGCATCTTGCTGTCTCCTTTGAGGGCTTTGGTGAGGTTCAGGGTTTCCTTGCTCATTTGTTCGTTCATTTCCCTGAGCCCCAATATTTGCTGGCGTAAAGCGGCGTGGTAATCGATACTTTCCTTATGGGTGTCCTCGACTTTCTTCTCGAAAAGGTGGATTTTTTCATGCAACGGCGACAGGATATTTTTGAGGTTTTCCTTATTCTGCTCCGTGAATTTTACCGATTTTTCTTCCAATATCTTATTGGCGAGGTTTTCGAATTCCCTGGTGAATTTTTCCTGGAGTTTTTCAACTTCTGCTTTTTGTTCGGAATGGCGTTCGAGCAGGTTGTCGAAATCGGTTTCCTTTTTCGAAAGCTGTATGGCGTAGGCTTCTTTTTCTGTGCGGATGTTTTCGCGTTCCTGAATCAATGCCTGCAATTGTTTTTCGGCCGCCGCTTTTTCGTTTTTCAGCTGTGTGTCAAGGTAAGTGTATTGCGTATTGAGCGCGATGATTTTTTCTTCCAGGCTCGTTTTATCCGACTGGAACCTTGCGGAAAATAACAGTTTTCCGATGAAAACCCCGATGGCGAGCGCGATGATAAAGACGACAATGATTGTGGTAGTTTCCATTTTGTGTGGCGTTTTGTGGGAAGTAAAAATATGGAAACAAATTAAATTTGGGTCTAAATGTTATTTGATTTGTTGACAAATTTTATTCAGACTGGAAACCCTAGCCCCGATGGAAGCGGCATCCTTTTTCCTGCTTCTTTAGCAGGGAAAAGATATAGTGGACAGCGGGAAGCAGCTCCTGAAAACATAAAAAAGGTTCCGCAAACCATGACGGATGCGGAACCTGCAGTATAAAGAGAATAGATAGCCTAGTGGATGCTGAGCTGCTTGTCGAATTCCTTGTTGGGAATGCGTTTGCTCGAATAGCTGTTGTAGATCAATGTCCTTACTTTCCTGCGCTGGCGAAGGATCATCGGGAGATTGATCATCACCCCTACGATGCAGATGAGCATCAGGATGACGAGCAGGCTCATATATATAAGGTAATTCAGCTCGGTGGTTTGCCGCAAATCAGTTACGAAAAAATAACCCGAGGCAACAAATACAACAACAGACATCATTAAGGATAAGGTTTTCATAACAGTTGATTTTATGGTTTTAAACTTTTTACTAAATTACTTCTTAGGTCAGCGTGGTGGCTTACAGTATTTTATGATTATCTTATAATTTAACAGTACCTTAAGATTTATGATATAATCTGTCCTACTTTAACCAACTTGGATTTGAGAATATATTTTATTGGGAAAGGAATTTTATCGGATAAAAATTTTGACCTTTTTGAAAAACAGGTATTTATACGCTAAAATGTTTAGGTGAGTTGATTTATTTTTGGCTCACAAACCAATACTTTAAAGCATGTATAATGATGAAACACCCCGTGTAGCAGCAGGCAAAGGCAAAATGGCTTTTATCAGGAAAGCGGGTTTTTATGCGTTGATCGCGACCCTGATCGTTTATTATGTATTGGCGATTAATGTGATTTTTATGTCATAAATAGTTGAGTTTATAATTATAAATAGTTGTTGATTAGCATTTAAAACCTCCGCTTCAGGAGGTTTTTTTTGTGTTAAAAACGATGAGCTACGTATTTTTACCTGATTTCAAAAAGGGGGAGAATTGCGCTGTGGGGTGTGGAATATGAATCCTAGTTTTGGAATATTATTAACCAATTAAACTATTATTCATGCAACCTTACTTAGGACAAATTATGCTGTTTGCCGGAAACTTTATACCGGTTGGATATCTTCCTTGTGATGGCTCATTACAGTCTATTGCTGAAAATGATGCGCTTTACAATCTGTTGGGAACAACGTATGGCGGAGATGGGATGACGACTTTTGGAATGCCTGACCTCAGGGGAAGGGCTCCGCAACATTTTGGAACCGGACCGGGCCTTAAATCTTACACACTTGGACAAATGAGCGGATCTGAAACTGTTACCCTGACCACCGCACAGATGCCAGCGCACAATCATGTGCTTACTGCTACAGTGGCGCCAGCTTGTAATAACGGCGACGAAGAAAGTTCAGATAATCCTGTTGGGAATTATTTGAGAAGGTTTCCGGGCACCAATACTTATTCTGCAAACATGAATGGCCAAACCGGGCAATCTGACCCGTTTACCATTCCGATGATGCCCCAGGGCGGATCACAGCCAATGGATATTTGCCAGCCATCACTCGTGATGACGTTTTGCATTTGCTCATCAGGAATATATCCGTCACAAAGTTAAAAACTATTAAAAATAATCTTAAAAAAAATATTTATGGAGCCAATATTAGGATCATTAATGATTTTTCCTGGGAATTTTCCCCCGTACGGATGGGCCTTCTGTGATGGATCGCTTCTTCCCATATCAAGATATACAGCATTGTTTTCCATTTTAGGGACTACTTATGGAGGTGATGGTAAAGTGACTTTTGCGCTTCCGGACCTCAGGGGGCGTGTACCTGTTAACGCTGGTACCGGAAATGGCCTGTCACCACGCGATTTAGGAGAATCATACGGGATGCAGACCATGACGATGCTTCCTGCAAATATGCCGATGCATACGCATGTTACGACCGGTACTGCCGGGATTGGGGCAAACACAGCTGTGGATGAGACTTCCGATACTCCGGTGAACAATTTCTTGTGTAGTAATGCCAACCCTATTTATGCAGGGGGTTCAAACGGTGTAATGGGTAACTCTACCGTAACGCCGGGACAATATACAACAGCAACCGGGCAAGGAATACCTTTCACCACTTCACAACCTTTGCTTGGGCTTAACTATTGTATCGCAATGCAAGGTGTATTCCCTCAAAGACAATAAATCAGTTAATTTAAAAAATAGAAAATATGGATCAATATTTAGGACAAATCATATTATGGGCAGGTAATTTTGCCCCGAAAGGCTGGTTATTCTGTAACGGTCAGCTTTTGCCGATCAATCAGAATCAGGCGCTCTTTTCAATATTGGGGACTACTTACGGCGGCGACGGAGTTACTAATTTTCAGTTACCGGACCTGCGCGGCAGGATTCCGGTCCATGCAAATAACGGCACTGCCGGCCCCGGACTTGCACCTGTTACACTGGGAGAAGTGTATGGTAAAGAAACTGTCACCCTGACGATTGCAAACCTGGCACAACACCTCCATATCCCAACTCCAGGTAGCACTGTTACCGTTGGGATGAAAGCGCAAAGCGGTGATGATGCCGATACCACGGATCCTGTTGGCAATTACCCACACGGGACACCACAAACCAGTACATATGCAGCATCTGCCAATGCTGTGATGGGTACTGTAAATGCTACAGTGAACGTACAGACATCAGGTGCGAATGAGCCTATGCCGATACTCGGGCCGACATTAGCACTGAACTATTGTATTGCACTAAATGGTATTTATCCTTCAAGGAATTAAGATTAATAAATTACTGAAAGAAAAATCCCTAAAGCAATGCAGGGATTTTTCTGTTTATAAAAAACTGATTTTATGAAAAAAATTTACCGCTTATGTATGGCCTTTACGATATTCAATGCCTTTGTTTGTGAGTCGCAGGCGCTCAACACCGGCGATGTGGTCATCATCGGGTATGGTGTGGATATTGATGTTACGCCTTCGGTTGATGAATTTAGCTGGCTGCCATTGGTAGATCTGGTTCCGGGCACGAAAATATATTTTACCGATTCCGGTTACAATGCAATCGACAATATGTTTATGGGAAACGGGCTCAATGATGAGATATTGATGCGTTATACCGTTCCTGCCGGCGGTATTGCTGCCGGCACTGTGATGACAGTCACTGAAGCATCCATACCTGCAGACTACGCTGTGATTGCCGGAACACAATTCGGTACTGATTTTAACGGGCTCCTGACACTTACGAATTCAGGGGACCAGGTCCTTGCCTTTCAATCCACCGACGATGACAGCGTACCGGCTTCATTTGGCACTACCAACTTTACGCCGCTTTTCATGGTTACGGGAAGCTCTTTGTCATTCTCGGCACTGAATACCAATACTGCCGGAATCAATCCGGTGTCAAACGTTCACAATGTGACGAACCTTCCGCCAGGACTTACCGCTCAAGTAAATGCAGTCGCGGTGGGCAGCGGTCCATTGGCAACGGATGAATCGGATAATGCGAGATATGAAGGGCTAACTACCGGAACAAGAGATGAAATACTGTTTGCAGTTTCGCAATTGTCGAACTGGGCCAGGTATGATGCCGCGTTTGGGAATGATATCGAATTTGGGACCGTGGCCAGCGGGTGGTCTTCTAACGGAGTGAATGCCTTTACTGTCAATCCGCTGTCAGTTTCACCGGATCTGATTGACAACCAGATCATCGTTGGGCCAAATCCAGCTAAAGACATGTTATATATCCGCAATTCATCAGGAAAAGATATCAGGAAGGCTGATGTCATTGATATGACAGGAAAATCCATAAAAACGCTTAATGTAAACAGCGGACAGCTCGATGTATCGGAAATAGCTGCCGGAGTTTATATTTTGCGCCTTGACATTGACGGCTCGACAATTATGAAAAGGATTGTTGTGGAATAATCAGTTTGCGATATTCAACGTTACAATCTTATTTTGTATTGCATAAACAACAAGTCCTGCTATATTGCGGGACTCTGTTTTTATGAGCAGATTATTGCGGTGTCCTTCCACGGTGCGCGGACTGATGAATAATACTTCTCCGATTTCGATGGTGCTTTTCTGTTCGCAGATCAATTCCAGTATCTTAATTTCGCGTGCAGTAAGGTATTCCGTGTCAAGATTGCTCCTTGTGGTTTTCTTGGTCAGCATATCGTCATGGATGATTTTCATGACTTCTGGGCTGTAGTAAAATCCTTTCTGGTCCACTTCATTGATCGTGTGGATCACTTCCTGAGGCGTGGCATTCTTTACGATAAACGATACCGCGCCCACCTGGATCATATTGGCAATAAAAGGTTTGGTATTGTAACTCGTCAGCGCGATGATCCGGATTCCGGGAAACATTTTGTGGATGACTTTTGTCGCTTCAACACCATTAAGCATGGGCATTTTCAAGTCCATCAGGATGATGTCGGGTTGTTCCGGTTGTTCCTTAAGGTAGGTTATGAGCTCAGAGCCATTTGATGCCTCGAAAATGATTTCAAGGTTCTTTTCGCGCTGGAGCAGGAAAGCGATGCCTTTCCTGAAAAGCAATTCGTCATCGGCTAGGGCTATTTTTATTTTGCTTGGGGCCATAATAAAAAAGTTTAAAAAGTGAATGAAACCTGCACACCGTTGTTAACGGCACTGTCAAAGTTAAGATTCCCATTAAGAATAGCAATGCGGCTTTCAATATTTTTCATGCCAAGGCCTTTTTTGTTTTGAATTTCAGATGGGTCAAAACCGCGGCCGTTGTCTGAATAAAGGCAGGTGCGGCGCCCATCCCTTTCCTCGAAGCATATGTTGATGACTGTGGCTTTTCCGTGGCGGAAAGAATTATTCAGCAATTCCTGAAGTACCCTGAATACCTGGAGCTGCATTTCTTCTTCCGTAACATGGAAAGCGGGTAACTTATTCTCGAAATGAATTTCAGCCTGTTTAGCAGTCTTGAACTCATGGCACAATTCTTCAATGGCCGCATGCAGTCCGAATTTTTCGAGGACAGGCGGTAAGAGGTCGTGCGCTATCCTTCGGGAATTTTCCAGTGCTTTGCCGGTAAGTTCGATGATGTTGCTTGTGATTTCCGATAGCTCAATTTCCGATAGCCCTGACGTAGTGAGCAAATGCGTATTGAGTGATACGATGTTGAGTTTAGAGCTGATGTCGTCGTGAAGGTCCTGTGCAATGCGTTTGCGTTCTTCTTCCTGTGTAATGATGGTGGCTTTCAATAAATCCTGCTGGTGGCTGATTTTGAGGTCCCTTTTTTCCAGTTCGTGCTGTACGATTTTTTTTCTTGAAAAGTGATAGAATAAAACCAGTACAACGGCCATCATTAAGAAAGCAACACTGGTGTAAATAATAACCACCATTACGTCATTGTCAGCAACGCTATTTGTACCCATTTGTTTCCTATTTATAGTTAAACCTTGAGAATTTTGCACATTCTACAAGTACAAAAAGCTGATAAATAACATATAGGAAAGCGTTTAATGTCCAGGTAATGGTATTCACTTCTGAACTGAGGCTCGAAACTAAATTACCAGTAAGAAAGAGTACTGTACTCCCAAAAAGATATACCAAAATTCCCGAATTGATGTAGTAGAATTCCTTTTTCTGGTTTAGCAGGTTATAAAAATGGAAGGTAGAGAAAATAATAAGTGTAAAAGATGTCAGGAATATCTCAAACAAATTAAATTTAAAAAACAGGCCTGGTATAAGCGTATATTGAATGCTTAATGCCAATAACACTGTTGCTAATCCCATTTTTACGATTTTTTTCTGAAATTTTTCCTTTAATAAAGCGTGATAAAATAAACTTAGCAGGATAAATTGTAAAATAAAGTAAAAATGGGACAGGAACAGGTTGTGAACTTTATAATAACTTAAGGTGTACGATGCTACTTGTATAATTAATATAATAGCAGTGTAAAGCGTGAAAATTCTGTAAGGCGCAGTTTTGTTATATTGTATTTTGTATGCAAATAAAACTAAATTTATAAGCAAAACCGAGTAGCCCGTCAATGCCAGAATTTCAGCCATGGTTTTATCTTACGAAATATAATGGACTTGAAGTATCACACGTTGTCGGACAAGGCATTGTAAAATCATACACATACAATCCGTTGTTGTAATCGATGAGGTCATTTCCGCTTTTGTCAACGCCTACAAGCATCATTTTTGAAACACCGTTGCCATCAATACCCATATAAGCACGCACATCCTGCACTTCAGGCTCAGCCATTAACTGTGTGATGTCCGCTTCTGGAATAAGATAAGCCTTCACCGGGCTGATTCCGCTGCTTACCCAGGCTTGTGCCCACTCCTGGGCTGTTTCTAAAGGAATTACATTTTCGCTTGTCATAAGATAAATAATTAGGGATTAAAATAAATAAATAATTGTGGCCTAAAGCTAAGGATTAAAATCGAAAATCAGGCTGGAGTATATAAAAACAGGTGTTTTTACGGGGTATAGAAACACGTATTTTTACGTATAATATAAAGGAATAAAATTTCTAAATTTGCTTCAACTGCAAATATTGACTTTACAACCGGTTAATTGTCATTGATTTATGAAAATGTGCAGTAAAATAAACCAACTACTTAAATTATGAAAAAACTATTACAATTGTTATTTGGACTGACACTGATGGTATCCAGCCTGGATGCCGGAGCCCAGACACTGGTAGCAGGAGACATTGTTATCCTTGGGATATCGGCTGATTCCGGTCCTACGCCACAGGGTGAATTCTGCTGGATGCCGTTGATCAACCTGAATTCCGGGACCGTGATTTATTTTACCGATGCGGGGTGGAATGACCAGGACAACGCTTTTATGGGCGCTGCCGCAGCATCAGAATCATTGATTAAATATACTGTTCCTGCAGCAGGTGTGCTTGCCGGCGTGCCACAGGTGGTCAGTAACTGGACTGCTACGGCACCGACGAATTACCAGTGCGTTACAGGAACCAAATGTGGTGAACGCGCTGCTGGATTTAACCTTCCGAATTCCGGTGACCAGATCATTGTCTTTACCAGTACGACTGCGACCACAAGTAGCTCGTTCGGGACTTTAGGCTTTTTTACACCCATTTTTGCGGCGACCACCGCTACATTGAATTGGGCTTCAGCTACCGGGAATACGGCTTCTTACAACGCCAGTTCGCTGAGAAACAATGTTTCCAACCTGCCTGATGGCCTTGTTGATGGATCAACGGCCGTAGCGGTAGGAATGGGTAGTCTTGAAGCCGATGAAGCGGACAACATACGTTATGAAGCAAATCCAGCTTCTGGAAGCAGGGCGGTCTTATTGTCTAATATCGCTACACGTGCCAAATGGGGCCGATATGATGGAACAGCCGGTGCGGAATTTCCAGACCTTACAGTAGGAGGTGTAGCTACTGGCTGGACCAATAAACTTGCGGGTAACTATAGCGTCACAGGTTCAGACAATATTAAGCCTGTTTGCCAATCCATAACATTGGTTGGCTCGCCTGCTGCAAATGCAACGAGCGTTAGCTTTACCGTTACTTTTGACGAAACTGTAAGTAATGTGAGCACGGATGACTTTACCGTCTCGACCGCAACAGGGAACGCTTCGGGCACTGTAAGTGGCGTTAGCGGCAGCGGTACTACGTATACAGTTAGCGTCAGTACGGCTACAAACACGGCCGGAAGTTTTAGGTTAAACCTAAACGGCAATACAAATATCGTTGATGCCTATGGCAACGGAAACGGTACGAACGGTACTGTTGCAGCCTTTACTACCGGTGCAACCCATACTATGGATCGCATTAATCCTACCGTAACCATCAGTTCTGCCCAGACAAGCCCGACGAATGTGGCTTCCATTACCATAAATATTTCCTTTAGTGAGTCGGTGACCGGATTCGATATCAACGATGTCGTTGTGGGCAACGGTACGAAAAGTAATTTCAGTGGTAGCGGAAACAGTTATTCGCTGTTGGTTGCGCCTACTGCAGATGGTGCCGTCACTGTAAGTGTTGCTGCTGGTGTCGCTGTGGATGCAGCGTCCAACAATAATAATGCCGCGACCAACTTCTCCATTACTTCAGACAGGACTTCACCGACAGTTTCCATATCCGGAGCCTCGGGAACGACTAATGCTTCTTCTATTCCTTTAACGATTACGTTCAGTGAATCTGTAACAGGATTTGTGGTAGGTGATATCACGGTGAGCGGCGGAACGCTGAATACATTTTCAGGCAGCGGAACTACATATACTGTGAACCTTGCCCCGACGACCAATGGTACAGTGGCAGTAAACATCAGTGGCGGTGTGGCGACAGATGGCCCCGGAAACGGAAATGCTGCCGCTTCTCAATACAGTATCGTTTATGACAACATCCAGCCAACTGTCAGCATCAGCTCTGCGACAGCAAATCCGACCAATTCGAATAGTATTCCCGTAACGGTTACTTTCAGTGAATCAGTTGCCAATTTTATTGCTACGGATGTAACGATAGGTAATGGTTCGCTGAACTCTTTTAGCGGAAGCGGAACAACCTATACTTTTAACGTGGTCCCTACAGCCAATACAACGGTAACTGTAGCGGTCAATGCCGGTGTGGCCAATGATGCTGCCGGAAATACCAATACTGCCGCAACATCGCTGACCAGGGTGCATGACAGCCAACAACCTACGGTTTCAATTACCTCAATAACTTCAAATCCTACCAATTCGACGAGTATTCCGGTTACGGTAACTTTCAGCGAATCGGTTTCAAATTTTGTTTCCGGCGATGTCACTGTTGGAAATGGTACGCTGAACACTTTTAGCGGAAGCGGGACAACTTATACCTTTAATATTGTACCATCAGCCAATGGCCCTGTAACCGTAGATGTTAATGCCGGTGTTGCCAACGATGCTGCCGGAAACCTAAATACCGCTGCGACACAATTGAGCAGGACTTTTGACAATGTACAGCCTGGCACGTCAATCACGTCAGGCGCTGCGAACCCTACCAATGCCAATATCCCCGTTACCGTCACATTTAGCGAATCTGTTGTGAACTTTGTATCAGGGGATGTTTCTGTGGGCAATGGTACGCTGAATTCCTTCAGCGGAAGTGGCACTACTTATACTTTTACGATTGTTCCCGCTGCAAACGGTGCAGTGACGGTTAACGTAGGTGCAGGTGTTGCCAATGACGCTGCCGGAAATGTGAATACCGCCGCTACGCAATTGAGCCGGACTTTTGATAATGTTCAGCCTACGGTTTCGATTTCCTCGGCTGCGGCAAACCCAACCAACTCGGGCAGTATTGCTGTTACGGTAACCTTTAGCGAATCTGTTGCGAATTTCATTAGTACTGATGTAGTTGTGGGTAATGGAACACTGAATACCTTTAGCGGAAGCGGTACAACGTATACTTTCAATATCGTCCCTTCGGCTAATGGCACAGTAACGGTCAATGTTGGCGCAGGTGTTGCAGACGATGCTGCCGGAAATACGAATACTGCTGCAACGCAGTTCAGCATCGTGTATGACAATGTCCAGCCTACGGTTTCTATTTCGTCGGCGGCTCCAAACCCTACAAATGCCAATATTCCTGTGACGATTAGTTTCAGTGAATCAGTAGCAAATTTTGTGCAGGGTGATATCACTATTTCAAACGGGTCCATAAACTCATTTAGTGGAAGCGGTTCTACTTATACTTTTACCGTTGTGCCTTCTGCCAACGGCACCGTTACACTGGATGTTTCTGCCGGAGTGGCTAATGACGCTGCAGGAAACACAAACACAGCCGCAACACAACTGAGCAGGACTTTTGACAATACACAGCCAACGGTTTCGATTTCGTCTGCAGTGCCAAACCCAACCAATTCTGGCAGTATTGCGGTGACAGTGACGTTTAGCGAATCGGTTTCGAATTTTATTGCTACGGATGTAACGATAGGTAACGGTACGCTGAACTCTTTTAGCGGAAGCGGCACTACTTATACCTTTAATATTGCTCCTTCGGCAAACGGAACCGTGACTGCAGACATAGCCGCAGGTGTTGCTAATGATGCTGCTGGTAATACCAATACTGCCGCAACACAATTCAGCAGGGTTTATGATGCGGTACAGCCATCAGTTGCGATCACATCGCCGGGCACGACGAATCCGACCAATGCCAATAGTTTCCAGGTTACCGTTACTTTCAGCGAGAGCGTGGTAAATTTCGTTTCAGGTGATATTACTGTAGGGAATGGCTCTTTGTCTAACTTCTCAGGAAGCGGAACCACTTATACCGCAACTGTTACGCCAACGGCTGACGGTACCGTTACAGTGAATGTAAGCGCAGGGGTTGCGAATGATGCAGCCGGAAATGGAAATACGGCAGCCTCACAATACAGTGTGGTGTCTGATAAAAACGGACCGGCGGTGACCATCTCTTCATCGGCAAATAATCCTACAAACCTGAGCACTATTCCACTTACATTTACTTTTGCTGAATCGGTGACCAATTTTATTGCGACAGATATATTCGTTTCCAGCGGTACCATTTCAGGCTTTTCAGGAAGCGGCACTACATATACTGCCAATCTTATACCTTCTTCTGACGCGACAATCAATGTTTTCGTCTTTGCCGGTGTGGCAAACGATGCTGCCGGAAACGGGAATACGGTTGGGACGTTCGCAATTACGTCTGACCGGACCAGGCCAACCGTGACTATTTCATCCCCACAGTCTACGCCTACAAGTGCCAATCCTATTGTAATCAATATTAACTTCAGTGAACCTGTTGTCAATTTTATACAAACAGACATTACTGCTACCGGTGGAACACTTTCAGGGTTTTCAGGAAGCGGTTCATCTTATAGTGTCAATCTCACGCCGACCGGCAATGGCAATAAGGTAGTGAATGTGGCTGCTAATGTGGCTACGGATGCTGCCGGAAATAATAATTTCGCCGCAACACAATTCTCGATATTCTACATCACGGCCTGTTCACAGCCAACCGTCTGGAATGGTTTGTTCTGGTCTGGCGGGAATCCTGTGGCCACCCAGCCGGCGATTATTAATGGCGATTATGATTCGGCATCGGCAAACCCGGGAGGATTCTCGGCTTGTAGCCTGATTGTTGGGTCTGGATTCAATGCCATCATAAACTCTGGAGATAACATTACCATTACTGGTAACGTTACTGTACAGAGCGGCGCAACCTTAACCTTTGAAAACAACGCGAACCTGATCCAGAGTGGCTCAGTTACCACAGGAAATTCAGGAAATATCACGATCAAAAGAAATGCTACGATGATCCGCCAGGATTATGTGTACTGGTCTTCACCTGTTGTAGGACAAAATCTGCTGGCATTCTCGCCGGCTACGCTGCCAACACGTTTTTATGAAATCAGCGAAACCACGAATGCTTTCGTGTATGTAAATCCGGCGACCAATACATTCCAGGCAGCCAAAGGATACGCCATCCGTGCTCCTGACAATTATGTACCGAATACCCCGACAGTTTTTGAAGGCATTTTTACTGGCGTTCCGCGCAAAGGGGATATTTCTATTCCGATAACGCACAACGCCCAGGGTTATAACCTTATAGGAAATCCTTATCCGTCACCAATCAATGCCGATCTGTTCCTGGCTGCCAATCCAAGCATCGGGACAATTTATTACTGGACACATATGCAACAAAGCGCGCCAAGCGGTGCAAATTATGCTTCTTACAATGCCACCGGAGCAGCAGCGGCTTCCAACACTGTTCCTGCCAGTGCATTGCCAAATGGTACGATTCAGACAGGGCAAGGCTTCATGGCCCTGGCCAACGCAGCAGGAAATGCGGTATTTACAAACAGCATGCGGGTCAATAATACCGATGACCAGTTTTACAGGGCGTCAAACAACCCGGAACAGAAAAGCCGCATCTGGCTGAACCTTTCTTCATCGCAGGGATCAATCAATCAAATGCTTTTGGGTTATGTGGCTGAGGCTACGAATGATTTTGACCTGCGTTTCGACGGGAAACTGGTTGAACTCCAGGGAACGAAATTGTACAGCGTCATTAACGACAGCGAATATGTAATCCAGGGTAGGGCATTGCCATTTGCAGATACTGACGTTGTTCGGTTAGGATTCAGGACTGATGTTGCAGGTACTTACACCATTTCGCTCGACCATGTTGATGGATTGTTCAGCGATGCACAGGACGTGTTCTTAAAAGACAATCTTACAGGTGCGATCCACAACATCAAATTATCCGATTATAATTTTGCAGCTACTGCCGGAACCTACCACAACCGATTCGAAGTGGTCTACCAAAACAGCCCGCTTGGAACAGCAACGCCTGTACTCGACAGCAGCCAGGTTGTGCTTTACAAGGATCAGGGTATTGTTAAAATCAATTCTGGTGCCATAGCGATGGATAACGTTAAAGTTTTTGATATCCGCGGCAGGCTTATTTACGAAAAAAGAAATATCAATGCTTCTGAAACGGCACTTACAGATTTAAATGTAGACCAGGAAGTATTATTGGTACAGATTACATCTACGGACGGAAGGATGATTACAAAAAAGGCCGTCAATTAATTGCTGTTTGAATCAAAAAATCAAAATCACGAAAAACTCCTGCTTCAAGTGGGAGTTTTTTTATTTTGGGGCGTTGGAACCGGAATTGCGGTTTTGGATATAATGGCTATCTTGCGTGCACTATTGTCCCCTTTTTGAACTGGCCTTAGTAGCCTATGGCTGATAAGATGCGGGGATAAAGCCAGCCCAGCTATGTCATACCAAAAGCTTAAACTACTCATTGCAGACGATCACCAGCTTTTTATAGGAGGCCTCAAACTGATATTGCAGGAGCACCTTGGTACAGAAATTTCAGAATTCGCGCTCAACGGCAAAGAAGCAATCGACAAATGCATGAAACAGGATTTTGATATCGTATTGATGGATATCAACATGCCAGTCATCGATGGCATTGAAGCGACACGCGAAATTAAAAGCCACAGGCCAAACATCAAGATATTGATGGTGAGTATGATGTCAGACTTTGATACCGTGAACCGCGTTTTTAAAGCCGGAGCCGATGGTTTGCTGATTAAGAATGCGAATGCTTCGGAATTCATAAGGGCATTCCAGACCGTACAGGGCAATGGCATTTACCTTTCGCCGCAATTGTCTGATTTTTTTGCAAAAGATAAAGCCGGAAAACCCGTCACCAAAGGCGATTACATCCAATTCAGTGAACAGGTCGTTACGCCCCGTGAGAAATCAATCCTTAAAATGATAGCGGAAGGTTTTACAAATCAGGAAATTGCAGAAACATTATTCCTTTCCGTAAAAACCGTCAACACCCATAGGAACAATATGCTGGCCAAGCTCAACCTTCCGAACACGGCTGCTTTGGTGAAATTTGCCATCGACAATAAGTTGGTTTAGAATGACAATTTTATGTTCCGAATTGGAAACATACAAAATTTGCGGCTGGACTCATTTCAGGTAAAAATACGCTATTTCCAACAACGTAAAATTCCTATATTTGAAACAATGCTGATTGTGAAACAGTTATGCTTATCATAAAAACTGTCACAATACCAAAAACAGCCGTATTCAAACATGGATGCCAAAGATTTATACCAATCGCTTAGCGCAGACAATAAAAGGCAACTGCAGCAACTTGCCGCCGAAATCTGCGAAAAGTATGACAGGGGTGACAAAGCCGGACAATATAAAGGCCGTGTGGTATTATTCCTCGGGGCAGCAGTAAATTACCATTTGTCGCGCCCGGGTTTTGAAGGGATTTATAGCAAAGAGGACCGGCCGCCGCTGGGCAACGAACTCAATAATTATTTTATTGATGCGCTTTTTGCCGCCGACAATACCACGGAACGAAGCGATTACATGAAGGAAGAAAGGCTTCCGCTAAGCTGGGTCAGCCAGTATTATCAGGAAACCTTCAGCCGTGAAGCGATGGTTGACAAACTGGCCCACGCCATCGATAATAAAAAGCCTTCCCCAATTTTGAATGCGCTGGCCGAAATGCCTTTTAAATATATCGTTTCCACCAACTACGACCACCTTTTTGAGACCGCATTGGATACTGCGATACAAAATGGTTACAAAAAAGGCTATAAAAAAGGCGTTTACAAGCCCAATCGCGGCGATACTTCAGAATATACAGAGGATTTCGGTGCAGATATTTCAGCAGAGATGCCTTTTTTATACAAACTCCACGGGGACATACGCGACCCTTTTAATGAAGACGGCGATTACCTGCCAGAAAAAGATGCCATCGTTTTAACCGATGAGGATTACCTGCATTTTATTTTGAGGATGAGCCAGGTGAGTACCAATATGGAGCGTGGCCTCACAGACCAGCGTTTGGATCTATACCCCATTCCGCAATCGATCAATAATGCATTCAGCGGCCTGAACCGCAATACGTTCTTGTTTGTCGGCTACAGCCTAAGGGATTACAACCTCCGGCTGATCTTCAAGACCGCGCTCTGGAAAAAGAATGTTGATATTTTCAGGGCACTTCAAAAATGGTCCATCGATGTAAAACCCGATGAAGTCATCAAGAATATTTACATCAGGGATTATAAATTCAGTTTTATAGAAGACGACATCTGGACTACAATCCCTTATCTGTACAAAGAAATGTTCGGAAAAGAAATGCCTTTATGATGGACATGACAAATACAAACAACGCTAAGGACAATCAGGAAATTCCGCAACCCTTTCGCGGGATTAAGCCCTTCCGGTATTCCGACCGGGATATTTTTGCAGGGCGCAACTGGGAAAAAGAGCAGCTCCTGAACCTCGTTTCGCTGTACCGCGGCATATTGCTTTTCGGTCAAAGCGGTTTCGGGAAATCATCAATCATCAATGCGGCTTTGGCACCAAAATTGCTCGAATATGATTTTTTGCCTGAAGTCATGCGGGTGTCACCATCCTATGATGGTACT
This sequence comes from Flavobacterium pallidum, assembly GCF_003097535.1. Classification (NCBI taxonomy): domain Bacteria; kingdom Pseudomonadati; phylum Bacteroidota; class Flavobacteriia; order Flavobacteriales; family Flavobacteriaceae; genus Flavobacterium; species Flavobacterium pallidum. The sequence goes on from NZ_CP029187.1 coordinate 1,897,686, forward strand.
TTCATCATTTACAGGATTAAGGAAAATGAGGACAACGATACCTATCTTCCATCCATTTTCGACGACCTGAATACGGAAAACAAACCGCAAATCAGCGTGTCATTTAAGGAATTCCGCGAAAGAATTTTAACGCTCAGGCCAAAACTCAGAGGCGATGCCACCGATCATCCGGAAAAATTGCCGCCAAGGCTTACGCTTTCCGATGAGATCGCTTACGGTGAATCTATAATCGATGAAGAATCGCCGATTCCGGTGTTCATCTTTGACCAGTTTGAAGAGCTGATCACGCTTTTTGAGGAAATGGGAGGCACTACCACAGATGGGGAACTTACGCCTGCTGACCGTAAAAAATTCCAAAAGGAAATCATCGAATTTTTCCGGGAAATATATTACAACAGGTCTTTACGCATGAAGTTCATCTTTGTGTTCCGGGAAGATTACCTGGCGAAGTTTTCCCGCCTGTTCATGGCAATCCCTGATCTGAAGGACCATACTTTGCGTATAAAATCAATCCCCTGCCAGGACATATACCAGATTATTTCCTGTCCTTTTACAGGCGGGAATGAAGGGAAATTCACAAATCCATTTTCGGAAGAATTTATGGTTGCCCTTGAGACAAAATTGAAGGAGCATTTTGATGATGACTACGCTGTACTTACTGATGTGCAGATCGTGTGCGAGTTTCTTTATGAACTTCCGCCGGTTGAACGTATGTCGTTCCTGCAACATGCGAGCGTCAAGGATATCATCAGGCAGTCTTATGAAAATGCGCTCGCGCGCCTGCCTGCAGCAGATCAGACCGTTGCCACAGAAATCCTGCAGATTTTGGTGCTGAATGAAAATACGCGCAATATTTTCCACAAGCATGCCATTGAAGAAGCGCTGACGGAACAAGGCCACCGCGTTACAAACCTGAATGCCATACTCGACAGGCTTGAGCATGAAACAAGGCTTGTGCGCAGTGAACGGCGATCGGGCGGGGTATATTATGAAATCAACAGCGAGTCCATCATCCCGACGCTGAACAAGATGAAGGTCATCCGGGAACAGTCACTTTTGGCACAAGGCATCTGGGTCAAGAATAAAAGGCGCACGGCTATTCTGGTTTTGGTTTTAATATTGGCCTTTACCTCATTCGGGTTTTGGTACCAGCACCAGCAATCTATCGATACCAGGGCGCAACTGTATATGATCGCCGCTAAAAATGCCGACAATTCCACGTTGGCTTACCTCATTGCCAAAGATGCCTTCAAGCGTCCACCGGACATTCTCCAGAATTATTTAAACGGATTTGAGAATAAAGGGCCCGACTTTTACCTTACCGGCATGTTTGCCGATGGTTACGGCAAGGTAGGCTATAATGATAAAGGGGAAGTCACAGTGGTGCAAAGGGATGCTGTACTGTATTATGGGGCCAAAGGGATTATATTTGAAAAACAGCGGTTTAAGGATATCGATTATGTCTATTTCGCATATCCTGAAAGCGCTTTGCTTATTGGCAGGCCCATCGACAATAATGGATTTTGCCTGGTCAGCATGAATAACAGCAGCGCCACACGGTATGCAACAGCTCGGGACAACGGGCCCGCTAATGCCATGTCTCCGGACCGGAAATCCTTTATATTGGCCGGGAATCTGTATCATTACGGTAATCCAGCGCCCATGGGAACGTTAATGGCGTATGGTGAAAAACTGCATAAAGTTGTTTTTTCAAACAACAGCATGTTCATTATAGGACAGACACAGTATGGCGATTTTTACAGGTTCAGCAGGGAGGGTGTTATGGAAGGTTTTATTGCCAATACCGGTAACGGATTCACCGATTTCTGCATAGCTCCTGATGGTCGAAGTATATACATTGTCGGGAAGGATAATAAACCCGAAGTCATTGCAATCCCCGACCTGTTAAGCAAGGATATTCAACACAAACAAAAGCAGGGGGATTATTATACTGCGTATTATGATGCTGATGAATATGGGAACGTAGGGGAACGCATTGCCATTTCGCCTGACGGAAAACACGTGCTTGTCGCCCATAGCAATGAAGTGGAATTATCAGACAATAACGGGAATGGACAACGCACATTAATTACTGCTGAAAGCCGCATCACCAATGCCATCTTTTCACCTGATGGGCAAAATATCCTGGCTTCGACGCTTTCCGGTAAGGTATATATTTGGAAGAAAGGTGAAATTTCCGCCTTGTATAAATCAAAGGAACTGCAGATTTACAGTCCTTTGGATTACGCCAAAACAGGCTTGACAGATTATACTGCTGAAAAAATTTACGGAAATCCTGACAGCAGCATCGAGCTTTTGAGGCAAATCCTGACTTACAGCATGGCATTGCCAAATATCAACGAACATCCCGGTGACAAGGATTATGACAAACTCATCAGGACTTCCCTATATGATATTTCCGGGATGTATAAAAAGCTGATGGCAGAATCAAAACTCAAAGGACTGTCAAAACTCCAGCGCCGCCAGGCCATGCTGAAATATGCCAAATTTGAAATCGATTCCATCAGCCTGACCAGTACCGGTAATGACAGCATCATGCGTATTAAAGGTTTGCTGGTCACACAGCATCTCAGGGAAAAGGCTTTTGATGATGACCAATCGGATAAGGAGATCATCCTGGATCTTGCACAGGGATATAAATTGGTGGCGAAAAACCTGATACCGGATTATGCAAAAGCGGCAAACCTGCTTAAAAAAGGAACCTCGAAAATCGAGCGCGCCATCATCGGGACGCCATATGATGCAGCTATAAGGCATGAACTCTCGCCATTATATGACACGTTATCGCATTACAGTATTTATGCCGGGCGCTATGCAGATGCGGTCACTTATGCCCGAAAAGGACTTTATTATGATGCTGGAAACAAATGGATCAATTCCAATCTTGCGATGGGCCTGCTGCTTCAAAGCCGATTTGCAGATGCCCAAAAAGTGTATGCGGCCAACAGCAGCCTCAGCGCCTATTTCCTGGAAGATTTAGAAGCATGGGAAAAAGCAAAAATTATAAAACCGGGGACTGCTTTGCATGCTGAGTTCCTGAAAATAAAGGAATATCTGCGAAAATTGTAAATATATATTGTCATTTATAAAGCTCGATATACGGTAAAAAATACCCACTAGGGGGTATTTTTTATTAATAGTCAATGAGTTACATTTATATCCTAAAACCAAAACCAATGACTCCACAACAAAAAACAATGTATGAAGGCAATTTCGACACCTGTACCTTAAGCGCTGCTAAATTGGCGGAAATTGATACAGCGGTGACGAAAATTTCGGCTAATAAAGCACGTTACGAAGCTGTCGCAACGCCCCTGAACATTCCATGGTATGTCGTAGGCGTGCTGCATAATATGGAAGCGGGACTGAACTTCAATTGCCACCTGCACAACGGTGATCCGCTTACTGCCCGAACTGTACATGTCCCGAAAGGGCAGCCCGTTAAAGGCAATCCGCCGTTTACATGGGAAGTCAGTGCTGCTGACGCGTTGACCGGCAATGGCCTGAATACCTGGAAGGACTGGAGCCTCAGCGGCTTGTTATACCGGATTGAATGCTATAACGGACTTGGGTACTTCAAGAAAAACCTGCCTTCCCCATACCTGTGGAGCTACACTGATAAATATACCAAAGGGAAATTTGCCGCAGATGGGCAATACGATCCCAATCTTGTCTCAAAGCAATGCGGCGCCGCGGCTTTATTGAAAAGGATGTCCGACAAGAAGATTATTGCCATGCCGGCAGCCTCAGCTCCGGCAGTACCTACAATTAAAGACCAGATTATTGCGGCTGGAAATAAAGTGGCCTATTTTTCCGGGACCGTATCTCCAGATGGTAAGGCATTGCAGGACTTGCTCAATCAAAATGGCAGCACGCTTGTCGCTGATGGCAAGGCTGGTAAAAATACTTCTGATGCATGGTTCAAATGGAGTGGCCTGTACCTGAAAGGTGATCCAAGGAGGACTTCTTAAGCCGGGATTATCAACGATTTCATTAAGGTAAGTGTCGGCACGGCTGTAAAAGGCTGCGCTCAACACTTCATTTTTTAAAACTAAAACACAAAAATCATGGCTGAAATTATTTACAATTTTCCTGCCACCAAGGAACAACAAGATAAAGCGGACGGACAGAAAAAACCTGAAGTGACCTACCGTATCGAAATCCATAACAGAAGCGGAGAACCTTCAGAAATACATAGTATTAATACAGCTGACAAGGATAAATATTATCAGTTTGTATACGACGACAACACCACCTGGCTCGCTGACGGCGATACCCTCCACGAACTTTTCGGTGAAGGGCAGCAATCCCGCGGCGGTAAAAGTGAAACCAGCCTTCCGCTCGAACTTGGCAGTGGTTCACAACGTGGCGTTGTCGGGAGCATCGTCCTTAAGCTCATCCATGTTTTTGTAAAACCCGCCGGAGATAAGTTGGTAGCCGATGTTGCGGCCAAACTTGAAAACAAGCAATTGGCGGCAACCCGTGATGGACTCCATATCTTGAACCGGGATTTCATGATGCGTTATTATCCTTCAGATAAAAATGCAATACTGGAAGAAAAGCCGATATTGCTGTTTATCCACGGTACCAATTCCAATACTGAAGGCGCATTCGGAGGTCTGGCACAAAATAAAGTGTTTGACGAAATTTATAATACGTATTCCGGAAACGTGCTTGCATTCCAGCACAGGACGCTTACGGTCAGTCCGTTGCAGAATACCGTGGATTTGGTAAAGGGACTGCCAGACAAATGTACGCTGCACATCATCACACATTCCAGGGGAGGCCTCATAGGGGATATATTGTCCAAATATGCTGCAGGCAAATTCTTTACGGAACAGGAAATACAACTTTTCAAAAAGGAAGGGCGTAAGCAAGATCTCAAAAGTATTGCAGATCTTGAGGAATTGTTCAGGAACAAGAGGATCAGTGTTGATAAGTTCGTCCGTGTGGCCTCGCCATCGGCAGGAACATTGCTCGCATCGGACCGTATGGACCACATTCTCAATGTACTTTTTAATGTTGCAGGAACCGCCAGTGTTTTTGCAGATGTAATGCATGACCTGATTAGTGCAGTATTAAAGGAAAAAAGTAATATCGATGTGCTCCCGGGACTGGAAGCCATGAATCCGCAGTCGATTTTTATAAAAGCACTCAATGTAAGGACCCCCGGCTCAGAAATTGACGGCAGTTCGCTGATGGTTATTTCCGGCAACGGAAAGTTGAGCCTTAGTTTCCGGGGGCTTATGGTTGTTTTAGGCAAGCTATTCTACAGGCAGCGCAGCGATTTAGTCGTAAATACCGATTCAATGTACCTGGGCGTGAGCCGCAGTGGTTCCATACAGTACTTTTTTGATGAAGGTATTAATGTAGACCACCTCCACTATTTCAACAACCAGAAAACGCAACAGGCCCTGCTCAATGCGCTTAAGGCTGAACCAGGAAATACGGTCAACGGGTACAAAAGGGTGCCACAACTGGAGATACCAGCGTCAGACAGGGGTGTCTTTGGTATGGACGGAGGAGAACTGCATCCGGTATTGGCACCACCTTCAGGTAAAAGGCCTATCGTCATATTATTGCCGGGGATCATGGGCTCGAATATATATGATGAAAACAGCCGGATGTGGCTGAATTATTGGGGTATCCTGAAAGGGGATCTCAGCGAAATGACCAATCTCGATGGCAAAGGCATCAGGGCACGCTCCATCATCAAGAGCTCATACAATAAATTGTACCTGCAGCTTTCGCGGAATTATGATGTCGTGATTTTTCCGTTTGACTGGCGTAAGCCAATGAAGGACTCCGCATCCGAATTGAATAAAAAGATTACGGAGCTGCTTAAATTCAGTGTCCAGATCAAGATTATCGGTCATTCGATGGGAGGGGTGCTGGTACGGGATTTTATAGTATACCATAAAGATACCTGGGAAATCCTCAACCGCCGCAACGGTTTTAAATTGCTGTTCCTGGGATCCCCGCTGAATGGCTCCCATCGCATTCCGGCCGTACTGTTTGGCATGGATGGCATCATCAACAAGCTCAGCTTCCTGGATATGAAACATTCCAAGAAAGAACTGGTGTCGTTTTTCACTGCCCTGCCCGGTATATTAAGCCTGTTGCCCTTCTCTAAAGGAGATGACATGGATTATGCCGATATAAAACTCTGGGAAAAAATGCGCTCAGGCATGAATGATGATTCCTGGCCATTGCCCCCGGTAGGTGCGGGGACCAAAGAGCGCCTGAAGGAATTTGCTGCCTATCGGGATGAGGTGCTCAGCGCGGCTTCGGGCATTGATTATACAAACATGATCTATATTGCAGGGCAGGATAAGGCTACGCCGTGCGGGTTTTCTACGGATGGGGGCAGGCTCGTTTTCAAATATACACGGGAAGGCGACCAGAGTGTTACCTGGGCCACCGGAATTCCTCCGAAACTGATTGAATCAGAGCAGGTGTATTATACCGATGTTACCCATGGCGACCTGGCCAATGAAGAAAAAATCTTCGCCGGAATTGAAGAGATTATCTCACGAGGCAGTACCAACAGGCTTTCAAAAAAGCGCCCTGTATTCCGCGATGCACAAAAGACTTTCACTATTAATGAGCATACCGACTTCGATTTTTCAGAAAGTGGGCTCGAAAGGTCCATCATGGGTACCACAACCATTACCGAAACCGTGGCGAGCCGCAATCCTTTGGTAGTATCGGTAAGCCATGGCGACCTTGCCTATTCATCTTTTCCGGTATTGGCAGGGCATTTCAACGGAGATGCCATCCTGCAGGCAGAAAAGGCCATCGACCGCAACCTGAATTCCATGCTCCAGTACAAGCACAGGCTGGGAGGATATCCGGGCCCTATTGGCACTTATGAAGTGATTTATAAAAGGGATATTTTCTTTGAAGGGGCCATTATCATAGGCCTTGGGGAACCGGAAAAACTGACTTCCTATATGCTCTCCAAAAGCGTGGCGATCGGTGCTGCCAACTACCTGATTGGGATGCAGGCCAGCAATACAGGCTATAAAACCATCGGTATTTCTGCGCTGCTGATTGGTACAGGATATGGAAATCTGAGTATCGAAAACTCGGTAAAGGCCGTGATTGAAGGGGTGAATAATGCAAATAATACCGTTGCCGCATTGGATTGTGGCTATCCGCAGATTACACATATCGAGTTTATTGAGCAATGCGAAACCAATACGATCAGTGCGTTGTTTGCCTTAAAAAATATCGAATCCTGCGATAATGAAAATTACAACATTACCATGGAGACGGCCCGGATTAAGAAACTGTTTGGTTGCCGCAAGACGCTTCCGGTACTGAATTCGGAAGAATGGTGGAACAGGCTTGCCATCCGTACCGAAGTAAATGACTGTAGCGGTAAGAAACTGACCTTCAGTTCGAGTACCGGAGATGCCCGTGATGAGGTAAGCGAACTGTACTCCAACACCGCCATTACCGATTCTTTCCTGAAGGAAATCTCAGTAGGTGGGCAGTGGTCCGATGCGGTAGCCAAATCGCTTTTTGAGCTATTGATCCCAAATTCGTTCAAAAACCAGCTAAAGCGCAAAGGCCACATCACCTGGATATTGGATAAGGAGAGCGCCTCATACCCTTGGGAATTGCTTCAGGACAGTTCCGTAAAAGCCCGTCCGCTGTGCATCGATGCAGGCATGATAAGGCAATTGTCGACCCGGGATTTCACCCCTAAGATGGAAGGCATCATCAGTGAAAAGGCTTTAATCATTGCCGATCCTGAACTCGGAGGTTACCTGCCGCAATTGGATCACGCCCGTGACGAAGGTGAAGCCGTCAAAAGGCAGATGGATATCAAAGGATGGGCAAACCTCCCATTGATAGGCAGGGATTATTCAGATATTGTTAAAGTACTTTATACTGATTCCTATAAAATCATCCATATTGCCGGACACGGGATTTATGATCCGGAACATCCATGCAACTCGGGTATCGTCGTAGGAAATAATATATTCCTGACCCCTGCAGACATTCACCAGCTGCCCGTGGTGCCGGAATTCGTGTTTGTGAATTGCTGCCACCTGGGTGCCGTCAATGGTGTTGACGATAAGTTTATCCGGGATCGTTACCGCCTGGCTGCGAACATCGGTACCGAATTGATAGAAATGGGTGTGAGAGCCGTAGTAGTGGCAGGCTGGCAGGTCGCTGATGATTCCGCGAAGGAATTTGCCGAAGTCTTTTATGAAAACCTTTTCAACGGTGAAACTTTCGGGACCTCGGTCAGGAAAGCCCGATCCCGCATCTACGACCCTAAGAAACCCCACGACAATACATGGGGCGCTTACCAGTGCTATGGTGATCCCTATTATAAAATCAACAACCGTTCTGTAGATCCGATCAGGGATAAGAACTACATCATCGAAGACCAGGTTTATATAGATCTTTTCAATCTGCTTAACCAACTCGATGTGCGTTATACGAAAAAGGAAAAAGTACTCGATAAGCTTTTCAGGATTACAGCAGACAGGAAACGTGCCGGCCTTAGCAGTGCCAGGATTGATGAGACTGAAGCGCTGATTTATTATGAACTTGGGATGTATGATGCCGCTGATACTAAATTCCGGGAGCTTAAAGGATGGGATGATGCTGCTTTTTCTGTAAATGCGCTGCACAAATTCTTTAGCAATTGTACTTATAAAGCATTCAAAGAATACAATGATGACCATGGCAAGCGCGCCGACGCAGAAAATCAGATTTATGAAGTACTGAAAAACCTCAAAAACCTGCAGGATATCAATAATACCGCAGAACGCCATGCACTGATGGGCAGTGCTTACAAGCGATTGGCTTATATGGAAGGGACATTGGTGAAAAAACGCGCCCTGCTGGAAAGCGCCATTGCGAACTATCACGATGCCTACAAAAAGAACAAGCGCATTTATCCATTGAACAGCCTGCTGATTTTTGATACCATTCTCAATTTCGGAAAGGAAAAGCGCCGTAAAAAACTGGATGACGATCATGTAAAGGAATATACTGAAATCCTGAAAGTAAAAACAGCGCAACCACTCCAGTCAGCACTCGACATGGATTATTGGGACAACACCGACCCGACGGGAATGATGCTCGTCATGCTGTTCCTGGATCCGGAAAATGCAGCGAAACCTGAACCATGGGATAAACTCTTCGAATTGGGCAACGAGATGCGCCAGCGGTTTGGGTCTGTAGGAAAGAAACAGGCCGAGTTGTACAACCTGGAGCTGATTGTAAACGCTTTGGAAATGTATGACCAGGTTATATCGAATCCGCATCTGGAAAGGCTTAAGGTCAAAGTAAGTGAACTCCTGGAACGTTTTAAAATGCAACAGGAGTAAAGATTACTGAAATAGACACCAACATATTATTGCCGCAGAAATGCGGCATTTTTTTTTAAATAATATTTTAAGTAAGCGAACATTCATTTATTATGTATATATTTGCCGCATCAAGATAAAAATCAATGCGGATAAGGAATACAGATAAGGAAAGCATCGTAAAGCAAAAAGCCATCGAAATGCTCGTAAGGGAAGGTATTGAAGGTTTTGCCATGAACCGCCTTGCCAAGCAAGCCGGCGTTTCCGTAGCCACGCTTTATATATATTATACTGACAAGGAAGACCTCATAAAGAAAATAGGGGTCGGGATCGGGCAGGATTTTTTCAGGGCCATGTTAAAGGATTTTTCGTCTGATATGCACTTTATCGAAGGCTTGCGCAAACAATGGGAAAACAGGGCCGCCTTTTTGATGCAAAATATGAAGGAAGTGGCTTGCTGGGAAGTCTTGCAGAATTCTTCCTACAGCGATTACATTGCACAGGAAGGCATCAGGGATTTCAAGAACACCATGATGGAATTCTTCCAGAACGCGGTGGAGCGCAAAGAAATGCTTCCTATCTCGAAGGAAGTTTTCTGGAGCATCGCTTACGGGCCTTTGTATGCATTGCTGCGTTTCCACAACAAAGGCAAAAGCATGGGCGGCGCTCCGTTCTCCCTTACGCAACAAATACAGGATGAAACTTTCGCATTAGTCATAAAAGCATTAACACCATAACCTCACCTCATGAAAGAAGATTTAACAAGCATATTGGTCTTTGCCACCAATATCCGCAACAGATCCGACAAGGAATTTGTCAGCAGCATCTTAGATGAAAGCACCGTAATCCGCAAATGGAGCATCGACCAGGAAGATATTGATTGTGTGCTCCGGGTTGTCACAAACGTACTTTCAGTAAATGACATCATTAAAATCATCAACATCCTCGGCTTTAACTGTGCCGAATTGCAATAAGCAAAAACAACCATGGACGCACAAACCTTGCCATCGGCCTCTTTTACAGGGTATCAGAAATTTGTAATCTTTATATTGGCCATCACCCAGTTTACTGTCGTGCTGGATTTTATGGTGATGTCGCCGCTCGGCGATATCATGATGAAAACGCTGCACATCAATACGGCGCAATTCGGTTCGGCAGTGTCAGCTTACGCCTTCAGCGCCGGAATCTCAGGCCTGCTTACAGCGGGCTTCGCGGATAAATTTGACCGTAAGAAACTCCTGTTGTTCTTTTACACCGGTTTTATCATCGGGACTTTCTTTTGTGCGATGGCACCCAATTATGAACTGTTGCTGGCGGCACGCATCGTGACCGGTATTTTCGGAGGAGTCATCGGGTCCGTATCTATGGCCATCATTGCCGATTTGTTCAGCCTGCAGCAGCGCGGGAAAGTGATGGGATTTGTGCAGATGGGCTTTGGTGCCAGCCAGGTCCTCGGCATCCCGATCGGTTTGTTTATTGCCAATGCCTGGGGATGGCATGTGCCGTTCCTGTGGATTGCGGTTATGGCAGCGCTGGTAGCCATCGGAATTGCGGTAAGGCTGAAGCCGGTAAATGCGCACCTTTTACTGCAAAGGGACAAAACTGCCGTACAGCATTTGTGGCATACGGTGGTGAAAAAAGATTACCGCGTCGGGTTTTTGGCCACGGCATTGCTTTCCATCGGCGGTTTTATGATGATGCCCTTCGGAAGTGCTTTTGCCATCAACAACCTTGGGATTACCAATGAGCAATTGCCTTTTGTGTTTATGTTTACGGGAATTGCTACATTGATTACGATGCCATTGATTGGAAAATTAAGCGATAAGGTCAGTAAATACAAAGTGTTCGCCATCGCCACACTGACAGCCATTGTCATCATCAACATTTATGCCCATTTTGCCGTGACGCCGTTTTGGCTCGTGTTGGTTGCGAATGTCCTTATGATGGTGGCAATCATGTGCAGGATGGTGCCTTCGACGGCGCTTACTTCCGCTGTGCCTGAACCGGCAGACAGGGGTGCGTTTATGAGTGTCAATGCTTCCTTACAGCAAATGGCGGGTGGCTTTGGGGCCATGCTTGCCGGCGTGATCATCGTACAGAAAGACAATTTCTCCCCGTTGGAACATTATGACACACTGGCGATGATCGCCTCAGGAATCATGTTATTGACGATTTTCCTGATGTACAGGGTCAATCGTATCGTACAGAGACGCAACGGTGTCAATTCCTAATGTCCAGTTCTGTTTATAATCGATGAAAGGTACGATTTTATCGATTATCTGCATAAAAAGATGCCGGTTACCATATTCTTAAAAATATTTACCTGATGTTTTTGAAATTATTTTATTTTTGGAAGCTTTTTGTATAATAGGCACTAACCCAAAGACAAAACAATTCTGTATGAAGGCAAAAATTACGCTCTTTTCATTCCTAATTTCATTATGTTTTTTTTCTAATGTTTCTGCACAGTGTACTAATGGAACACTGTTGAGTTCGCAGACGTTTACGCCCATCCTGGATTATGGACAAACCGTCGGTTTCTCAACTACACCGGGGCAGTACAGCAATGTGGCCATCCTTCCAAACAGGATTTATGAGTTTTATACTTCTGTTTCGACAGATTATGTAACCATAACTAACGCAGATGCGACGACGGTCCTGGCACATGGCACTGGTCATGTTTTCTGGACAACACAAGGCACAGGAAACGTCCGTTTTTATGTGCATACCAACGCAGCTTGCGGGACCAGCACCACGACAAGGACGAGCTATATGGGTTGTTATACTTACACTGATTGCGCGACAATGCCTTCAGATGTCATGGTATCGGGTATCACGTCAAATTCTGCGCTCCTGACCTGGACCGAGCCGGTCCCGTCTCCTGTTGACGATTATGATTTGTATTTCAGTACCAGTCCTACGCCGCCACAGGCGAATACTGTTCCTACACAAAAAGTGTTGAATTATTACTACACGATTTTGTCTCCATTGCAGGCCAGTACCACTTATTATTACAGCATGCGTTCAAATTGCGGATCGACAAAGAGCAATTGGACTACTTTAAAAAGCTTCACCACCAATGCATTCCAAAGCTGTAATGGCGCGGTGAATGGTACGGGACTTTATACATTTACGCCACCGTTGACCGGTGTAAGTACTGCCACTGACACGCGTTCTCCGGGACAATTTGAGCGGATCAGGGTGGTAAATAATACCGCATATCGCTTTTCTACCAATCTTACTACAGATTATATCACGATTACCGATGAGACCGGCGCAACAGTATTGGCCTCAGGGGTAAATATCCTAAATTGGAACTCAGGTACCATAAACGGCATCGTCAGGATGTACGTGCATTCCAACGCGTCTTGCGGGGCTACAACGCCGCAGGGCAATACGACGAAATGGGTAAGGGCTACGCCTTCAGCGTCTACCTGCGTCTACCCGGGCTTACAATTAGCCACCAACATTACTTCCAATTCTGCGCGGATACCCTGGACAGCACCCAGTGTTAATCCCCCGGGTTCGTATGACGTATATGTCAGCACTACAAACATAATGCCGTCCGCTTCGGCGACACCTACCGGATCGACCACTGCCTTGTTTTTTGACGTGACGGGATTGCAGCCCGGTACGCAATATTATTATTGGGTAAGATCCAATTGTGGCACATCAAAAAGCCAATGGGCTTGGGATAGCGGAATAAGTTTCACTACTAATGCTGCAACAACCTGCGGGAACGCAACTTATGGCATGTATCCGGCAACCACATTCGTCCCTTCCTGTACAGGTGCACCACAGCAAATTGTGGCTGATGCGAAGGCCGGACAGTATTCTGAGGTGACGGTGGGAAGCAATACGCAATATACGTTTTCAAGTTCTGTAGCCACGGATTTTATCACACTCACAAATAGTACGGGAGGGGTAATATCAAGCGGATCCACACCACTGATATGGAATTCTGGACCTTCATCAGGAACCCTGAGATTTTTTATCCACACGGACAATGCCTGTGGTGAGCAGAATGTTTCAAGGATAAAATCGGTCGCCTGTGCGGTCGCAACGTCCTGCGGACTGCCAACGAACCTGACCGTATCCGAAATCAGCTCCGGTTATGCCAGAATATCATGGACTGCACCAGAAGGGTCCCCCGGATCTTACGAGGTTTACCGAACGTTGTCTTCAACAACCGTGCCTACGGCGACCAGTACGCCTAGCGAAACTTCCACAACCACAAGTGCCATGGTCAACCTTACCAATGGCACGAATACCTGGAGGTATTGGGTACGCTCCGTTTGTGGCTCATTAAAAAGCGAATGGGTTTTCGGTGGAAGTTTTGCCAATGTTGTTAGTTTAACGTGTAACAATGCAAAATACGGTTTATTCCCTAAGGCGACATTTACGCCGCTTTGCAACGGTACATTGGAAACAGTGACCACCAATGCTTACGCCAGCCAATATTCAAATATCAATGTGCTGCCGTATAAGAACTATATTTTCGATTCTTCCACAAACGATGTCATTACAATTACCAATGCTGCGGGCACTGTAGTATATGCCTATGGTGTTGCGCCATTGTCGTGGGCCTCTGAGTCTATCTCAGGAGTGGTTAGGTATTTTAACCACACTGCAGGTTGCGGGGAGGAACAGTATCGAAGGACCAAATATATTACGGGTACAGATGCGGTAACCTGTAATGGCCCGACTGCGTTGACTGTTTCAAACATCACATCAAATTCTGCACGAATTTCATGGACAGCACCAACTTATCCGCCATTAGGAGGCTACGAAGTCTATTATAGCACTGCGAATATAGCACCCACTGCGGGTACTCCGGCTACATTTGGCAACGCGACCAATGTCAGTCTTGCTTATAATCTTAGCGCTGCTACAACCTATTACTACTGGGTTCGCTCGAACTGCAACGGTACGATAAAAGGTTCCTGGATTTCGGGAGGCAGTTTTACGACAAATGCTTTCTCAAGCTGTAATGGCGCGAGTTACGGATTGTATCCCGAAGCGGCTTACACGCCAGCAGGAACAGGACAAGCCGAGCCAGCTTTTGAAGCCTATGCCGGACAGTATTCGAATTTCAATGCGCTAGCATCAAGGCATTATATTTTTTCCACTTCGGTTTCGACGGATTACGTGACCATTACCAATGCGGCCGGAACTGTAGTTTATGCTTCGGGGTCCACACCATTGACGTGGCTTTCGGGCAGTAACTCTGGCGTTTTAAGATATTATGTACATACGAATGCGTCTTGTGGCACACAGAATACGGCCAGGACAAAATACATTACCGCTACTTCAGCGAGTTCCTGCGGAGGAGTGGTATCAGGAATGACTGTATCGAATCTCACTTCAAATTCGGCAAGGATATCATGGACAGCTCCCGCTTCACCACCGTCATCAGGGTATGATTTGTATTGGTCGACGAGCAATGCGGTTCCACCGGCACCAATCGGGAATTTTACTTCCTCTACTTATGCCAATGTTGGGGACCTGGCGAGTGGTACTACGTATTATTATTGGGTACGTACCAGTTGTGGTACGACAAAAGGACCGTGGACAATGTTGTCTTTCAATACCTTACAGCCTTTAAGTTGTAATGGCGCGAATCAGGGCATCAATCCGGAGGCAACCTTTACACCTTTGGAAATCATGTCTCCTGAAACGATTACTACTACGAGTTATGCAGGCCAATACAGCAACATCAACATCCTGACTAAAAGGGATTATACTTTTACCAGTTCTGTAGCGACAGACTTTCTGACGATTACCAATGCAACCGGGACAACGGTCTATGCATCCGGACAAACGCCGTTAAACTGGTCTTCGGGCACGACTTCAGGTGTAATACGATTTTACGTTCATACTGATGCTGCCTGCGGTTCCGTCGCGAGCTACAGGACCAAATCCATTACAGTAGTTCCGCCGCAAATCCTCAATGCCGGAGATATTGTTGTCATCGGGGCTGGCGCAGATACAGGTACCATTGCTCAGGGTGGTGATGAATTCAGTTGGATGCCGCTCACGAACCTTCGCCCCGGAACGCAGTTTTACATTACCGATGCCGGATGGAATACCTCCTCGAACCAGTTCATGTGTGCGGGCAATACGGAGGACATCCTGTTCCGCTACACTGTTCCGGCTGGAGGAATCCCTGCGGGTGCAGTACAGACAGTATCCCAGCTTGGCACCGATGCGAATTATGAAGTGATTTCTGGCACACAATGCGGAAGCGATTTTGACGGCAAACTGACTTTCCCGAACATAGGTGACCAGGTGGTGATTTTCAGGTCTGATGCTGCCATCGATGCCAATTTCCCAGGTACGAATTTCACGGCAATTTACGCATTGACCACCGCAACGAACAATTGGGCTTCGCTCACAGCAAATACGGCATCCATATCTTCAAACTTAAGGGACAACTACAGCAACCTGCCTCCGGGATTAACTAACGGGCTTACTGCAATCGCGGTAGGATTAGGGTCAGGTGTGCAGAACGAAGCCGATAACGCACGTTACGAAGGGCCTACATCGGGTACCAGGCAGTTCCTGCTCGCTCAGGTGGGCACGCTTTCCAACTGGAAGCGATATGACAATGGTGCTGGCGCTGAATTCCCGGATTTTACCGAAAGCAATCCTGTGTACGGATGGACCGCAAACGGCCTTGCCAATTTCACACTCGAATACTGTAATCCGCCTTCGGCTATCGCCACTTCACTGAGCACTTACCATTCGGTCAGGATCTCGTGGAATGCGCCGCTAATCGCCCCGGCAAACGGATACCAGGTATATTACACTACTGTTGCCGGAGTGCCATCCGCCAGTATTCCTGTGACCAATGCTACAACCAATACATATTATGATATCGACGGACTGACATCAGGTACAACCTACCGCATCTGGGTGAGGTCCGTTTGCGGAACCAATCCTCCGGTCGGAGACTGGATGGATGGCGGTACCTATACACCACCGGCACCAGGCTGTGTGAACGGCAGCCTGTCTCCGCAAAATACATTCACCCCAAATTGTGACGGTGGTTCACAAGTAATTACGGCCAGTGCCCTGGCAGGAGAATATTCCAATGTAAACATACAGTCTGACCGTAGTTATATCTTCAGTACGACACGTGCTACAGATTTTATCACAATCACCAACAGCACCGGGACTACTGTATATGCTTATGGCACTACACCACTGAATTGGTATTCGGCCAGCCGCACCGGCACAATAAGGTATTACATCCACAAAAGTGATTTGTGTACCAATGATTTTACGATCCGTACGAAAATGATAGCGTGCCAGACACCAGGAACGTGCAGTCCGCCGCATTACCTGACGTCCAGCGACATTACTTCACAAACCGTAAAAATCTCATGGGAACAGGCTCCGTTTCCACCTTCAGGCGGAAGCCAGGTGTATGTTTCCACGTCAAACACCGCACCATCGATCAATTTACCGATTACGACGAACACTACTGCCGGTAATTCCCTTACGATTAACGGACTGAATTCGGCAACAGTGTATTACTACTGGGTACGATCAATTTGTTTCGATGCTGGGTTTAACTGGGTATACGGTGGAAGTTTCACTACGAAATTCCCGGGATGTACCAATGGTTCACTGTACCCGCAGACTACCTTTACGCCATCCTGTATTGGTCGTCAGACCATTACCACTGCGGCTTATGCCGGAGAGTATACGAACGTCAATGTAACGGAAACGGTATATACTTTCTCCAGCTCGAATGCTTCAGATTACATCACTATAACAAACGACGATGCCACGCAGATCCTTGCTTACGGTACCACCCCGCTGGTATGGGAATCTGGATTTGAAGGTACGATCCGCTATTACCTCCATACGGGTTTTGCCTGCGGGATGCAGGCTCAGAACAGGGCGAGGTATATCGCTTGTGGGGAAGCCCCGCCATGTGCGCCGCCTTCCAACCTGGGCGTGGTCGCTTCGTCGATCACTTCGGAGAACTTGCTCCTGACCTGGGACAGCCCTAACTATGTACAGTTATACACTTCCACGCAAAACACGCCACCATCGGCTTCGGAACCTTTTATTACTGCATATGACCCGACAGGTACCTTCCTTACCGGCCTGACACCGGCTACGACGTATTATTTCTGGATTCGCTCCGCCTGTGATGGTAATTTCAGCGAATGGATTGCCGGCCCGTCTTTTGCTACGATTGCTACTGTAACCCCAGGCTGTAACGGCGCGAAATACGGACAGTATCCACAGGCTGCGTATGCTCCGCAATGCACCGGTACGCAGGAATTGATTTCCGACTCAAGCTGGGCAGGTGAGTTCACAAACGTCAATGTTGCAGGCAACAAGATGTATACTTTCGGAAGTTCCGTTGCGACAGACTATATTACGATTACCAATCAAAACGGTACCCAGCTTTTAGCGTACGGTACGACCCCGGTTGTTTGGAATTCAGGCTCTTATTCCGGAATTATCCGCTACCACCTGAACCTGGATCAAAACTGCGGTTCCGAGACTGTCACAAGAAGCCGGTTCATCACCTGCGAGGCCGCGCCTTGCTTCACGACCTCCGAGGAAACGATAACTGCCTGCGATAATTATAACTGGAATGGGATTACCTATACCGCTTCAGGAGATTATACCAGTCAAACCACCAATGAAGATACCGGTTGCGTTAATACCGCGACGCTGCACCTGACCATTAATAGCAGTACGGCTTCATCGGAAAGCGTGACTGCCTGTGATGCTTATGAGTGGCATGGTACAGTGTATACTGAGACCGGCGATTATACTTTTGAAAATACGAATGCCTCCGGCTGTGCGAATATCGAAACATTGAACCTGAGGATCAACCACAGCACTTCTTCGGAAGAAACGGCTGAAGCATGTTCTGAATATTATTGGAATGGCCAATCGTATAGTGAAAGCGGCGATTACATTTTTACAACTACAAATGTATCCGGCTGCACGCACACGGCGACACTGCACCTGACGATACACCATGGTTCGGAAATGACTGAGGAGGTGACTGCGTGTGATTCTTACTCCATTTTTGGCACAACACTTACCGAATCCGGAATTTACGGTTTCGACACATACAATGAATGGGGCTGTGAGTCTACGAAGATCATATACCTGACCATCAATCATAGTACAACGTCTGAAGAGTCGGCTACAGCTTGTGATTCGTATCAATGGCACGATACCACTTACACTGAAAGTGGTGATTACAGCTATGAAGGCACAAATGTCTTCGGTTGTAAACATGTGGAAACATTACACCTCACCATCAATCACAACTCCACGACATGGGAAGATGCAACGGCGTGTAATTACTATGTATGGCACGGGGTAACCTATACCGAGACCGGTAATTATACTTATGGAAGTACCAATGCATCGGGATGTACGAACATGGCGAATCTGCACCTTCAAATCAATCACAGCACCACCACATCTGAAGAGGCTGTAGCCTGCGATTCATACAACTGGCACGGGACAACCTACACTGCAAGCGGTGATTACACTCACACCAGCACCAATGCTTCAGGTTGTACCAATGTGTCTACACTGCACCTGACGATCAACCACAGTACAAGTGCATCTGAAGCAGCC
The DNA here is from genome assembly GCF_003097535.1 of Flavobacterium pallidum. Classification (NCBI taxonomy): domain Bacteria; kingdom Pseudomonadati; phylum Bacteroidota; class Flavobacteriia; order Flavobacteriales; family Flavobacteriaceae; genus Flavobacterium; species Flavobacterium pallidum. Next base: position 1,916,663 of record NZ_CP029187.1, read on the forward strand.
ACGGCCTGCGATTCGTATGATTGGCATGGTGTAAACTATACGGAAAGCGGTGATTACACGTTTGAAAGCACCAATGCTTCAGGTTGTACCAATGTGTCTACGCTGCACCTTACCATCAATCACAGCACCACAACTTGGGAAGATGCCACGGCCTGTAACTCTTATGTATGGCACGGGGTAACTTTTACCGAAACTGGTAATTACACCTACGCTGGCACCAATAGTTCGGGCTGTACACATATTGCAAATCTCCACCTGACGATCAACCACAGTACAACGATTTCCGAAACGGTAACGGCCTGCGGATCATATGCATGGTATGGGACTACTTATACTGCCAGCGGCGATTATACCCATACGGGTACCAACAGCTCAGGCTGCACTGAAACCGCCACACTGCACCTTACGGTAAACCATACGCCTGCCCCGACGGCAAGCTCACAGTCGTTCTGCAGCGGCAGCATCGCAAACCTGACGGCTGCAGGCACCAACATCAGATGGTACGGCACCGCTTCGGGCGGCACGGCCCTGAGCACCGATACGGCCCTTGAACAGGGTACCTATTACGCCACACAAACCCTCAACGGCTGCGAAAGCCCAAGGACTTCGGTAAGCGTTACGATCCAGGTAGCCATGCCATCGGCGCCGTCACCGCAAACGTTCCTTTGCGGTGCGAGAAGGACCAACCTTTCGGCTACAGGCACTACACTGAGATGGTACACCACCGCCACGGGCGGCACGGCCATGGCCTCGGCAGACCTGCTTGCCACGGGCACCTATTATGTTACCCAGACCATCGACGGCTGCCAAAGCTCGAGAAGGGCAGTGGAAGTGATCATAAACACGATCGCCCCACCGACGGCAAACGACCAGACCTATTGCTATAATGGCACCGTAGCGAACCTTATGGCCACCGGCACCGATATCAGATGGTATGCCACGGCTACGGGCGGTACGGCATTGGCCACCACCACGACTCTTACCGCAGGCACCTATTACGCCTCACAGAAGACAGGCACTTGCGAGAGCCCAAGGATACCAATCAATGTGACGCTTTCCGGACCTGCACTCCCTGATGCGGCCTCACCACAGACCTATAACTGCGGTGCAAGAAGGACGAGCCTTACCGCTACGGGTACCGGACTCAAATGGTACACGACCGCCACGGGCGGCACGGCCATGCTGTCCTCAACACAGCTTGTTGCGGGATCGTATTATGTAAGCCAGACCATAGACGGCTGCGAGGGCGCGAGAAAAGAAGTACAGGTAACGATTACATACCCGACCCCACCTACGGCATCCACACAGGTGTTCTGTACGGCGGCCACGGTGGCGAACCTTTACGCCACGGGCACAGGCATCAAATGGTATGCGACAGATACGGATACCACGCCTTTGGCATCATCCACACCGCTTTCCAGCGGGACCTATTACGCTTCACAGACCAACTCGATGATGTGCGAGAGCACACGCACGGCGGTACAGGTGATCACGGGCGGTGCACCTATGCCTGATGCCCCATCGCCACAATCGTTCGTCTGCGGAACGAAGAGGCCGGCCCTTACGGCAACGGGCAGTTCATTGCTTTGGTACACCGTACCGACTGCAGGCACGGCACTGTCCTCAACAGCAGTGCTTGTCACGGGGACTTACTATGTCAGCCAGACCATCAACGGCTGCGAGAGTGCCAGAAGGGCGGTATCGGTAACGATCACGAACCCTGCGGCACCATCGGCATCGGCACAGACCTTATGCTCGGGATCCACAGTGGCTAACCTTACGGCAAACGGCACCGGCCTTAAATGGTACAGCACCCCGACGGGCGGCCCGGCGTTGGCTTCTACTGCTCAGGTTACTGCCGGGACTTATTATGTATCGCAAGGTTCAGGCATCTGCGAGAGCGATCGTACTGCGGTAAGCGTGACGATCAATACGATTGCCATGCCTGATGCGCCATCACCACAGGTATTCAGTTGTAACGTGAAGAGGCCTGCCCTTACCGCTACGGGAACAAGCCTGTTGTGGTATACGGTGGCAACGGGCGGCACGGCATTGTCCTCGACGGCGCAGCTTGCTACGGGAACGTATTATGTGAGCCAGACCGTTGACGGCTGTACCAGCGCCAGGCGTGCGGTATCGGTGACGGTGAACGCTACGGCGCCACCGTCGGTATCGGACCAATCGCTTTGCCAGGGCAGATTCGTAAGCGACCTTACTGCTACGGGTACAGCACTGAGGTGGTATGCTGCGTCGAGCGGCGGGACACCGTTGGCACCATCGGTGCAGCTTACGGCAGCAACCTATTATGTGACCCAGACGATCAATGGCTGCGAGAGCCTCAGGTCGGCATCGAACGTGACACTGATGCCATGTGCGGTGAGGATGCCTGAGACGGCTAAGGATGATACCACATCGAATGACGATATTACTTCAGCGTACCACATCAGGATATTCCCTAACCCGACGGCTTCGGTGATCAACATCAAATCGGATGGTGATTTCAAAGTGGAGCGGGTGGTCATCCTGGATTCAGCGGGAAGGGTAGTGCTGGAGCAATCCGGACCGGACCAGGTGGATGTATCACGATTCGCAAGAGGGGTGTATATCCTCCAGGCATTCTCAGGAGAGCAGCGCTACCAGGCGAAGTTCATTAAGGAATAAGCTTAAGCTAAAAATAAATAAAAAAAAGCCGGACCCAATGTCCGGCTTTTTTATGGCGCTACTGTTACCTGATGTAGAGGTGATGCTTCATTTTTACGGGGGACTGCAACAGGGATAGCAGCGGCATCCTTTTATTTTTTCCTTTTAAAAATAAAAGATAGAGCGGATAGCCCGACCCGCAGGGGTTGCCATACATACCTTACAACATTTCCGGAAAGGTTTACAATCGCTTTTAAACACCCGTACTATTTGCTAACTTCATGCAAAATATAAGCATATGAAATGGTTCGGACACCGCGAAAGCGGCAATATGGAAGACCGCCGCGGCATGTCCGGAGGTGGGAAAGCGGTGGCTGGCGGCGGAATACTTGCTGTCATTGCAATAATATACAGCCTGCTTACCGGCGGCGACCCTTCACAATTGCTGCAACAGGTGGATACAGGGACTGCACAGGAGCAAACAAGACCCTTAACATCGGACGAGCAGGAGCTCGGTAAATTTATGCGCGTAGTCCTTGCCGATACCGAAGAGGTGTGGGGCAAATTGTTTGAAGAACAAGGCATGACCTATGAACCGCCCACGCTCGTTTTGTTTAACGATGGTGTCAGTACCGGCTGCGGAGATGCTATGTCGGCTGCGGGACCGTTCTATTGCCCCGAAGACCGCAAGGTGTATATGGACATGGTGTTTTTTACAGAATTGCAGTCGCGTTTCGGTGCCAAAGGGGGTGATTTTGCCATTGCCTATGTGCTCGCCCATGAGATAGGGCACCATGTGCAGAACCTGCTCGGCACTTCGGGCAGGATACACGACCTGCAACAGCAAACAAGCGAAAGCGGTGCCAACAGATTATCGGTAGGGCTTGAACTCCAGGCTGATTTTTATGCTGGCATCTGGGCGCACTACAGCGAGCAACGCAATAAGTGGCTTGAAGCCGGAGACATTGAGGAAGCGCTCAGTGCCGCCAATGCTGTGGGTGATGATGCGTTGCAGAAAAGGCTTCAGGGACATGTGGTACCGGATTCATTTACCCATGGCACTTCGGCGCAGCGCATGATGTGGTTCAGGAAAGGTTTTGAGGGTGGTGATTTGCAGGATGGTGCGGCTTTGACGGAATAATCATGTAAAAGGCGGCGTTAGCTTGTGGCGGAATGAAAACAATACCAATCCCACTTTTGATTTAATATTGTATCGCTCGAAAAGCGCTGTGCGGTACGCTTCAATAGATTTTACGGATACATTCATGATGTCTGCCATCTGGTCATAAGTCAATTCACGCTCATCGCAAACCAGTTTGAGGAAATCAGCTTCCCTGCCTGATAATACAATATTAATTGAACGTTCATTGCGGCCACTGTTATAATGCCTGACCCGCTTAAGAATTTCAGTAATATTGTTGTAACCGATTGTCAGGATATTTTCAATGGCAAATTGCAATTCGGCTGCTGTACAGTTTTTATGCAGGAATCCTCTGGCACCATGGTGGTATGCGGCATCAATAATATCTTCGTCAAAATGCTGTGTCAGCAGCAGTACCCTGTATTCCTCATCGCGCTCTTCCAGTGCCTGGAGCACTTCGATGCCATTCATAACCGGCATGGAATAATCGAGGATGAACAATTGCGGCGCATTTCCCAACGGTAATGCAGAAAGAAATTCGGCTCCGTTTTCAAATTCAAGGTCAACGGAATAGCGCCCCATTTTCTGCAGCAATTCCTTAAGACCGTGCCTTACGATCTTATGGTCGTCGATAATACATATGGTAGTTTTTTCCATATCAGGTGTTTTTTTCAGATAGTGTGACAATAGTACCTTTACCAAGCACGGAACTGATATCAAGCCCATATCCTATGCTTTCCGCGCGGTGCCGCATATTATGGAGGCCGCTTGTCGCTGAATCCGTTTTTTCAAAGCCCCTGCCATTATCGGAAATGATCATCTCAAAATAAGGGGAAGTGACGACGCGTACCTCAAGTTTTGCAGCGCCTGAATGCTTGCAGGCATTGTTTATGGCCTCCTGGAAAATACGGAAGATGAAGATTTTCTCGTTGGTACTGAAAACTTTTCCCGATGTGTTGCTAATGGTATATTCCAGGTTGAAATGCGGATTTTTCTCCAGCCGTTTCAATTCATGCTCCATCGTCTGGAAAAGGTCCTGGCGCGTGAGCAGTCGTTGGTCAAGGGAATGGCTGATGTCGCGGATTGACACGGAAAGCCTGTTCACGGATGCCGTCAGCGGGTCCAGTATTTGCTGCAGTTTCTCCGAGTCGAGCTTTAGGTTTTCAATCTGGAGATTGATGTAAGTGAGCTGCTGGCCGGCATCGTCATGGAGGTCTTTTGAGATGTTATTAAAAACCTGTTCCTGGGTTTCGAGTATAGCCGTATTGAGGTTTTTCTGGAAATCAATGTCCTTCTGGTACAGCTGCGCGGTGTATTTTTTGATTTTGATAAAATACAGGCGGATTAAGAGTACACAGAAGGCAAGGATCAGCAAAACAAATAAAAATGCAATGACAATTCCGAAAGCTGTGGTGTTCACGATTTTAAAGATTTGGTTTCTAGACGGATATAAATATTTAATAAGCTGTAATAGATGATATTTGTGGTAATAATCACAAAATTCCATAAAGTGATCCCGCCAAATGGAATCTGGAGTGTCACGTCGTGGGAATAGAAACCAAAAATGAAGCTCAGTCCCAGCAACAGGCTCACCGGAGAAAAAAGCAGGATATAATTGCCGGAACTGAAAAAAACTAAATCTTCATTCCAAAGGCGTTGGTAATTTTCTACGATAAAAATGGAAACGTAAACGAATGTGGCAAATATTATCGTAGTGAAGTTGAAGCCGAAAAAACCTTCAGCGAAGACGAGGTTTACTACAGCGAAAAGCACGAAGAAGGCGGTAAGCAACCTGGTTATTTTACGAAAACTCCCCAACTTGGACAATAACATCAGCCACAGCGTCAAATAAAGTATAAAACTGATGTTTGTTACTACAGCCGTATGGATGCCCCTTAAAATCAACACCGTATTGATTACTTCATTCCAGCATTCGATGGCCAGGATGAGCAGCACGAGCCTATGAATACCATTCCGCCATCGCAAAACGGCCACACTGTGCAAAAATGTGGCCAGGACTATGGTTTTGATGATGTAGGGAATGAGGTGCTGCATGGGTTATTGGGCTGTAGGATTGTCAGAGAAATTATAATACTCCAGGCGTCCGTTTTCCCTTTTGATACGGATGAGTATTTTCTCGACCTGCGGAAATTTTACTTTAAAGAAACCAATTTCAACAGGTGGATTTTCAACATCAGTCCTGGTAATACTGTGAAGGAAAGGAATAGAGTGCAGGTTTTCATCTACGCTAAACTCGGACTCGGACTTAACTTTAACCCTTCCAAAATACGAAAAATAAAATCTGGCGTAGTTTTTATACATTTCAGTATCCAAGTCAAGTCCCTGATTTTGCAGCATGATTTTAAAATCGCCAATCGTTTTTGTCTTTACGGTGATGCTGCCCAGTTCCTGCCTTTGTATATCACTCAAAAAATGCATGCATGACAGGCTCATGTAATCTGGTGCCATGCATATATGTTCATCTATAGCTTTCCACCAGTCCGAAAATTCCCTGGATGTCATTTGTGGTAATTTTCCGAGGTCAATATAAATAGGATTATGGCAATCAGACGGAAAATCAGGTATCGTATCGGGTGCATACCCTTGGTTTTGTTCAATCCATGTTTGGCTGACACCAGTCCTTTCTACTGCAATAATTCCTGAAAGGTTGCATTGTATCATCTTTAGGATTTCAAGCTGTTTGTCAACCAAATCTATTGGTTTATCTCTTTTGCAGCCTACAATTACCAATAAAGCTAATACAGTTAATAATATTCTTCCCATCACTAAAAAAATTAAGATTAATAACCACAAAGATTTCCAAACCTATCCAGAACCAAATAGGCAAAACCCTATGTTTTGGCGGTATTTTACCTATAAAGCCCATAGTAAAAATAGTCAGAAAAATAGTAACGTTTATACGTAAAACTACTGTTTTTTAAATCATTAGGGAAAAACCGCTTCCTAAATAGGGTTTTTCCTATTGGGCACCAGGATCTGCCCGTATACCTTTGGTGCATAATCAATTAAATCAAAAACTTATGAAGACAATTTTTACAATGCTTGCCATCTTTTGCTTCGGAATCTATTATGCACAAACCGAAAATCCGGGACAAATGTTTGAATTGAAAGCTAACACCAACGCGACCTACCTCAATCTTATGAAAGGGATTGGGCCTGATATGGTGACGGTGCCTGGTACCCACGTAATGGTTACCGAAAAGGTATTGTTTATCGTGCAAAGCGTGGATAAGGGAAATAATTGGGTGCGTTTCTATGCACGGCCTTATTCCGACGGTCCTGCACCTACATCAAACGCGTTTTATTACAACGACAAGCTGTTTGAAATGACCTATACCGACTACAAGGCCAATGCAAAAGATGCCGCCTATCCTGACAGGATCAATTTCGGGATCATCACATTGCCTTTCAAGTACCGCCCGCAGAAGGGTGCTGGTTTCGATACTGAATTCAACCTTAACGCAGCATTCGGTTACCTCGTTACGCCAAAATACTTCAGGAAGACCAGGCTCTACATACAAGGGGGCGCTGGGATTGGCACTGTAGGGCTTGACAGTTCCAATTCAAAGGCAACAGACAGCCAGGACGTTTCAATAATTACAGGTTTTGCCGGGCTGATGGTGCAGTACAACGATGTACAGGCCGGAATTTATTTCGGAGCCGACAAGATTAACAACAACCAGAAATTTGACTGGGAGCACCAAGGCAACCTTTGGATGTCGCTTGGTGTCGGGTTTAAGATCTTCACGCTGTCTAAGTCGGATAAGAGTTAGTGTATTTTCAATCTGTCTATCAGGATTGTTTGTCAGCGGTATTTGTGAAACATGGATTTGCAAATCTGCAATATCTGAACTTCAAAATCATTGATTCCTAGCAAACAAACACGTATTTATACGCATTTTATTTCGCCAAAATACCTTAAGTTTATACACAGGTAGTTTTTACGCTGCCGGTAAATAACCAAACCAATAAACCAGGATAAAATGAAATTACCTTTACTACTGCTGGGCTTCCTGCTCTTGTTTTCCGTCGCCGGTGTTGCACAAGACACGATTACAAAACCCGTCACCGACAGCATAACGTCAAACAATCCCTTACCCGAAGAGGAACCTGAAACCCCCAAAGTTTCTACACAGGGTGCCCGCTTCCCGATGAGCGACAATGCATTCAACCTGTCGCTGTGCATACTTGGTTTTGGGGTACTGCTGATCATTGGCGAAATTATATTGGTATACCGGCTTTCGATTTCGCCGCAGGACACCATCAAGTTCATCGTCGTAACGGTCATTGTGATCGGGTCGCTGTACCTGATTACCGCTGGCTATACCAATGACCAGATTGCACCGGCAATGGGATTGCTGGGTACCATAGCGGGATACCTGCTCGGCAAGATGGGACCGGAGAGCAATGCCAACAAATCCAATTCTTAAGCATATGAAAAAAATATACCTGCTGTTTGCCTTACTGGCAGGCACCGCCATATTTGCATTTTCGCCTGCAGCAACTCCCGCGACAGTTTCAAGGATGGTAAATCCGGTGAAGGACACGCTCTGTGAGATACAGCTTAATGTCACCGTACGCGATGCCAGCCTCGGCAATCCGGTTCCGGGTGCAAACCTCATCCTTAAGGATGCCAGCGAAAATGTGCTCGAAACGAAAATAGCCGATGCCGACGGCCGTGCCAGTTTTACGGTAGCCTGTAGCCGTGATTATACTGTTGGGGCTTACGGCGATGGTTTTAACGGTAACAGTGTCCTGCTGTCCGTTCCGCCGGATTCCAAATCGCCTGTGCTGCTCGATATCCCGTTACAGGCTATAGGCGAAATGATCAAGAGCTCGGGCGGCCACCTGCTCGATTTCAAGGTAAGGGTATTCAACCCCAAAAAGACACCCCTGAACATCCGTTTCGGGCCTGACAGCAAAAATATGCAAACTATTGCAATTGCAGGAGGCGCTGTCTGGGAAAGCCCGGCCTTCCCCACAGACCAGAAGTTGCAGTTGTGGGTCACTACAAATAAAGTAGTCAAAAAATATGTTACACTGCCCGGTAAGGCATACCAGTTGGTGTACGACAAGGTGAAGAAGGTGTATGGGATTGAGGAAGTGGTGGTGGAGGAGTGAGTTTTTGAGTTCTTAGAGAAAACTTCCTGACTTACTATAGACACTATTCATTCCACCAGGGTAACTACTATAGATGTGTTGATACACATTAATCGTTTTCTCACCTACATCTGTATCCGAATAACTGTTTTGTGGAAGCCATTGCAATGAATCAAAGATTATAGTTTTCACTTGAGCCATCAGTTGCCTGCTTTCTCGCCAACGCTCAATCCTTAATTTTTCAGCTTTAAGTTTTATAATTAAGTCCATAGAAACCTTTTTTACTTCCTTAATTTCTTTTACTGAAAGTTCCTTGCCGGACATTAGTAAATCAAATATTGCTAAGGATTCCTGATCCAGTTCTTCCCGGAATGCCCTGGCTTCCTCAAATGTCAGATCTTGTATAAATTTGGTAAGGTTACCAAAAGCAGACATCGTGTCTTCAAGGCTCTTCCCTTTATTATATTCCTTAATGATTTCCTGATATCGATCATAAAATTCCAACCGCAATGGGTTTTCCTTAAGCATTTGCTCAAGCTTCATCTCAACGGCTTCCTGAAGGTCATACAATAACTTATTTTTCCTTTGGGTCTTTGCAAATGCAGCTTTCAGTTTATCAAAATCTAGCTTTGATAAATCTATATAAATCCCATCAGGCTCACTAGTTAGATCAGGTTCAATAAACACACTTTCATTTACAATCTGCTGCAACTCCATGATAATTGATGTCACATCTGCCGATTTCACTTTTTGATTCAATTGCTGATAGACGGCTTCAATTGCATTAAATTCTCTTACAAACGCCTTAACCTGTTTCTCCGGATACAATGCATGATACTTACGAAATACATCCCTCGCCATCACTTCAAACTTTGTTCGAGTGGTTCCATTGAGGCATACACAGTCAATAGCCTCCCTGATATTGGCTATTTTTTCCATTGGCTTAGCATCTTCACTGCTCAGGTCAGCCAACTGAAAACCCAGTTCGCTTAAGTAACCTTTAGTCTGCCTGATAGATTCTTTTAGCTCGATCGTGAGGCTTTCCAGTAATTCAAATGGTCGGTCTGTTCCTGATGCCGCTCCAGTACCGTTACCCGATCCTCCTCCTTCTCCGTAAACCGAGTAAGCTTTTTCCAGTTGCTTATATACATTACCATAATCTACTATCAGTCCATTTTCCTTTTCATCATCATAAACCCTGTTAGCCCTGGCTATGGTTTGCATCAAGGTATGTCCTTTGATGGGTTTGTCAAGATAAACAGTTGAAATGCAAGGCGCATCAAATCCAGTAATCCACATAGCGCAAACAATCGCCAGACGGAACGGATTCTCTTCATCCTTAAACTCTTTTTCTAAATTACGTTCCACAATCTTCTTCCTGTGAACCGCAATATCAAGGTTCATTTTGCGGAATTTTTCTACCTCATTCTGCTCTGAACTGACAATAACGCAAACTTCAGTCTCTTCAACCTTTTTAAGTTTACGTTTTATATCCTGTTGTTCTTCAATGTCTGCCGCTTTTTCTATCCGCTTCTTCAATTCAGAGATATATTCCGGCCAATACTTCATAAACAGTTCATACATTCTTACTGCCGTCGGTTTGTCCAATGCGACCAACATTGCCTTTCCCTGATAGCCTCGCTCGTTAAAATGCCACACCAGATCCTTTGCAATAGCATCGAGGCGTGGCTCCGCAGTAAGTATTACATAATCTTTTTGAAACAGGTAAGACAATTTGCGTTTTTGGTCATCGTCAATCTCCTCGTTTTCGAGAACTTCAGCCATACGCTCATCCAATTCCGGATTTGCAATACCCAGCTTTTCGCCCTTATTGAGATAGCGCAGGGGTAGGGTGGCACCATCTTCAATGGCACGTTTAAAATCATATACCGATACATACTCCCCGAAAATATTCTTTGTCAGTTCCTCTTCATCTTTAATGATAGGAGTACCAGTAAAACCAAGGTACGAAGCGTTCGGTATGGCATGAAATCTCATATTCCGTGCAAACGTACCAGCCTGTGTACGGTGTGCCTCATCAGAGATCACAATAATATTCCTGCGTTCTGTAATCAAAGGAAACTCTGTTTCAACCTTCGGGTCAATCGAAAATTTATGGATTAACGAAAACACATAACGATGGTTTTGTTTAAGTAATTCACGTAGGTTATCCCGACTTTTAGCAATAACCTCCTTACTCGTGGTCGCACCAACACCGGTAAAAGTATCATACAGCTGACGTTCCAGTTCACTCCGGTCTACTACAATCAGGAAAGTGTACGACCCGCCAAACTTCCTGTGTATCTTCTGGCATACAAAAACCATGGAATATGATTTCCCGCTACCCTGTGTGTGCCAGAACACACCAAGTTTGCCCTGTAATTCCTCAATGGTAGCCGCCTTGTCTATAACCTTATTAACCCCAATAAACTGGTGGTTCTTCGCCATAATCTTCACCACATCACCGCCGCTATCGTCAAACAAAAGGAAATTCTCGAAGATGTCCATCAGGTTTTGTTTGGAACAGGTGCCCCGCAGCATAGTATCCAGACTGACAATACCTTCCTCCTCCTCAGTAATACGTTTCCAATCCAGAAAGTATTTATATGGACTTGTTATCGTACCTACTTTCGCATCAGTACCATTGCTGAGCAATATAAAAGCATTGCAATGAAAAACATGTGGTATCGCATCCTTATAGTCAGTAATATTATCGGTAAAGGCATTCCGTAAATCAGTATGATGCGCTTTTAATTCAAAAAACAGCAATGGAATCCCATTTACAAACCCAACAATATCCGGCCTGCGATTGTACAACTCCCCAACGACTTCAAACTGTCTGACAGCAACAAAATCATTATTGCTGTAATCTTCAAAATCAAATACTTTTAATCTTTTCTTTTCGAGTTCTCCCTGAGCATTTGTAAAAGTAACCGGAACACCATCTTTCAGCAGCTCGCTCTTTTCCTTATTAATACGTGCCAAAGTCTTGTCGGCATTTTTTTGCTCTATCTGCTCAATAGCTTGTTGATAGGCGGAATCAGGCAAATCTTTATTATACCTTCTTAAAGCAGCCAATAAATTCCTGCGTAAAACGACCTCCGACTTGTTCTCACGTCCCAGCAAACCACTCTGTCCGAAAGTTTCTTTCTTCCAGGCTGTGATAACTGTCCAACCCAGTTCTTCGAGAACGTGTTGGGTGGCGGTTTCTATGAGGCCGTCTTCGGAGTATTCGTAGCTCATGTTAAGTTGCTTTAACTAGTTTGGATAACAAGTTAGGATTTCCGCCGTTTAGATTACCTTTTGTATTAAATATTTTTTTTGACTTTTTAAAATATTTGTCCTTGCGGTGACCATTTATCTTATGTAACGCATTATAATTATCTCCAGAAATTGAAATATAAAATCCCTCATCCCACATTTTTTCCGCGTCTATATTTTTAACATACCAGACAAGCTGATAATGCAAATCTTCAGAATCTTCCTCATACTCGATTGTAATCTGATCTAAACGATTTTGATAAAATTTCTCGATAGTTAAACCTCCCATCAAGAATTCCTTAAAAAATATTTTAAAAACATTATCTCGAATTGTTCTGCGCCAATTATTAAATCTGTAGTTGTAATAATAATTTGGAGTGACCTTTTGCCAAAACGGCCCATAACTTATTAATAAATTAATTGCCTTTTTTTCGTTGAATTTAACGAATTCAAAATAACTCTGCTTTATCAAAGACAAATTTTCTATAGCCAAGGAGCGTGTATAATCAATAAGGTGACTACTATTAATACTGTTCATATCACTTCCGTCAAGGTTATATCTATGGTCTTCTAACTCCCAAATGATTTGTTCCATCTCGCGAATAACCTGTGAGTTCGAATTTAACAACGCTCTGTGCTTAAGATTTTCTTCTTCACGTTCCCGTCCGAATTCAAATTGCCATACACCGTCGTGTAACAATCCTTCAACATCCTTTTTGATTTGAACTACACTTCTTACATTGTTATTAAAGCGCAAATAGTAAATTCGGAGCATTCTGAAAATTTCATCTGTAAAACTTTCATTAATTTTCTCATCAGACAGATACAATAATAATGACCAGATAAACACCATTCTCCTTTGTTCCGTCGTTCTGTTAGCATCATTGAAATCCGCAAACCAATTGGTTTTGGAATTCAAAATTATCCAAATTTCTCCGATTGCCTTTTGCAACCAATCTATATTGCTGTAATGACTTTTAAAAGTTTTAGCTAAAGTCTTAAGTTTTACAAATCCATCGTAATACTTCTCTATTTTTTCTAAGCTTAAACTATTGGAAATAAACCGAATAGATATTTTATTATTTAAATAATCTAAGTGTGAAACGAATCTGGACTTGTCGTCTGCTAAATAATTTTCTAAGCCTGCAATGCACATTAAAAAACTATCAAATCCTCTATCCGCATTTGAATTATTACCTTTTTTTTTCCAAAATAAATCCTGCCAAATTTCCCATTTTCTTCCCCACGTTATTACCGTTGTTTTATCTTCAATTTCTTCAAAAAGAAGGGCGCGAATATTTTCATTATCACTAATTGCTTTTCCCCTTGAATTCATAGTAATGTAAAGTTCCTCACCTTGGGATGTTGCGTTAGTATTAAAGTGCCAAAACCTAACACGATTTAATATAAAATCATAGTCCGCTTCATCCATACTAAAACACAATCTATTGATGGTCTGAAAGCCTTCATTGATAGATTTTATTGTAGTGTCGTTTTTATAATTCTCTAAATACCAGGTTTTTTTAGATAATGAGTTTAGGTCATCGATAGTATTTGAATTATTAATAAGATCTAACATAAAATCCTGAGTCAGATTTCTCACCCTATAATTAAACGCCAGGCTTTTTCGGCTTTTATCAAATCTAATATCTTTAAGGAATAAATCCTTTTTCTTTAATTTTATCGAGAGATAAAAACAAAGTAAAAAAAGCGAAGTAAATCGCTGTTGTCCATCAATTAAAAATAAATCGGCTATCTCATCATTATTAATGTAGTTGGGCCTATATGTATAAAGAAATCCAATGTCCATTGCTTTTTCTGCATGAAACTCATCTTTAATTTTTTGAATTTCAGCTAAGCCATCACTGCCTTTTTCTTCAAAGATTGATTTGATTTTATTATCTAATGCCTCCTTTTTTAAACCCTCATGTTTTTTTGAATCTTTGAGTCCAATAATTATGTCTTGAAGGAATTCTTCTAATATTTGGTTACTTATCAATCCCCAAACATATTCACGTTGTATTTCAGGAACGATTAAATTCTTTTTTTTAATAATGTCTTTTATACTTAATTGCTCCATTACAACAAATAGTTAAATATTATTTCCTTGATTGATTTGAAACTGTTTTCTACATCTACGTTAGTCCAATGCTCCAGATCTAAACTTTGGATACTTGACTCATCTTGAAATGCCCTCACGAACACGTTAAATGTATGAGGGTGGATGAAGTTCCCTTCGTTACTTTCCTGTATAAGCCTCAATCTTTTTTTCGAGTATGGATTATTCTGAATACTCCTATTTACAGACGAATCGAGTAAAACCAAATTACCTATGGAATTTGTATCCACATCGTCGGTAAATTTTTCTACGAACTTTTCGATTTTGTTCCTGAATGAGTCTTGAGCAAATTTTTCCTCGAACTTTTCGATATTAAACCTGTCACTTTCATTTTCAACTCTATATTTATTTATGAATTCTATGTAAGATCTAAAATCAGATGCATTTTTGCTCTTTGGAGTCTTTGGGAAAATATGCTCAATATCTCTGTCTAATCTGTGAAATGCAATGGCGGGTAATTTTAGATTACTCCCTTGCTGCTTTGTGACGTGAATGATGTCAAGCAACAAAAGGATTTTTATCAACTCTTTCTGTGAAAGCGCTTCATCATACCAGTCTTTTTGATCTAGAAACTCTGCTGGGTCTTCACTAGTGGGAAAGAACTCTTTAAATTTATCTTTATAAAAATCGTGATAATTGCCATGAGTTTTTTCCTCGAACTTTCCGAGAATTCCTTCTCGAATAATGCCTTTTAATTCATCTATAAACTTTTGTCGGGTTTTATCTTCTTGATTCCATAACTTATAAATTTCTTTGAAAGAGGCATCTTTTTTTAACTGATTAAAAATATATCCCAAGAAATGATAAATATATTTATCATTGTACCAATCTGTCAAAGTATTGTGCAACTTGATAATTTCCAAATAGGTTGTTATTATGTCAAGTTGTCCTTCAATAAATTGAATTTCTAGGCTTTTCCCCTTTGTCTGTGCAAACAAGTAGTATAAATTATTAATTGGATATTGCTCACTATCAAATTTGATATCGCCTTTAGATTGTTGAGTTATAAAGCTGCTGAAATAACTTTTAGTTTCTTTGTTGCTCCACCAATTGTTCAATTCATCAAGTTCCCAGCCTATTCTAACGCGCTCTTCATTGATTTTAATTTGTAACTTTTGATCAGTGTCGTCATGTCCAAATTTAAATTTCGCGACTTTTGTAATTAATATTGCGCGAATTAGGTCAGAACCATCTAAAGGTATTCTCTTTGAATTAACATTTCCAAATACTTTCTCTTCGTCAGTGTCTTTGAGGTTATTCACTATGAACTTTACATTTTCCAGTATTTTAGTTGAGAATTTTTCTTTTTTAAACGAAGGATATTCATCTTCTTTATCTTCAAACCATCCATTTACCGTTCTGCATGTTGAACATAAGTAAAATATATCCTGATAATTAAACTCTCCATTAGTTTGGGTGTTAAATTCGTCCCAACTCATACGGTATACATCCAAAACTCTGTCCAAAATATAAGTTGTCTGAAATTCAAAAGTTTTTGATCTTATTGAATCTTGTGGATAGCTTAATTTATCTCTTATGAGTTCTTTTTCTCCGAGAAATGACAATATAATATAGAGTGTTGTGAGACGTTGCTGGCCGTCAACTACGTTAAAATAGCTATCTGATTTATTTACTAACGTAATATTTTGTAGACAATAAAATTCGTTCTGTTTGCCCTGAAATTTAAAAATGTCATCTAATAAAGTTGTCACTTCGTTTTCAGACCATTTATATCCACGCTGATACTCTGGAATATTATAGTGGGTCTTTTTATTCTGAGATAAGAATCCTGACTTACTATCAAATACTTCTGCCACACTATAGATAAAATTACTCATAATTAAATTTTTGCTTTGTGCATCCAAAAAGTTGCCGGATTTATAGTTGACACATTCAAAATGAGGCTAAACATTTTATGCATAGTTTAATAATTAAAAATTGTAGGTAAAAACCCAATCGCTCTCCCAATATTCCCATCACTAAAAATTTCCCTTTCCAACTTCGCCTTCCATTCCAGCTCCTTCTTAATAATTCCTTTTACGTTCTCTACAGTAACAGGCAAATCATTTTTATACAATTCAATCATCGTACTATCCACAGTAGCATATAACTCCAATTCATCATTCGATTTATATTTAAACTGGCTTTCCAGCCAGTTCATATAATCATTGCTCCAATATTTTTCAAAGTAACCCTTTGCTACAACAATGTTTTGACCTGCAATAAACCCCGTCAGATTACCATTTTTATGGTCAACCACATAACCATTTTGGTGTGCAATCTTTTCTGGTCCGGCATACTTTGTTTTAGGATTGTAAGGCCCCGCAGCTTTCCGCAGATAATCTGCTATCTGGTTGTCAGCATGGCGATGGAATAAATAAGAAAGTTTCGTATAACGTTTCCTGCCTAGTGGATACTTTTCACTGCCAAATCTTTCAGTTAAAACTGATATTAAAACTGCTTCTTTGAATTCTTTAGATGCTTCTTTTATTTTGGCTTTTTGTATTGGAATAGTTAATGTTTCTAGCTGTTCTTTGACCTTCTGCACTTCAATCTTCCCACTCATCAACCGCGGCAATAAAATATCTCGGGATTCTTTGAGAAGACGGTTTTCAATACCAAGATTAATTTTCAAGTTTAGCCAATCATTAAATTTATTGATATAATTGTCGATTTCTTTTGGTGGAATAACTATTTCGATTGTGTCTAAGTGTTTTTTTCCTAAGTGTGCTACCGTAGCTCCTGAAATTGTTGCCTCAAAATACTTAATAGGCTTTACGATTGCTTGTGAAAGATAACCGTGATAAAATTTATCTACTGCTTTTATATTGCAAGAACGCTGAACTAAAAAAGCTTTTGGCCCCGACCAATTATTTATATAGAACTCGCCGTCCATACCAACTAATAAATCTCCCTTTTTTACTAAAAATTTATCGTTAACTTTCTCTGTTGTGAAATCATTTGTGTTGGAATTTGGAATATTTCTAATACGTATTATTGGCATACCCTTTTTATCTGTGTTGAACTGATTTGCTTTAAAAGCAAAACCATTGCTTATTTCAGCGATATCAACAAGCATCTTCCTTTCCCACCCCTCCGGCAACCCATTCTGCCCAACCTCCAACTGCACCCCATTCACCCTAAACTTCACAAACCACTCCTCATAAGTCCGCTGCGCCAATTCTTCAAGCAGCTTAATACGTTTCAAATTGTTTTCTATTAGATCGTCGTATTGCGACAGTATATATCCTATTTTTTGTTGAACATCAAAATTAGGAAGGGCAATTTTAAATTTTCTGATTGAACCTAACGTAATACTTGCTTGATTTGCTGCTCCTTGAGCTGTGCTTAAATTGTAAAACTTGAAGCTTTCATCTTTCAGCCTGTAAAACAAAAAATCGCTATCCACGTTTTCAAGGGGAACAATTTTCACAATATTCTGATTGAGCAATGCATTTTCTAGTTGTTTTGGTACTCTAACAACTTTACCAACAATTGATGCTGGATTGCTTTGCCACGAACCAACAGTTTGGATCAAAATGTCTTTGTGCCGTAGTTTATATTTATGAAATTTACCTGCCTCATCATCAGAATAATATAACAAATCATCAGTAGAAATTGAATCACTTGTAAAATTTGAAGCTCTAACAATAGGTGTTCCTTCTTTAACGTATAAACTACTTTTAAAAGCATTACCTTTTAATGTAGTCATTATTCCCCCCAACTCAACTTCTTGATATTCTCTCATATCAATTCCTTTAAATTTTCAGAAATAGTCTTACTCAAAACCAAAGCCTCTGCATTCAAAACATCCAATTCCTCCTGTATTTCAATCAACCGTGTTTTATAATCAAAATCCTCATCCAATGACAAAGTCACCCCCACAAAACGCCCAGGCGTCAGGCTGTAATCATTCTCCGCCACTTCTTCAACAGTTACAATCTTGCACAGCCCTTCAATGTCCGTATATTGGCTTTCAGGAAAGCGCTCATTAAACCATTCATTATTCCCGGCAACTTCCGGCTTCTCGCCGCGGTACATTTGCATGATTGCCGTCAAACCTTCCAGCTGGTCATCACTAAAATCATTAATTGTCGTACTTACTTTGCGGAACACATTACGTGCATCAATCATCAGTATCTTATTCTTATTCTCCGGCTTTTTGCCCTTATCATAAAACCATAAGTGGCATGGCAGTGAACGCGTATAAAAGAAATTATTCGAGATAGAGACAATACAATCCACAGCGCCGCTTTCAATCAGTTGCTTCCGGATCAGTTTTTCACTATGCCCGGCATCAGTTGCAGAACTCGCCATGACAAATCCCGCACGGCCTGTAGCATTGAGGTAACTGTAAAAATACTGCATCCACATATAGTTCGCATTATCACTCTTCGGCAACCCAAACGGCAATCGCGGATCTTCTTTCACAAAATCCCTGTTCTTGTCCACTTTATTTACGTTAAACGGCGGGTTCGCCATGACGAAATCGCACTTCTCAAACAAGTAGTGCGGGTCGCTGTAAAAGCTGTTCGCTTCAATGATTTTACCCTCAATACCGTGAATTGCTAGGTTAATTTTAGCAAGTCGGGTGTTGTTGGTTTTCTGCTCGGTACCATAGCAGGTAATCGCCTCATTCACACCTTTGCTCGTATGGTCTTTTACAAAATAGCCTGTCTGCACAAACATACCGCCCGAGCCACATGCCGGGTCATGGATAATACCATGGTCAGGCTGTATAAAGTTTACTATCAGTTTCACAAGGCTTGGTGGCGTAAAGAACTCACCACCTTCCTGTGCACCCGCTCCCTGCATTGAAAACTTCATCAGGAAATATTCATATATCCTTCCAAAGACATCTCCTGTAGCTTTTTTTACCGCATCCTTATTAAATACACGAATCAGGTCGCGCAAAAGGTCACTTTCAAATTCCTGGTAATTCTTAGGAAGGTTACCCTGTAAATCAGGATATTCCGTTTCAATGGTTTTCATCGCATTGTTTATAGCCTCAGCGATATCTGCACCCTCGGGTAAGTTGGCTAAGTATTCATATTTTGCCTCATTAGGCAGCATGATGGCTCCGGCAGCAAGGAAATCTTCTTTGGTTGCAGCACGTTTGCCTCTTGGCCCGTCCGGGATATTGGCTTCAACTGCCGGTCTGGCTTCCTCATATTTATTCTGTGCAAAGCGAAGTAAAACAAGTCCCAATACAGGGTCTTTATATTCGGCAGCGGTTAACTTACTGTTTGCTCTTAGCGAATCGGCAGCATCCCATAGTTCTTTTTCAAGTTGCTTGATTTGGTCTTGGGTCATTGTAATCTTTATGAATTGATTTTGCTGCTAAAAGTAGGACTTTGGGTTTCCAAAAGCAAACGTCCGGAAGCCTAATTAACATTAGTGAATGACGAATATCAGTAAACTTTCATTTCTCATTTACTGCCCTGATCAAACTTTCGGTCCTTTTGTCTGCCCTTGCATTCTGCAAAGAAATCAAAGCCCACACCGCAGCTGGAATCCAGCCAATGAGCGTAATCTGAAGTAATAGGCAAATAACAGCAGTAATAATCCTGCCCCTGAAAAGGAAAGATAAAAAAGGAAAAAAAATGGCTATTAATGTCATTGGGTTTGATTTTAATTGTTTGAGCCCAAACATAATAACTTTCCAATTACAAAAAAATACCCACTAGGGGGTATTTTACAAATAAAAAGCGCCCCTTTCAAAGGCGCTTTTCAATCAGCAGAACAGCTTTTATGCCACATCAATAACCGTCAATGCATTAAACTGTCCGTTGCTTAATGCATACTGTATCCCGTTCATCTCCTGGTAAAATTCCATGAGCAGCAGGTACAGTACCGTACCCGTCCCGGCAGGTACGCCAGTAGGAGTGAGGGTCACATTTCCGATTGCAGCACTAAGGGCAAGATTCACTACAGGGCTGTACGTGATGGCCCGCTCCCCGGTATGGAAATTCAGGTTCAGGAACGCCGCCCGGAACGAAACATGTGTAGCATGCGGGGGTGCAACAACCTGCTCAGCAGGGATCAGGTCGGTAATGACGATCTTTCCTGAAGCTTTAGTAAGTGCATAGGGTGCCATGAGCGCTTGTGGCAGCGACACTTGTCCGTTAAACTCAAAACCCTTAAGGAGTTCCTTGCCCGCTACAGTATTCAGTCCGTGGTAAACCTGCCGTTGCCCGCGTACCGAATTCACATCCAAAGCCTTGATGCCGGTCATGGTTTGCATCAGCCTGATGTTCATAGTGCCTTCTTTGGCCTTGTTAATCAGTACGCCACAGGAATCCCGCAGCAGCTTGCCCGCACTCGCAACCATTCCAAACTCTACGCCGTTCTCACGGGTACGTTTGAATTTCGGGTCGGTCATAATGCGGTGCTTGCTCACGCCACCTTTCTGCCTTAAAAGATATTCATCTTTTCTCTTAAAAAAGGAAATGTCATCGATCTTTCCTTCAACCTTTAAAAATCCGCGTTGTTTCGCCATGATAAAAAAAATTAAAATTAATAATGGCACAAAGGAATATCCTTAATATGCTGGTTTCCAAATCGCTTGTTCCGTTTGGTTCGGGTTAGTTCCGAATAAATGCATTTATGTACAATTTAGCCGCACTTTTAAAATATCATAGGCGTTTTAAAGAGGTAATAATTTCATATATCTATTTAATAAATGTTAATTTATTCTCAATGAGTGCGTTTTATTATTAATTCCTTTAGAAATTAGCTACGTATTTAATGATAGTACTAGCTCAAGCTCGCACGTCCCCGCGGCTGTAAAGCAGTTTTGATGAGGTATCAAAGCGGTACTAATGCGGTACTAATACGGTACTAGTGCGGTACTAAAGCGGTACTGGTGCGGAATAAAGCGGTAAATGAATAATCCAAATACCAAATACAACTTAGAAAAAAATTACTAACCAATAAACAAACAAAACATGGGACAGCTAGAAGGCACATCAAGGTTGTGCATCCACACCAAAGACATGGTGCTCCTCACAGGTTACAGCGAAGGCTACTGCCGAAGGGTCATCAGGGAAATCCGAACCAGGAATAACAAGAAAAGGCACCAGCCCGTTACCATATCAGAATTCTGCAGCTACCTCGGCTTCGAAGAGGAAGCTGTCCGCAAAAGGCTATACTAATCTAAACATGTCCCATCACAATCCCCTCATGCCGGAGAGAAGTCGCCACCAATCCCCTCCCCATAACAGAGTCCTCACTAATCCCCTCCCCCGGAGGGGTGGCCGCAGGCCGGGGTGGTTATCAAGACGCACCACAACCTCACATTAAAAGTGGCACCCATCATTCAAAAACTGTAAAACACCCCTGCAATACTGTAACCATACAATCTGCCCATATCGTAAATTTGATTCCATAAAAAACAAATCATTATGGAATTCAGCGAAAACGACAAAGCAGGGTACAGGGGTGTCATTGCCGTAAACCTGGACAACAAGGAAGAAGTGGCGCATTGGATGGAGCACTGGGATGTTACCGAAACGCAACTGCGCGAAGCTGTAGCCGGTTGTGACAGCAACCTGGTCAGTGCGATTGCGGCTTACCTGAAGAGATAATACTCCGTTGTAAGATTCCGAAGTCGCTTAAACTATAGGCATGTTCCTGTATTTGTAAAAACTTGACTGGCCCGGTAGCGTCATTTCCAAATCATAAACTTTCATTTTTTATTCATAACACCGGCCCCAACGGCATCCTCTATTTTTGCTTGAAACAAAGCAACAGCACCATGAAAGCACAACATACTTACAACGGATTCGAAGCCTACGAGCACCTGATGGTCATCAGCGCCAATGAAGATCATAATGAAGATGTGAATGCCACGCCACACTCTTTTGAGGATTGGGATTTATTCTTCCCGGACACGGCGTTTTAACGAAACCTATTAAGCCACTGACAATAGGTCCGGCGATTGATGCCAATACTAAATGAAAAGCCCGCAAATCAATGCAGGCTTTCTCACAATATAGTAATTTCAAATTCTAAAGTGAACTGTCAGAAACAATCCGCATCTTCTATCGATTCAAAGGATTGGCTCCTAAAATCGGCCCTTCGACTTCTTCCGGTTCCGGAGATTTGGTCGGGGAGGTACTTCCGGTAAGGACATTATTGCTGAAATCGTAGGCATCGTTAAGCTCCTTTGTCTTGACTTCGCGCGTGTTGCGGTACTTCTTCACGTTAATCTGGTGTTCATAAATGATCACCCATGAGCCGCTTTCACTATCCAGTGCCAAAGCCTTGGTGATGATAGCATGTGATGCGGTCTCATAATCTGGCCTGATGATTTGCGAAACCTGTGTTGTACTGTATTTTCCCTGCGAAAAGCAGAACCCTGTTGCCAGGAGAAAGAAGAGGACATTGATTTTCATTTTGCTGCGGTTTTAATGGCAGCAGGTTAAGACCGGGTAGTTTGGTAATCCAAATGTATACAAATTATATATAGCCCAGTGTTAAAGTGAGTAAAGAAGCCCAATGACTGAGTGAATACCTGATTGTAATGAGAATTAACGGAATCAGTTGCCGGATACCAAGCTTCTGAAGAGCTGAGCCGATCACTTCCTCACTCACTACCTTAAACCTTCACCGTCTTCCATTTTCCACGCTTAAACAGGATAAAGCTCGCTATCGTAATACCTGTTTCTGCCACAGGAAGTGCAATGAACACCCCGCGTGGCCCCATCTCTAAGTATTTGGCCAACAGATAGGCCAATGGAATCTGGAACAGCCAAAACCCTATCAGGTTTACGATCGTAGGGGTCCAGGTATCGCCGGCTCCGTTAAAAGCGTTGATCATCACCATCCCGATGCCGTAAAAGACATACCCGCAGGCTATGATACGCACCGCTTCAACTGCATACGTGCGTACGAGCGGATCGTTGGTAAAAAAATCAACCAGTATTTCTGCTCCAAGCAAAGATATCAGCATGACAACCAGCATGTATATTACATTGTATTTAGCTGTTTTCAGCACCGATTCTTCAGCGCGCTGGATTTCCTTTGCGCCGAGGTTCTGCCCGACCAACGTAGCCGCAGCATTGCTCATGCCCCATGCCGGCAACAGGAAGAACATCATCAGGCGCATGGCCGTCTGGTACCCCGCAGAACCATGATCCCCGCCCGTAGTGGCGACAAGCTGTGCCAGGAAAATCCAGCTGCACGAGGCTATGACAAACTGCAATACCGCCGGAGAGGCAATTTTTACAATCGACCGTATGATTTCGGGATCCGGTTTCAGATAAGAAAAAGCGACTTTGAGTACGCTGTTACCATGAAACAAATGATACAGCTGGTATGTTACTCCGATGCTCCGTCCAAGGGTCGTAGCGATCGCCGCACCTGTAAGTCCGAATGCAGGAATCGGTCCCAGTCCATTAATGAATATCGGGCATAAGATAATGTTGCTGATATTGGCAATCCAAAGGCTTTTCATCGCAATGGCAGCATTACCAGCACCTCGGAAAATCCCATTGATCAGGAACAGCAGCATGATGACGATGCTTCCTCCGGTCATGATTTGTATAAAGGGCGTGCCTTGTTCCGCAGCCTGGGCACTGGCTCCCATGAGTTTTAATATATCGGTGCCAAAATAAACGCCAAGGCCACTGATGACGATGTTGATACAAAACGCAATCAGGATGGCCTGCATGCCCGAACGTGCTGCCGCTTCAGGGTTTTTCTCGCCAATGCGGCGCGCGACCATGGCCGTTGCCGCCATGCTGATTCCGATGGCAAGCGAATAAATGATGGTCAATACGGATTCTGTCAGCCCGACCGTCTGCACTGCAAAGCTGCTGTTTTCAAGATGTCCCACAAAATACAGGTCGACCAATGCAAATACCGATTCCATGCACATTTCGAGCATCATCGGGATGGCGAGCAGGATTACCGACAGCCGGATACTGCCGGTAGTATAGTCAATGGTTTCGCCTTTGAGCGATTGTTTTATGATGGAAAAGATATTGGACAGGGTTCCGGTGAAAGGTTTTTTCTGTTTCATAAAACAAATATATCTTTTTTATAAAAAAGCAGGCCCATAAAGTGAGCCTGCTAAAAGTCTAAAAGTCTAAAATCTATTTTTATGTATCCAGATTCCCACGATTGATATGGTTGTCCGGATGGGAATTCGGGTAACGGTTCGCCGCCGTATCCGAATTGCGGTCTTTGTTTTCTACCTGTGACTGCATGTCGCCATCGTATGATTTTGCGTTTGGAGTATCATCCTGAGTGTCATTTGCAGCAGTGGCATCGGCATTCCTGGCGCGGTTCACTGTGTGTTGCCTGCCATTGTCGTCGGTTTCGGTTTCCTGCTGGAGTTTGGATGCTGCAGGATTGTAATCTTCAGGGAGGTTTTCGGCACTGAAACCTTCGTTGACTTCCTGCTCGTTGTTTATTTTTTTATTGCCGAGGTCTTTATTGTGGTCCATGATGG
This sequence comes from Flavobacterium pallidum, assembly GCF_003097535.1. Taxonomy (NCBI): domain Bacteria; kingdom Pseudomonadati; phylum Bacteroidota; class Flavobacteriia; order Flavobacteriales; family Flavobacteriaceae; genus Flavobacterium; species Flavobacterium pallidum. The sequence goes on from NZ_CP029187.1 coordinate 1,941,401, forward strand.
TATGGTTTAGAATTGTCATTTCAATTTACGGCGATTTAATGACAATCTATTTTTGTTTAACATACATTTAATTCCGTTTATCTTTGCGCCATGGGCCATCATCATTACATCATCCATAAACCTTACGGGTATTTAAGCCAGTTTGTTTATGAACTCAAACGGAAGAAAAAGCTTTTAGGCGAATTGTATGATTTTGCTGAAGGCACGATGGCTATCGGGCGCCTCGACGAAGACTCCGAGGGTTTATTGCTATTGACAACGGACGGCATGATGAGTGAAATCGTGCGGGGCAGGAAAGTCGAAAAGGAATATTACGCCCAGGTGGATGGTATCATCACACAGGCCGCTGTCGACGAACTTAAGAACGGTGTCGAAATAGGCTTTAACGGCAAAAAATACATTACCCGAAAATGTGAAGCCCATCTGCTTGAAACGCCTGATTTACCTGCACGCGGCCAAAAAATCCGGGATGAGCGCCATGGCCCGACGAGCTGGGTATCGATTACATTGAAGGAAGGGAAGTTTCGTCAGGTAAGGAAAATGACGGCTGCGGTGGGGTTTCCAACCTTAAGGCTGGTACGGGTGCGTATCGGGAATGTGCATCTGAATGACCTGAAGTCAGGAGAAGTCATGGAAGTGGATGATTTTTCGCTTTAGTATTAATATTTTACCACAATCAAAACCTATCAAAAACTTACATTCCATTATTGGTGTTGTTTTGGAGTTGTATGAAAATTACGAAGCGTCTATATTTGTAACCAACCAATAAACCGATCACAAATGAAATTATTGAAGATTGCGCTGCTTGCGTTGCTGTTGTCCTTGCCGGTATCGGCACAAAAGAAAAAAGGGACAGTAGTGAGTTCCTGGATTACAAAACCGGACAGATCTGCCTTATTGCAGCAACAGCCTGCTTTATATTTTAAGAATGTAAAGCAAAAAATGCAGACCATTTATGTCGATGAAAAAACGACCTTCCAAACGATGGATGGTTTTGGCTATTGTTTGACTGGCGGTAGTGCGCAACTGATCGGTAAAATGGGCGAAAAGGAACAATCTGAGTTGCTCAGGGAATTATTCTCGGATAATTTAAGCAGTATTTCCATCAGTTACCTGCGCGTAAGCATCGGTGCTTCGGATCTAGATGACCATGTATTTTCGTATGATGATTTGCCTGAAGGTGCAACCGATCCGTCACTGGCTAAGTTCAGTTTAGACAATGATTACAGGACGGGATTGATTCCGCTGTTGAAGAAAATCATCGCCATCAATCCAACCATAAAAATCATGGGTTCGCCGTGGTCGGCACCGGTTTGGATGAAAACAAATGGCAAAGTCAAAGGAGGCAGCCTGAAACCGGAGTTTTACGAGACATACGCAAACTACTTCGTGAAATATATTCAAGCCATGCAGAAAGTTGGCATTCCCATTGCTGCAATTACGATACAAAATGAACCGCTGCATCCCGGCAATACGCCGAGCATGTACATGGAAGCCAAGGACCAGGCCATTTTCATAAAGAAACATTTGGGACCGGCATTTAAGAGCGCTGGCATTAAGACTAAAATTATCCTGTACGACCACAATTGCGACAAACCCGAATATCCGATTTCGATAATGGATGACCCTGAAGCAAAACAATATGTTGACGGCTCCGGTTTTCATTTGTATGGCGGTGAAATCACAGCAATGACAACTGTTCACAATGCCCATCCGGATAAAAACCTGTATTTCACGGAACAATGGAACGGCGGTCCTGAGAAGTTTGCCGAAGATTTAAAAAGCAATGTCGGAAACCTTGTCATCGGGGCCACGCGCAATTGGGCGAAAACCGTCCTGCAATGGAACCTTGCCGCCGACCCGCAATACAATCCGCATACCGACGATGGCGGTTGTACTTCGTGCCTCGGGGCCATTACAATTGATGGAAATCATGTGACACGCAATATTGCCTATTACACCATGGCGCACGCTGCCTCATATGTTGAGACAGGCTCAAAACGCATTCAGAGCAACATCGTCGGGGACTTACAAAATGTGGCATTTATTACGCCGAATGGCAGGAAAGTCCTGATTGTACTCAATACAGGCAATACGACACAGCAATTCTTTATCAAAGATTCAAAACGCTGGGGCAAGGCGGTCACGGCAAGTTTGGAAGCTGGTGCCGTTGCCACTTATTCATGGTAACATCGACAATAAAACATACAGCGATAAAAGCAGGCCCGAAATGAAAAGACCCGCCTAAGCAGGTCTTTGTCATCAAAGTGTACCATCAAAAACTAGTAGCTGTTGTCTGGATTTTCGGTATAGGTCACACCCACCGTACCCGAAGACGATTGGGGATTTCCGGAACCATCCCTGACCGGAAAACTCGTGTTCGGCGTAATCATCGTCATGGTGTTGCCCGACATTCCGTTCCCGGTTTTAAAAACATAATGATTTACAACGATATCATTGTCCAGGTCCGATGTGGTGGTGAGCGAGTTTTCTGACCTTGTCCAGGTTCCCTTCGTGACCCTTGCATCGCAAAACGAAATTGTCCCTTGTATACTGATGAAATTCTCCTCCAGTATGTAGGTGCCGTCGCGGTTAATCGTGATCCTTGAATCATCAAAACACCTGCTTTCCTCCATCAGGTTAATGGAACTGACACCGTCCTCATCATAGTCTACCGCCCTCGGGGCATTAAACGCAGTAAGATTGTAGGTTCCTGTAATGTCATGGTTACCGGTGGTCCTTTCATCATCACATGCCAGTACTAAACATCCGGCAGCGGCAAGCAAAACAAATTTCATTTTTTTCATTTTCTTTTTTCATTTATTAATTGGTCAAATGTACACTGGGCATTGGCGGAACCTTTACAACATTCCATCCGAAGGTTACGATGCGTTTCCGTAATCCCGTAACCTTCAAAGCCAATCCTGTAACTTTAGCAGCACAACATCAGCTTGACTGTTTTACGGCATTTCAGGTACAGTTACCAACAGTCATTTAATAACTAATTCAAACGAAATCCAATTATCTGACTATCTTTGCGCAAGTTTAACTTTTTCAAATAAAAATGAAGCCTGACACACAACAACTCAACAATTTAAGCATTCAGGTACGCAGGGATATTTTGCGTATGGTTCATGCCGTAAACTCAGGCCATCCGGGCGGTTCGCTGGGCTGTACCGAGTTTTTCGTAGCCCTTTACCAAAACCTGATGGACCGGAAAGACACCTTTGATATGGATGGTATCGGGGAAGATATCTTCTTCCTTTCCAACGGCCACATTTCACCGGTTTTTTACAGCGTATTGGCGCGCAGCGGATATTTTCCGGTTGCAGAACTGGCGACTTTCCGCCACATTAATTCCCGTCTTCAGGGACATCCGACGACACATGAAGGATTGCCGGGCGTACGCATCGCATCAGGCTCACTAGGGCAGGGGATGTCGGTAGCCATCGGAGCTGCACAGGCCAAGAAACTGAACAAATGCAATCATCTCGTTTATTCCCTGCACGGTGATGGGGAATTGCAGGAAGGACAGAATTGGGAAGCCATTATGTATGCTTCAGCAAAAAAAGTGGACAACCTGATCGCTACCATCGACCTTAACGGAAAGCAGATAGACGGTTCTACCGATGAGGTGTTGGCGATGGGTAGTGTAAAAGCCAAATTCGAAGCTTTCGACTGGGAAGTACTTGAAATCACTGAAGGAAACAACATCGAAGCCATTATCAAAGGCATGACCGAAGCCAAATCCAAAACCGGAAAAGGAAAACCGGTTTGTGTACTGTTGCACACTGAAATGGGCCACGGTGTCGATTACATGATGCACACCCACGCCTGGCATGGCAAAGCCCCGAATGATGCGCAGCTTGAAGCGGCATTAAGCCAGAATTACAGCGAAAGTGAAAGCGACTATTAAAAAGAGATATTAGATTTTAGGATTGAGAATTGAGACAAGGCACAAGTTGTTTATCTCACATCTCAATACGCATTATTCAATACTAAAAAGACAATGAAAAAATATACAAACACAGGCAGTAAAGACACCCGATCCGGTTTTGGGGCAGGGCTTACTGAGTTAGGGCAGAAGAATGAAAACGTAGTCGCATTGTGTGCGGACCTTATCGGATCGCTCAAAATGGACGACTTCAAGAAAAACCATCCGGAGCGTTTCTTCCAGATCGGTATTGCTGAGGCGAATATGATTGGCATTGCCGCCGGATTGACCATTGGCGGTAAAATACCTTTTACGGGAACTTTTGCAAATTTTTCCACAGGAAGGGTTTATGATCAAATCCGCCAGTCAGTGGCATATTCGGATAAGAATGTAAAAATTTGCGCTTCACACGCCGGACTTACATTAGGTGAAGATGGTGCCACACACCAAATCCTGGAAGACATCGGCCTGATGAAGATGCTGCCGGGAATGACCGTAATCAATACCTGTGATTACAACCAGACCAAAGCCGCTACGCTTGCAATAGCTGACCATCATGGACCTGTTTACCTGCGTTTCGGGAGGCCGGTTGTGCCAAATTTCATGCCGTCCGATGAACCTTTTGAAATCGGGAAAGCCATTTTGCTCAATGAGGGTAGTGATGTAACTATAGTTGCCACCGGGCATCTCGTTTGGGAGGCATTGCTTGCAGCCGAAGCTTTGGAAGCCAAAGGGATTTCTGCGGAAGTCATTAATATCCATACCATTAAGCCCTTGGATGAAGCCGCAATCCTGAAATCTTTAGGTAAAACAAAATGCATTGTAACTGCCGAAGAGCACAATATCCTGGGAGGACTTGGTGAAAGTGTGGCAAGAGTGTTGTCACTTCACCATCCGGCGCCACAGGAATTTGTTGCCGTACAGGACAGTTTCGGCGAAAGCGGGACCCCTGAGCAACTGATGGAAAAATATAAGCTGAACCATCAGGCGATTGCTGAAGCGGCCATGAAGGTAATTGCGAGGAAATAAGAAATTAGTGAATTGGCAGATTAGCGAATTCGCTCTGCGACCAATAAAAAAATCCCGTCTATTATGACGGGATTTTTATTTATAGTGTATGTGTAATCCGCTGATTTATTAATGGCAACTCGCATCCAGATGCTTCCTCAATCGCGTCTGTGATGAAGTGTCTCCAGCGCAATTCGGAATTCCTGCCGGTTCATTCAGCAGTGGATCTGCATTAGGAATCGGGTCAAATGGATATTTCCATGAAGGGCCTGCTGTTCCTGCTGGTTTGCGGACTTCATCTTTGGTATAGTAATGGTCGTTGTCATCATCGATATCGATAAAATCAGGAACAGTATCACCATCTGTATCATCATCAAAATAATCGCCATTGTGGTTCAGGTCTTCATACAGTGACAATACGCCATCCTGATCATGGTCACGGCGTTTCACTGAATTGAGCCTGACGGTAAAAACCAATGGGGAATACGAAGGGATGTTCACCCTCGCCGTATTAAAGTAGCCCAATCCGGAAGGAAGGAAAACCACACCCACACCGGCATTGTTAAACGTATAAGTCCCGTCACCATTCTGTGTAACGCTTTCGGCAGGATTCAGCAGGGTTACAAATTGCCTGTAGCCTGAAATCAATGCGCTTTCTGCCGTACTCATTATAGGGTAAGTGGACCAGATGCCATTTTTATTCCTGTCAAATTCCTTGTTGTCAAGCTTCCATCCGCGATAACTTGTGAAAGTCGAATCTACGGTTGTCGGGCGGTTTGCACCACCACCCTGGTTCAAAATCACATAATACATGTGGTAAGGTACCGTATCTTCAGGATCACCGGTAGTAAGGTTGGATACCCTAACATCGTTGGTTACGATTTTATCTTTTACCAAAGGATATTCCGTATTGTCCCAAATGGACACGTGTCCGTCACCTGCAATAAGCGTGTCAATCGCAATATCCTGCAGTCCGTCGATAGTGGTGACGGTCATGTAATGTGTTTTCAGGTAAGTTTCGATAGAATCTATATCGGCGGTATATTGTGCAGCGCGATCACGCAGAGGAGCTGTTTTGATACTATCATCATTTTTATGGCAGGAAAATAATGTCAGGGAGGCGGTAAACGCAATAAAATAAAACTTAAATTTGTTCATTCTTGAGTCGAATTTTGATGGCGCAAGATACAATATAGATTTATTTTTGAAACAAATTTAACTCCGTTTTTGTAAAAGATATGAGAATTGATAAATATCTGTGGTGTGTGAGATATTACAAGACACGGAATATGGTGACAGAAGCCTGCAAGAAGAACCAGATCACTGTAAATGGCAGTGTTGCAAAGCCATCGAAGGAAGTGTTTGCAGGAGATAAGATTACTTTTCGCAAAGAGCAGATTACCCATATTATTGCGGTATTGGATATTCCGCTGAATCGTGTAGGCGCGAAGTTGGTTGATATTTACCGAAAAGATGAAACCCCGCCGGAAGCCTTTGCACATCTCGAGATGATGAAGCTTTCCAAAGAACATTACCGTCGCACCGGAGATGGGCGCCCTACTAAAAAAGACCGTCGTGATCTTGAGGATTACGAGCTTGAAAACGAAACCGATTCCTGAGTATAATTTACAAAGCACATGAGCCACAACATCATCCTGAACCATCAGGAAATCGAGCATAAGATCCGCAGGATTGCTTACCAGATATATGAAACATTCGTTGACGAGGAGACTGTAATTGTAGCCGGTATCGCTGACAATGGGATTGTTTTTGCAGAGAAAATCAAGTCGGTGCTTGAAAAAATCGCTCCTATAAAAGTACTTTTATGTGAAGTGCGTATCGACAAGCAAAATCCGAATAATCCAGTAACCACTTCACTTACACCCAGTGAATACAGTGAAAAATGCCTTGTATTGGTTGACGATGTGCTGAATTCCGGGACTACATTAATATATGGGGTAAGGCATTTCCTGGATGTTCCACTGAAGAAATTCAAGACGGCGGTTTTGGTCGACAGGAATCATAAAAAGTACCCGGTGAAAGCTGATTTTAAAGGGATTTCGCTTTCGACTTCGTTGCTTGAGCATGTGAATGTGGAATTTAAGGAAGAATCAATCGCCTACCTGAGCTAGCAATTTTATGATTTCCTGAGCCACCCCTTCAGGTGTAAGTGCATCGGTATTGATTTTAAAACGGGCCTGGTTGTAGTAAAAACTTCTTTCAAAAAGATGGGCTGCAATGTAATCTGATTGCTCCTGTTCAGATATTGATGTGATTAAAGGTCTTCCGGAAATCCCTTCCCGCAGCCTTTGCATTAAAGTACCCACTGTTGCTTTCAGGTAAATTGAAATGACATCTTCCTGCTTTAAAAACTCATGGTTGTTTGCATAGCACGGTGTTCCGCCGCCAAGGCTCAGGATAAAACTTTCCGGGCGTTGCAACTGTACCATCAGTGCTTTGTGTTCTGCTTTCCTGAACCAGATTTCTCCTTTTGAACTGAAAATTTCGGGAATACCTGCCTGTTCGCTTTCTTCAATAATTTCATCAAGGTCATAGGCCGGTATATGGATTTTTTGAGACAAAATTTTCCCAACCGTCGTTTTCCCCGAACCCATATAACCAAGTAAAATGATTTTTCGCATAGAATAAATCCTTATAAACTAGGGCCTTAAGGCCAATTATCAAAAAAACCCAAATTTAAAGGAAAATTGCTTTGAAAAATAAATAATAAGGTCTTATATTTGCACCCGCGTTCAGGGAATGAAAATAATGACTCGATAGCTCAGTTGGTAGAGCACAACACTTTTAATGTTGGGGTCCTGGGTTCGAGCCCCAGTCGGGTCACGAAACGACTTAATTTCCTGAAGCACAGACTCGATAGCTCAGTTGGTAGAGCACAACACTTTTAATGTTGGGGTCCTGGGTTCGAGCCCCAGTCGGGTCACAGAAGTCGGGCGAAAAGCTTGACTTTTTTTTTACGGCGACGTGGAGAAACTGGTAGACTTGCCATCTTGAGGGGGTGGTGCTCGTAAGGGCGTGTGGGTTCGAATCCCATCGTCGTCACTTAAGAATGGAAACCCGCACGATAGTGCGGGTTTTTTTATTTTCCTTCCTGATGTTGAGCTTGCTCATAAATCAGGAAGGAAAATAAAAAAACGCCCAATCCCTGATTGGGCAGGTTTTCATTTCCACTACGCGCCAGATGGGCTGGCCGCAGCCATCCCATCGTCGTCACTTTTTAAAACCGTAATCAGCTATAAATAAACTGATTACGGTTTTTACTTTTAAAATCTTCACGATATTTTCACAGCATATATCACTTAAAAAAACGCCCAATCAGGGATTGGGCAGGTTTTCAGTTCCACTGCTAATCAGATGGGCACCCGAGCGCAGCGAACTGACGCACTAATCCCGCCATCATGTAAGGAATAAACCGGAAACTTCGGGTTCCTTCGCCATTATTATCGCGAAACTGCGTTAAGGATAGAAGCGGAAAGCCCGGAGCGCAGCGAGGACTTGTAGCGGATAGCCTGACGCGACGCAGGAAGCGTAACGCCCAAAAAAGCCTGTGGAAAGACATAAATTTTCCCTATTTTTGTTTAAATCCGTTTGTAGTGATGAACAATACCCATGCTATTTTCAATATCCGAGACCTCGAAAACATTTCGGGTATTAAGGCGCATACGATACGTATTTGGGAAAAGCGGTACAATATTTTGCAGCCGGAGCGTACTGATACCAACATCAGGCTTTATACTATTGAAAATCTCAGGCGCCTACTTAACATTACGTTGTTGCACCATCACGGCTATAAAATTTCCAAGATTGCCATTTTTGATGAAGGTAGGCTTGCCTCGATGATCAAGGATATCATTTCGCCTAAAACTGTCAAACATCACGCTATCAATGCGTTTAAGATGGCCATGCTGCAATTTGATCAGCAATTTTTCCAGGAAACTTATTTTAATCTATTGGCAGAAAAATCATTCAGGGAAATCTTCAATGACATTTTCATCCCCCTTTTGAATGAAGTCGGGTTGTTATGGCAAACCGAAACCATCACTGCAGTGCAGGAGCATTTCATAAGTTCGATGATACGCCAGAAACTCTTTGTCAGTATTGAAAAAACGCAACAAGAGGTAACCATTAGTAATAGCGGAACTTTTATTTTTTACCTTCCGTCAAACGAAAACCACGATATCGGATTGCTGTATATGTATTATGAGGCGATCCTGAATGGTTATAAAACCATTTACCTCGGTCCGGGAATACAGATAGATGACCTGCGCAGGCTTTTGCCGCATGTTGAGAATCCAGTTTTTGTAACGTATTTTACGCTGCATCCTGAAAAAGAGACTTTGCAGGAATATTTTTCAGAATTCCTAAGAAAATTACCTGATGAGACTGAATTGTGGATTGCAGGCCATAAGGTACTGGATCTGCCGGATCAGGTCAATATTCCGTCCATCTCTATCATTCGCTCGTTTGCAGACTATACGAGGAAATTATAATTTTCGATGGTAGGCTTATTTTGTTTATCATTTTGCTATATTTGTTAAACAATTATGAAAAAGAAAATTGCTGTTATCGGTTCCGGATTTTCATCGCTTGCTGCTGCTTGCTATCTGGCAAAAGACGGGCATGCGGTAACTGTTTACGAAAAAAATGACACCATCGGAGGCCGCGCAAGGCAGTTGAAAAAAGATGGGTTTACGTTCGATATGGGACCGAGCTGGTATTGGATGCCTGATATTTTTGAGCGTTTTTTTGCTGATTTTGACAAAAAGCCATCTGATTATTATGAACTGATCAAACTTTCGCCAGCTTATAGTGTTTATTTCGGGCCAAATGAGCACGTTGAAATTGCAGACAATTTTACCGCAATCTGCAATACTTTTGAAGAGATAGAACCTGGAAGTGGTATCAAGCTTGCTAATTTCATTGGCAAGGCCAAAAATAATTATGCCATCGCAATGACGGATTTGGTATACAGGCCCGGGAATTCTCCTCTGGAGCTGGTCACTGCAAAAACGATCCAGAATCTGGGACAGTTCTTTACCAATATCAGCGGCGATATCAGGAAACAGTTCAGCAACCCGAAATTGGTCAGCATTCTTGAATTCCCAGTATTATTCCTTGGCGCCAAGCCATCGGATACGCCATCTTTTTATAGTTTTATGAACTACGCTGATTTTGGGATGGGCACCTGGCATCCGAAAACCGGGATGTTCGATGTGGTAAAGGCGATGCAGGAACTCGCAACAGCATTGGGCGTTACTTTTAAAACATCAAGCAGCATTCAGAAAATAATCGTACAAAATAATAAGGCGACAGGGCTTGTCATAAACGGCGAAAATATAAACGCAGATTTGGTTCTGAGCGGTGCAGATTACCACCATACTGAAACATTAGTGGACAAGCGCTTTCGGCAATACTCAGAAAAATATTGGAATAGCAGGGTTTTTGCTCCTTCTGCGTTGCTTTTTTATGTGGGACTGAATGAGAAAATCAAAGGTATAAGCCACCATGCCTTATTTTTTGACACCGATTTCGAAAAACATGCGAAATCTATTTATGACACGCCTGAATGGCCGGAAGCCCCTTTGTTTTATTCCAGCTTCCCTTCAAAAACAGATCCTTCGACTGCTCCTGAAGGCATGGAAAGTGCCGTTTTCCTTATTCCGCTTGCGCCCGGAATTGATGATACTCCGCAACTGCGCGATAAATACTTCGAAATCATTATGAACCGTTTCGGAACGATAACCGGAACCGATTTGCGTAAAAGCATTGTATTTAAGGAAGACTATTGTGTGAATGATTTCACATCAGATTACAATTCCTATAAAGGCAATGCCTACGGACTGGCCAATACGCTGATGCAAACAGCTTTCCTGAGGCCAAAACTGAAAAGCAGGAAAATCCGTAATTTATATTTTACGGGCCAACTGACTGTTCCGGGCCCTGGTGTTCCCCCTGCGTTAATTTCGGGGAAACTGGCTGCGGGGCTGATACAAAAAGACATTGCAAATAAACCTGATCAACGATGAAATCCATATTCGATACCATATCATTCCAATGCTCCAGAGATGTCACGAAGGCTTACAGCACTTCATTCTCGGCCGCAGTGCGTATGCTCGCGCCATCCATTAGGCAGGATATTTACAATATTTACGGATTTGTTCGTTTTGCGGATGAAATCGTAGACAGTTTCCATGACTATGATAAAAATGTGCTTTTCGATGCTTTTGAAATGGATTTGAAAAAGGCGATAAGCCATAAAATCAGCCTGAATCCTGTACTCAATGCATTTCAGCACACCGTGCATAAATACCAGATTCCGATGGCGCTGATTGATGCTTTTATGAAAAGCATGCGGCTGGACCTGACAAAGACGGTTTATGAAACCCAGGCGGATTATGAACAATATATTTATGGCTCGGCCGATGTAGTGGGATTGATGTGCCTTAAAGTTTTCGTAAATGGGAATGATGCAAAATACAACGAACTGGAATTTGCGGCGATGAAACTCGGATCTGCATTCCAGAAAGTCAATTTTCTCAGGGATCTGAAGGCGGACCATGAAGAATTAAACCGCACCTATTTCCCGGGAACTGATCTGAACCAGCTCGATGAAATTTCAAAGCAACGGATTATTGATGAAATTGAAGCCGATTTCAAGATTGGATATGAAGGCATTGCGGCATTGCCGCTTGAAGCAAAGTTTGGCGTTTATACCGCTTATGTTTATTATACGAGGCTACTTTCTAAACTTAAAAAAATCCCGTCGACGGATTTGAAGAGCAAACGCATCCGTGTGCCGGATTATGAAAAATATGGACTTTTTGCCAAATGTTACCTGACGTACAGGTTTAATTTTATTTAATATGTGGATTCATATTGTCGTTTTTTTCCTGACTTTTTTCTTTATGGAATTTATGGCCTGGTTCAGCCATAAATATATCATGCATGGGTTTTTATGGGTTTTGCACGCTGATCACCATAAAAAAGACCATGACTCGTGGTTTGAACGTAATGACATGTTTTTTATATTTTATGCTGTCATCAGTATCGGTTTTTTCCTGCTTTGGCAATATGATGTCCTGAACATAGGGCTTGCCATCGGTTTAGGGATTTTTGCTTACGGAGCAGCATATTTTATGGTGCACGATATTTTTATACATCAAAGGTTTAAAATATTCCGAAATGCCAACAACCGCTACGCACGCGCCGTACGCAGGGCACATAAGATGCATCACAAGCATTTGGGCAAACATGACGGTGAATGTTTCGGGATGTTGATTGTCCCGTTCAAATATTTCAAAAAATAAAGCACCCTTTTGAGGTGCTTTTTTGATTTGCTGTCCGATTGTTGATTATATATGTCTTATTTCATAAGCTTTTTCAATGGCTCCAATTGCTTTTGGTCGATGTTGGCATTTTTCAGCAGCGATAACAACGTCATCACACCTGATGGATCCATATCATTGCCTAAAACCCTGACTACTGCAATGCCGTTTTCTTTTTTTGCAGCATAAATAACGAATTCGTCAATATGCTCGTCGTCTTTTCCTACATAGCTTATAGAAGCGCCATCGCTTCCGGAACCGACACGCATCAGCAGTTCGTATTTCTTGTCATTAAGAAGGTTTTTTAATGCCTTATTTTCTGTGTCATAAGCCGTAGTTGAAACAGAATCCGATTTGAAGAAAAGCATGTTCATTTTATCAAACGAGTCGAGCGCTTTCTTTTCATCTGCAGTCAGTTTCAGCTTGTCCATCTTGAAAATATTTGGTGTTAAATCCAATACGATAAAATTGGACTTTCCGCTTTTCTTAATGAAGTATTTCTGCAGGGTAGGTTCAGAATTGCAGCCCGTTAAAAACAGGCTGCAACTGAGTGATATAAGAAGGCGTTTCATGTTACTTTTTGCCTTTAGTACCCTTTGACAGCACGTCGCCGCCCGGAAGGTTCATTTTATCGGTCAATACTGAAATCTCGTCCAGGTCAAATTCACCAATCAGTGACAGCAAAACCGTGTCATCTTTTCCGGAACCTTCAATGAACATGAGCAGTTCCTTAACAACGGTTTCCTTTGCACCGGATTTGATCATGATCCTGATGTTTTTGCCTTTGTCATTCACGCGCATCAGTTCTTCAAGGCCTGATGATTTGATATATTTCTCGGCCGTGGATTTGAGTTCCTGCGTAGTCTTGTCATTCGTTGTGGTAAAAACCCTGAGGTAATCCAGTTTCTTGATCAGGTTCAGGTATTGCTGGGCTTCCTTATCCTTGCTGTCTACTTTACCCATCATCTGGAACATCTTTTTGTTGACAATTACCGCAGTAATATCGTCACGGCCATCGAATTTATCAAAGGCTGTCTGGCCGAAGAATAACATTGGCAATAAAAGCGCTGCATAAAGGAACATTTTTTTTGTTGATTTCATGATAACTATTTGTTTGTTGATTAATTCACTTTTCCTGTTTTCAGAAGCATAACAGGGAATGCTTTATTGTTTAAAAATCCTTTCTTTGGTATTCTCGTAGGCTTTGAGGTGCTGCATGCCTTCCACGCCGGTATTGACATTTCTGGAAAGCAGCGCCAATGCTTTTTTCGTCTCCAGGAAAGCCCTTTCAGGACTGTTATAAGTACCTAAATCCTGTTGCGGTTTTTCCTGGAAATTCAGGTAGGAAAAACTCCCGATACTTAAAAAAACAATTGCGGCCGCAGCTACTGCCAGCCACGGATTTTGATTTTTTACCGAAATGGATGTGATTTCCGGTTGTTGTGATTTTTCGCTTTCGAAATAACCGAATAACGGCTTATACATTTCAAATTCAGGAGCGACATCTGCGGAAGCGAAATAAACACTAAGCAATTTCTCTTCGGCAATTGTGGTCTCTCCTTCAAAATATTTCTCTAATAAATGAGCTGCTTTATGCGGTTCCATACTGGTGCGTTTTAATAATTTGTTCTTTAATCGTCTTGCGCGCCCTGTTCAGGGTCACCCTTGCCGTAACTTCGGTGATGTCCAGGATTTCTGCAATCTGTGCGAATTCATAGTGTTCGATATCACGCATGTGCAACACTAATTTCTGTTGCTCAGGAAGCTGGTTCACAATCCTGCCGATCCATTTCAGGCTGTCGGAAGATTCAAGGTCCTTCTGGTAATCTTTTCCATGAATTGCAAAATCATTGTGAACAATCTGCAGGTGCTTTGTTGCCCTGTTTGATTTGAGCTGGTCCAGGCAGTAATTTTTTGTCATGGTCATGGCCAGTGCTTCAATGCTGCGGTATTCATTTAACCTTTCATTCATCGCCCAAAGTTTCATGATGACTTCCTGCGTAGCGTCTTCGGCTTCTTCATTGCTGATCAGCAAACGCTTTGCAAAGCGGAACATTTTGCTCCTGAGCGGATTGATGATGGCAATAAAATCGCTTTGGGTCATCGGTAAGTTTGGTCGGTTATGAAGTCAAGACGAAGGTGCCTGATTTTTGTTACAAAGAATTAAAAATAAAATTAAAGTATTAAATTTACGTTCACACTTAAAAGTGCCATTGCTATGAAAAGAACTTATAAATACCTGATTTTACTGTTTTTGGGCGTGCTTGGTTTCCAGGCATGCGATGATATGGATGATAAAGTTGCCTCAGTACCGGAAGGCCTTGAAGTGGAAAGCTTCATTTACCGTGGGCTGAACCTTTATTACCTATGGAAAGCTGACGTCCCGGATCTGGCTGACGACCGCTTTGAGAACCAGGAACAAAAAAATGCATTCCTGGCCGCAGCGGGTGGTCCGGGGAACCTATTCCAGGACCTGCTTTACAGGCCGTCGAGCAAATTTCCAAATGATCCCGTGGACCGTTTCAGTGTGCTCTTTGATGATTATGTTGCGCTTGAAAATCTTTTTGCCGGGGTAACAAAAAATAATGGGGTCGATTTTGGATTAAAGCGAATAAACGGCGGCAGCCAGGTCTTCGGCTGGGTACGGTATATCATTCCCGGTTCAGATGCGGCTACAAAGGATATTCACCGCGGCGATATGTTCTATGCCGTGGATGGCGTCCCGCTATTTTCGAACAGCCCAACCGACGATAACCTCGATTTACTGGCCAAGGAAACATATACATTGAGCCTTGCTGATTATGACGGCGGGAATATTACACCAAATGGACGTACTGTAACGCTGACAAAAACACAGCTTACAGAAAATCCAGTGTTCGATGCCCGGGTAATTACTACCGGAAACCATAAGATTGCCTATCTGGCTTATAACGGTTTTACGGCAAATTTCGATTCCCAACTCAACGATGCTTTTGCCCAATTCCTTAGTGCAGATGCTACTGATCTTGTATTGGATTTAAGATACAATTCCGGTGGTTCTGTCCGCACGGCAACGCGGCTTGCCAGTATGGTTACCGGACAGTTTAACGGGCAGCTGTTCGCAAAGCAACAGTGGAATGAAGAAGTGCAGGCGGCCTTTGAAGACATGAACCCACAGGCATTGGTAAATAATTTTACGAATTCCATTGGCAGCACAAGCATCAATAGTCTGAACCTGACAAAAGTCTACATCCTTACATCCAGAGGAACAGCATCAGCCAGTGAGCTTGTCATTAATGGGTTAAAACCTTATATTGATGTAGTACAAATTGGGGATAAAACCACCGGAAAAAATGTGGGCTCTATTACCTTATATGATTCACCTGCGCTTGTCAATAAAGACAATGTCTCGAACAAGCATAAATATGCAATGCAACCTTTGGTTTTTAAAACGACCAATGCTGAAGGATTCGGCGAGTATGCAAACGGCCTGCCTCCAACGGTTCCGCTGTTAGAGGATCTTGGAAACCTCGGTCAACTGGGAGATGTAAACGAACCTTTGCTTAGTACCGCCATCGGGTTGATTACTTCAAATGGAAGAAGGATCCATCAAAACCCTTCAGACCAGACGCGTGATTTCAAAGATTCTAAATCCATCAGGCGTTTCGGGACAGATATGTACCTTGAGGAAGTTCCTGCCGGAATCGTCCGCAGATAATAAATAAAAAAGGCTTTCGTTGTGAAAGCCTTTTTTAAATCTCGTTTTTATTTAGTTGAAATAAAATCCGTTCGGGATCAATCCCACTGTAAATTGATTTTGGAGCGCTCCTGCGAGGGAGTAAATAAACGCTTTTCCATCAGATACGTAATCTTTCGCATCTGAAATATAAATTTTATTATTGTCTACCGCAAACCCGTACAAAGTAGTCGCATCTGATGTAAATAAGGGTGTGCTACCAACAGTTGTGGCGTTCAAAGGGGCGGAAAAAACATCAGAATTCACGGTGAAATACAATTTGCCGTTCTCAATATCCAGGTTTTGGGCATTCACCAATCCATCAGCCAGCGTGATTGTTCCTGTAATCTGGTTGTTGGAAAGGTTGATTTTAACAATCGTACTCGGATCTGCATAGTTCGAACAAAGCACATATAAAGTATTGTTGTCTTCTGCCATCGATGTAGGTGAAAGCGTGGTTTCCAAAGTAGAAATTATCGCGCCGTTTGCAGGATTCATTACGGTTACCGAATGCCCTTCGCCGTAATTCCCGTTGCCGATATATAATTTTCCGTTTTCTTCCAAAATCCTGTCGGCGATGGCATTTACGGGAAAAGTAGTTTCCACTGCATAAGTGTCAAGGTTGATGACCGTAACGAAATCGTCGGTCAGGCTCCCGAAAGTGGCCAGGTTGGTCACATAAGCCTTACCGTCAACAACCACACCATATCTTGGTACTGAAAGATTGGTTTCTATCTTATCAATCACCTTGAAGGTATAACGGTTTACAACAGTTATCTTATTGGAGCCATTCGAAATGATAAAAGCCTTATCACCATTGAAGAAAATGGATTGCACATAGCCACCCAGGCCATCACCTGCATTTTCAGCACCATATACATTTTGCTGTGTCGTAACCATATCATCACCGATAAACGTTACTGAACCTGCTGTCCCGCTGCCTTCATTGACAACCAGAATGCCATTGTCATAGGCTCCAAGTGGTGCCGAATTATCAGAATCATCACAGGAAACCAAAAACAGGGAACCGGCAAGCATTGCGAAAAAAAATTTTGTGAACTTCATTGTTTAAAATTTAAGGGTTAGGTATATATTAAAATTTCGTTGTGGCATATAACGGCCTTCCTTGCTTTGGTAATTTTCATCCCACAGGTTGCGAACGTTAACCCCCAGTTTGTAAGTGTCTCTTTTACCGAAATCATACGCCAGTCCGGTATCGGTGACATTATAGTAAGAAACGATTTTCGTCGGGCTGTTGTCAGTTTGGATGTAAACTTTGTCTGTAAAAAGATGTTGTACCGTAAAGGACCATTTCCGGAAACTATAGCCTGCCGAAGCTGTAATTTTATGAAAAGGCACGTAAATCAATTGCTTTCCCGTTTCGGCATTTTCAGATTGGTTGTAAGCGTAAAGCACATTGGCTTCTATCGTATGAAAATTGATTTTTTTGTTCCAATGCAAAGCCGTTTCCACTCCGTTTATCTTCACTTTGTTGGTGTTTTGGGGCGCAAAAACACCATTGGATCCGGGAATCCAGCGAATCATATCCCTGATGTCCATATGATATGCAGTAATGGAAATATTGAAACCCTTTAGCTTGAATTCATTCCCGATCTCACTTTGTATTGAAGTTTCCGGCTTTAAATCAGGGTTGCCGAGGCCATCCCAATACAAGTCATTGAATGTCGGGATGCGGAAGTTTTTCGAAATATTGGCTTTTAAGCTGTAGTTTTTGGTAATGTTGTAAAGCGTTCCTGCAGAAAAAAGCAACGGGCTTTCATAGTTGTCCGTAATTTCCTTTTTCAACCCGGCTTCATATTTCAGTTTTTCCGAAAGCCTGTGGCTCATCAGCAATGCGGCTGAAGCAATATTGCGGTTTTCTTTGATATTTTCAGAAACACGGCCATAATCCCGGGTAAAATCCAAAATACTGTTCAAACGTATTTTTTCATTGACATCAAAAGACAAATCGTATTTGCCTGTAAAACGCTGCGATTTCCCAAATGTGTACGCATCACTTTGGATATTTTCATAATATTGATAACGTTCGGTAAGCAAAGCGACCTTAGTCCGGGAAGCAAAACGCCCGGCGAAGTGATCCCATTCCAGCAAATGCCATGTGTTGGAATCACGGTATTTTGTCTTCGTATCCGAGGGCGAAATCAAGGCAAAATGGCGTTCGCCGTCATAAATGCGGGTGTAAAACTTCAGGAAATCATTTCCGCCTAAGCGGTAACCGAAATTGGCATTGAAACCGATATTGCGGTACTGGCCATTCTCATTTTTAAACTCCGGATTAGGGTATGGATAATCATTGTCCGAATAGTTTGCGGAAAAACTGAATTGGGAACTGAATTTGTCTGTTCCGTATTGCAGGCGATATGCCAAAGCCGCTGTGTTGAAACTCGCGTACGCAGCATGAATATTGTTCGAGAATGATTTCCCGAAAACCATATCGTTGTTCAGGCTGACCGCCCCGCCAATCGCACTGCTGCCATACAACACACTGCCACCGCCTGCACGTACCGAAATAGAATTAAAATCAGATCCCGAAATGGTGTTGAAATCCGTTTGCCCGTTCAATTGTGAATTGACGTTGATCCCGTTCCAAATCACGCTCGTTTGCTCTGCAGTCGTACCACGGAAGGAAGGGGAGGAGACCATGCCCAGGCCGTTTTCCTTAAAATAAATAAATGAATTGTGATTGAGCAGTGCCGTTAGTGAAGATTGATTCGCTTCAATTACAGAATCATTCAGGACCAAAACGGATTGCGAACTACTGAAATGCTTCAGCTGGCTGTCAGAAACCGTCACTTCCTCCAATACAATGGTCGTTTGCTGTGCGCAAAGGCTTTGGCACAAAAAATAGAAACAAAATAAGAAAGCGTGTCTGCAAGTCATTATCCAGCCTTTCTTCCCGAAGGCGCGGTATTGGTTAATGAAAAAAGGCAGGTCTCCTGGCTTGCGTCCTGTTGCTGCCTTCCCGGTAGAATTTCAAATTTCAAATTATAAATTACGAGTATAGCCGTAATTCATAATTTCTGATTCATAATTCAATTCCAGTGGCTTTGCGGTACAACAGGCTTTTTAGCTTACAGTTGCGGGAACAGCTTAGGTCTTGAACCTAATTCCCTTTTAATGCGATTGCTGAAAGCCAGCAATCACAACCTTAATCCGCCGCAAATATAGGCTGAATATTGCGATTATGAAATTTGAAAGCCGAATTCTTTCAAAAAACCGCCTTTACTTCTACCTTTGCCTTGCTTTTAAACCTTCCCCATGAAAAAAAACTTCCTGAAATTTTTATTATTACTGCTTGTTTCCCTGAGTTTTTCCTGTGCGAAAAATGAAAAGCCTGCTAAAGCCGGAATGCCATCAGGCACAAACGTGATAAAGTATGCAAAGGGCCTTGCCATCAGTCATTACGAAGGTTTTTCGATTGTGAAAGTCACCAATCCGTGGCCGAAAGCAAATAAGGATTACACTTATATCCTTTATAAAAAAAATACCGTCATTCCCGACAGCCTGAAACAATTTACTTCGGTTCAGGTCCCGATAAAATCAGTTGTGGTCACTTCCACGACGCACATTCCGTCATTGGATATGCTGGGTGTCGAAAATTCATTGGTCGGGTTTCCTAACCTTGGTTATATTTCATCAGAAAAAATCCGGACACGCATTGAAGCGAGGCAAATAAAGGAACTCGGCTCAAACCAAAGCCTGAATACCGAAGTGCTGATCGGGCTTTCGCCTGATGTTATCGTTGGCTATGGCATCGATAACAACAACCCGACGCTCGACAATTTGCAGCGCGCCGGACTGAAGGTATTGCTGAATGGCGACTGGAATGAGCAAACGCCCTTAGGCAAAGCCGAATGGATTAAATTCTTCGGTACTTTATACGATAAGGATGCTGAAGCTGAAAAACTGTTTTCAGCGATTGAAAAAGAATACAACACGACAATGGCCATGGTCAAGAAAGTAAAAACAAAACCAACGGTTCTGGCCGGAGCTGTTTATGAAAACCAATGGTACCTGCCTGAAGGCAACAGTTGGGGGGCGCAATTCATCGCTCAGGCTGGAGGAGATTATTTATGGGAGGATTCCAAAGGCACGGGAAGTTTGTCGCTACCTTTTGAAGTCGTATTTGAAAAAGCCAAAAATGCCAGATTCTGGATTGGCCCCGGGCAATTTACATCATTGAAGGAAATGGCCGATGCCAATGCGAATTACAAAGCATTTGATGCTTATAAGAACAAAACCATTTACTCCTT
This sequence comes from Flavobacterium pallidum, assembly GCF_003097535.1. Taxonomy (NCBI): domain Bacteria; kingdom Pseudomonadati; phylum Bacteroidota; class Flavobacteriia; order Flavobacteriales; family Flavobacteriaceae; genus Flavobacterium; species Flavobacterium pallidum. Next base: position 1,961,678 of record NZ_CP029187.1, read on the forward strand.
CAGTTCAAAGAAAGGTAAAACAGGCGGAATCATATTCTATGAACTGGCACCGAATCGGCCCGACTTGGTCCTGAAGGATATGGTGAAGATCCTGCATCCTGAACTGTTACAGGATTATAAACTTTATTTCTTCGAGCAACTGCAATAATGCACCGATCCAAACGACATATTACTTTATTCCTGCTGCTTTTTGGCGTTACGATATTATTTTTTTTATTGGACATTAGCTTCGGACCGCTTAAAATTCCGGTTCAGGATGTATTCCGGAGCCTTGCAGGAAAAAAAGCATCGAAAGATACCTGGGAATTCATCATCCTCAATTACCGCCTGCCGAAAGCCATTACGGCAATGTTGGTCGGGATGGGATTATCTGTTAGTGGCTTGCTGATGCAGACATTGTTTCGGAATCCTTTAGCGGGGCCTGATGTATTGGGACTTAGTTCCGGTTCGGGGCTGGGTGTGGCATTTGTGATTATGGGCGCCGGAATGCTGCCGGGTGCTGTGAGTATGTTCCTGATTTCCTCTTATGGCGTCATATTGGCTTCCTGCCTCGGAAGTTTTGCAGTATTGATGACATTGCTGTTTGTGGCAAGGAAGCTGCGTGATACCTCCGCAACATTGATCGTCGGGTTGATGTTCGGGAGCTTCAGCAGCGCGATTGTGGGCGTTCTTACCTATTTCAGCACGGCGGAACAATTGCAGAAATATACTTTTTGGGCATTAGGCAATTTAGGAAACCTTTCCTGGATTTCGATATCGATTTTGGCGACCGCCATACTTTTAGGTTTGGTTTTAAGTATTGCAAGCGTCAAGTCGCTTAATGCGATGCTTTTGGGGGATAATTATGCCCGTAGCCTGGGAATGGATTTAAAGAAATCAAGGTTGCTGATTATTTTTTCGACCAGTATTCTGGCGGGTAGTATTACCGCATTTGCCGGTCCCATTGCGTTTATCGGGCTTGCCGTCCCGCATATGGCAAAGTTGGTATTCCAGACCAGCGAACACCGCATCCTGTTTGGGGCTACGTTGTTGTGCGGCGCGATCATCATGTTGCTTTGCGATATGTTATGCCAGTTTCCAGGTTCGGAAACGGTATTGCCGATTAATGCCATTACTTCCATTATTGGGGCACCGATGGTGATCTGGCTTGTGATGCGTAAACGAAAAATCATCAACTGATGGAAAAAGACAGCATACTTTACACCCAAAACCTCAGTATCGGCTATCAGCAGAAAAATGGGAATATTGTAGTAGCGTCCGAAATCAATATCGCACTGAAAGCTGGAATGCTGATGACCATCGCAGGAGCAAACGGCATTGGAAAATCGACATTGCTTCGGACACTTACAGGAATACAACACCCTTTGAGCGGAAAAGTCATTTTGGATGGAGCGCCATTAGATGATTGCACGCCGTTGGCTTTGGCACAAAAAATAAGCGTGGTCCTTACAGAAAAACTTCCACCTGGAAATCTTACGGTGTATGAAATTATCGCGTTGGGGCGGCAGCCATACACGAATTGGCTCGGTAGCCTTTCAGCTGAGGATAAAACGAAAATCAATCACGCGATTGGTTTGGCAGGAATTTCGGATTTGCTTCATAAAAAGCACTATGAAATCAGTGACGGGCAATTGCAGCGTGTGATGATTGCAAGGGCCCTGGCGCAGGACACCCCGATAATCATATTGGATGAGCCGACGACACACCTGGATCTACCTCACAAAATCAGGTTATTTGCGTTACTTAAAAAATTGGCCACCGAAACCGGGAAATGCATCCTGTTCTCAACACATGATATCGATCTTGCGATTGAAATCAGTGATGAAATGATTGTAATGACTCCCGGCCATTTCATCCAGGATGTGCCAAAAAAATTGATTGAAAAGCAGGTTTTTAACGCTCTTTTCGAAAAAGACAATATTCGGTTTGATGCTGAAAAGGGCCGGTTTGTGATGGATTAGTTTTTAAATAAAGGCGTAAATGGTTATCTTTGAGAGAAACGCCAGATATGAAAAAACTACTTTTATTCCTCGTATTATATAGCTGCAACGCCGTTACAGCACAAATTAAGATGGAATTATCGCCTTCAGGTTTTAATTCCGTCGAAGGCATGATGCCGAATGCACCGCTTGTAAATCTTATTGAAACTGCGAAAGGCTGGGCGTATAATTACAATAAAAAAAGCGTCGATGTTTATGACATTACCGCTAATTCCCTGAAAATCGACGGTGTAAAGGAAAACGGGTTTTATTACCTCAACCGTGGGCAGAAATATGTCTTCAAGATAAAATATACTCTGGCGGTTTTGTTTGGGGAAAAGACTTACAAGGTGACTTTCACCATTAATGAAATCCTGGGTAAAGACGATAAACCGCAACAATCAACACTTGCCGACTATTTCACTTCTGAAGGGAAAATCAAGGAAGATTACACCGAAATGCGGCCGTCACTGGAATACACCGCAAGCCAGATTGTAGGTAATTTCATGGAGAAGATTGCGAGGAGCAATTAAGGCAATCTTGAATGACTGTTGAAAATTATGTCTTTCGTAAATATAATCGCGAACAAAGATGAACATAGATGCTGCGTATAATCGTGTACACAAAGCCATACCGGTTTTTTGAATATGCGAATAAAAAAGATTTGAACTAAAGTAAATTTGGTAAAAAAAAGCTGTAAAAGCAGGACAATCTTAAAAGCGATATGGAATATAAAAATCTGAAATACTTTTTTTTGAGCATTATAGGAGCTTGGGCCTTTTATAAATTGCACAAAATTCGAATTAAAGATCGAGAGGAAAGATTAGGAATGACAGGAGCTTTTAACAACAATGTTAACACCAAGGCGTTTGTTACAATCTTTTGTTTAATAATTATAGCAATTGTAAACCTATACTGGTTTTTAACTTCATAAATATCTGGTCAATAGATTTATTTTCCCTTCAGCAAATTAATGCTCACCGTTGCCGTATCAGCATCAGGAAAACGCCTGAACACTTCCGGATCCGGGAAAAGTCCCGCCTCAGAAGCGATGCGATTGAATACTTCGATTTCCACAATATATTGGTCTGAGAAACCATGCGTGGCATCATAAGCGGTAGCCGCGGTTTTTCCCAAATGTGACGACGTGAGTGCAGGGGAAATGGTGTGCAGTTCGATCAGCAGCAAACCAAATTTACTGACATAAGGAGACCATTTCTGGATGTGCTCATAAAGATTGTCTTCCACCAGGCTGTTGGAAATGCGCTTTCCACGGTGTGCAAATGCACCGGTTGACGTACTGATACGGCCTTCAGTAATGTGTTTCGGGTCTTCCCAGATGCGGTTGTGGTCCAGGAATGTCCTTACATTCAATAAATCTTTCAGGTCAATCGAATAATTTTCCTTCAGGTCACCGGCTAAAATATCAGGACGCCCGATGTCGCCCCAAATCACCTTCGCCCAGATATCGGCTTTGATGAGATTGCCACGCGTTACCTTAAGCGCAGCCTGGTTGTAATCTACCCCGACGAGGAACAAGGGATGTTCATCGAGCATTTTACCGCGCAATGTCTGCCTGTCAATCACTTCGAAAATATGTTGTAAAAAAGCACCATTTCCGCAACCCATATCAAGGATTCCTTTTGGCTGCTGCTCAATCGGCAGGTTGAAAAGGCGGATCAGGATTTCGTCAACGACCTTGAAATACGTGTCGTGTGCACCGCCGCTTCCCCATACGTTCATTTCGCGGTCTACGTGGATTTCCTCGCTGCCGTCAGGCTGCATGCGCAGGATAGCAGGGTTTCCGAACATCAGTTCCTCGATTTTTGCAAAAGTGGGGAGGTAAGAAACCGTTACACCATAAGCCGAAGCTTTTTTTGCAAAAAACAAACCGGTCTCTGTAAATTGGTAATTGCCATTTTTTTCTGTAAACCAACCCAAAAATACCATGAAATCAAGGATTTTCCTGAATTGTTCGGGAGAACGGTGGTATTCATCCGGGCTGAACGACGTTTCCATGAAATATTTATGGAACATGCCATTCATACCGAGACGCACGAGCGTCGGGCCTACAAGATACCCTTCAATATGTTTTAATATTTGCTGTTGTACCGAACTTTCTGTAGTGTCATCAGCTATTTTTATGCCATAACCCGCTTTATATTTATCGAGGATGGCATCAAGCTTGCGAAATGGCTCTTCTTCGAAAATCCTTGGATGGAAACTCGATGAGAATTGCAGCAAATCGACGACATCTTCGTATAAATAAAATAAGGAAAAGGCAAAAGTGCTTTTGTCATTGATGCTGCATGAAACCGTATCCGTCGCATTGTCAATATGATAATCCAAAAATCCCTGTGAAGCCAGTACGCGCAAACCAACATTGAGGTAACCTTCATTGGCATTAAATGTAGAAACCAACTCTGAAAGCGTGGCTTTTTTATGCTGAAGCAGGTAATCAGTGATGCCTTTGTTTTTTAAGGCGACAGCGACGGGAGCTGTTGCAAGTCCGTCGAGATGCCTGAAAATGGTACTGCGAAGGTCGTTTTTGTTTATCATATAAATTAGGCTAATGGTTGCCAAATATATAAAAATTTAATTGTAAGACAGGAAATAATACAAATTGCAGGGTTGTGAAATCGATTGCGTAAATGAATTTTATTTTAGCATAATCTGTCGCTTTGCTTCGCCTATGACAAAGGCTACGGCATTCGCCAGGTTGAAGCTGCGTACCAATGGTGAAATCGGAATCTTAAGATGGTTAGGGAAACGGGAAAGCATTTCTGTGCCAAGTCCGACGCTTTCTTTTCCAAAGACAAGCCAGTCGCCATCACGGAAATCATTTTCAAGATAGCTCGTTTGTGCGTGTGAACTGAACAGGAAAATGCGGGATGTATCAGGTACTACGGCAAGCCATTCGTCTACATTCTGGTAATCCTGCCAGTCGAGGTGCACCCAATAATCGAGTCCGGCGCGCTTTACGCTGGTATCTGTAATTTTGAACCCGAATGGGTGGATCAGATGCAACCGGCTTTCGGTGCCTACGCAAAGGCGTCCGATATTGCCGGTATTGGTTGGGATTTCAGGTTCTACAAGTACGATGTTGAGCATGGTTTTTGGAGTTACGAATTATAAATTACGAATTATGAATTGTGATTCAGGCAGGAAGCTTTGTTATGATTTTGGCGATGGCTGCAATACTTTTTACAAGAGCATTTAAAGGAACTCTTTTCTGTCCACAGCTACTCGGTAAAATCAAGGTCTTTATTATGTGTCTCAGGAATCGTAAGTGTCGAGTAAATACCCAGGGAAAACGCACCAAAACCTACAATTGCCGCAGCAATAATGACACCTTGTGATAACTTGAAATAATCAAAAATAATGATCATCACAGGAACCAGTCCGCGTACCATATTAGGCACCGTAGTGGTAGCCGTACTCCGGATATTCGTGCCGAATTGTTCTGCAGCTACTGTGACGAACATGGCCCAATATCCGGTTCCCAACCCAAGCCAGGCACAGAAAAAATAGTAACTATTTTCAGTGGTGGCCACGCCGGAAAGCATCAGGATGACACCCAATAAGGTAAAAAGTGTCATGTATAAAATGGCTTTCTTCCGCGAATGAAGGACATGTGAAATCCATCCGCTCGCAAAGTCCCCTGCTGAAATCCCGATGTATGCCCACATAATTGCTTTGCCAGGTTCAATATGCCCAATGCCCATTGCTGTTGCGAATTGGTTCGCCAACATCGCCAATATCCCTACGCAAAACCAGGTAGGCAAACCTATAGCGATGCATTTCAGGTATTTGACAAAGCGTTGCCGGCTGGTGAAAAATGACAGGAAATTACCTTTGGAGATTTCAGATTTGGAAATGTCTTTATACAAACCACTTTCCAATACACCGACACGCAATAACAGTAGCACCAATCCAAGTCCGCCGCCGATGAAGTAAGCGATCGTCCAGTCTCCTGCAAGCTGTACTGTAAGTTGCGCTACCACAGCACCAAGCAATCCGAAACCGGCCACGATGGAAGTCCCGATGGCGCGTAATTCTTTGGGCAGGCTTTCAGAAACCAATGTAATTCCTGCTCCGAGTTCTCCGGCAAGCCCGATTCCGGCGATGAAGCGTAACGAGGCATAAAGCAGCGCTTTGTCCGCGACATCAATATGCGGCAAAAATCCACACGCAATATTGGCGAGTGAATACACTAAAATGGATCCGAACAACACCGAAAGCCTGCCTTTTTTATCGCCGATAATCCCCCAGAGGATGCCTCCCAGCAAAAGTCCTACCATCTGGTAGTTGATAATCATCGTGCCGACTGTGTCTACATCGAGCCGCAGGCGCTCCAGGCTTGGGACGCGTACGATACCGAAAAGGAGCAAATCGTAAATGTCTACGAAATAGCCTAAAGCGGCCACGATAACAGGGAAACTTAAAAGATATTTGGTTTTTTCCCGAAGGGTAAACTCGTGCATGGAATAGATTTTTCCAAATGTAATGAGAAAGTTGCAAAATCCGAAAACCTCCAAACAGGAAAAAATCCGTTAAAGCTACGATCAAACCCTAGCCCGGATGGGAGCGGCATCCTTTTGCGGAGTGCAACGGAGCAAAAGATACAGCGGACAGCCGGATAAAGCTCCTGAAAAAAAATTACCTTTGCCCGATAAAACAAACAAATATGGAAGTAAAAGACAGCAACGGCAATATCCTCAGTGACGGCGACTCGGTAACCGTGATTAAAGACCTTAAGGTCCGCGGATCCTCAGATGTGATCAAGAGAGGGACGATGGTGAAAAATATCCGCCTTACCGACGATCCGGCGGAAATTGACTGCCGTGTCAATAAAACGGCTATGGTCCTCAGGACCGAATTTGTAAAGAAGGCATAAAAAAACCACAGTGAAAGCTGTGGTTTTTATTTTTATGAAGTCTGTTACTGCTTTGGCTGTATCGCAATCGGCAGGTTGTAGATGGTGCGTACGGGATGACCGGCGATCATTCCCGGATTCCATTTGGTTTTCATCGATTTCAATACCCTTATGGCTTCTTTGTCCATACCGTAACCGGGATTGCGTACGATTTTGATGTCCGAAATCGATCCGTCTATTTCGACAACGAATGATACGAGTACTTTTACGACATTATTTCCGCTTTCTTCAGCATCCGGAGCCTTGAAGTTGTCTGCTATATATTTACGGAATTTATTGATACCGCCTGGATACTCAGGCATTTTATCTACAGCAATATACGGTTTATCAATCGGGATTTCTGTAGTGACAGTACCGGGTTCTGTACCGTCGCCACCCGGAGTTCCGGTAACAGGCGTTCCGGTTCCTGATGTTCCCGGTGCCGTCGTTGGGTTTGTGTTCACACCTTCACCCAGATTTGGGGTTTCATGCGGCGCATCGGTGACTATTGGATTGTCGTTAATGACCGGCTGGTCGGGTTTTTGGGTGTCGATAGGAGGCGTGGCAGGGTTAGCTTTTGGCGCTTCTGGCTGTTTTGGCATAATCGATATCGGCGTTACATGGTCGAATGTATCGGTGATTATCGGGCTTTCGACCGGAGCTTTACCAAACGAGCTCAGCAGATAAGGCAGCATCGCAAGCGCAGTAATCAGGCACAAGCCTAGAAATAAGGCTTTAAGCGTGGTTTTTGGGTTTTCACGGCGCAATTGGTAAGCACCGTATTCCTTGTTCCTTCCTTCAAAAACAAGATTGATCCATGAAGTTTCGAAAATACTTGATCCAGACATAATAATTTATTGTTAAGGTTAAGTATTTTCATTGCATAAGACGGTGGATTTTAAGAGATAACGTAAGGTAGGGAGGGAATATTGTGAAAAAATTAAGAAACGAATTAGGAATTACGGTATAGCCGCAATTCGTAATTTCTAATTCATAATTAAAAAATTACCGTCTTTCCTGAATGATTTCGGCCAGAAGCTTTTTGGCGCGGAGTAACTTGATCTTCACATTGCTCAGGGGTTCGCCGATTTTATCCGAAATCTCCTGGTAACTCATTTCCTGGAAATACCGGAGCTGGATGACTTCCTGGTAATGCGGTTTCAACTCTTTGATGAAGCGCAGCAATTGGGAGAGGTTTTGTTCGGTAATCAGTTCGTCTTCAGCGGAAGGGGCGGTATCTGCAATATTATATGCCTGATGGTCTTCCTCGTCGGTAATCTCGATGAAAAGCGAGGATTTCTTTTTACGCAGCAAATCGATATGCACGTTTTTGGCAATCGCAATGAGCCAGGTGTTGAATTTGAATTCAGGATTGTAACTCCCGATCTTATCGAAGGCTTTCGAGAAAGTTTCTATCGTAATGTCCTCGGCATCGGTTTCATTTTCAGTCCGCTTAAGCATAAAACCATAGACTTCATTCCAGTAGCGGTCCAGCAAAAAGGTAAAAGCCACCTGGTCGCCTTCCTTGGCTTTGTCTATATAAGCTTTTATTTCCAATGTACCGGTTTTGAAAAGAGATTGGTGATAAAGATATTCAATTGCGTGAACACCACCACGATTTCGATCACCGGATACCAGATCATCACATCTTTTTCTTTTAACTTTCCAGCCGTAAACCCTAAAGTGAGCCATGTAAACAGGTAACGGAAACCGATGATTGCTGTGACTGTAATCCATTCATACTGGAAAATCAGCAGCAATACAGGCAATAAAAAGAAAGACAATTGTGAAGCGTAAAACAAGCCAAGCTGGAATTTATCCATCGGTTTGTAATGCTGTGCCGTGGAGATGTGCCTTCTTTTTTGGGTAAACCACGCCGTGAAACTGGTTTTTGGCCTCGAATAAGTAAAACCCTCCGGCGTATAGCAAACTGTCGTATTCTTTTTGTTGGCCACCTGGTTGATGAAAAGATCATCGTCCCCGGAACGGATTTTCAAATGGTCGCGATAACCATCCACCTTGAAAAATTCATCTTTTTTATAAGCCAGGTTCCTGCCCACTCCCATAAAAGGACGTCCAATGCGTGCCCAGGAAAGGTATTGCGCAGCGGCAAGTAGCGTTTCAAAACGGATGATTTTATTCAAGAAGGAATTAGGGACTTTTTCATAAGCGCCATAACCGATGACGATGGTTTTTTGCAATGTAAAATTGGAACTCATTTCGGTGATCCAGTTTTTGGAAGTCGGGTAACAATCCGCATCTGTAAAAAGCAGGTATTCCTTTTTCGCCGCTTTGATTCCCAGTGTGAGCGCGAATTTTTTATTGCCCCAAAAAGCCTCGTTATTAGCCACTTTTACAAGGCGTACATTTTTATATTGCTTTTCAAATTCTTCAAAAACTTCGAGTGTATTGTCGAATGAAGCATCGTCAATCAGGACAATTTCATAGTCCGGATAATTTTGTTCTGCTAAAAGAGGTATATATTTCGCCACATTTTCCTCCTCGTTTTTAGCGCATACGATTACAGAAATGGGAATTTTTTTAGGATTGTGCTGCTTTGGCTTTACAAAAGCTATTTTGCCGAAAATGAGCACATAATAAATGAACTGGATGGCAACTACGGCAATAAAGACAAAAAAAATCACTTGTAACATAACTTTTCCGGCGGCTGTTAAATTTTTTGCAAAGGTACGATTACATCACCAATATAAAAAGCTGTTTTTTTAATTTAATCGTATTTTGGAATGATTATGGTATGCTGCCTAAGTGCTTAAATAATATTGACTTCCGCTTCGATATTAATCCCGTAAATATCAAAAACGGCCTGCTGTACTTTGCGTGATACTTCAAGGATTTCGGCGCCGGTAGCATTGCCATAATTCACGAGGACGAGCGCCTGGTTTTTATGCACGCCCGCATCGCCGAAGCGTTTTCCCTTGAATCCGGCCTGTTCAATAAGCCAGCCCGCAGGCACTTTCACTTCAGTGTCTGAAACGGGGAAAAACCTGATCTCGGGAAATTTTTCCTTAATGGCATCAAACTGTACTTTCGGGATGATGGGATTTTTAAAGAAACTGCCGCTGTTTCCAAGTTCTGCCGGATCGGGCAGCTTGCTTTTGCGAATGGAGATGACGGCATTGCTCACGTCTTTCAGGGTTGGCGTTTCAATATTTTTTTTGGCCAGTTCAGCGAGGATGTCACCGTATGAAGTATTGATTTTATGGTCTTTTTTCGTAAGCCGGAAAGTTACGGATGTGATAATGTACTGGCCTTTGGCTTCGTTTTTAAAGATACTTTCGCGATAACCGAATGCACATTCGGTATTTGAAAAAGTCCGGATTTCAAGCGTTTTGATGTCCATCGCTTCACAGCTGACAAAGGTATCCTTGATTTCTGTGCCATAAGCGCCGATATTCTGCACCGGCGTGGTTCCTACATTGCCGGGAATAAGCGACATATTTTCCAGTCCACCGAAGCCATGGTCGATGGTCCACAGCACAAATTCATGCCAGTTTTCGCCGGCGTTGCATTGTACTTCAACCACATCGTCGTTTTCAAAAATGACTTTCTTTCCTTTGATATCGATATGTATTACCAAAGCGTCTATGTCCTGTGTCAGCAGCATATTGCTTCCGCCGCCGAGGATGAATTTTTCTTTCGATGTGTTTTGCTCGAGGATTTGTTTTAATTCGTCGGTGTTGTGAATCGCGACAAATTGTTTTGCAAAGGCCTCAATTCCGAAAGTATTGTATTTTTTGAGCGAAAAATTATCGAAGATTTCCATAGGAGAAACTGCTGTTGGATTGCTGCCAAAGGTAAGCCAAATTTCGAAAACCTAAATCATATCTGCGGCAGCGGAAAAACTTTTCACATAATATTTCAGCCAGATATGCAGCATGAACAGCGGCATGACGTAGGAAACCATCTGCCTTTCTCCTTTGCGGAGCTGGCACACGAGTTTTTCAGCATCGATATGTTCCAGGTAAGGCATCCTGAAAATATCACTTTTGATGAAGGATTCCACTTCTTCTGCGAAAGCGGGATTTTTAATAAGGTAATCACCCCATGGCGCACTGAGTCCTATTTTCCGGAAGTTTAAAATCTCTTCGGGCAACCTGTTTTCAACAGATGATTTCAGGATATATTTCCCTTTCTTGCCTGTAAAGAGCCATTTGTCGTCCAGAGAACCAAGTCCTTTAACAAGCCTTTGGTCCAGGTATGGCTCGCGGCATTCAATCGAAGCGCCCATAGTACAGCGGTCATTGCGGTCGAGCAGCGAACATAAATAGGTGTGCTGGTCGAAATACAGCATTTGGCGTTTCAGGTTTCCGGGATACAGCGATCTGGCGTCTTCAAATATTTTATGTCGGTACTCGTTTGCCGGTTCATCGGAAATGCGAAAAACCTGCTCGATGTCTTTCGGGTAAATATTGGAACCATTATAAATGACAAGACCCGACTGGCTTTTAATCTGTGCATACCTCGATAATTTATCGAATCGTGCATTTTTAGAAAAAATCCCCATACTGCTGATCGCGCCCATCGATTGCAGCAATGACGGGAAACGAAGCGGTTTGTAGCGCACATATCCGCCCATAAGTTCATCTGCACCTTCGCCGGAAAGCAATACTTTTACCGATGGTTTGGCAAGTTCAGACACAGCCAAAAGGTGCGGTTCGCTTAAATGCATCAATGGCTCGTCGTGGTAATATGCGGCGGCAACCATTTTTTTGAAAAGTGTTTCGCCTTTGAGTTCTATCGACTCGAATTTATAATCAAATTTTTCCGAAAGCATCTTTGCCAAATGCGACTCATTATGCTCGGATTCCGAAAAACCAATGTTGAATGTATTGATGTCCTCATAATCCTGATGTTTCAGTGAAGCCAGAACCGAGGAAGAATCCAGGCCTCCGCTCAATAAAACGCCAACAGGTACATCGCTGACCATGCGCAGTTTTACCGATTCGTCAAAAGTTTCAGAAAACCATTGTTGCGGATTCTTGATCTTAGGCTGTTCCTGGATCTCTTTTTTCAGGTTCCACCATTGGGATGTTTCGGTTTTGCCATTTTCTGAAATGGTCATGATATGGCCCGGAAGTAATTTCTTCACTTTTTCGAATAATGTATTTTCACCTGCTACAAATCGGTTGAAGATATATTCCTGGAGCCCTTCGGCGGCAATTTGTAAGGGAACACCTGCAGCAAAAATAGCTTTTTGTTCAGACGCGAAGAATATTGCGTCATTGTAAAAAGCATAGTATAAGGGTTTTACGCCCATCCTGTCGCGAACCAGCGTAAGTTTCCGTTCCAGTTTGTCCCAGATGGCGAAAGCGAACATGCCATTAAGTCGCTGTAACATTTTGGTGCCGTGCAGTTGGAACAGTTTCATCAGTACTTCCGTATCCGATTGCGTTTTGAGAGCACATCCTGCGGCTTTGAGTTCGCTGTGGAATTCCCGGAAATTGTAAATTTCACCGTTGAAGACCATCGCATACCTTCCATCGTCAGATAAAAACGGCTGGTGTCCCGCAGCTGAAGTATCCAGGATAGAGAGCCGCCTGTGGCCTAAACCAAGATTTCCATCAATAAAAATCCCGCAATCATCCGGCCCGCGATGTGCCAGAGCATCGCGCATTTTGGTTAAAACCTGCTCGTCAGCGTCTTGCTTCCGAAAATAAAGAATACCGTTTATCCCACACATTAGCTGTCGCCTTTAACATTATTGATCAGTTCGTGATACCGGTTCGCAATGATTTTCATGTTCACTTTGTAATCGGCATGATCTTCAACAAATTTTCGGTTATTTTTTATAGCGGTTTGAATGGTTTCAGTGTTTTGGGTGGCCCATAGTAGCTCCCCGGCCAGCATTTCAGCATCGTCTGTCGCAATCAGCTGCCCGTTCCCGCGGTGCGTTATCCAGCTTTGGTTTCCCGGGATATCGGTAACCAAAGGATAACAGCCTGCTGCCATTGCTTCAAATAATGATGCCGATACGCCTTCCGTAATCGGCATGCTGATGTAATAATTGGATTGCTGTAATAATGCAGGCAGATCGCGGTTGTCAATCCGCCCTGTGAATATTACTTTATGATCGATCTTTAATTTTTGTGCCAAATTTTTCAGGTTTTGCAATTCCTTTCCGTCACCGACAATCCTAAGTACGAAATCCATCCCTTTTCGGTTTAGGATTTCGAATGCTGCCAATATCACGTCATGCCGGTATTCCGGTAGCAGTGAGCGGGTTACGATGGCATTGATTTTCTGGCGCTCATTAAAGTTACTGAAAACAAATGAATTCAGGTCAATTCCTTTTGGGAGCACCATAACCTTATTCATATCTACCCGCGCTTCCTTCATTGAAATCGTCATCACAGGGCCCCAGGCGTGGATCAGGTCGGCTTTTTTGAAAGCATAAGTTTGTATAGCGCGTTTCAGTGGCAGTAAAATGGAACCTTCAGGCCATAAATCTGTCCTGCCTTGCTGGGCGATCGCGACCGGCTTTACACCGCACAGTGCGGCAAGAAATCCATAACTCGTGGTGCGTTCCGCAATTACCATGTCGGGATGGTGTTCGCGTATCAGTTTCCTGATGCTCCACCATGCAAATTTGAATTCAAAAAGCCTTTTGACACGGTTCAGGCCGCTCCCGGAAGATTTCAATTCCCAGGTGATGATTTCAAAATCACCGAATTCCCTTAGGCCGTTCATCCAGGTAATGGCGTCGGCACGGTAGGATTCCCCAAGGAAAAGGATCTTCTTTTTCTGGCTCATGCTTAATCGTTTTGCGTCAGCGCCCTGGTAAGGAATTCGGTCATAGGCTTCAACGCAATGAGCTTTTTAGTGGTTTTTGAAACAAAATCTTTTTGCAAAACTTCTTTGGTGTCAAAATTGGCGCTCGCGGTAAAACTTTTAAGTTTCAGGAAATGGATTGCCGGATGGTCTTTTTCGTAATCTTTCGGTGATGTTTTGAGCGAATTGTTCTCGTTGATATCCAATCCGCCGAAGACTTTTTTGAAATCCTTGTGCGCGACAATTTCATCGAGATCCTCATAAAAAAAGGCAATTTCTTTGCGTATCTTTTTGAGTTCCTCGTTTTCAGGCTGGTAAAATCCACCTGCGATAAAACTGCCTTCAGGAGCAATGTGTACATAATATCCGGGACGGTTTGCGCCTTTGGCTCCGCCTGAAAACCACATGCCCATATGGTCTTTATAAGGCGATTTGTCTTTGGAGAAACGGATGTCGCGGTTAATCCGGAAAGTACAGTTTTTCACTTCAAGATGTTCGAGTGCGGGATCGAGGGGTTTCAGTGCCTCGAGAAAATCAGAGACCAGTTTGTGATAATCTGCTTTATAGGCTTCGTAGCGTTTTTTGTTCGCTAAAAACCAGTCACGGTTGTTGTTTGCCTTAAGATCCGACAGGAATTGCAGTGATTCTTTCGTGAGCATATTACAGGTTTTTTTTAAGATCTTCTTCGTTGATGAAGCCTGTGTGCTGCCATTTTACTTCCTTATTTTCATATAAGTAAAGCGCAGGCAATTCGTCAATTTTCATTTCTGACATCAGGGTTTTATTCTCGTCGGCATTCAGCCTTACAATGACGACCTTGTCTTTCATGTCCGATTGCATCCTGGTGATGTATGGCGCCATTTTTTTGCAAGGCTCACACCATTCTGCATAAAAATTGATGAGGACTTTCTTATCGGTATTCAGCAGTTCCTTATATTCCTGGGGGCACATCCCGACGATGCGGTCACTTTTCGGAGCGAGTCCGGCGGCGTTCCATTTCATGATGCCGCCCTGGAGTTCATAGATTGAAGTGAACCCCATTTCAGACAACTTGGCCGCTGCCTGTTTGCTTCGCCCACCGCTCATGCAGTATACGAAAACTGGTTTTGATTTGTCATAAGTGGCCACTTTTTGTGCAAAATCATCACTGTTCCAGTTTACGTTTTTCGCGTTATCGATGTGCTGGTCATTGTATTCTTCAGGAGTGCGGACATCCAATATCTGGGCTTCCGGAGTGGTTTTTATCTTTTCGGCGAAAGCCAAAGCAGGTATTGATTCGTATTTTTTTGAGGGCTGTGCCTGGCAACTGCCCAATATAAAGCAGATCAGCAGCGGTAAAACCAAACGTAGTTTCATAAAGCGATTTTTAATGATGATGCTAAAATAGAATATTTTTTTCGTTTGCCTGAAAAATATAGGTGAACAGTGCAAAGACTGCTACAGATTGAAAATCCTATAGCTTTGATGCGTCGATTTTACGATTTCTTCTGTCCGCTGCGGGTGGGTGTCAGAAATGAAAAGCTGCCCGAAATCATCATTATTCACCATTTCTACGATTTTCCCGACGCGGCTTTCGTCAAGTTTGTCAAAGATATCGTCAAAAAGTATAATCGGTTTTTCACCGCTTTGTTGTTTTACGAATTCAAATTGGGCAAGTTTTAAAGCGATCAGGAAGGATTTTTGCTGTCCCTGCGAGCCGAATTTCCGGATGGAATGGTGGTCGAGCTCAAATGACAGGTCGTCACGGTGGATCCCGACTGATGTGTAATGCAGCATGCGGTCTTTCGCAATATTTTGTTCCAGAAGCTGGAGCAGGCTGGCATCGTGCAAATGGCTTTCATATACCAGCTGCACCGTTTCGCCTGAGCCTGTAATCGCCTGGTGGTGTCGGTTGAAGATCGGGATGAAATCTTCCAGAAAAGATTTTCGTTTCTCATAAATCTTTTGCCCCGCCGCATCGAGCTGTCCATTGTATATATTTAAGGTGTCGGTTTCAAAAACGTGGTTCAGCGCAAAATACTTCAATAAAGCATTGCGCTGTGCGAGTACTTTCTGGTATTGGATCAGCAATTGCAGGTAAGCTGCGTCGGACTGTGAAATCACGCTGTCGATGAATTTCCTTCGGGTTTCGCTGCCTTCTACAATGAGGTCGCGGTCGGCAGGGGAAATGATCACCAGCGGAATAAACCCGATATGGTCTGAAAACTTGTCGTAAGGCTTGCCGTTGCGCTTCAGGATTTTTTTCTGGCCTTTCTTGAGGCTGCATACGATCTGTTCGTCACGTTGCTGCTTATGGAAGGCACCGTCTATTACGAAAAATTCTTCACCATGCCGGATGTTTTGTACTGCCAGCGGATTGAAATAACTTTTTCCGTAAGAAAGATGGTAGATCGCGTCAAGTACATTGGTTTTCCCGATGCCGTTTTTGCCTACGAAGCAATTGATCTTGGTGTCAAAATCAAAATCGGCTTCCGAAAAATTCTTATAATTGAAGAGTGAAATTTTTTTTAAATACATAGTGTAAACCCGCGTAAATACTGACTATTTTGTTGTTTTGATGAAGTCATTGGAAAGGGTCATCCATGCAGCCCGCAAATTATTGAAAAATATCGATAAAACATCTTTTGTTATTGAATAAAAATTTTATTTTTGCACCTCACTAAATTATAATAGATGGCAACTTTTAACAAAAGAGGATATAAAGCACCAAAACCTAAAGAAGAAAAAATTGACAACCAGTTTGTCGATGATACGGATTTGAATATTGATGAGAAAGACAGCGCTACGGCGAGCGTCTTTAATTCATTGGACAATACGGCTTCAAAAACGGAGGAATTCGTGGAGCGCAACCAAAAATTGATTTTCGGTGCGGTATTCGTGGTTGCTTTAATCGCTGCGGGTTATTTCTTATACCAGAAATTTGTTGTAGAAGTGAAGGAGGCTGAGGCAAATAAGGACATGTTCCAGGCGCAGAAATATTTTCAACAGGCGACTGATGGTGTTAGCCCGGATTCTTTATACGTTTTGTCATTGAACGGCGGTGAAGGAAAATACGGATTCGTGAAGCTTGCTGACAAATATTCAGGAACTGATGCCGGTAACCTTGCCAACTATTACGCCGGTATGGCTTACCTGAACACAGGTAAATTTGACGAAGCAATCAAATATCTTGAAAAATTCCAATCGAAAGAAGAGTACCTGAGCGCTACGGCTACCGGAGCGATAGGTGATGCACATGCTGAGAAGAACCACCTGAAAGAAGCGCTAAGCTTTTATCTGAAAGCTGCCGATGCTACCAAAAGCGATGCCATCAGGCCACGTTTTCTTCTGAAAGCTGGAAAAGTAGCTTTGGAATTGGGCAACAAAGCCGATGCATTGAAATATTTCACAGAGATCAAGGAAAGTTTTGATGTTACTCCGGAAGCACAGAATATCGATGTGCTGATCGGATTGGCACAATAAAAAAATATAGGTTTCAGTTTAAATCTGAAATTATAAATCATAAATCTGAAATAATTATGGCGACTGCTAATAAGAATTTATCAGACTACGACAAAAATACGATCCCAAGCGCGAAAGATTTTCGGTTTGGGATTGTTGTTTCTGAATGGAACGAGCATATTACGGAAGGACTTTATGCCGGTGCCATTACCGCGTTGATGGACTGTGGCGCTTCGCAATTCAACATCATCCGCTGGAGTGTTCCCGGAAGTTTTGAATTGGTGTATGCTGCCAAAAAAATGATCGAAACCCAGAAACCTGATGTCGTCATTACCATCGGAAGTGTCATACAGGGGGAAACAAAACATTTTGATTTCGTCTGTGAAGGCGTCACCCAGGGCATTAAGGACTTGAATATCCTTACTGACATTCCGGTTATTTTTTGTGTGCTGACAGACAACAATGAGCAACAATCCATAGACCGCAGTGGCGGAGCACACGGTAATAAAGGCACTGAAGCGGCCATAGCGGCCATTAAGATGGCTTACCTAAGGCAGCAGGCTAATTTAGGGTACCAATTTCCGGCTCAAAACCTGCTTGAACCTGGAGCCATTCAAATAGAAGGGACTTATAAGCTGGAACAATAAATTCAGTTTGATTATAATAAAAAACCTGTTTCTTCTGAGCAGGTTTTTTTGTTTAAAAACTACGTTGATTTAAGATTTCCGGCGGAAGATTTCTGCAATATTTGTGTAACTTTGGAAGTCGTTCGAAAACCAGTTTCCGAAACGGACACTACTAACCAAAAATGCCAAATGTCGAGTATTATCCAATTGCTCCCCGATCATGTCGCCAACCAGATTGCCGCCGGAGAAGTCGTTCAAAGACCCGCTTCAGTAGTAAAAGAACTGCTTGAAAACGCTGTTGATGCAAAAGCGACTGACATCAAATTAATTATCAAGGATGCCGGAAAATCATTGGTACAGGTCATTGACAACGGTTTGGGAATGAGCGTTACCGATGCGAGGCTCTGCTTCGAGCGCCATGCTACTTCCAAAATACGCCAGGCTGAAGATTTATTTTCATTGCATACCAAAGGATTCCGCGGAGAGGCACTCGCCTCGATTGCTGCTATTGCTCATGTAGAAATGAAGACGCGCCCGGACCAGGAAGAGCTTGGAACGCACATCGTGATTGAGGGCAGTAAATTCATGTCGCAGGATGTGGCTGTGTTGCCGAAAGGAACATCATTTGCAGTTAAAAACCTGTTTTTCAACATTCCTGCAAGGCGCAATTTCCTGAAATCGGATATTGTCGAGCAGCGCCATATTATTGATGAATTCCTGAGGGTGGTAATGGCGCATCCAAACATTCATTTCACTTTATACCACAATGGCAGCGAGGTTTTTAACCTGCCTCAATCAAATATCAGGCAACGGATTGTAAATATTTTCGGTGGGAAAACCAACGAAAAGCTGGTGCCTGTAAAAGAAACCACCGACATCGTCTCGATACAGGGATTCGTTTCCAAACCTGAATTTTCAAAGAAGAGCAGGGGAGAGCAGTTTTTCTTTGTCAACGATCGTTTCATTAAGAGCGGTTACCTGCACCATGCGGTGATGGCCGCTTATGAAGGTTTGCTCAAAGACGGCTGCCAGCCCGCATATTACCTATATCTCGATGTGCCGCCACATACCATCGACATCAACATCCATCCGACAAAAACGGAAATTAAATTTGATGATGAGCATGCATTGTATGCCATTCTGAGATCGGCTATAAAACACAGCCTGGGACAGTTTAACGTGGCACCGGTATTGGATTTTGAACGCGACCCGAACCTGGATACGCCTTATGATTATAAAAACCAGGAAGCGTCTGTTCCGCTAATTCAGGTCGATGCAAACTTCAATCCGTTTTCGGATGACAAACCATCTAAGCCATCCTATTCCACTTATAAAAAACCGGATACTTCGCATTGGGAAGGCTTGTACGTTGGGCTTCGGCAGGAAACCGAAACCCTCACTGCGCCTGTTGAAATCCATTTTGAGCAAGAAGAAGTCACGGCTTCTCTGTTTGACGACCATGAGCAGGAGCAGCAGACCGTCAAACTGTTCCAGATCCATAAAAAATACATTGTCAATCCGATCAAATCCGGAATGATTATCGTCGACCAGCAGCGCGCGCACCAACGCATCTTATATGAAAAGTTCCTTACAAATATGACTGTAAGGCAGGCTGCGAGCCAACAATTGCTTTTTCCGCTGACGCTGTATTTTTCAAGGCAGGAAATAGAATTGATTGCCGAACTCCAGGAGTCATTAGTCAATACAGGTTTCGTTTTTGAAAGTATGGCGGATGACCATGCCGTAATTTCAGGGCTGCCTGTCAATGTTGCCGAAAGCGAAGTCTCGATATTGCTGGAACAATTATTGGGAGACCTGCAGGACGGTATACCGGACAGCAGTTTTAGCCAGAATGACAGCATCGCCAAATCGATGGCGCGAAGCCTGGCCGTGAAGACCGGAACATTTTTAAATGAGAAAGAACAGGAAAACATTGTCAATGGATTATTTGCATGTAAAGACCCGAACGTGTCGCCTTTCCATAAACCTACTTTCATCACGATGCGGGTGGAAGACCTGGACAAAAAATTTGCCTTATGATGAATAACATGACCCCGGTGGTGAAGCAGTTGCTCATCATCAATATTATTGTTTTTATTGGCGCGCAGCTCATGGGCGGCAATCCGATAGAATCTAATGCGGCTTACCAGCAGCTGTCCTTATTTTATTTTGAAAATCCACATTTTAAAATCTGGCAGCCCATAACCAGCATGTTTATGCACGCCCCGATGCCCAATATTATGCACATTGCATTCAACATGATTGCTTTGGTATCATTCGGCTCGATGCTGGAGCATTTCTGGGGTGCAAAAAAATTCCTGATTTTTTATTTCGTATGCGGATTGGGAGCTTTCCTGATGCATACGGGTGTGAATTATTATTTTTTTCATGAAGGACTCAATGCATTGGCGGCAAAAGGATTTTCTCCTGATCAAGTGATGCAGACTTTACATCAAGGAAAATTTAATACCAGTTGGCAGGAGGCATTGCCAGTTACGCAATTCAATACTTTTATAGATGCTTACATGGGTACCGCTGTCGGCGCGTCAGGAGCGATTTACGGACTGTTGGTCGCTTTTGCCTTTATGTTTCCGATGGCGGAATTGGCGATGTTTTTTATTCCTATTCCAATCAAGGCCAAATATTTTGTACCCGGACTGATTGCCGTCGACCTTTTCCTTGGACTTAAAGGAAATTCTATTTTTGGGGATGGTGGCGGAGGAATTGCCCATTTCGCCCATATTGGCGGAGCTCTTTTAGGATTCATCATGATGATGTCATGGCGTAACAATAAGTTTCAAAATAACCGTTGGAATTAAATTATGGGATTATTAGATGATTTGAAAGTGCAATACCGGATGGGCGGGATTACCCAGCGCCTGATTTTCTGGAATATCGGTATTTTCCTTATTTCATTGTTCTTTTATGAATTTCGCCTGGGGGTTTTCATTTTTCCCGATTGGCTGGCGTTGTCATCAGACCCGCTTACCGTAGCAATTCATCCCTGGACATTAATCAGTTATGCCTTTTTGCACAGCGGATTCCTTCATCTGCTGTTTAATATGCTCGTGTTGAATTATTCCGGCATGTTATTCCTTACATTTTTCAAAGAAAAGCAGTTGGTTGGATTGTATATTCTGAGTGCGGTATTTTCGGGAATCGTTTTTAGTACGGCCTATTTCCTTATGGGGCAACAGTCTACAATTGTAGGCGCTTCGGCAGCAATTATGGCGGTACTGATGGCGACCACTACCTACAGCCCGAAAATGCCGATACGATTGCTTTTAATCGGAAGGGTGCAATTATGGCATATGACGGCAGTGATCCTGATTATAGACTTAATGCAACTCATGATCGAAAATACCGGTGGCCACATATCACACCTTGCCGGCGCTTTTTTCGGATTTATATATATTAAAATGCTGCAAAATGGCACCGATCTCAGTAAAATTATTACGGGCATTTCTGACTGGGTTGTGAACATTTCCAAACCATCAAATCCAAAGCCATTTAAAAAAGTCCATCGCAATTACAACACAAAGCAAAACCCAACCGCATCTAAACTCATCGGCAGGGATAAAAAACAGCAGCAAATTGATGATATTCTTGATAAGATCAGCCGTTCCGGTTATGAGAGCCTGACTCAGGAAGAGAAGGATTTTCTGTTCAATGCCGGAAAATAATTTCCCAAGTCACTAATTGTTTGTAGATTAGTACGGTTTTCGGCCAACCCATACGCACCAATGAAAAATCTTTCGTTATTCAATAAAATCATGTTCGTGTGCAACATTGTCCTGGCATGCTGCACTTTCATGGCGTATCTGTTGCCGTTTATGGCTCCAAAACTTTTTCCGTTCCTGTCGGTATTCACGCTTTGCCTGCCATTGATATTGGTGCTCAATCTGCTGTTTTTTTGCTATTGGGTAGTGCAGTTCAAAAGGCAAATGCTATTGTCGGGAATTGCATTGCTGATTGGGATTACCTTCATCAATAAGTTTTATAAATTTTCAGCACCGGATTATACGCCGGCCGATGGCGATTTTAGCGTGATGAGTTATAATGTGCGCCTTTTTAATAAATTCGAATGGTCGGAAAAGGAAACGGTGCCGATTGAAATTTCAGATTTCGTAAAGGAAAAAAAACCAGCACTGCTTTGCATACAGGAATTCTCAAATGCCAGGGACTTTGATTATTCGGCTTTCCCGCATCGTTTTATTTTTTCAAATGGAAAAAAAATTAAGACCGGGCAGGCCATTTTTTCAAAGTTTAAAATCATCAATACCGGAAATATCGAGTTCCCCGATTCAAACAACAACGCCATATTTGCGGATATCATCAAAGGAAAAGATACGATCAGGGTCTATAATATGCACCTGCAATCCATCAAGATCAGCCCCGATGTGCATGATATTTCTGAAGACATCAACGAAATCGACAAAAAGAAATCAGAAATGATGTTCAGGCGCATTGGCAAAGCTTTCAGGAAACAGCAGCTCCAGGCCGAAATCATCATGAAACACAAGCAAAACTGCAAATACCCGATCATCATTTGCGGTGATATGAACAACAGTGCGTTTTCATATGTTTATAGAAATATCAAAGGCGACCTTAACGATTGTTTCGTCGAAGCCGGGAAAGGGTTCGGGAAGACTTACGATTTCAATTATTATCCGGCAAGGATCGATTATGTTTTTGCCGATGAGAAGTTTGAGGTAAAAATGTTTAGCAGTTATCCGGAGATTGTAGATTCGGATCATTTTCCGGTGATGGCGGTGTTGTCTGATAAAAAGCAGCAGTAAGCAATGGCCGTGGGCAGTGTGCCAACTGTAAACTGAGACTGCTTACTTTACTTCCTGTCTTTTCAAATAATCCAAAGCGTGCCTGCCTTCATTAAAGAGCAGGTCCAAAATGCTAAGGTTGTTTATAAATCCATGCTTTTCTCCGAAAACCTGCGTGTAAGGCTCTAATTGCATCTTATCTTTTTTTCCATTGGCGAGGTACCGGAAATCCTGAAATGTTTCAACGTCCTTAAAATATTCTTCGGTTTTCGAATAGCGGAAATCCATGCGCAGGCATTTGCTTCCAATGTCCATAGTATCCAGATTCAGGTCCATCAGGAAGGTGTATTTTTTTTCAAAAACCGGCATTATCGCATCTTCAAAATATTCAAAGAAAGGCGAACTCCTGTAGGCTGCTTCCAAGGACTTGAAATGCTGTTTCTGCCAGTCGAATGCCGTCTCTAATTTGATATCCCGCGTTTTCTGGTGTGCATTTTCCCTAGAATGTTTCACAGGAATGTTTAACAACTGTATCCCGTTCGGGCTGTAAATGTACATCCTGTTGCGATTCGTCTGTTTCTGGAAATTGTCATCCATTTCCAGAGTCACCGCCTCTGCCTGGGCCATTGCCGCAAAAGAAGAGATGCTTGGGAAATATGTTGGATGGATGAGGATGGGCATATTTGGACTACTTGGATTTTTAGACTGCTTAGACATTTTAGACTTTCCGATTTTTAGACAAGTCTAAGAAGTCCAAAAATCCAAGAAGTCTAATGCAATCTTAAGTTGTTTTTTCTTTCTTCCTGTTCATAAAAAAACTGATCCCGAAATAGGCGGCCAGTGCGATCAGGAAAAACTTAAAATACGAATAAGGCTCGCCGCTGCCGCCAACAGTCGTGAAAAGCCTGTCCCAACGGATGCTCCAGTTCTTGAACCCGTCATTGATGCCATCAATACTCATCCAGATGAATACGGGTTTGCCGACGATATGGTCTTCAGGTACAAAGCCCCAATAGCGGCTGTCTTCTGATTTGTTGCGATTGTCTCCCATCATCCAGTAATAATTCATTTTGAAGGTATAAGTGGTCGCTGGCTTATCGTTAATGAAGATCTGGCTGCCTTTCACTTCAAGCTTATTATTTTCATATACGGATATAATGCGCTTGTAAAGCGGCAGGTTTCCCATTGTCAATTGTACTGTGGCATCGCGCTTGGGAATCGTAATCGGGCCGAAATTATCTTCACCCCATTTGGAATCGTGCGGGAAAACGCGCGGGTCGTTGGTTGCTGGCTTATATCGTATTACAGAATCGATTGTTGGATTTTTCCGCAATGTCTCTGCTTCCTTCAAGGTCAGGTTTGCGAAATTTTCCGGCTCATATTGTTCCTGGGCAAAAATCCCGGCTTTTTGTATCACTGAAGCCGGTAATCCGCGCGGGCCGGTATATACCATATTTTCCTTAGCTCCTGTAAGGTATGGCCTGATCATATTGAATTGATCATCAGAAGTCACCTGTACTTTGTATGCGCGTTGGTAGTCATTTGTGCCTAAGGTTTTCAGTAATTCGCTGCTCACGCCTTCCTTAGCAGCAAATATCCTGTGCATATACTGTACTTTTGCCCTGTCAGAATACTGCATTTCCTTGCCATTCACAAACAGTATGCCGTCTTTCGCCTGTACCATATCACCCGGTGTGCCCACGCAGCGTTTCACATAATTCGACTTTTTATCAATCGGCTTTACAACCGCCTTGCGCCCGCTTTTATCAAAAAAGACATGCACTGTATCCACTGGCCAGTTGAAGACCACAATGTCATTTTTCTTCACATCTTCAAAACCTGGCAGCCTGAAGTAAGGCAATTGGGGCCAGTTCAGGTACGATTTCGTTTTTACGATCGGTAAGGTGTCGTGCACCATTGGTGCGGCAACAGTGGTCATGGGTGTCCTGGCGCCATAGTTCACTTTGGATACAAACAGGAAATCCCCGACCAGTAAAGTCCGTTCCAATGAAGCCGTCGGGATGGTAAAAGGTTGTATAAAATAGGTGTGCACAATGGTAGCAACTACAATTGCAAACAGCAATGAACTTACAGTGTCACCCATTTTTGTAGCTGCCACAAGGCTCCTGCCTTCAAGGTGTTTCAGGTCCTGCGTATAGTTCAGGTAATAAGTGTAAAATCCTAAAGTGAAAAGCACTAAAAGCGTATCAGCTGTCGAATTTTTCCCGAAACTCCTGATCGTTTCCACCCAGATTACCGGGAACATAATCAGGTTCACAATCGGAATGAAAAGCAAGACAGTCCACCAGGCCGGGCGGTTGATGATCTTCATCAATACGATGGCATTGTAAACAGGTACTGCAGCTTCCCAGGCTTTGCGGCCCGCTTTAGTGTACAATCTCCAGGTTCCGGCAAAGTGTACCACCTGCAATAATAGAAAGAATACGAACCATTCTGCTAAACTCATATTTTCAAACTTTAATTTTTATGCTTTTATTTTTACGCCTTCCGGCAGATACTATCCTAAGTATTGTTTTACGCACAATTGTTACAAATCCAAAACATCCTTCATCGTGAAAACGCCTGTTTTTCCGGCAATCCATTCCGCGGCGATTACAGCTCCAAATGCAAATCCTTCGCGACTGTGCGCTGTATGTGTAATCTCAATCGAATCGATTCCCGACTCGTATTTTACGGTATGTGTCCCGGGAACATTTTCTTCACGTAAGGCTTCAATCGCAATGTCATTTTCCTTCGCCTCCGTTAATGTCCAGTTTTTATAACCCGAATTTTCAATAATGCCTTTGGCCAGAGAAATCGCCGTGCCACTCGGTTTGTCTAGTTTCTGCGTATGGTGGATTTCCTGCAAAGATGCTCTGTATTGCGGAAATTTTGCCATCATTTTCGCCAGGTGATCATTCAGTTCAAAAAATAAGTTCACGCCCAGGCTGAAATTCGAACCGTATATAAAAGCACCGTTTTTCTCTTTGCAAAGCGATACCATGTCCTCATATCGTTCCAGCCAGCCTGTAGTTCCTGAAACCACAGGGATATTGCGTTCAATACAAGCGGAAATATTGCTTACGGCTGCATCGGGAATACTGAAATCAATCGCCACATCGGCCAATTCCAGTCCGTCAAAAGTATCGTTACTGCCTTTACGCAGCACAATCCCATGGCCGCGCTCCAAAGCGATGCGTTCGATCACTTTGCCCATTTTACCATATCCCAAAAGTGCTATTTTCATCAGAATTGATAGTTTAGGGACAGGCCTACATTGTGCCTGTAATTGATATCCGTTGGATAATAATCAGGGCGCAGTGATAAATTGTCATTAACATTAAACTGCAATAAATGTGCGTCAACATTAGCGTCTACAATATTCAGCACATAAATCCCGACGGTGATCAGGAAGGATAAATCGCGGTTACGCTGGAATGTTTTTTGGGCATTCAATAAAGTAGCTGTGCTGTACTGGCCGTCAAATTCGTCTTTTCCGCCAGCAAGCCTGACTTTATATGCATCGCGGAAACGATGGTATTTTTTGTTATTGTCTGCAAAAAAGTAAATCCCGGTTCCCAATGCGCCATACACGATAGGGATTTTCCAATAGCGTTTGTTATACGCCTGCCCGAGGCCAGGAAGTATGGCAGAATAAAACGCGGCTTTCGCTGGTGCCAATGGATTGATGGGCTTTCGTTTCACGGTATCAGCCATAATCAACACGTCATTCTGCTTTTGCTGCGCAGACAAAAAGATGCTGAACAACAGGCAAAAGGACAATATGGTAATCCTGCGGAACACTAATTATGCAGTAATTTAAGGATGCGGTTGAAATCTTCTTCCGAATGGAATGGGATGGTAATTTTCCCTTTACCGTTTCCGGCCATTTTTACCTCGGCTTTGGTGCCAAAATAATTGTTAATGGTTTTCTGCTGCTCATCGGCAATGGCAAATGCAGCGCCTTTGGCTTTAGCGGCAGGTTTCGGTTTCAGGCTTTCCTGATAACTTTTGACCAAGGCTTCTGTTTCCCGGACAGAAAGATTCTGGCTTACGATTTTCTGGTAAATGTCCGTCTGTACATCAAGATCTTCAATATTGATGATGGCGCGGCCATGTCCCATCGAGATAAAACCATCACGGATTCCTGTCTGGATGATCGGATCCAATTTCAGCAAACGCAGATAATTGGCAATCGTGGAACGCTTTTTACCGACGCGGTCACTCATCTGTTCCTGTGTGAGCTGGATTTCGTCAATCAGCCTTTGATATGATAAAGCGATTTCAATAGGGTCAAGATCGTGGCGCTGGATGTTTTCCACCAAAGCCATTACAAGCGATTCATTGTCGTTGGCAATACGTATGTATGCAGGAACTACAGCCAGTCCGGCAATTTTGGAAGCCCGTAAACGGCGCTCTCCTGAAATCAACTGGTACTTGTTAAAATCTAATTTCCGTACGGTAATAGGCTGGATAACACCAAGTTCCTTGATCGAAGTGGCGAGTTCCTGTAGTGATTCCTCATTGAAATTGCTACGCGGCTGGAATGGGTTGATCTCAATCGCATCCAGTTCCAGTTCGATGATATTGCCAACAACCTTGTCGGCATTTTTATCGTCAACCGATTTAATATCATTATCAGGATCCTTAAGCAATGCCGATAATCCCCTTCCTAATGCCTGTTTTTTTATCGCTTTGGTCATGATTAGCTGTTTTTCTTGATGATTTCCTGCGCCAGGTGCAGGTAATTCGTAGCGCCTTTACTCGTGGCGTCATAATTGATGATGCTTTCCCCGAAACTCGGTGCTTCACTCAGTTTTACATTACGCTGGATCACAGTATTGAAAACCATATCGCTGAAATGCTTCTGTACTTCCTCAACTACCTGGTTGGATAAACGCAGGCGTGAGTCAAACATCGTCAGCAGCAAACCTTCAATATCGAGCGACGGATTGTGGATTTTCTGAACGCTCTTGATGGTGTTCAGAAGTTTCCCAAGCCCTTCCAATGCAAAATATTCACACTGGATCGGGATTACCACAGAATCTGCGGCGGTCAATGCATTTAAAGTCAGCAATCCCAATGACGGCGCACAATCAATCAGTATATAATCGTATTGGTCTTTAATGCCTGCCAATGCCTGCTTGAGCATGTATTCGCGATTTTCCTTGTCAACGAGTTCGATTTCAATCGCTACAAGATCGATGTGTGCGGGAATGACAGAAACGTTCGGTGCAGTACAGGCAATAATCGCCTCTTCCGGCGTATTGCTGTGTTCCAGGATCTGGTAGGTCCCGATGGATATATTTTCAATGTCGATGCCGAGGCCCGAACTTGCATTCGCCTGCGGATCAGCATCGATAAGTAATACTTTTTTTTCAAGTACCCCGAGCGAGGCGGCCAGATTCACAGAAGTCGTCGTTTTTCCGACGCCGCCTTTCTGGTTGGCAATGGCAATAATCTTACCCATTTAAGTTTCAAAATTTGGAGCGGTAAAAATACAATTAATTATGGGTTTATCAAGGGGAAATGATTTGAAAAATTAGAAAATTAGATAATTAAAAAATGCTCTCGAAACGCAGTAAAACATTGCTTTTTAAAAAGGTTTTTAGGCGTTGCCTGCGGCCCGGGCTGTCCGCTATATCTTTTTCTAACCTTTCAGGATTAGAAAAAGGATGCCGCTTCCATCCCTAACGCAAACGCGCGTTTAGTTACACGAGTTGCAACATTATCTAATTTCCACATTTTCTAATTCGATTTCTTTGCCTTAATCATCGTCTCGAGTATATCCCACATTTCTTCCGGAATCGCTTCCAGCAGGTTGAATTGCCCCGCGCCCTTAAGCCATTCGCCACCATCAATCGTGATAACTTCGCCATTTACATAAGCCGAAAAATCAGAAACCAGATACGCAGCAAGGTTCGCCAGTTCCTGGTGGTCGCCGACACGTTTCAAAGGCACTTTTTTCGCCATATCGAATTTTTCCGCCAGATCACCCGGCAACAACCGGTCCCAGGCGCCTTTGGTCGGGAAAGGGCCGGGAGCAATGGCATTGGAGCGGATGCCGTATTTCGCCCATTCCACAGCGAGGCTTCGGGTCATGGCAAGCACGCCGGCTTTGGCAGTGGCACTCGGAACGACATAAGCAGAGCCTGTCCAGGCGTATGTTGTGACGATATTCAAAATGACATTGTCGGTTTTTTTGGTATCAATCCAATGCTTCCCGAAGGCCAGCGTGCAATTTTTACTTCCTTTCAGGACGATATCGATAATGGTATCAAATGCGTTTGCCGACAATCTTTCAGTAGGCGAAATGAAATTCCCGGCGGCATTGTTCAACAATACATCCACTTTCCCGAATGCCGCAATAACCGAATCAAGCATGTTTTCAACCTGCTTGTAATCGCGCACATCACATTGCAGGGGAAGGCATTTAGCTCCGCTCCGTTCGGCTCCGCCTCGGGTTCCTCCGGTTTCACTTTCAAGTTCTGATGCCGTTTTTTCGAGCTTTGATAAATCACGCGAGGTGATGGCCACATTGGCACCAAGTTCGAGGAAGTATTTTGTCATTGCCTTGCCGAGTCCGCTTCCGCCGCCGGTAACCACAATTACCTTATTTTCAAGCGCACCGTCGCGCAGCATTTTTTTTGAGAAGTCCATGGGTATACGTTTTTGGCTAATATAACAAATTAACAGCAACAATTAAATGAAGTCGTGGATATCAAATTTAATAGAAATGGTTATTTTGCAGCCCAAACAAAAACAAGTAAAATGAAAAAAGTATTCCTGCTCTCCGTCCTGTTCTGTAGTGTTACCGGCTTCTCCCAAAAGATGCGTTACGGCGCCCTGATGGGTATGAATGCATATGATATTGAAGTGAGCGGACCACTTATTGCAGGCGGCGGGCTCAGTGGCCTTAACGTCGGGGGATTCATGGATTATCAGTTCAGCACCCATTGTGGACTGAAGGTGAATATGATTTTTAACCAGACTACTGAAACCGATTATGGTCCGTTGGAATCCGGTACTTTTTATGAACTTTTCGATGAGGCGAAACTGACCACCTTGCAATTCCAGCCTTTAATAAAGTTTGATGTCAATAAAGTGTACGCCAAAGGTTTTTACCTGCAGGGCGGGTTTAATATGGTCAATGTGCTGAGTGCGAAGGATGATGAAGGGACATCCGTGAAAAGCTTCTATAATAGTTCAAGTATCAGCGGTATGTTTGGCTTCGGGGTAACATTCCTGAAGCATTATAGTTTTGAACTTATGGGAAGTTACAGCCTGACCAATACGATTGGGTACCCGGAAAGCAAAGCTAAAAACATAGGGGCTTATACGAATCTGGTGATTGATATTGAATCTTTCCTGCACAAATAGTTTTCATCTCCAATAAAAATGTATTTTAGTGATTCCCAATCAGTAACATTAAAACCCAAACAAATGAAAACAATGAAACAGTTTCTTGTGGCCATATTGATGATGATGGCTATGTCAGGTTGCAAAAGCGCACAAACTCAGGCCAACGCATCTGGTGATGGCAGTTCATATGAAAATGCAGTTGTTGTGAAAAGCGTAGGCGAGGAATATGCATTTGTCAAAAGCAAGTGTACCGGATGTAGGGTCACTTCACAAGCTCTTTCCAATAAGGACGGGAAGTATTACGATGTGCTGTATGTCAGTACGGCTGATGGTAAAGAGGTAAAATATTTTTTTGATATTAACAGTTTTTATGGAAATTGGTAATGCATTTAAAAATGCAAAAGTTAAGTAGTGCATCATCGACGTGTACTCATTTCAAAAATAACGCTATGAAAAAAATCATACTGTTAACAGCAGCTTTTCTCACGCTCTGCCTGTCTTCCTGTTCTTCGGATGATGACACTCAGGAAACGGCACTTTTTGCGATTCCCGTCGTTAAATCGCTGGATGAGATCCGGAATGCGGTTTCGATTTCTGCCGCAAGGCAAACCCATTCTGACGGTAAAATCTATGTTTCTGAAAAATACCTTTTTTATATTGCAAAAGAGCAGGGCGTACACATCTTTAACAATCAAAATCCGTCGGCACCTGTCAATATTGCTTTTATCAACCTTGAAGGCGTTCATGATATTGCCGTAAAAGGGCATTATTTGTATGCTGACAATTTTGTCGATCTGCTTGTTTTCGATATAGCTGACATCAATAACATTACATTGGTCAAAACGGTTGAAAATGCCATCGAATTTGTTCCTGTTTTCCCTGCTCATGCTTCGTTTTATGACTATACGATCCAACCCGGTACAGGCGAAATCATCGTAGGATATAAAGCGGAAACACGCAATGTCCCGAAGCAGTACCTGAATTTGTATGAAGATGCGATGGCTGAGGCTACCGGCGGCGCGAACGGTATCGGTACCGGTGGGTCTTATGCCAAATTCCAGATCAATGATAATGCTTTGTACACTACCGATGCATATGCATTGAATGTTTTCAATATTGCTGTACCGGAACAAACCGTTTTTGACAAGAAAGTCTATATGGAGCAATGGTTTGGCGGTGGGATGTTCGAAACGCTTTTTAAAAGGGATGATTTCCTGTTTGTGGGTTCCACCAGCGGCATGTTTGTAGTGGATGCTACGGACGAATTCAACCCGACGTTCATTTCCGGCTTTTCCCATGCTACGGCCTGCGATCCGGTTGTGGTTAACGGAAATCTCGCTTACATCACCGTAAGGGGTGGTACCAGCTGTGGCGCCATCGAGGACCAGGTGAATGTGATTGATATTACAGACATGAACAGCCCGACGTTAATTTCAACTACACTGCTCGAACAGCCTTACGGTTTGGGAATAAAAGAAAATACGCTCTACATTTGCTGCGGAAACCAGGGCCTTAAAGTCTTTGATGCAACCAACAGCAACGCACTTTCACTGGAAAACACCTACACAGGTTACCTTACTGATGTGATCCCGATGGATTCGCACCTGATTGCCGTTGGCCCGAATAAGATTGAGCAATATGCATATGGTGATCATTTCACGCTGGTGCCCATCAGTACCGTGAATTTTTAAATAAAAGCCATCCGGGAGGGTGGTTTTTTTGCTTCAGTTTTGCAGCAAAGCGAAGCTTTGATTCAGGCCTGGTGTATTTGTCCAAAAAATAAAAAACCAATCCTTAGAAAAGGATTGGTTTCCCGGTCGGGATGACTGGATTCGAACCAGCGACCCCTGGCACCCCATGCCAGTACGCTACCAGGCTGCGCTACATCCCGAAAGTGGATTACAAAT
The DNA here is from genome assembly GCF_003097535.1 of Flavobacterium pallidum. Taxonomy (NCBI): domain Bacteria; kingdom Pseudomonadati; phylum Bacteroidota; class Flavobacteriia; order Flavobacteriales; family Flavobacteriaceae; genus Flavobacterium; species Flavobacterium pallidum. The sequence goes on from NZ_CP029187.1 coordinate 1,993,475, forward strand.
ATATTTTAATTTTTGAGTTGATGAAAGGCAATCTTGTGACTGACCTTATTATTTTGCATCATATTCCGAAACGCATTAATTATATTTGTCGGAAACCTAAGCGTACAATATGTTCAATATCATTAAATTACTTTTTAAAGGTGCCCTTGCAAAAAAGGAAACCATTACTTTCAACGACACGCGATTGGGGAAACTGACCTGTGAATTCACGGCTGATGAAAAATATTTCTTTTGGGACACTCAAATTACATCAATCAATAAAAATGGTAAGGAAACCGCCATCACGGTTGATGGTACCCTCCACAGTCCCGATATGAAAGGACTTGAAAGGATTTACTGGGCAATCGATTCTATTGAAATGATTCTTGACGCCGCGCAGCAGGAAGCTTCAAAAACCTATCCCGGCAAAGTGCTTAACATCAGGCGTGATTTTTACGTTGAAGATATTTCTACTTACCTGCCCGATGGTGATGACGAAAGCGATGTTGAGATCGAACTTGATTCTGATGAATACGGATTACTGACAATAGAATTCAAAGAAGGAAAATTCTTTGCAATCGATTATATAGAATAACAGTTTTACATTGTAGATTTCCTAAAAATCCTTTTCGTTCCCATCATCACTGCCACTGCAACAAGCCCGACAGCAATTCCCAAAAGTAATTCCGTTAGCATTGTGGGCAGGTCAGGCAGGAAATGGTGGAAGTAATCAACATTGTGCATGAATATTCCGCCTGCAACCAATATCAGCGCGATGGTTCCTACGACAGACAGCATTTTAATAATCATCGGCAACAGCCAGACGAGGAATTTCCCCATTTGGTATAAAAATCCTGAATTGTTGCTTTTTCGCATCAGGTGGTAACCCGCATCGTCCATACGTACAATCAGCGCAACCAACCCATAAACTCCAATTGTGGCAAGTATGGCAACGATGGTTACCGTCGCGATTTGTGTTGTTAAATCCTTATCCAAAACCGAACCCAGCGCAATGATTACGATTTCGACGGAAAGGATAAAGTCGGTAGTGACCGCAGATTTTACCTTAGCCTTTTCATCATCAACAGCATCTTCCATGTGCGCGTCGGTGGTGTCGGGAGCGTGGCGTTTGTGAAAAAAATATTCGATGATTTTCTCAACGCCTTCATAAGCGAGGTAAATCCCGCCCGAAATCAATGCAAACTTGATTGCTATCGGGAAATAATAGTTCAAAAGGAACGCTATGGGAAGGATGATGAGCTTGTTAAGGAATGATCCTTTTGTAATGGCCCATAGAACAGGCAATTCCCTGCTGGCAAGGAATCCTGTGGCCTTTTCAGCGTTGACGGCAAGGTCGTCGCCTAAAATCCCTGCTGTTTTCTGGGTTGCAATCTTACTGCTGACCGCGATATCGTCCATTAAGGCTGCGATGTCATCCAGAATTGCAAAAAAACCTCCTGCCATGTTTAATTATGAATTACGAATTGTTAATAATGGAGTGCGGGTTGATATTTCCGAAGTAAATTAAAGTTTTAACATCATTTTTTTAAATAATATTTACTCCCCAATCAAGATCTCCAAAATCTTTATCGCCGCCTCACTGATTTTAGTCCCTGGCCCGAATACCGCCACGGCACCTGCATCAAACAAATATTGGTAGTCCTGTGCAGGAATAACACCGCCTACAATGACCATGATATCTTCACGACCGTATTGCTTCAGCTCGGCAATCACCTGCGGGACTAATGTTTTATGGCCTGCTGCCAATGAGGATACGCCTAATATATGCACGTCGTTTTCCACGGCTTGTTTCGCAGCTTCTGCAGGTGTTTGGAACAATGGGCCAATATCCACATCGAAACCGACATCGGCATAGCCGGTAGCGACCACTTTTGCACCGCGGTCATGGCCGTCCTGACCCATTTTTGCAATCATGATCCTTGGCCTACGTCCTTCCGTTTTGGCAAACGCATCGGCAAGCTGCTTCGCTTTGGCAAAGCTTTCGTCGTTCTTGATTTCTTTACTATACACGCCGCTGAATGATTTGATTTGTGCCTTATATCTTCCGAAAATGGTCTCCAGTGCATCGCTGATCTCGCCCAGCGTTGCCCTTTCGCGTGCTGCGGCAACTGCCAGTTCAAGCAGGTTTCCGCTTCCCGTTTTCGCAGCATTGATGAGTTGCGTTAATGCCATCTTTACTTTATCATTGTCCCTTGAAGCCTTGATTTGGTCAAGCCGTTCCACCTGTTGTTTGCGTACCATCTGGTTGTCGACATCAAGGATGTGCAACGGATCTTCTTTCTTTAAACGGTATTTATTCACGCCAACGATTACGTCCTGTCCGCTGTCAATGCGCGCCTGTTTCCTGGCCGCCGCTTCTTCGATACGCAATTTCGGGATGCCGGCTTCAATGGCTTTGGTCATGCCGCCAAGTTCCTCAACTTCTTCAATTAATGCCCATGCTTTTTCAGCGATTTCCGCCGTAAGCGATTCCACGTAATAACTGCCGGCCCATGGATCGACGGTTTTAGTGATTTTGGTTTCTTCCTGTAAAAAGATCTGTGTATTCCTTGCAATACGCGCGGAGAAATCCGTGGGCAAGGCAATCGCTTCGTCAAGCGCATTGGTGTGCAGCGATTGTGTACCGCCAAAAGCAGCAGCCGCGGCTTCAATACAAGTGCGCGCGACATTATTGAACGGGTCTTGTTCCGTTAAGCTCCAACCGGAGGTTTGGCAGTGCGTGCGCAGCGCAAGTGATTTTTCATCTTTCGGGTCGAATTGCTTTAATAATTTAGCCCAAAGCATCCTAGCAGCACGCATCTTCGCAATCTCCATAAAATGGTTCATGCCAATGGCCCAGAAAAAAGACAGCCTTGGGGCGAATTCGTCAATATTCATACCGGCTGCGAGTCCGGTGCGGATGTATTCCAATCCGTCGGCAAGCGTGTAGGCGAGTTCTATATCTGCAGTAGCGCCTGCCTCCTGCATGTGGTAGCCGGAAATCGAAATCGAATTGAATTTCGGCATTTTTTTGCTTGTAAAATCAAAGATATCCGCAATGATTTTCATCGATGGGGCAGGAGGGTAGATGTAGGTATTGCGTACCATAAACTCTTTAAGGATGTCGTTTTGGATGGTACCGGAAAGTTGTTCGGGTGTTACGCCTTGTTCTTCCGCAGCAACGATGTAAAACGCCATAATGGGCAGTACAGCCCCATTCATGGTCATGGAAACCGACATTTCATCCAATGGAATCTGGTCGAAAAGCAATTTCATATCTTCAACGGAATCAATAGCCACTCCGGCTTTACCAACGTCCCCAACGACACGCTCATGATCAGAATCATAACCGCGGTGCGTGGCAAGGTCAAACGCAACAGAAAGTCCTTTTTGCCCTGCGGCGAGATTCCTTCGATAAAATGCATTACTTTCTTCGGCAGTTGAAAAACCCGCATATTGCCTGATGGTCCAAGGTCGGCGGACATACATCGTAGCGTATGGTCCGCGTAAATTCGGTGAAAAACCGGCCCCGAAATCAAGATGCTCCAGGTCGGAAATATCATTTTCTGTATAAGTAGGTTTGATTTCAATACCTTCTGCAGTCAGGAAAGGGCCTGAGACATTCTGTATTTTACTGGACCCTGGATCCTGAACCTTGTTGCCCAAATTGATATGGCTTACATCCTTCCGCATTATTTCTCCACAATTTTAAAGGTCCATTTTCTTGTAGTATAATTTGAATTCACTGCTTCAAGGACCCCGGCGCCAATGGTTGCCCCGGATCCGGCAACAAAAACCAGGAAAGCCGCATTGTTTCCGGCGGTAGCTATGGCAATAGAAGTGGCAACGGTTGCCAATCCCGCGAAAAGTACTACGGTTTTTACAGTTCCGAGCACTTTAGGTTGCTTTTTAATGCTTTGAAGGCTATCCAGAGCAATGGAATGATCGCCGATTTTCAATGTACCGTTATCGGAAAACGTAAGCAACCCGACGTGTTTTTTATGGTCGAGCGTACGTGCTTTTACACGTTCGTTTTCGGTGAATGTTTTGGTTTTGCCGCTTTTGGTATTCGTAAGCTCTATGGCATGTTGCTGTGAAATTGCAGCGAATGAGATAAAGCAGGTTATAAGAAGTACGATGTTTTTCATGAGTTTTCAGTTTCAGTATCGAGGCGTTCCTGCTCAATTTTTTCGGCAAGGCGCTTTTCGATGATCGGGGTGAGTAATGTTTTGCGTGGTTTTATTTTGACGAAAGGGAACAATTCGAGTTCCTGCTTCATCCTGTCGTTTTTATTCGGATATTTGTTAGTGCCTAAGAGGACTTCCTTGCCTGAATCAAACAATTCCTGCTCGCGCGCGGCACTTTCATTGATTTTTTTATTTATCGTGCCATCGGAAAGTTGTTTCAAAAAACCTCCTGCAGCTTCGATTTCCTTGAACAATGTCAATGCTTTTTCTGCCAGTTGCTGGGTCAGGCTTTCGATGTAATAACTGCCATCAGCGGGGTTTTCGACTTTATCAAAATAACTTTCGTGCTTCAGGATCAGCAATTGGTTCCTCGAAATCCTTCCCCCGAATTCATTGCCTTTATGATATAGTGCATCATACGGCATATTCGAAATGGCATCAGCGCCACCGGCAATCGCAGCCATACATTCGGTTGTAGTACGCAGCATGTTCACGTTATAATCGTAAAGCGTTTTATTTCTTTTGGAAGGCGTGGCGATAATATGGCAGCCGGTTTCGATCCCATACTCTTTGGCGACCAAATCAAATAAGATACGCAAAGCCCTGAGTTTTGCAATTTCGAAAAAGTAATTCGACCCTATCGAAACCTGGAAAACAGGCGGTTTGGAAATATCCGGGATATGGTTGAAATATTCATTGGCATGCGACAGGGAATAGGCAAGTTGTTGCACAATATTAGCGCCTGCATTTTGATACAAACCTGCGTCAATACTAATAATGGACATGTGGTCGTGATCCGGCAATGCTGCAATTGCCTTAAAATTGTCCTTTCCGGGGGTGTCAATCCAGTTACCCTCTTTGGCAAGATGGCCGACGGGATCAATGAGACAATAAATCTGTGCCTTTTTGTCTTTGGCGAAAGCCGCAACCTTTTCGATAAAAACATCGGAAATAAAAGAAAGGCTAAGATAAACCGGCGTCGTTTCAAGCGGTAAAGCCGAAAGCAGTTTCTCAATCTCGGTATCGGCGGACGGAATATGAAAACGCAGGCTTTCCGCGCCACGGCTCAGGCAATCCAGTGCCCTTGCGATGGATTTCTGCAATTCAAAAACAAAAATATCTTCGCAGATTGAAAATCCTTCCGCGCTTTTAGGCTGCAGGATCGCCGTTCCTTCATCAATATGGTAAAAAGGTTTTACCTTAATGCCTTCCGGGCTTTCCCAGACGAGCGTTTCATTATAGTCGGCGCCGCGAAGCTCAAACTGGATCTGTTGCTTCCATTGCTTTGAAGATACCGGCCCGAAGGTGTTAAATAATTTAGGTTTTGTCACGCAGTAATTCGTTTAGTTTCCTTTAAAAAGAAGCGTTATTTGAGGAACGAAATTTAATTAAAAAAAACGGAATGGGCTTACTTTGCGAATCTGATAATTTCGTGAAAGCTTTTGCTTGATTTTAAATTTGCGGACCTTTTGTCTATAAAAAACGTTTCAAATAAAAGATCCGATCGGAATAGTGGAGTCTTATCTCACAGAAGTTGAGGATTAAAAATCCCGTTTTACCGTATCGCCCTCAAATTCAATGATATAAATATCCTCGCTGTCACGCTTCATGTAGTATTTCTCGCGCGCGAATTTTTCGATCTGGTTCGAATCCTTCAGGATTTTGATATTGCGTACATCTTTTTTGATCTCCTCCTGGTAATAATGCTTGTTGTCGTTAAGCTCGTCAATGTCCTTGTCGAGCAAACGGTGGTTCAGCCATGAATAATTGTCCAGAAAAAGCATCCAAACCACGAATACGAGCAATACCAAAACGTAGCGGTTGCTTACTATTCGCAGCAACGGCCATTTTTCAAAGGTATTTTTCAGTGGATTCTTCATCTGATTACAAATTGTAAACTACGAATTATGGATTCAGGGCGCACCGTAATTCCTAATCTGTAATTCCTAAATTACAAAATACGCTGGTTGATTACCGCGCGGACCACATCAATCGCGACCGTATTGTATTTGTCGTTCGGGATGATGATATCAGCAAAGGCTTTTGTAGGCTCGATGAACTGCTCGTGCATTGGCTTGAGCGTGGTCTGGTAGCGGTTCAGGACTTCGTGCATGTCACGGCCGCGTTCGGCAATGTCACGTTTAAGACGGCGGATCAGGCGTTCATCAGAATCGGCGTGTACATAAATCTTGATGTCGAACAATTCACGCAATTCCGGATTGGCCAGAATCAGGATGCCTTCCACAATCATCACTTTGCGCGGATGCGTGGACACGGTGTCATCAGTACGGTTGTGTGTCACAAAGGAATATACCGGCTGATCGACTGTTTTTCCGGACTTAAGATCTTTTAAATGGGTTACCAAAAGCTCAAAATCGATCGCTCTAGGATGGTCGAAATTGATCAGCGCACGTTCGTCAAACGACAGATGATTGTTCTCGCGGTAGTAAGAATCCTGGGAAATGATACCCACTTCCGTTTGCGGCAATTCGTTCATGATCTGGTGTACCACGGTGGTTTTCCCGCTGCCCGTTCCTCCGGCGATTCCGATAATCAGCATATATGCAGTTTTTATTTAGGCAAAAGTAAAAATTAAAATGAAAGCAGCAGATTAATTTATAGGTTAACAATGCCAGCCTGCGTTTAATTTCTTTCAATTCCCTGAAACGCAATTGCGAAGGATGTTTATTCCAAAATTATTCCCGATGGAAGTTCCTTCTGGATTTTCTCCAGTTTTTTCTCATTAGACTTGATTTTCGAACGCAGCTTTTTAACGTCTTTTTCTGCGTCTTCCAGCCTGTTATTGGCTTTCCGGGCTTTTTTGGCATCATCAGCGGCTTCATCGCCGGCATTCCTGGCACGGCGTGCTTTGCGGCGGCTGTCGAGGTCATCTTCGAGTTTTGATGCGGCTTTTTTGTTGGCAGCGCTTGATTCCCTGGCTTCGGATTCTTTTTCGTTAGCTTCCGCCTGAACTTCGCTTAGCTTCGATTCCAATGCTGAAAGCTTTAGTTTTTGTTCGGTGATTTCTTTATAAAGGGATTGCGCTTTTTCCGTGTTTTTTATCATCTGCAGCGAATCCTTTGATGTTTGTGAAGCTGCGTATAGCCCGGTCATCAATAACATCGTTATAAGTACTTTTTGAATTTTCATAAGATTGGGAATTAAGATTGAGTGGTAAAAGTAACGCATTGAATTTATTTTATTTCCGGATTTTGTTTCAATATTAATGGCTTTGACGGAAACATTTTCAAGGGATTGCTTTAAAAAAGAAAAATGGATATATTTACAATCAACACTTTAAACCACCAACCAATGAAAAAATTACTTTCTTCCTTGCCGATAAACCTGGATTTGGGTTTGTTGCTGATCCGTTTAATCATAGGGATTCTCATGGCCTGTTATGGTTACCAGAAATTGACCCATTTCGAAGATACGGCAGCTTATTTCAACGAGGTCAATTTCCTGGGAATGACAGGTAAAGTGCCGCTGGTGCTTACCATTTTTGCCGAATTCTTTTGCAGCCTGTTGCTGATTGCCGGTTTGCTGTCAAGGCTCAGCCTGATCCCACTGCTGATATGTATGGGTTACATCGTCGTGGTGATGGACAAGATGGAGATTTACACCTCCGGTGACCACGGCGTGGAAATCGGGCATGCATTTTTGTACTTCGTGATTTACCTTGCCTTATTCTTTACTGGGCCGGGCAGATACAGCGTCGATGCGGCGGTTTTGAAGAAATAAGATGTTTTTTTGGACTGTAAGATTTTAAGACTGTAAGATTTTCGTGTAGTTCAAAAATTATAAAGCTCTTAATAAAAAATCGGGGGAAAGATGTCTGAAACGTCTTTCCCCCGATCTTATAATCTTACAGTCTTACAATCCTAATAATTAAATATCTCTTCCAAAGAAACTTCCTCTACATCCCCTAATTTCTTCAGCGCTTCAAAATCAAGGTTTTCCTTTTTACCCACGATGGCGGTGTTGTACTTTTTCGGTTTCACTTCCGCATTGAAGAAAGTATTCGTGTTGTCCAGCGTCAGGTTTTTGATGCTGTTGTAAACGTCTTTGCGGTTGTCGTAATCAATTCCGAATTTCTTCAGGTTCAATTGCGTAAAAAAGATATTCGATTTAATGATCCTGCTCGACGCAATCTGCTTTAAGCTTGACTCTTTGGCATTGTTGAACTGCCTGTCTATTTTCGGCATGTCCGCTAACAATACCGAAATCGCATCGACGGCCTGCGGTAGTTTGTTGGCCTGGGTACCGATAGAAACCTGCATATAATCGCTCTTGTCTTTGTCGCTCGCAGTGCGGTAAACAGCACCTGCAGAATACGCAAGTGACTTCGATTCACGGATTTCCTGGAACACGATCGATGACAATCCTGAACCGAAATAATTGTTGAATACATTCACGGTTCCGGCAATCTGCGGATTGTATTTCACGCCCTTGGCCACACGCGTCATTTCGGCCTGTACCATATCGTAATTGGCAAAATAAACTTTCCCCGCGGTATCAGGCTGCGGATACACTTTTGCAGCAGGAATGGCTTTGTTTGCGGCAAGATTATGGTTTGTTTCCAAAGCTTTCACGATATTGTCAAGGTTGCTTCCATAAAAGAAGATCTGGTGTTCGTAATCGTTGATGCCTTTGATAATATCAGTCAGTTCAGAAACATTCATAGACTTCAGTTCATTTTCTGAAAGGATATCCCTGAAACGCGAATTCTTCCCGTACATCGCATAATTGGTCAGCGCACTGCTGATGCTTTCCTTGCGTTTTTTGGCGTTGGCTCGTTGGTTCAGGATCGTTTCCACTTGTGTATTGTATACCTCCTGGTCCGGTTTTACGTTTTTCATCAGGTTTTCAAGCAGTGCGATGCCTTTTGGGAGATTTTCTTCCAGGCCGGTCAAGGTCACATAAGTTAAATCGGTTCCCGGGTTCACTGAAGTGGTAATCCCGATTTTGTAAAACTCCTTTTTGATATCTTCTGACGACATTTTATCAGTACCAAGATAATCCAGCATCCCAATGGCGAGCGACAGTTTCTTGTTATTATCAGAGCCCATATTGAAAATGTAATACACGCTTGCAATATTGTTGGTCGTATTTTTTACGAAGCTGATATTGGTGTTCTTCACTTTTTTCGTCTGGATTTCTTTTTTGAAATCGACAAAGACCGGCGCAAGATCGGTTGTAGTCAGCTTTTGGAAATCTTTGTAAAACTGGGATTGCGAATCGCGGTTCAGGTTCACCGGCGTGATGGCAGGATTGGAAACACGTACCAGTTTGTCATTGACACCTTTTCGTTTGTAAACGATCACATAATTGTCTTTGTAGAAGTCGTTCGCGAATTTTACGATATCGGCTTTGGTGATTTTCGAAAGTTCGTCGATTTCAGCCAGGACCTGCTCCCACGATCTTTTTTCGATAAAAGTGTTGTATAAAGTCGTAGCCAGCCCGTTGCCTGATTCAAAGGTCTTCATACGGTCCAGCTTCATATTATTGATCACGGCCTGGATCATCCAATCGTCAAACTGCCCTTTTTTCAGTTTGTCGATTTCGGCCAGCAGCAATTGTTTTCCTTCTTCGAGTGTCTGGCCTTCTTTTACGGAAATCGACAATGACTGGTAGCCGTAATCGTTCATGATTGATGTTCCGGCACCGGCGCTCAGTGCCAGCTGTTTTTGGTTGATGTCCAGATCGATTAATCCTACATCGCCTGAATTTGACAGCATGTTCGATGCGATATCTGACAGCATGGCTTCTTTCGTTCCTACACCTGAAGTCCTCCACGCCATGGTCAAACGTTCCGCCGTAGGGCTTTTAACCTCGCGTTGTGTAATCGATGTCATCGGCACTTCGGATACCATTTTTTTCATGGGCAATTCCTTGTATTGGAACGCACCGAAATATTTATCCACCATTTTGATGGTTTTGTCAAAATCCAGGTCTCCGACTAAAACCACAGCCATATTATTTGGCACATAATAAGTGTTGAAATAATTATGGATGGCCACCATCGATGGATTTTTCAAATGCTCGGATTTTCCGATAGTCGTCTGTTGCCCATAAGGAGTCAACGGGAACAACGCATCCATTAATGCATAATTCACCAACCGTCCATCATTGTCCTGCGCGCGGTTGAATTCTTCATAAACCGCTTCAAGCTCGGTATGGAATAAGCGCAATACCAATTCCGAGAAACGCTCTTTTTCAATTACCATCCATTTTTCCAATTCGTTGGAAGGGATGTTGTTTTTGTAAACCGTTTCGTTGAGCCAGGTGTGGGCGTTGGTCCCTTTTGCGCCAAGCGACGAAATCAGTTTGTCGTATTCATTGGCTACTGAATATTTCGAAGCTTCTAAAGAAACCTGGTCAATCTGCTTGTAAATCGCAGCTTTTTTCTCAGGATCGGTTTCGGCTTTATGCTTTTCGTATAAATCGGAGATTTGTGCAATCAGCACTTTTTCCTTTTCCCAATCCTGCGTCCCGATTTTGCTGGTTCCTTTGAAAACCATGTGCTCTAAATAGTGCGCCAGTCCGGTATTGTCCGAAGGGTCGTTGTTGGAACCGGTCCTTACGGGAATGTATGTCTGTATTCTTGGCTCGTCCGTATTTTTTGCAAGGTATACTTTCAGTCCGTTTTTGAGGGTGTAGACGCGTACGCCGGTTTTGTCGTTTTTTACCACTTCATAAGAATAGCCGTTGGCATCTTTTTTGGTTTCAGTGGTGAAAGTTTGTGCTTGTGCTGCTGCCGATAGGAACAGGATGCAGCGGGTGATGGTTTTAATCATAAATTTAAGTTTGGTTTCAAAATTAGCCAAAACATCAGACGTTTTTAAATTAAATTGTTACACATTCAGTGCGTTAAAATAAAAAAAACCCACTTAAAAAGCGGGTTTTCAATAGTAAGTCCAAAAAGTATTAAACGTTTATTTTACTTTATTAAGTATTGCTTTGAAAGCCTCTGGGTGGTTCATAGCCAAATCTGCAAGAACTTTACGGTTCAATTCGATCCCACTTTTCTTCACCTGTCCCATGAATTGAGAGTAAGACATTCCCTCTAAACGTGCACCAGCGTTGATACGCATAATCCACAGCGCGCGGAAGTTTCTCTTTTTTGCTTTACGGTCACGGTAAGCGTAGCTCATCGCTTTCTCTACCGCGTTTTTAGCAACTGTCCAAACGTTTTTTCTACGGCCAAAGAAACCTTTGGCTTGCTTCATCATTTTTTTTCTACGGGCCCTTTTGGCAACCGAGTTTACTGATCTTGGCATAATTTTCTTTTTTTTGTAGCAGGCGTCCCGAATTAAATCAAGGGAACTTAGTGGCCATACTCCAAGGTTATTAAATGATTTTTTAACCTAGAGGATAAAAAGTTTGCAGTTTCCAGTCTCAGTTTGCAGTACTGCTTACTGTGACTGTATACTGAATACTAATTAAATGATCCTCAATTGTTGTTTGATGCTTTTCTCATCCGTCTTGTGAACAAGAGTTGAATGCGTTAAAGCCAACTTGCGTTTCTTCGACTTTTTAGTCAGGATGTGGCTTTTGAAAGCGTGTTTCCTTTTGATTTTACCAGAGCCGGTCACTTTAAAGCGCTTTTTGGCACTGGATTTTGTTTTCATTTTAGGCATAATTCCTAAGTGTATTTAAATTTGGACTTACTTCTTTTTAGTGCCTGAGTGCCTGAGCAGTCTGGCTTTCTTTTTTTGGAGCTGATTCCCGCTTTCCGTTACAATCTTTGCTTCGTAAACTCTGCAAAGGATTTCCACTTCAATCGGGGCTAGGGCATCCGCGTTTAACAACTATCTGCTGCAAACTGCGACTGCCAACTGCCTACTTTTTCTTTTTCGGCGCGATAAACATAATCATCCTTTTTCCTTCCAAAACCGGCATGGCTTCAACCTTTCCGTGTTCTTCGAGATCCTGGGCAAGCCTTAACAGCAGGATTTGTCCCTGGTCTTTGTAGATGATGGAACGTCCTTTGAAGAATACGAATGCTTTTAACTTAGAACCTTCCTTGAGGAATTTTTCAGCATTTTTCCTTTTAAATTCATAATCATGCTCATCGGTCTGAGGCCCGAAACGGATCTCCTTGATAACGACCTGGGTAGATTTAGCCTTTAGCACTTTTTCGCGTTTCTTCTGCTCGTAAACGAATTTCTTATAATCCATTATCTTACATACAGGCGGCTCTGCATTCGGAGAAATCTCAACCAAATCCAGTTCCTGCTCGTCGGCCATGCGCAGCGCATCGGTGAGTTTATAAACTCCTGCCTCAATATTCTCGCCCACAAGCCTTACTTCCTGTATACCACGGATGTGTTGGTTAATCCTGTGTGCGTCTTTCTTTTCTACCCGAGGCTGGTAACCTCTGTTGTTTCTTATTGCTATGACTTTTAAATTTTAGTTAAACGTTGAATGTTTTTAATGTCTTGTCTATTTCTCCCTGTACCATTTCAGCAAATTGCTCAATTGAAACAGTAATATTTCCTTTTCCTTCCTGGCCGTGACGACGCACAGAAATCGTGCCGTTTTTCTCTTCTTCCTCCCCTACAATCAGCATAAACGGGTATTTCTGCGTTTCAGCATCCCTGATTTTACGCCCGATTGTCTCGTTTCGGTTGTCAATTAGGGCGCGAATTTCGTGATTTTCCAGCAATTCCAAAACTTTTTTGGCATAATTTTCATATTTCTCACTCAGAGACAGGATTATAGCCTGCTCCGGCATCAGCCAAAGCGGGAAATTTCCTGCAGTATGTTCCAATAAGATGGCAATGAATCGTTCCATTGACCCGAAAGGCGCTCTGTGAATCATCACAGGACGGTGCAATTTGTCATCAGCACCCTTATAAGTAAGCTCGAAACGTTCCGGCAAATTGTAATCCACCTGAATAGTTCCCAATTGCCAGCTTCTGCCCAAGGCATCCTTCACCATGAAATCCAGTTTCGGGCCATAGAAAGCCGCTTCACCATATTCCACAACTGTATTCAGCTCCTTATCGCGTGCCGCATTGATGATCGCATTTTCCGCTTTTTCCCAATTCTCATCAGAACCGATATATTTCTCACGGTTTTCCTGGTCACGCAAAGAAATCTGTGCCGTAAAATTCTCAAATCCCAATGAACCGAATACATATAATACAAGGTCGATCACTTTTTTGAATTCGGCATCCAGCTGATCCGGAGTACAGAAAATGTGTGCATCATCCTGGGTAAACCCACGAACACGTGTCAGACCGTGTAATTCCCCGGATTGCTCATAACGGTAAACTGTTCCGAATTCAGCATATCTTTTCGGTAAATCCTTATAGGACCATGGTTTGTTATTGTAAATCTCACAGTGGTGCGGACAGTTCATCGGCTTAAGCAAAAACTCCTCACCTTCAGCAGGCGTATGGATTGGCTGGAATGAATCTGCGCCGTATTTTGCATAATGCCCGGAAGTCACATACAATTCCTTTTGACCTATATGTGGTGTAACAACTTGCTCATAACCGGCTTTCTTCTGTGCTTTCTTGAGAAACTGCTCCAGCCTTTCACGCAAAGCGGCACCTTTCGGCAACCATAATGGCAAACCTTGTCCCACTTTCTGTGAAAAAGCAAACAGTTCCAATTCTTTCCCAAGTTTCCTGTGGTCACGACGTTTTGCCTCTTCAAGTAGTTCTAAATAATCGCTAAGATCTTTTTGTTTTGGAAAAGAAACTCCGTAAACACGAGTCAATTGCTTGTTTTTCTCATCACCGCGCCAGTAAGCACCGGCCACGCTCATGATTTTCATGGCTTTGATCAATCCTGTATTCGGGATATGTCCGCCACGGCATAAATCGGTGAAAGTAGCATGGTCACAAAACGTAATCGTGCCATCTTCCAGATTCTCAATCAATTCAATCTTATATGGATTGTTCTCTTTCTTATAAAACGCCAACGCATCAGCCTTCGAAGACGAACGCATCTTAAATTCATGCTTCTCGCGTGCGATTTCCAAAACACGATCTTCAATTTTCTTGAATTCCGCATCAGTGATGTTTTTATCACCGAAATCCACATCATAGTAAAACCCTTTTTCAATCGCAGGCCCAATCGTCAGCTTTACGCCCGGATACAATTCCTGCAACGCCTGCGCCATCACGTGCGAAGTCGAATGCCAGAACGCTTTCTTGCCTTCAGCATCATTCCATGTATATAAAACAAGGCTACCGTCCGTCGTCATTGGTGTTTCCGTTTCCACCGTTGTACCATTAAAGGAAGCCGAAATCACATTTCTGGCCAATCCCTCACTAATGCTTTTGGCAACTTCCATAGGGGTTGCCCCGGAAGCGAACTCCTTCACCGAACCGTCGGGTAGTGTAATCTTGATCATCGTTTAAAAATTTGAACGGCAAATATAGGGCTTTGGGAAATCATCGCCAAATAAATCCTTATTAGTATATGGTATTGTTTTTGGGCGTTCCGGCGGCTGGATAGTTGTAGTTTCGTTATGGTTTGCAGCAGCCGCCGTCGGGCGCTCCGCTATATCTTTTGTGGCTCCGCAAGCTACGCCACAAAAGGATGCCGCTGCGATCCCTAACGCGGAAGAAGCCCGGAAGTTAGAAAGTCCGAAAGTCAGGAAGGAAGACGATAATCTTTCGGACTTTACTAACTTTACTGACTTTCCCGACTTACAATGATTGAAAGATATTCCATAGTATTATATCCTCCTCCGGAAATTGTCGAAATAGTGCGACAGTTGAAGCTTGAATTAAAAAGTAAGATCGGGTGGTTCGCAAGCGTCAACTCAGAAGCACATATTACTATTTGTGAATTCGCCGGTGAAAACTCCGAATTTCAAAAAGCAATGTCGTATCTCGAAAAATTTGCAGATGCGGCTTCACCGGCTTCGGTTTGCTTCAATACTTTAGGCAGTTTTCCCAACGGTGCTTTTTATTTAAGTCCGGATCAGGTTTCGCGATATTATATGGTTTCCTTAATGAAATCGTTTGCAAAATCGTTTCCTGTAAAGCCGCTTTTCATTGTGGACAATCCGCATATGAGTATTGGTAGGAAACTTAAGCCTGCCGCGCTTGCCGCGGCCTTTGAATTGTTTTCCGGCAGGAATTTGGAATTATATTATATATGTAATCGGATTTCGTTAAGGAAATTCAATCCTGAAAGGAAGCAGTTTGATGTCGTTGCGCATTTTTATTTCAAAGGAGCAGAGGATGGTTTAAATGAAACTTCACAACTTGCATTGTTTTAATTCCTGCTGTTTCAGTGAATTAAAAAAACAGGTATTAAAAACTTCAAAAAACTTTCAATAAAAATTTGGTAAACACAAAAAGTGGCTTACCTTTGCCGTCCGCAAAACAGGGAACTGTGCTGTTGGAAAATAAAAGTTCTTCATAAAATATTGATTTAAAGCTGAAAGAAAATAAACTTTAAAAATTATTTTCAAAAAGGCTTGCACGGTAAAAAAGAAGTTGTACTTTTGCACCCGCTTTGAAACACAAGCGAGAAGAAAAAGATTGACACGTTCATTGATATATTGGATTGACAGCACTTCCGAAGAGATTTGGAAGTAAGCAGAGAGTAAGGAAGATCGATTTGGATTTTCGAAAAAATAAAACGTTAGAATTCGTCTAAAATTAAGTTGAGTAATCAACAAACAAAATACGATGAAGAGTTTGATCCTGGCTCAGGATGAACGCTAGCGGCAGGCTTAACACATGCAAGTCGAGGGGTAGATGTCTTCGGGCATTGAGACCGGCGCACGGGTGCGTAACGCGTATGCAACCTACCTTGAACAGGGGGATAGCCCAGAGAAATTTGGATTAATACCCCATAGTATTATAGAATGGCATCATTTTATTATTAAAGTCACAACGGTTCAAGATGGGCATGCGTCCCATTAGCTAGATGGTAAGGTAACGGCTTACCATGGCAACGATGGGTAGGGGTCCTGAGAGGGAGATCCCCCACACTGGTACTGAGACACGGACCAGACTCCTACGGGAGGCAGCAGTGAGGAATATTGGTCAATGGGCGCAAGCCTGAACCAGCCATGCCGCGTGCAGGATGAAGCATCTATGGTGTGTAAACTGCTTTTATACGGGAAGAAACCCCGCCTCGTGAGGCGGATTGACGGTACCGTAGGAATAAGGATCGGCTAACTCCGTGCCAGCAGCCGCGGTAATACGGAGGATCCAAGCGTTATCCGGAATCATTGGGTTTAAAGGGTCCGTAGGCGGGCCTGTAAGTCAGTGGTGAAAGCCCATCGCTTAACGATGGAACGGCCATTGATACTGCAGGCCTTGAATTATTGGGAAGTAACTAGAATATGTAGTGTAGCGGTGAAATGCTTAGATATTACATGGAATACCAATTGCGAAGGCAGGTTACTATCAATATATTGACGCTGATGGACGAAAGCGTGGGTAGCGAACAGGATTAGATACCCTGGTAGTCCACGCCGTAAACGATGGATACTAGCTGTTGGGCGCAAGTTCAGTGGCTAAGCGAAAGTGATAAGTATCCCACCTGGGGAGTACGGGCGCAAGCCTGAAACTCAAAGGAATTGACGGGGGCCCGCACAAGCGGTGGAGCATGTGGTTTAATTCGATGATACGCGAGGAACCTTACCAAGGCTTAAATGTAGATTGACAGGTTTGGAAACAGACTTTTCTTCGGACAATTTACAAGGTGCTGCATGGTTGTCGTCAGCTCGTGCCGTGAGGTGTCAGGTTAAGTCCTATAACGAGCGCAACCCCTGTTGTTAGTTGCCAGCGAGTCATGTCGGGAACTCTAGCAAGACTGCCAGTGCAAACTGTGAGGAAGGTGGGGATGACGTCAAATCATCACGGCCCTTACGCCTTGGGCTACACACGTGCTACAATGGCCGGTACAGAGAGCAGCCACCACGCGAGTGGGAGCGAATCTATAAAGCCGGTCACAGTTCGGATCGGAGTCTGCAACTCGACTCCGTGAAGCTGGAATCGCTAGTAATCGGATATCAGCCATGATCCGGTGAATACGTTCCCGGGCCTTGTACACACCGCCCGTCAAGCCATGGAAGCTGGGGGTGCCTGAAGTCGGTGACCGCAAGGAGCTGCCTAGGGTAAAACCGGTAACTAGGGCTAAGTCGTAACAAGGTAGCCGTACCGGAAGGTGCGGCTGGAACACCTCCTTTCTAGAGAAAGACGCAATTTGGTTACGTTTAGGGAAGATTTAGAAAGAAATTCATTACTCTCGCTGTTGGTTCAAATACATATCCAAGAAACAAACAGAGTCTCGTAGCTCAGCTGGTTAGAGTACAACACTGATAATGTTGGGGTCCCCAGTTCGAGTCTGGGCGGGACTACTATTTTGTTTTATTGGAAAAGGAAATTCTGGAAGTTGAGATTGTCACGTTTAGTGGGCGCGTTATCAAACTGCAAACTGCGACTGATAACTGCTACTACGGAAAGACGGGGGATTAGCTCAGCTGGCTAGAGCGCCTGCCTTGCACGCAGGAGGTCATCGGTTCGACTCCGATATTCTCCACGATCGATCCATTGGATTGAAAAAGTTCATTGACATATTGGGATAAGAAAATACAAAAAGTAGAAAGAACACGTCTTGTTTTAATTAGCAAGGCAAAAGTACAATAAGCAAAATAAGGGCGTATGGGGGATGCCTAGGCTCTCAGAGGCGAAGAAGGGCGTGATAAGCTGCGAAAAGCTCCGGGGATCGGCACACACGAGTCAATCCGGAGATTCCCGAATGGGGCAACCCAATACATTGAAGATGTATTACTCCGATAGGAGGGCAAACCCGCTGAACTGAAACATCTAAGTAGGCGGAGGAGAAGAAAACAAAAGTGATTCCGTAAGTAGTGGCGAGCGAACGCGGATTAGCCCAAACCAATGTTGTTACGGCAAGATTGGGGTTGTAGGACCACGATATTCCATGCAGAGTGAACCGGAAGGACCTGGAAAGGTCTGCCATAGAGGGTGATAGCCCCGTATGGGTAAGCGATGTAATGGATAGTGGTATCCTGAGTAGGGCGGGGCACGTGAAACCCTGTCTGAATCTGGCGGGACCATCCGCTAAGGCTAAATACTCCTGAGAGACCGATAGTGAACCAGTACCGTGAGGGAAAGGTGAAAAGAACCGTGAATAACGGAGTGAAACAGATCCTGAAACCATACGCCTACAAGCGGTCGGAGCCCTTTCGTGGGGTGACGGCGTGCCTTTTGCATAATGAGCCTACGAGTTAACGTTGCCGGCAAGGATAAGGTATTAAGTACCGGATCCGTAGCGAAAGCGAGTCTGAATAGGGCGCTTTAGTCGGTAGTGTTAGACGCGAAACCGTGTGATCTACCCATGGGCAGGATGAAGCTGTGGTAACACACAGTGGAGGTCCGAACCGGTTGTCGTTGAAAAGACTTCGGATGACCTGTGGGTAGGGGTGAAAGGCCAATCAAACTCGGAAATAGCTCGTACTCCCCGAAATGCATTTAGGTGCAGCGCTGGATATAGTTATATAGAGGTAGAGCTACTGATTGGATGCGGGGGCTTCACCGCCTACCAATTCCTGACAAACTCCGAATGCTATATAATGTTTACCAGCAGTGAGGGCTTGGGTGCTAAGGTCCAAGTCCGAGAGGGAAAGAACCCAGACCATCAGCTAAGGTCCCAAAATCTACACTAAGTTGAAAGAACGAGGTTTGTCTGCCCAGACAGCTAGGATGTTGGCTTGGAAGCAGCCATTCATTTAAAGAGTGCGTAACAGCTCACTAGTCGAGCGGACGAGCATGGATAATAATCGGGCATAAGTGTAGTACCGAAGCTATGGATTTACAGTAATGTAAGTGGTAGGGGAGCATTCCAGCGGGGCTGAAGGTGTGGCGTGAGCCATGCTGGACCTTCTGGAAAAGAAAATGTAGGCATAAGTAACGATAATGCGGGCGAGAAACCCGCACACCGAAAGACTAAGGTTTCCTCAGCTATGCTAATCAGCTGAGGGTTAGTCGGGTCCTAAGGCGTACCCGAAGGGGGAAGTCGATGGCCAACGGGTTAATATTCCCGTACTTGTATTGATTGTGATGGGGTGACGGAGTGATGAAAGCGCCGCGAACTGACGGAATAGTTCGTTGAAGTACCTACCTATAAGAGCCGCAGGCAAATCCACGGCTTTTGGGGAAATACGATAGTACACGGAGTCTTCGGACAAAGTGATAGTGCGCCTAAGGGCTTCCAAGAAAAACCTCTAAACTTCAGATCGATACAACCCGTACCGTAAACCGACACAGGTAGTCGAGGAGAGAATCCTAAGGTGCTCGAGAGATTCATGGCTAAGGAATTAGGCAAAATAGACCCGTAACTTCGGGAGAAGGGTCGCCAGCAGCAATGCTGGCCGCAGTGAAGAGGTCCAGGCGACTGTTTATCAAAAACACAGGGCTCTGCAAAATCGTAAGATGAGGTATAGGGCCTGACACCTGCCCGGTGCTGGAAGGTTAAGAGGAGATGTTATCTTCGGAGAAGCATTGAATTGAAGCCCCAGTAAACGGCGGCCGTAACTATAACGGTCCTAAGGTAGCGAAATTCCTTGTCGGGTAAGTTCCGACCTGCACGAATGGTGTAACGATCTGGACACTGTCTCAGCCATGAGCTCGGTGAAATTGTAGTAACGGTGAAGATGCCGTTTACCCGCAGTGGGACGAAAAGACCCTGTGCACCTTTACTATAGCTTAGTATTGACTTTGGACAAGTGATGTGTAGGATAGGTGGGAGACTTCGATCCAGCGTCGCCAGGCGTTGGTTAGTCATTGTTGAAATACCACCCTTTGCTTGTCTGAAGCCTAACCCCATAATGTGGGGGACAGTGCTTGGTGGGTAGTTTGACTGGGGTGGTCGCCTCCAAAAGAGTAACGGAGGCTTCTAAAGGTTCCCTCAGCACGCTTGGTAACCGTGCGTAGAGTGCAATGGCATAAGGGAGCTTGACTGAGAGACATACAGGTCGATCAGGTACGAAAGTAGAGCATAGTGATCCGGTGGTTCCGCATGGAAGGGCCATCGCTCAAAGGATAAAAGGTACGCCGGGGATAACAGGCTGATCTCCCCCAAGAGCTCATATCGACGGGGGGGTTTGGCACCTCGATGTCGGCTCGTCACATCCTGGGGCTGGAGAAGGTCCCAAGGGTTGGGCTGTTCGCCCATTAAAGTGGCACGCGAGCTGGGTTCAGAACGTCGTGAGACAGTTCGGTCTCTATCTACTGCGGGCGTTAGAAATTTGAGTGGATCTGATTCTAGTACGAGAGGACCGAATTGGACTGACCGCTGGTGTATCTGTTGTTCCGCCAGGAGCATCGCAGAGTAGCTACGTCGGGAAGGGATAAGCGCTGAAAGCATATAAGCGCGAAACCCACCACAAGATGAGATTTCTTTTAAGGGTCCTGGGAGATGACCAGGTCGATAGGCTATAGGTGTAAAGGCAGTAATGTCATAGCCGAGTAGTACTAATAACCCGTAAGCTTATGTACGCGCTTCCGGGCCGCAAGGCCCGGAGCAATCTTTCAAAAGTAACTTTTTTATCCCAGTGTGTTAATAATATAATGTGATCAACCCGATCATGTAACGACTTAAGGTGGTTATTGCGGCGGGGCTCACCTCTTCCCATCCCGAACAGAGAAGTTAAGCCCGCCTGCGCAGATGGTACTGCAATTTTGTGGGAGAGTATGTCGTCGCCTTTCTTTTTAAAATCCTCATCAGTAATGATGGGGATTTTTTGTTTTATATGGATTACTGAGCGGATTTTAGGACTATGAGATTTCAAGACTGTAAGACTATAAAATTGCAGGATTTTGAGACTGTAGGATTTATTGGAGGGCAGGGATGTCTTATAATCTTACCGCCTTACAATCCATTTTATACAATGTGCTTTCATTGACGAACATGGCCGCGTGAGGGATGGCAGCGGCAGCCCGCACCGCGAGGCACGAGCGGAAGGACTACAGCGGACAGCCCGACGGCGCCGTGGAAATGCGCCAGGCAACGAAGGGATCCGACGGCGGCGGCACGCCCAAAATAAACTGAGAAATATCAATTTTTTTGTTACATTCGTTGTAATTGCATATGGTGCATGCAAAAAAATAAGTAATTGAACCATTATGACGACAAAAAATAAAACCAATGAGACAGAAGTCGATGTGATAGATTTCATCAATTCTTTTGTAGTCACCGACCAGAAAAAAGCAGACAGCTTACAATTGATAGCTTTGATGAGCGAATGGTCAGGATTCGAGCCTAAAATGTGGGGGCCGACCATCATTGGTTTTGGCAGTTACCACTATAAATACGCGAGTGGGCATGAGGGTGACGCGCCTATGCTTGGGTTTTCGCCACGGAAGGCTGAGTTTTCATTGTATGTGTATTCTCCCACTAAGGAAAATGAGCATTTGCTTGAGGGTTTTGGTAAATTTAAGATGGGAAAAGCGTGTATCTACATAAAAAAACTGGCTGATATCGATATTGATGTTTTGGAGAAAATGTGCCGTGCATCCATTGCCTATCTCGAAGAGCATCATGAGTGTGCCTGCAGGCAGAAGTGATTGTAGGAGAGTATGCCTGCTCCTGACATACGCATAAATACTACAGGAAATAAATACTATGTACAGGTGACTCCAATGATTTCAGGAGTTTTTCTATTTTAGAAATCTATTTTTTGTGGCATAACCCAACAGAAAGCAGCACCAAGAACGATAATCCCCGGATTTTTGCATTTGAATCCCATTGAAATTACTGCCGCTGCCTGTTGTTTTTGCTTTTTATAAGGATATACACTCCACAGCTAATAAACACGGCAAGACTGGCCAGCAATCCAATATCTACGGTGCGTATTTTTTCAAAGTTTATTTTCGGGAAATATATTCCTAAAATGATACAACCCATAAGAATAATTACTCCACCATTGTTCCTGCGTTTATTTTCCATAAAAATGTTTGGTTTGGCTAACAATTTTTAAATATACTGCTTTTTTATAATCAAAAACGCAACAAATTTAATTTCTCCCAAAGCCGACTTTATCCTCACTTCTCGCTATCTTTGCCGCTTTAAAATTCGAAACTTATGATTACGGTTAATGATATTTCAGTGCAATTTGGCGGCACAACGCTTTTTAGCGAAGTCTCTTTTGCAATCAATGAAAACGACAAAATTGCCCTTATGGGTAAAAACGGTGCTGGAAAATCAACATTGCTGAAGATTATTGCAGGGGAAAGTAAACCTTCTACAGGAAATATTTCAGCCCCAAAGGAGGCCGTAATCGCTTACCTTCCGCAGCATTTGCTGACTAAAGATGACAATACCGTTTTTGAGGAAGCTTCCAAAGCGTTCAGTGAAGTGTTCAGCATGAAGTCTGAAATCGATGCGATCAATGAACAACTTACCATCAGGACCGATTATGAAAGTGATGCGTATATGAAGCTGATCGAGCGGGTGTCAGAACTTAGCGAAAAATTTTATTCGATTGAGGAAGTCAATTATGAAGCCGAAGTGGAAAAGGTATTAAAAGGACTTGGTTTCGAAAGGCAGGATTTCACACGGCCTACTTCCGAATTTTCCGGGGGATGGCGCATGCGTATCGAACTCGCTAAAATCCTGCTGAAAAAGCCGGACCTGATCCTGCTTGATGAGCCTACCAACCACATGGATATTGAAAGTATCGAGTGGCTGGAGGATTTCCTGATCAATTCGGCAAAGGCGGTCATCGTGATTTCGCACGACCGTGCTTTCGTCGACAATATCACCAACCGTACCATAGAGGTGACCATGGGCCGTATTTACGATTATAAAGCGAAATACTCGCATTACCTTGAACTGCGAAAAGACCGCCGCGTGCACCAGCAGAAAGCTTACGAAGAACAACAAAAGATGATAGCAGAAAACATGGAATTCATTGAGCGTTTTAAAGGGACTTATTCCAAAACGCTGCAGGTACAATCGCGTGTGAAGATGCTTGAAAAACTGGATTTGGTCGAGGTGGATGAAGTAGACACTTCGGCATTGCGACTCAAATTCCCGCCCTCACCGCGCAGTGGACAATATCCAGTGGTTGTAAATGAACTTTCGAAAAAATACGACGACCATGTTGTTTTTAAAGATGCCAATCTTGTCATCGAAAGGGGGCAGAAAGTCGCTTTTGTTGGTAAAAACGGAGAAGGTAAATCGACTATGGTCAAAGCCATTATGAAAGAACTTACTCCTGATGGCGGAAAGGTTGAAATCGGCCATAATGCACAAATTGGTTATTTTGCACAGAACCAAGCATCGTTACTCGACGGAGAGCTGACCGTATTTGAAACTATAGACCGCATTGCCGAGGGCGATATCCGGACGCAGATCAAGAACCTCCTTGGTGCGTTTATGTTTGGCGGTGACGACGTGCAGAAGAAAGTAAAAGTGCTTTCAGGTGGTGAAAAAACACGACTTGCGATGATTAAATTGCTGCTTGAGCCCGTAAATGTACTGATCCTAGATGAGCCAACAAACCACCTTGATATGAAAACCAAAGACATCATTAAGGATGCATTGAAAGATTTCGACGGCACATTGATTCTCGTGTCGCACGACCGTGATTTCCTCGACGGACTGGCTGAAAAAGTGTTCGAATTCGGGAACAAACGCGTAAAGGAGCATTTTGAGGATATCAAGGCTTTCCTTGCGAATAAGAAAATGGAGAGCTTGAAGGAGATTGAGAAGTAGTATACATTATGCTTTGCGGTATGCATGTAGCGAACATAAAATAAAAACCCGGTCATTATAACCGGGTTTTTCAATTAACCACTACAATGTTTGGTCTTTGTAACTAAAGAGCACGAATTATGTAAAAAGTTGGAAGCGTTGTAGAAAGAGTTTTCAGTAGGCAGCGGCAGTAGGCAGTTTCGGGATGATTAGGGTGTAAATTGTGGAATGCGTCGCTTCGGAGTCACTGTCTTCGCAGAGCAGGAAAGACAGTTCCGTTTCTGTTTGTTTGTACAGCGTTAACCCTTCAAATTTATGTTGGTGCGAAATAATCAATGTTTCTTCAATGCTGAAATCGTGACGGTTTATCTTTCCGAAAAGGCTTCCCAGGATGTCCCCGTCTTCATAGGTCGAGGAAGTATTTTCTGCGGAAGCGAGAAAAAAAATAAGTCCGTCTACAACAATTGCATCAGTGAAAGAAAATTCGCTGCCATTGATTTCAGGAAGTTTTAGTGGAATGAATTTAGGGTTTAAACCAGCAATATTTTGGGAAATAAAAATGCCGTTTTGGTTTGCCGCACCATTACCACGTTGGAAAAACAACCAATCATCATCAAATTTTGCGGTGCCTTCAATATTGAATTCGGATGTTGATATTCCTGAAGAAAACCGTAGCGCTTCGTACGTTTTTGTCAAGTCTTTTGCTGTGATGGCTTTTGATTCGAGGTTGTAAATGCGGAGTGTATTGCGGTTTTCAGTCGAACCGGAACCGAATGCGTATAAATTCCTGCCGAGGATCATTAAAGACTCAAAATCGGGTTTGAACGATTTCGGGATATTTTCGGTGGCGTTTTCAACAAGCGGGATTTTATCAAGTTGCCTTGATTCCATATCGTAAACATAAAGGAACTGGCTGTTGTCTGAAATCAGGTAGAGCAGGCCATAATCATATGCAATACCCGATGCGGCGCTGATACCGGGGATTTCAAATGCAGGCCGTAGTGTGAATTGGGGCATTTGCGTGGTGTTTAGCCCGGATGGAAGTGGCATCCTTTTTCCTGTTCCTTTAACAGGGAAAAGATATAACATACAGCCGGAAGTTGCTACAAATAAAAATTAAGCATAAAATATTTACGTGATTAAATATATACATTTATGGGAAATAAGTAGATATGGAAAAAATCAATGCCAACGATTTCAGGGTAACCGGTGCGGTATCGCTACAAAATTTGCCTACCACGACCGATATCGGGGCGGGCGAAGATGAAGTGGTGAAAAAACTTGCTAAAACCCGCCAGAAGTTAAGCAGCATGCAGGACGTGATGTATGCGCATAAGAAATACAATGTGCTTGTGTGTTTCCAGGGTATGGACACTTCAGGCAAAGACAGCCTGATCCGCGAGGTATTTCGGGAATTCAATCCGCGTGGCGTGGAAGTCCAAAGTTTCAAAACGCCCACTTCCACTGAATTGGAACACGATTACCTGTGGCGGCATTATATAAAATTACCGGAAAAAGGTAAATTCGGGGTGTTTAACCGTTCCCATTATGAAAACGTGCTGATTAGCCGGGTGCATCCGGAATATGTGCTCCATGAAAATATACCCGGAATCGAATCGGTGGATGATATCCCGAAAGATTTCTGGAAAAAACGGCTCAAGGAAATCCGGAATTTTGAATCACACCTTGTCAATAACGGCACTATCGTCATGAAATTTTTCCTTCACATCAGTAAGGAAGAACAACGCGAAAGATTGCTGCGTCGGCTGGATGAGGAAAAACACAATTGGAAATTCTCACCCGATGACCTGAAAGAGCGTGACTGCTGGGAAGCCTACCAGGAATTTTATGAAGAGGCGATTAACGAAACCTCGGTTAAAAATGCGCCCTGGTTCATCATTCCTGCTGATGATAAGGATACGGCACGACTGATCACGGCGAAAATCATCCGACAAGAAATGAAGAAATACAAAGACATCACCGAGCCTGAACTTAGCGAAGAAATCCAGGAGCGTATTGCTTTTTACAGAAAAAAATTAAATGAAGTGAAATAAAAAAACGTGCCTTTTATGAGGCACGTTTTTCATTCTACTTGTGATGGTTTATTTATAAGTCGAAGCCATACGCTAAACGAAGTGCCAACTGGCCAATACCTTTTTCGCCATTGGCATCGCGGAATTTGTTATAGAATTCATAACGTACGCTGAAATCGATATGTTTTGTGGCATAACCGAAGCCAGGAGCGAAAATCAGTGATGTATCGTCATAATCGGCCGTTACCGGGATCGCAGCACCCACTTCTCCCTGGAGATAAAATGTATCTCCCCAAACGAATCCTTTGAATCCGACTTTAGCCGGTATGAATCCTAAATCGTCTCCATCACCATCTACAAACAGGTGTGTATAACCAGTTGTCAGTGTCAGGGAATTTCGTTTTGAAAAATTATACTGTAGGCGCGCGTCAGCTCCCAATGCGGCTCCATAGCCGTCTTCAAACACGTAACCTCCGGAAATCCCGAATCCCAATTTAAATCCCTGATCGTAATTCGCTGGATTATCCGATGCTACCTGTGGGTTTGTCTGTGCATTTGCCGTGTTGATTGCCAGTGCTAAAAAAGCGGCTGTAAACAATCCTTTAATTGCTGTTTTCATGATGTTCAATTTAAAAGTTTGATAATTTGAGTTAGTTACATTTGTTAGTAATATTCTTAGCAAATATTACATTACAAATATAGAACCGCCATTTTGCAGGGTGGTTACAGAATTACAAGGTATTGTTATAATGTGTGCAGGTAGGCTTTTTCATACAATTAAATGGGGAAAATTGCTTCAAATACGCATAACAGAAGAATGACTGGGGATTCGGTACTTTAAGAATTCACCGCTATTCATCTTATAGTAAATTGGCCTTTCTTATTTCATTTCTCCCTCTTTTTTCTTCCATTTAAGTTACCTTTGCCCGAAATTTTTCGGACATGTTTGCGCAATACACAAAAGAATTCAGGTACAACCTCAAACTGGCTTATCCGGTAATACTCGGGATGATCGGCCATGTAATGATCCAGATCGTGGATAATATTATGGTAGGGAAACTGGGCAGTACAGAATTGGCCGCGGTGTCTTTAGGCAACAGTATGATTTTCGTAGCGATGTCTTTGGGCATTGGCTTTTCAACAGCAATTACACCTATAGTAGGCGAGGGCGATGTCGAGAATGATACCGGGAAAATCCGTTCTGCATTTCATCATGGACTTTTTTTATGCACGATTCTCGGGGTCATGTTATTCCTGCTGGTAGTTTTGGCTAAACCGATCATGGAGTTGCTGCAACAGCCGGAAGAGGTAATTGTGTTGGCCAAACCCTATCTGGATTGGGTGGCATTTTCATTAGTACCACTCATCATATACCAGGGTTATAAGCAATTCGCAGATGGCTTGTCAATGACCAAGTTCTCCATGTATGCCATCGTAATGGCCAATATAGTACACATCGGAATCAATTATTGCTTAATATATGGTATCTGGATTTTTCCGAAAATGGGGATTGTCGGCGCAGCATTGGGAACCGTGATTTCGCGGATACTGATGGTGGCTTTCATGCACATCATTTTGTCCCGCCAGGAAAAACTGAAGTCCTATTTCCAGGGTTTTATGTTTTCGGATATTAAAAAAAGTATGCTCAGGAAAATCATCAATCTCGGATTGCCTTCAGCGATGCAGATGATGTTTGAAGTAGTACTTTTTACCGCGGCAATATGGCTCTGCGGCAATATCGGGAAAACGAGCCAGGCTGCCAACCAGATTGCGCTCAGCCTTGCGTCCTTCACTTTTATGTTTGCGATGGGATTAAGCGTGGTATCGATGATCCGCGTAAGCAACCAGCGCGGTTTGCAGGATTATAAAAATTTGGTGGTTGTCGCACGGTCGATATTTTTGCTGGCCATTGTCATTGAAATCGTATTTGCTTTGCTGTTCATCGCTTTTCACCAGAGCCTGCCTTACCTGTTCCTGAACATGGACAACAATTTGCAGGAAGTCGACAATGCCGAAGTGATTGCCATCGCATCGAAATTGCTGATCGTAGCAGCCATATTCCAGATTTCTGACGGCATACAAGTCGTCGTACTCGGCGCTTTACGTGGTTTACAGGATGTAAAAATCCCAATGTACATAACGTTTGTAGCCTACTGGATCATCGGTTTCCCGATATCATGGTATTTGGGCGAATGCACAGAACTCAAAGCAACGGGGGTCTGGATCGGATTGCTGGCAGGATTAACGGCTGCGGCATTATTTTTGTATCTTCGCTTTCATTTTCTGACGAACAGAATGAGAAAAGGGGATAATTAGAAAATTTGGTAATGGCTATCAATGCTTATTGAATACTCATTTTTAATTATCTCATTTACTGATTGATTTATTATCTAATTATAAAAACATGGAATTACCAAAATTCGTCCTCGCCGATAACTCCGATTTCCCGGAAGATATCTTCATCATCCATCTTGATTATCCGCGTTTCATCATCAATCTTAAAGACGATGAAGTCGAAATCATGGAAGAAGCCGAAGACCTTGACGAAGCGGAACTCAACGCCGAAATGGAAACCCTCATCACCCAGGCAAACGAGTTTTACGACCGTGAAATGGAGCGTTACGAAAAGGATAATTAGCAAATGAGATTGTTCCATAAAAATCATTCTCCTTGCTAATCATCCCGTTTGCTAATTAATTAATTTAAAATTATGTTTGTTCTAAATCAAAAACAATTATAACAATGAAAAAAATCGTTTATGGGTTCTTGTTATTCTCAGCTGCCCTTATGGTTTCCTGTGGGAAAGATGACAATAATGAAGAGATTTTAAAGTATACCACAGACAAAACCCTGGCCATCGTAAAGGTGAACCTGCAACAGCTTGACAAAAAGCTCCCGAAAGATGAAATGCTGAAAGACCAGTCCGGCCATTTTTCTGAAAAGGACAAAGAAAAACTCGAACTGTTCCTTAACGCCGATAAAAACGGCCTCGATATTGAAAAGCCGCTTTACCTGCTGACCGACCAGGAAAAGGATGGTTTCGCATTTTCTTTCTTTGGATGGCTGACCGATAAATCTAAATTTGAAGCCAATTTTTCCAGAATCAGCGGAACAAAAATCCATATCGATGAAACGAAAAAACTGATTTATTCTGACAGCAACCTGATCGGAAGCATCAATGACGACATGATCGTGCTTTCGCGTAACGTAGGCAATCCCATGGCCGGGATGTATGGCGGTGCAAGGCCGGCTGACAGCAATGCAAGCGATAAATTCTACGCTGAACTTTGGAAACGCAAGCCGATTGAGAATAAAAATACGCTGGAGCAGATTAAAAGTTCGTTGGATTCAGATGCAGATGTAAGCTCATGGATCAATCTTTACGGCATGGTAAACACTTTTTCAAAAGGGTATATTGAAACCCTTGCAATCAATAAGCTGCTCATAGGTGCTGGATTTGGCGTCAATATGAATTTTGGCGAAGGAAAAATCGAATTCAAGGGAAGCACTTTCTTTAATGACGACCTTAAGAAATTGGTTGAGAAATATTACAAAGGCAAGACTGCTGATTATGATATTGTAAAAAACATCGATATCGATAAAACCAAAAACTATAGCCTGGGTTATATGAGCCCGGATTTTTTCAGGTATTTTGTAAAGGAAGCCGGTTTTGAATCGATGGCAAATAATTTCCTTGCTTCAAGGAATGTAACGCTTGAAGAAATCACCAGTGCATTGAGCGGCCAATATGCTTTCGCCCAGTTCAGGGACGATAACACTGCTGCACAAGCCGCACCGCAGGTCGATGAGTATGGCTACCCTATACTTCCGTATTCACAACCAAGGATGCTTTTGGCGTTGGGCATCAATGGCGATAAGGCGCAAAAGCTGATCAATTTAGTGAGTGCCGAGCCAATGCTGGCGCAGGCTGCAAAAGTGTACAGCAATAAAGAACTGCTTGTTGTTGCTTCTAATGAAAATGACCTGGCATTGCTTAAGACCAATAAAACAGCCACAAACAGCACACTGAAAAAGCAATCAGGGGTAACCGGTTACAGCTGGTCCGATTCTTCAGACGTAAACAACTTATTGGAAAACGGCAGCAGGAAAGTGAAGGTGGTTAGCATGGAATCGGTTTCGAATGTGAAAGATGGTAACTTTACTTCGGACATTACCATCACTCTGGACAAAAGCAAGAAAAACGTATTGCACTACCTGATGGGATATGAATAACATCACGCTTGACGGTATTTCACCTAAATATTTTGTTCCAAAGACGATTGCTACGGCAACCACGATCTGGAACACCAGGACAACTTTTGAGAAGGGCAATTACTATCTGGTGATTGCCCCTTCCGGAAGTGGAAAATCCACACTGGCAACGGCTATGCTGGGAAACCACACGGAATATGAAGGGACCATCACCTATGACCACACCAGCCTGAAAACACAATCCATAGAGAAGGTCGTCGGTTTCAGGAAAAAAGAAATCCAGTTGCTTTTCCAGGACGTACGCCTGATTCCGGATCTTACGATTCGTGAAAATGTGATGCTGCGTACATTTACAAAAAAAAATGCCGACTTTGAAGCGAAACTGCAATCCTATGCCGAAACATTAGGCATATTGCCTTTACTCGACAAAAAAGCAAAAAACTGTTCATATGGTGAAAGGCAGCGTTCCGCCATCGTGAGAAGTCTGATCAACCCAACTGATTTCCTGATTTATGACGAATGTTTCAGCCACCTTGACCTGAAGAATAAGCAGATCGCCTTCGATTTGATTACTAAAGTAGCTGCGGAAAGTGGCAGTGGCATTATTTTTTTTGAGTTGAACGACTTCCCGTTTCCCCATCAATGCCATATCCTGAATTTATGATGAAACAGTTGACCAAATCCTTTTTCCTTTACCTCGGATTGTTCCTCGCATTCGCGCTGGTATTGAGCTGCATTCAGCTTTATGTCAATGCCAATGCGCTTTTCGGAAGCAAAAGCAGCGATGCGAATTATTGGTTGACTATGTCTAAAACCATTACGCCGGACAACATTGGCCGAAAAGAACTGATCGGTTTCAATGATAAGGATATCGCAGAGCTGAAAACGTGGAAAGAAGTAAAAAACCTGTATCCTGTAGTGTCCAATGATTTTAAAGTATCTGCTGATGGTGGCGACTTCATCCCGTTTTACACCGATATGTACCTTGAAGCGGTAGACAACGACGCTATCGACATCAGTGATTTATCCGAATTTAAAGTGAGGGACAATGTACTCCCGATCATTATCTCCCGCGAATACCTGAACCTGTACAATTACGGATTTGCCCTGAATCAGGGTTTGCCTCAGATTACGGAAGATTTTGCCAAAAAGATCGAAGTCAACATCAACCTCAGGCTCAAAGAGAAAAACCTGAAATATACAGGAAAGCTTGTCGGATTGTCTGACAGGATCCACTCGGTATTGGTGCCTAAACAATTCCTGGATTCGATCAATGCCACACAGGATTTCAGCAAGGCACACCAGAATATCTTTACGCGGGTGCTTGTTAAAGTCAGTGATGCAAACGACCAGGACCTGATTGAGAAAATGAAACAGAAAGGTTATGAGTCCAATCAGGAATCGTTGCGTTCTGCCAAAATAAAAAGCAAGTTGTTCCTTGTGTTGAGGACCATTGCCATGATTGGCGGCTTCATTTTCCTGTTGTGTGTATTCATGATCATCAACTTCATCAAGATGCAGTTCTTAGAGCAGCAGGAAGCGGTATCGATTAAATATTCATTGGGCTATTCACCCAGGAAAATGGTGAGTTCCATCAGTCGCTTCTTTAGTATCAACCTAGGGATCGTGTTGGTAATTTGTCTGGGATTATTGTCCGTCGGGCAATACTATTTAGGGACTTCTGCGATATCAAACGGATTGCTTCCAAAATTCATCCATATTTATCTATGGCCGATGATTATAATTGTACCATTGGTGGTTTACGTCGTAGTGAATTGGCTTATTTACCGCTGGCTGGTCAAATCCTGGAAGTTTTAATCATGAAGCAAGGCCATTTTTGATGGCATACACGGCCAAACCCACCCTGGTCTTCATTCCAAGTTTTTCAAACAGGCTGTCTCTGTAGCTTTCCACGGTCCTGGGACTGCAGAACATTTTCTGTGAGATTTCCTTATAGCTCATTTCGGTGATGGTGTATTGCAGGAATTCCTTTTCCCTTTCTGAAAGGGAAATCTCGATTTTGCCATGCAATTGCTCATCAAGCCCCGAAAAAAGGCTATTGACAGCCCATTCCGGATAGTAGCTGCCTTTTTCCATTACTGAAATTAGTGCCCTTTCCAGTTCTACGGGATGTGTGTTTTTCAATAAATATCCTTTTGATCCACTACGGATCATTTTAATCACACTATCACTCCCATTGTCCATACTTAGTGTAATGATCCGGACGTCAGGATGATGCAATTTGAGCCATACGGCTGTTTCAAAGCCATCCATCACAGGCATGCTGATGTCGAGCAGGATAATGTTCGGGATGTTTTTTTTATTTGTCAGTTTTTGTTGGAGTTCCTTCCCATTTTCACATTCGTATAAAACTTCAAATTTTGGAAAATTCGATATGATGCTGCGAAGCGCTTTCGCAATCAATACGTGGTCGTCGACTATTACAATGGAAAATTTCATGGCGTCCGCATTTATTTATAATCTATTTCGATAAAGAGCGTCGTGCCTTGGCCCGGTTCGCTTTTAAATAAGTAGTCAGCATTAATGATTTCTGCCCGCTTCCTGATGTTTTCGAGCCCAATTCCGGAACGGTCCGTTTTAGACATATCAAAGCCGGTACCGTCGTCCGTGAGTTCCAGGACCAGTTTGCTGCCGCGTATATTGATGCTGACATGCAGGTTGGCACAGTCGGAATGCTTCATGCTGTTTTGCATGAATTCCTGCGAAATCCGGAAAAGGATGCTTTTGACCTGATAAGGCAAGTCAATATCTGCATCATTTGTATTGAAAATGGCTTTGCATTTATTGGATCCGGACAATTTAAGGCATTCCATCCGGAGTAAATTCGAAATTGTATTGTTCCTGATAATGTCATTTGTCAGCGATTTCGATAGCTTTCGGAGTTCTGAAATGGAGTCGTTAATGATAGCAGTGATGGTTTCGATATTATCAATAATTTGCGGGGCCTTGTTTTCATAGGCCAGTTGCTGGGCATACAAGCTGGCCAGTGTCAGTTTCTGGCCGATGCCATCATGGATCTCCCGCCCGATTTCCTGCATGGTCTGGTACTGGATTTCAACTTGTGTTGCCAAAAGTTCCTTGTGGTGGATTTTTGATTGGTCGCGCAACATCGCTTCATGCTGCTTCTTCTTTAATTTATATTGCCATATATAAGTGATGATGGCAATCACAAATAAGATAAAGAAAGCATTAAAGACAATAAGTGATACTATGTATTCGGTTTTCCCCATACGAATGCAGCCGTAAAAAATAAATACATGATGTTATTGGCAGCCAGGAAAAACACATAGTAATAATTCCAAATGTGCAGATCCTTAAGCAGCAAACCGTAAAATGTAAAGAATGGCAAAGTGCCAATATAAAATAAAATTACACCCGAATTGACATAAAACATCATGTTTTTTTTGAAATGCAGGATTTTCTCCGTCTGTATTTGCTTAAAAAATTCAAGGCAGGCCATGATCAATAATAAAAGATTCCCCGTTACATAACTGAACGAATAAACTAACGGGGGTTCTTTGAATAGCAGCAGGTGCGGAGCAAATGAACCAAGGTAGATTGCCGAACTGATCCAGAACAATCTTTTATTGTCCAACGCATGCCAGCAATACAGCCAATACAGGAAAAGGAATTCGAGCGGGATGATCAGGAAGTCATAATAATATTTGCGGTAATCGGGGCAATGCTTCAGCCCCACCTTGCTGAACATCTCGCATAAGAAGATCAGCACGACATAGACCGCAAACCATTTCCAATAGCTGTCTTTAAGTTTTCTAAAAAAGAGGCAGGCTGTCATGGCGCACAGGAATTGCATCCAAAGCAATACCTCGCGCAATACATCCTGGATCTCGGGTGTCACTATCTTTAAAACCATTCCCCGACAGAGGATTTAGGCGGTATGAGTTGCCCGTGGTTCATGGCCATGATCCGTGTGGAGGGGCTTGCGGCCAGCGGGGCAATGGCATCGAGCGGATTAAAATCCTGATGGCGGCCCTCATTTGCAATTGTCGGGATCATAATCAGCGTATGTTTTTTTTCATATTTTTTGGTATCAGCATCATTGAGAAGGCCTTCTAAATCCTCATAACCGGCATCATCCCACAATTCCTTGGCCGGGTAAGCGGCATAATAAATGCGTATGCCTAGTGATTCGGCTGCTGCAGCCTCTGCGTGGCGTTCGATGTCTGCAATAAAATTCTTCAGGTTTTCCAGGCTGAACCATGCAGAATGCGCATCGTTCGACACTGCATTTACCACAGCATTTTCAATCGAATACAGTTGTACCGACCTGTATTGTTCAATCATTTCTTTCACAAGATCATAGGGGAGTGTGTCTGGTGTTCTCATAATAAAGCGTTGTTTTTAGGGGTTTACAATTTTGTGTTCCCCTCAAAGGAAAAGCCTTATGTGAAAAATATTTCCAGTCAAATAACCAATTCTACTCCGTTAAATCAACATTTATTTTTGGGTGTTTCAACTAATGTTTTACAGTCAAATACCTATTGCATGTCATTGCTAACCTTGTCAACTTTGTCTAAATATCATTGATACCACCTTCGTAAAGATAGCCCCATTTTTTTATTAATAGGTTGCTGTACAATGAAATAAATCCCAAAAGCATGAGAACAACGACACTTCCCGGCATACCTGATCACGCGACCTGAACCCCGGAACCATCCAGGCGGAAATACTTCCCGCCTCCGGCAGCGATCATTACACAAACCAACCAAGACAATCATGATTACAGTCAGACTCATAGAAAGCAACGGCTACGACGCACCAAGGCTCCTGAAGCTCCATGCAAGCCTTGCCATCATCAGCAACGTGATGAACAGCCCTGCCTTCATGGATGCCATCTTTGACGCGAGGTTCCATTTCCGGCGGTCGTTCTCAAGGTGGATCGATAAGCCTTACTCGAATGAGACGGTTTACGCCATGCTCATGCGTGCCACCGAAGCAACCGGAAACACAGGCTCTTACACGATGGAACTTCACCTAAACCTCATTGATGGCTCAAACGGCAGTGTCAAAGGATACGGTATTCCCAACAGCCCGGAAATTTACACTTACAAGGCCCGGTTTGATGAAATGACCACCAGCGAAATGGCCAACCACATCGTCCATGAATGGACCCATAAGTTGGGTTTTACACACGCCGAATACCCCATGCCCCTGGGCAAAAGGAATATGTCCGTACCTTATTTTACAGGGAACATCGTGGAAATACTGGCTGATACATACTTTCCACTACAAAAATTAAATAACTATAAATAATTCACCTATGGATTTCAAGATAATTATAAGTGCCTTCAGGCAGCATGGATTTGGAAATTGTACTTCGATAGGTATCATTAAAGCCTCCATAGAGGCATTCGGAATCAATAATGTTTTTGAAAGTATACCTACAACGGAAGGAATGCAGGTGAATTTAAGAAGCGATAAGCAAATTTTACTGACTAAAAGTGACTTGCAGTACGCTATCGAAAATGCCGGTTTCGAATTATTGGAATCTACTGAAGAGAAAAAAACAATCCTGGATTATGCAAAATTGTGTTTTGCAGTCATCTGTAAAAGCAAACAGATTGCTGAAGAATACGACAATTTCCAAGATGCCGTCACCGACGTAAATAATGGCGAAAGCGCCACTGACGCCCCACGCTATCTTGGATTGGAAGGCTACCGCGAGTTCATCCGTTACCGTGATGTCGATGATTTTGGCGGTATAGTGGCACACAGTCCCCGCCATACTGTTTATGTAAGCCATGGTTATTATGATGACTATGGTACACCCAACAAACTTAGCTCCCTTAGGGAATGGGCAAGGTTCGGAAGGAAGGTCTACAGGTTTAACCCCAATATGCAACCATAAAATAAATACCATGTGCCAGTTTACTATTTCTTTTACGCAATCAGCAGCCGAGTTGGTCGCCACCGCAAAAAAAGCCATTGAAGACCGGGGAGGAACCTTCTCCGGAGATACAGCTTCAGGGGATTTTAAATTGAACAATCCTATAAGAATCAAGGGACGGTATACCCTTTCCGGGCAAAACATCGATATCGTCATTACGGATAAACCGATGCTGGTCCCCTGTAGCATGATTAAAAATAAACTGCAAGAATATTTACAATGATAAAAGCCGGTAAGCCGAAAACGGGATAACAGAGTAGGCAAAAAAACATCGTAATTATGAATTTAAGAGCGTTTTACAAAAAGTATGAGTTAGAGCTGATCCCTGTGGCCATGAAAAGCCTGACTCTTGGCAAATGTGTCTGGGATGGTGGCTGGTTTGATACGCCGTCATTTACACATGCAAATATGCCGGATTACATCTATAATACCTTCGTACAGGGAGGCATCATCACGATCGCACAGGCTGATGAAATTTTGAACAGGATGAGGGCAATTCCGGCGGAACCCGCAGAATTTGCCAACATCAATATTGAATTTACACTTGAAGATGCATTGGAACTTAAACTTTCTCAACAATTGGACCTTAATGCTAGTTTCAACCTTAAGAACGTGAAGAGTTTTAATTTTTCCGGTTCAGTAGGTAAGTGTTTTCCCAATACCGACCGGCTAAACATTGATAAAATGCTCGATGAGATTAAGGATGGGCAATGGGATCAATACAAATCAGGATTGAGGAGGGCTTATATTATCACTGAATTATACTATGGTAAAATAGAAATGTCTATAAATTCTGATATGCAGGCAGCATTTGAAGGCGCGCTTCCACCAGAAAAATTGGCCGCATCAAATAAGTTCACATTGGGCAATACACTAAGCTATATTTTTGAAAGCTCAGACGTTCCTTTTGCAATGAGGCTGGAAAGAATAAAACACTTTAATTCATAACATCATAAATCCATGGCCAACCTAACCAACAACCGAATCAATACCACTATGACTGCAGCCCAGGTCACGGCTGTAAAAAATGCACTTGCCACGATCCAGACCAACATGCCTTTTTTGGTAGGCTTAACGATGGACGAACGTGCATCAATACCAAAAATAGATGTCAGCAATAAGACTTTTACTGAAGATGCAATTAATGCTGCAGTAAATAACAGTGCCATGCTTCCGGGGTACCTTAATGTTACCTCAATGCAATCTGATTTGGCATTGTTCAACCAGATTGATGAGCTCACCGGACTGCTTAGGCAGATGCTCGAAAAAATGGAAGATACCCAAATGCTTGCCGGAAGTGAGTCTTATATCGGTGCGCTGACAGCCTATAAGCTATTTACGACCACTGCCGAAGCCGGGATTGCCGGTGCAGATGCCATTGTGGAACAACTCAGGCAACGTTTTACGAACAATACTCAAAAATCAACCTGATAGTGCATTAACTCATCTCTCTTGCATATTAAAACTGCGACAGGGATGAGTTATTCATTTACATCGAAGTTTCATACCCCACAAGCAGTAGATTAAAACTATAGTACCGAAGTTTTAATCATTAGCAGTAAAGTTTTAAACTGCGAGTGATCATATTAACTACCCTTCTTTGATGAGTTAAACATCAGCATGACAGCTTTAATCAATCTAATCAGTACACGATGATCAACCGAACGAAAAAATATAAGGCACAGGAAGCCGATGCCTATCCTCCTATAGGCATGATATTAAAAGAGTATATGCAGGAGCGCAGGATTAGCGCTGCCGCAATGGGTAAAAAACTTGGCGTGACATCTTCTTCCTTCAGGGCTTACTTCGATAGGGAATCATTGCAAATGGGCATCATCTGGAAAATCAGCCTGGCACTGAAGCATAATTTCATGGCTGAATTGGGTGAACAACTGCCTGTCAGATTCATTACTGAAAATGAGAAAAAACTACTTCAGCAAATAGAACAAAAAGATTTGCTCATCGAAAAGTTGGAGAATGAAATTGCAGTGTACAGGAAGGTTATCGTTCTTAAATAAAATATTTCAAATAAATTAAATTATGGACCAACCGATTAACGAACAGGATTATGCACCTGATTTTGAGATCTCAGACCGCTACATTAAACTGTCAGCAGAGCTTTTACGACTATCGCTTTTAGCCATCACGGGTATCGTAACACTCCTTTATAATTATAAAAACTGTAATAGTGGTCCAATGTATGATTTTAAATATTTTTTTATCGCTATCAGCGGTTTTATACTGTGTTGTGGTGCCTCGCTGGCACATCGTTTTTACGCGACAGACTGCCTAAGTTATCATATGGCGTATCTGCGGACGAAAGATACCATTGAAAAAAGTGGGCGTAAAAAATGCTTAAAGAGATCTGAAATAGCACTCATCGCTACAGAATATCTATTTGGCGTGGCCATTTTTGCAGGAGGTTTTGCATTGTATAAATGGTTAGGTATTTAAAGTATTGCCCCAAAAAAAACAAGCGTATGGAAACCAGATCGAAGTTCGGGCAAGGGCTCGAAATTATCGCAAAAATATGTACAATCCTTATTCCGGTAGTTTTATTCTATTGGGGTAATCGTTATCAGGAAGCTAATGCTGCTGAAACAAAGATTCAACAGAATTATGATCGTGTAGCCAACCTGCTGAAGTCACTCAGTAGTAAGGACACTCTAGAAAGAAAGCTGGCGTTAAAATTTTCGGAAACATTGTCAAAGACAGGTGATTTTCCACCAGACTTATTTCTGGTAATAGCCGAAGTTTCTCTTGCAGATACAGACCCTTCAGTTGCCAGTGTAGCCAACAATATATTACAGAACGCAGCTTTGAATGCAGCTAAGGATCAGGATAAAGAAGTTGAGAAAAGTGCCAAGGCTGCCATTAAAGCATCCACCCGGGTGTACTTGCAGGCAACTCCGGATTTTGATAAAAAGTCAACCATTAAGCTCCGTAACACACTAGAATCAAAAGGCTTCAGTCTGCCTGGTATTGAAACGGTAAGCCAAAAGATTTCTCCTGAAAATACTGAAGTCAGATATTTTAATGAAAAAGACAAGCCGATAGCGGATATTATTTCCAAAGTGATGAAGCAACAGGGATTAGAAGCAAATGTTAAGAAAATAAATCCTGAAAAGCCCATTAACCGATCACAGGTTGAGGTGTGGCTCAAAAAATAAAACAAAATGATAAAACCAAAAAATCCATCATGATCAACCGTAAATTTTTCTTCGACAATGCCCGGACCGCCTTGTTTAATGGTACGATGCGGATCAAGCAGGTGCATGGGCTTACCATCATATTCGATCAAGGACTATGGTTTGAAGTCTTGAAGAGTAATAAACGGTAATCATATGAATATTAATCTGATGTGATATACTATGTTTAGCAATTTTTTTATTTGGTGTGCAGGTAGTGATACAAATGTATTGTCTAAGTGTGAAGGCTCTGTTCGTACGAAGCATGTTGGACTAGGAACACTTGTCGTAATCCCTGCAATATTAGGATTTGTTTCGATGTCTTATGCATTGACCACTATTGAATTGGTTAATGCAAACAAGTACCTACCTTTATTAGGAGGAGCGGTATGGGGAATGATAATATTTGCTTTCGACAGATATATAGTATCAACCCACAGGAAAAAGCAAGGTAATATAAGCGAACTTACCAGCATTACGTTTTACTTAAGACTTGTTTTTGCATTTGTCTTAGGAATAGTAGTTTCACACCCCATAGTAGTCCTCATTTTCAATGGCAGTATCACCAACAGGATAGAAAAGGATAAAGTTGAAGCGATAAATCGAGAAGAATCGTCCCATAACATGGCTTTGGCCGATTATTCACAGAAGCTAAAAGAACTTGAAGATAAGAAGTCGTGTCTGCAAAGTGCAAAATCTGCAGAAGAGACCGGGTTAAAAAAGGTATTTGATTGTGGAGTTTCTACTTCAGGACATCCCAACCACAACTCTAATGGTAGTGCTTCGCAATATCCATTTACTAAAGAAATACAAAAAAGGATCGAATTAGCAGATGAAGAAATTAAGGCGGAGAAGGAACGGATAGCATTGTACATGCAAACGACACTACTTCCTAATAAGGAGCGTAGCATAAAAAGAATTAATGATGCGCCCTCCGATTATCTTAAAAGGGAAAAAACTTTAGAGAAGCTGGTTAAAGAGAATTCAATTGTATGGCTGACACAATTCTTTCTAATGCTCGCATTTATGTTGGTTGACATACTTCCCTTGATATTTAAAACTTTTTCTCCATTCTCGATGTATGATAAAATATTAGTCGATGATTCCGATATTTTAAAACAATTGAATATTGAAAGCAGGACCAAATCTTTGCAGGATGCATATGATGATATCAGTTCAGATTATGTAGCAGCTTTTAGTAAAGCATGGAATATAGCGCGTATTAGCAAGAAATACCAGTTTAACAAAAATATTCTCATTGGTTTTTGCTCCGGTATTGTAATAACCATTGGACTCTTTCTTTATGGAGATGTTAAGATTTCGACCAATCAATTATTCAGTCTTATGACAATCTCTTCGATCGTGGTTTCAATCATCTCAAATTTTGCAACAGATTTAATAAAAAAGATCTCAATCTCTTTAAGCGAGCCATTATGAAAAAAGTACTAATCTCAACTTTCCTGATTACAGCCATAGGTTTTTTAACGGCATTAGGCCTGCTTAAGGCTATTAAAATCATCTATGCTGGCAAACCACAAACGCACACTACAAATGAAAGTGCAAATCAAAAAATAAATACGCTGCCAAGTCCAAATAAAGGAGACAGCGCGCGTCCAGACTCTGGCAACCCTTCGAAATCTATTGATTCTACAGTAGAAAAAATACCTGATACTAAAAAGCCAAATCCTACGAAAAAGCCCGCCAATAAGCATAATAATTCAAGTGCAGGAGGAAAGGTCGTGAGAAATCAAGAACCTTCTACAGTAATAAATGAAGTCAGCACAGGGAAGACCGGCAATAATACTGAGAGTTCAGAAAAAGGAAATGCATCACAGGCTGAAGTAAATGAAAACAAACCTGAAATTAAACCTGAAACGATAATTCAGGTTGAGAAAGCAAATAAACTTCCAAAGCAGGAACTTCAATTTACGAAAACAGGAGGAAAAATAAGATTCAATTCTAAATCGTTCAGTGATAAAAATCAATTGCCAATAAGAAAAAGTGCAGACCCTGAAAGCCCTGAAGTTGGAGACTTTTTTAGTGAAATAAAGGGTAAAACATCTCTTAAATACCTGTCAAAGTCAACTGAAAAAGTAAAAATTGATAATATGGAAGATTATTGGTATAAAATCCCTTTGAAAGATGGTGGAGTTGGGTTTGTATTCGGATATTATTTAATTGATTTTAAATCCTTATAAACATTTTATCTCTCCTCCCCCAACAACCTTCCAGCCGCTGCAAATGGCGATATCTCCCCATTTGCAACGGCTTTTTTCATGCTTTCCAGCAAGGCCGTCATGCCCGGGCGGTTATAGAATTGCGCTTTCAATTGCCGCTCAATGGTTTCCATCATCCAGTAATGGTTTTGATCTGCGCGTTTTTTATCAAAGAACCCGTTCTGCTTTGTGAGATCGAGATACTTCAAAATAGTATTCCAGACTTCAGCGATCCCCTGTCTTTCTGCCGCACTGCAAGTAGACACCGTGGGCTGCCATCCTGAATCTTTTGCCGGGAATAAATGCAATGCCCTGCCGAATTCTGTCTTTGCCAGTTGTGCCCTTTTGATGTTGTCGCCATCGGCTTTATTGATCACGATGGCATCGGCCATTTCCATAATGCCGCGTTTGATGCCCTGCAATTCATCGCCGGCACCGGATATTTTCAATAATAAGAAGAAATCGGTCATGCTGTGTACCGCCGTTTCACTTTGCCCGACACCAACGGTTTCTATGATTACGATTTCAAAACCGGCAGCTTCACATAAAATGACTGCTTCACGGGTTTTTCGTGCAACACCGCCTAAAGCTTCCCCGGATGCCGATGGCCTGATGTAAGCATGGTCGTTTTTTACCAACTCCTCCATACGGGTCTTGTCGCCAAGGATACTGCCATGGGATAAAGTGCTGCTGGGGTCAACAGCTAAAACAGCGACTTTTTTACCCAGGCCGGTCAGGTAAGTCCCGAAAGCTTCAATAAAAGTACTTTTCCCAACCCCGGGCACACCGGTGATCCCGATGCGGATGGAACGGTTTGCATAAGGAAGGCAGCCGTTGATCACGGCATTGGCCTTATCCATATGGTCAGGATTGGCGCTTTCAATTAAGGTAATGGCACGGCTCAGGGCAGTTTTATCACTTTGGAGTATTCCTGAAATCAATGCTTCCGCACTGGGTTGTATTTTCCGGGATTGCCTGATTTGCAGCGCCGATTTTTCGCTGACGATTTCCGGAGGCGGGATGCCGTCTTTTTCCTGTAGCGTTATCGGTCTTTTGCTTTCGTCTGCCAAAATCATGGGTTTGATTAGTAAAAGTAATGAAAACCCTGTAGTTTCAAAAATCTCAAAATCCAATTTCAGAACCTTGCCTCTAAAACCCTATTTTTACGCCATGGAAAACATCCTGCTTATTTTTATCTGCCTGTTCCTCGGCCTCATGCTGCAGCGCGTAAAGCAAATGCCTGCGCAGGCGTATAAAGTACTGAACCAGTTTATCATATATGTTTCACTGCCCGCGCTGGCATTATATTATATCCCGAAAATCGTATTGGGGACACAGCTTTTATATCCATTAGGTGTTGCGTGGATTGGTTTTGGATTTTCCTTCTTATTCTTCAGCATGCTTGGGATTTGGCTGAAATGGCCACGAAAACTGACGGGCTGCCTTATTATCGTTTCCGGCCTGGGAAATACTTCTTTTGTTGGTTTTCCTGTGATACAGGCGTTGTACGGCGAACAGGGTTTACAGACGGCAATTATTGTGGACCAGCCGGGATCGTTTGTCGTGATGGCCACTTTGGGAATCATTACGGCCATGTTTTTCTCGGGCAACAAACCGGATTTCAGGACAATTGCGATGAAAATATTGATTTTCCCGCCGTTTGTGGCTTTCGCATTGGCTTCTTTAATGAATGTATCGAAATTCGATTTTCCTGATGTATTGCAACTGGTTTTACAGAAACTGGGTGCCACCGTGACGCCAATTGCGTTGGTGTCCGTTGGGTTGCAACTGGCGATCGATTTCAAAAGCAGGCACTGGCGCTTTTTATCGCTGGGGCTTTTCTTTAAATTATTTCTGACCCCAGCGTTATTTTTTATTTTATACCGCTGTTTTTTTTCGGCAAAAGGATTGGCTATAGATGTTTCCATTATGGAAGCTGCGATGGCCCCGATGATTACCGGTGCGATCCTTGCCTCAAGTTACGGACTGAAACCGAAACTGAGCAGCATGATGATTGGGATTGGGATCCCGTTGTCATTTTTGACATTGTGTTTTTGGTACTGGGTGCTTACATTGCGTTAGGGATGAAAATGAAAATCCTTTTGGTACAGGCGCAGCGCAGCGCAGCCTGTACCAAAAGATTGCAATGGACAGCCCGGCCGCAGGCAACGCCCAAATAAAATTGCCCGAGATATTATCTGACGTCATTTAAATATTATTTTTGAAAAGCATTCGAAAATTATCATATCCATATTCATGAATCATAAAATAAACCCCGAAATA
Organism: Flavobacterium pallidum; assembly: GCF_003097535.1. Lineage (NCBI taxonomy): Bacteria > Pseudomonadati > Bacteroidota > Flavobacteriia > Flavobacteriales > Flavobacteriaceae > Flavobacterium > Flavobacterium pallidum. Next base: position 2,037,206 of record NZ_CP029187.1, read on the forward strand.
ATCACCAGTTTACAGCAAATTGCCGGAGTGTCCTATGTTTTTTCAGATGCCGAAACGCGAAAGCATTACGGGCATGATGAAACCGAAGATTATAATTTCCCGCCGGAAGTAGTCGTAAAACCGGCAACTGCTGCGGAAATTTCAGCCATCTTAGCCTTGGCCAATGAACACGAGATCCCGGTGATCCCGATAGGAGGGAGGACCGGGCTGAGCGGTGGGGCATTGAGCATTCACGGCGGTATCGGGCTGTCGATGGAACGGTTCAATAAGATTATCGAAATTGATGAACGGAACCTGCAGGTTACGGTAGAGCCCGGTGTCATCACACAGGCATTACGCGAGACGGTTGCTGAAAAAGGACTTTTCTACCCGGTAGATCCCAGCAGCCAGGGAAGTTGTTTTATTGGTGGAAACGTGGCTGAAAATTCAGGGGGTGCCCGTGCCGTAAAATATGGCGTGACCAAAGACTATGTATTGAATCTGGAAGTGGTGCTGCCTAATGGGAAAATCATCTGGACGGGAGCAAACACATTGAAGAATTCGACGGGTTATAACCTGACGCAGTTAATGACAGGCAGCGAAGGCACATTAGGGATTATCACTAAAATCGTGCTGAAACTGCTACCGCTAAACAAGCATAATATCCTGATGCTGGTGCCATTTTACAAAGCGGCAGAAGCCTGTGAAGCGGTTTCGGCGATATTCAGGGCGGGGATTGTCCCGAGCGCTTTGGAGTTTATGGAACGTGATGCGATTGACTGGGCATTGCGCTATGTGGAAGGCATCAGCATAAAGGTAAAAGAAAACATACAGGCTCACCTGCTCATTGAAGTGGACGGCAATTATCCCGAAGTGCTTTTTGCGGAAGCGGAGAAAATCATGGCCGTTGCTGAGCAATTCCAGATCGATGAGGTGTTGTTTGCCGACACCGACGACCAGAAAAATGCTTTATGGAAAATGCGTCGCAGCATTGCCGAAGCGGTCAAATCCAATTCGGTTTACAAAGAAGAGGATACGGTCGTGCCGCGTTACGAGCTTCCAAAGTTGTTGCACGGCATTAAGGAAATAGGCGCGAAATATGGATTTAAATCGGTGTGTTATGGCCACGCCGGTGACGGCAACCTGCATGTCAATATCATAAAAAGTAGTATGTCTGATGAAAACTGGCAAAGGGAAGTCCCGAAAGGCATCCGCGAAATCTTTGACCTCACAGTGTCGCTTAAAGGGACGCTTTCCGGTGAACATGGTATCGGTTATGTGCAGAAAAACTATATGGATATTGCTTTTACCACGGCCCATCTGGATATTATGCGCAGTATCAAAAAAGTCTTTGATCCTAATAATATATTGAATCCAGGTAAGATTTTCCCGGATAAATAGAGGAAATTCAACGGATTATCAGATTATCAGGGCATCCAAAAATCTGAAAATCCGAAAATCTGAAAATCCGAAGATCTAAAAAATACGACATTTTACGTATTGCCGGCGAAGCATCCCGGGAGTACTTTTACAAAAAATTATTAACTAATCAATTTTTACATCATGAAAAAATTACTCTTAAGTGTAGCTGCTGTTTTGGCTTTTGGTCTTGTAAGTGCCCAGGATTCAGATGGTGGTTTCAAAGTCGGAATTCACGTAGGCATCCCAATGGGTGATGCCGGTGATCTTTATTCTGCCAATTACGGTGCGGATATTGCTTACATGTTCCCTGTTGCAGATTCGTTCCTTTTAGGGGCAACAACAGGTTACTCTTTCTATTCTGGTAAAGAATATGATTTGGGAGGCGTGACAGTGAAGCAAAATGGCGCTTTTATTCCTGTAGCTGCAGCAGCACAGTATTCTTTGGACACCAACTGGTTCATCGGTGCTGATCTGGGCTATGCGGTTTACAGCGGAGACGGAGATGGTAACGGTGGGATGTATTACCAGCCAAAAGTAGGTTTCCAGACAGAAACGATGCAGTTTTATGCAGGTTACAAAGGGATCTCTGTTGAAGGAGGTTCAGTTTCTTCAGTAGGTGTAGGCGCTGCTTACAAATTCTAATATTTGTTTTAGTTATTAAAAAAGCCATCAGGAAACTGATGGCTTTTTCGTTTAATCCCTTTTTGGGTTGTTTTTCTTATCCCTTTTTTCTGCTTTTTTCTCTTTTGCGGTTTTCAGGGGTTCTTTCTTTTCTGTTTTTTTAGCGTCGTGACTTTTTGCCATGGCTGTGGTTTTAAAGGTTAGCTTGGTAAATTTAAAAAATCACTTTTATTATAATCCTAAAGCGGTCTTAATTTTTTCATCAAAAATCATATTGAAAAGCTGCTCATTGTCATAATTTACAAATGTCCATTCGTTTTTTGTTGTGGCATCCGCAACACCAATCATAACGGAAGGGCCTTCGATGATGAAGGTTTTGGTGGCCTTATCATAATTCACTGTATCAAATTGCGGCGTGCTTTTCAGGCCTTGTTGCATGGCGTTTACCATTTCGTCAGTCACTTCGCCTTTTAAGGCCATTTTCATGCCATTCCTGTATCTGATTACGCTAAGCTTCTTTCCGTCGATTTCTTTAATGTCGCTGTAGGTGAACGTTGGCTTAATGTCGTTAAGCGTAATGGTCATGTTTTCATTGTCGAACATGGCTTTCATCATGCCTGAGAGCGTTTCTCGGTCTACAATGTCGAACACTTTAGGGTAGGTCAGATCCATTATAGTATCAAAATTCATGTCTAAAGAAGATTTGTACATTTTCTGGGTTTGGGTTTTCAGGCCGTCCAATGTCTGGGAAAAACCAATTGAAACGGTAAGGAATAATAAAAGTGCAAGGATTTTTTTCATGGAGTTTTAAAATTTTAGTTTCTGTTAAATGTATGAATAATTATGAGTTTGGAATTCAATTGGGAGATTTTATTTTGTGGTGTTACAGCCTGATCCCCAGACCGAACTCCACCGTGCCGATATTTGTATTGTAACTCGTGTCCGGGGCATCATTGTCCAATTGCGTTATTTTTACGAAATCATACCCAGCACGCAGGTAAAACCTATTTGTTACATCAAAGGCGAGTCCGATGTTCAGGTTAACCCCACTTTGGCTGCTCGATTGATCCGGTATTCCGGAAGCCGAATCAAACGTAGCGTTTGCCATAAAAAAAGAATATCCCAGAGCCGCTTCAGGATGGAGCCTGGTTATGTTTTTTAATTTGAACGCGGCGAAGATCCTGGGCTGGATGATGAAAAGCCTCGTTTTAAATGAAAGATATTCGTCAAACTCGGGAAAATAGGCGCCTTCTTTTTTGAGATTCAATAACGACGCATCCACTGATATACCTAAATCAACCAATGGAAGGTTCTTGATGCTGTATTTAATGCCAAGGCCTGCAATTCCTTTGTAATTTTCACCAATAAAATTGTTGCCAACTGGAACAGGGTATTTTGCCTCGATTGAAAGTTTGGATTGTGCCATTGCCATTGCGCTATACAATAGCAGCAGAACGAAAAATTTTGATTTCATTTTCAATTATTTTGCGAAAAATACAAAAAAATCCCCGGTGGAATACCGGGGATGTTATTTATTCGTTTACGATGACCCACTCGCCTGAAGTCAGCAGCGATTCGGCTTTCTTGTACTTCATGGTTTCGGTCTTGCCGCTCATCACGTGTTTGACGGTAACGTTGTCATTCCTGTTGATTTTCGGGGCATCGCGTACGATTGTTTCGGTAACCTGGCGTTGCTGCGTTTGCCCGGCTTCGCGGTTCATGGCGGAAGATTGGTCGCTATTAGGGATTTCATCTTTCGAAGTCTGGTAGTTTTCCTTCTGCTTTACTTCACGGGCTTCCTCGATTTTAGGAGCCTGCTGCATCGGCAGATCGCCTTTGAACAGGAATGATACCACTTCCTTATTGACACCATTGAGCATATTGTTGAACAGGTTGAAGGCTTCAAATTTGTAAATCAACAATGGATCTTTTTGTTCATGGACAGCCAATTGCACTGATTGTTTCAACTCGTCCATTTTACGGAGGTGTTTTTTCCAGGCTTCGTCTACAATCGCAAGTGTAATATTTTTCTCGAAATCGCTGACCAGTTGTTTTCCTTGTGTTTCGTATGCTTTCTTAAGGTCGGTCACCACATTCAATGTTTTAATACCATCAGTGAAAGGCACTACGATACGCTCAAATTTATTGCCTTCATTTTCGAAAACATTGGCAATGATCGGCATGGCTTCACGTGCGCTGCGTTCCGTCTTTTCAGTATAATATTGAAAAGCAGCTTTGTAGACTTTTGCCGTCAGTTCCGTTTCATTCTGTTGGTTGAATTCGCTTTCAGATACAGGAGATGTGATGGAGAAATAACGGATCAGCTCGAATTCAAAATTCTTGAAATCGGAAGCAGCCTTATTATTGGCAACAATCAGTTCACAGGTGTCGAACATCATGTTTGCGATGTCCAGTTTCAGCCTTTCACCGTGCAATGCATGGCGCCTTCTTTTGTAAACGACTTCACGTTGTGCGTTCATGACGTCATCATATTCCAAAAGCCTTTTACGCACACCGAAGTTGTTTTCTTCGACTTTTTTCTGTGCACGCTCGATGGATTTGGTCATCATTGAATGCTGGATCACTTCCCCTTCCTTCAATCCCATACGGTCCATGATTTTCGCTACCCTTTCCGATCCGAACAAACGCATCAGATTGTCTTCCAAAGACACATAAAACTGCGAGCTACCCACGTCTCCCTGACGACCGGCACGACCACGCAACTGGCGGTCCACACGGCGTGAATCGTGGCGCTCTGTACCGATGATGGCCAAACCTCCTGCCGCTTTCACTTCGGGAGTCAGCTTGATATCGGTACCACGGCCGGCCATATTCGTAGCGATGGTTACCACGCCTGGTTTTCCGGCTTCTTCCACGATTTGCGCTTCCTGCTTGTGCATTTTCGCGTTCAATACGTTGTGGTTCACGCCGCGCATTTTCAGCATACGGCTCAGCAATTCCGATATTTCGACAGAAGTCGTACCGATCAGTACCGGCCTTCCCGCTGCTGAAAGCTGGGTGACATCTTCAATGACAGCATTGAATTTCTCGCGTGTGGTTTTGTAAATCAAGTCGTCGCGGTCAATCCTTGCCATTGGCCTGTTGGTTGGGATTTCCACTACGTCAAGTTTGTATATCTCCCAAAGCTCGCCTGCTTCAGTCACAGCCGTACCGGTCATACCGGCCAGTTTGCTATACATCCTGAAATAATTTTGAAGTGTCACTGTTGCAAAAGTCTGCGTAGCGGCTTCAATCGTCACATTTTCCTTTGCCTCAATCGCCTGGTGCAACCCGTCTGAATAACGGCGTCCGTCCATAATACGGCCGGTTTGCTCGTCTACGATAAGGATTTTATTTTCCATGATAACGTACTCCACATCTTTTTCGAAAAGCGTATAAGCTTTCAAAAGCTGTGTCAATGTATGGATACGCTCACTTTTGATGCTGAAATCCTGGAACAGTTTTTCCTTTTCTTCGGCCTCTTTGTCTTTTTCAAGGTGCATTTTTTCGATGCGCGCGATTTCGGTCCCGATATCCGGAAGTACGAAAAAGTTGTTGTCTGTATCTCCGGAAAGGAATTTGATCCCATTGTCCGTAAGCTCAACCTGGTTGTTTTTTTCCTCGATTACAAAATACAATGCTTCGTCAACCTTATGCATGTCGCGGTTGTTGTCCGCCATATATTGGTTTTCGGTCTTTTGCAGCAGTTGCTTGATGCCTTCTTCACTTAAGAATTTTATCAGTGCTTTATTTTTAGGCAAACTCCTGTAAGCCCTTAACAAAGAAAATCCGCCGTCTTTGGTATTGCCTTCCTTTATCAATTTTTTGGCTTCTGCTAAAAAACCATTGGCAAGCTGCCTTTGAAGATTTACCAGGTTCTCCACTTTGGGGCGCAATTCATTAAACTCATGACGATCGCCCTGTGGTACCGGCCCAGAGATAATCAATGGTGTCCTTGCGTCATCAATCAATACGGAATCCACCTCATCGACAATCGCGAAATTATGTTTACGCTGTACTAAATCTGCCGGTGAATGCGCCATATTATCCCTTAGGTAATCAAAACCGAATTCGTTGTTGGTACCATAAGTAATATCGGCATCGTAGGCTTTTTTCCTGCCTTCCGAGTTTGGCTGGTGGTTGTCGATACAATCCACTGTAAGTCCGTGGAACTCAAACAATGGTGCCTTCCAGCTGCTGTCACGCTTGGCAAGGTAATCGTTGACGGTTACCAGGTGTACGCCATTTCCGGTGAGTGCGTTTAAATATAATGGAAGTGTTGCTACGAGCGTCTTTCCTTCCCCAGTCTGCATTTCAGAGATTTTCCCCTGATGCAGTACCATACCGCCGATCAATTGGACATCGTAGTGAATCATGTCCCAGGTGATGGCCTTTCCGGCCGCATTCCAGGAATTGGCCCAGATGGCATTATCGCCTTCAAGGGTGATGTATGCTTTTTCAGCAGAAAGTTCACGGTCTTTCGGGGTTGCTTTTACCGTAATATTGGTGTTTTCCTTGAATCTTTTCGCGGTTTCCTTAACCACTGCAAAAGCTTCCGGAAGGATTTCCAATAATGTTTTCTCAGAAATTTCATAAGCTTCTTTTTCAAGCGCATCGATATCAGTATAGAGGTCCTCTTTGGCATCGATATCCTCAATTCCCTCCACTTTGGTTTTAAGTTCGGCAATTTTAGCATCTTTATCTGATCGGGCCTCTTTAATGCGCTGCTTGAATTCAGCAGTTTTAGCACGCAGTTCGTCATGCGAAAGTGCCACCAGGCCTGGCTCCAGTGCTTTGATTTTAGTCAGGTAGGGCTGTAGGGACTTTACGTCTTTTTCTGATTTGTTTCCTACGAATGCCTTGAGTATGCTGTTTATGAAACTCATAATTTAATAATTTCTGGTTGTGAAAATGTGTGCAAATTTAAGCAAAAAAAAAGCCTCTTGCAGAGACTTTTAGATTGATTTTTTATTTTTTTAATATTCGTCCTCGTTCCAAAGATAATCTTCGTCGGTAGGATAATCAGGCCATATTTCTTCCATTGATTCATATATCTCGCCTTCGTCTTCAATTGATTGCAGGTTCTCTACAACTTCAAGCGGTGCTCCCGCGCGGATCGCGTAATCGATAAGTTCATCTTTGGTAGCCGGCCATGGCGCATCGCTTAAATAAGATGCCAATTCTAATGTCCAATACATCTATAGTCGATTTAATAATTTGATGCAAAAATAATTTTTTTACTGAAAAAGTCAAGTAAAATTCGATTTATTTTAAAAAAGTTAAGAACGTCTTTGAGAAATCCCAAAATCACTTGGTGTCAATTGCAATGAAAGTCCTTCAGGTTACTTCCTGGGAATCCATTTCACTTCTTCAGCGCCCAGGTCGGTTGTCAATTTCCGTGCCAGAACGAAAAGATAATCGGAAAGTCGGTTCAGATATTTGATAGCCAGTTCAGGAACAGGTTCGTTATGGCTTAAATGGACTGCCAACCTTTCAGCACGGCGGCATACGCAACGAGCAATATGACAATATGACACGGTGGTGTGCCCGCCTGGTAGTACGAAATGCGTCATCTGAGGCAAAGTGCTTTCCATGGAATCAATCTCGTTTTCAAGCAATTCGATGTCTTTTTCTTCCAAGCCTAGATTTTGCAGGCGCAATTCCCCGTTTTTCATGACTTCTTTTTCAGGCGGCGTGGCCAGAATGGCGCCAATGGTGAACAATCTGTCCTGAACTTCAATCAGGATGTTTTTATAAGTTGTCCCTATTTCCTGGTCGCGGACCAGTCCGATGTAAGAATTCAGTTCGTCGATCGTGCCATAACTTTCAATACGGATGTGGTCTTTCGGGACGCGGGTTCCTCCGAAAAGCGCCGTGGTGCCTTTGTCGCCGGTTTTGGTGTATACTTTCATTATAATTATGAATTATAAATTATGAATTATGAATTCTGGACAATGCCGAAATTCATAATTCCTGATTCGTAATTTATTTTAGCGTGTCGCTTTCAATCACCCCGTCACGCAAACGGATGACCCGATGCGCATAAGCAGCAATGTCTTCTTCGTGTGTGACTAAGATAACGGTGTTTCCGTTTTTATGGATTTCACCGAAAAGCTTCATGATTTCCACTGAAGTTTTACTGTCGAGGTTTCCCGTGGGCTCATCGGCAAGAATGATCGAGGGCGTATTGACCAGTGCCCTTGCAATCGCAACCCGCTGGCGTTGCCCGCCTGAAAGCTGGTTGGGCTGGTGGTCCATCCTGTCGGCAAGGTTTACCTGTGTCAGGACTTCTTTAGCGCGCTTATGGCGGTCGGCTTTTGAATAACCGGCATAAATCATCGGTAACGCCACATTGTCGAGCGCAGTGGTCCTTGGCAGTAAATTAAAGGTCTGGAATACAAACCCGATTTCCTTGTTCCGGATTTCAGCCAGTTCATCATCTCCCATATGGCTCACATTTTTCCCATTAAGGATATAGGTGCCGGATGTTGGCGTGTCCAAACAGCCCAAAAGATTCATCAATGTAGATTTTCCGGACCCGGATGGCCCCATCAATGCAACATATTCCCCTTTATTAATTTCGAGGTCGATACCTTTAAGTACATATACGATTTCATTGCCAAGCGTGAAATCCCTTGTTATGTCTTTGATGCTTATTAATGGTTGTGCCATATTTTTAATTTGAGATAAAAGTAAACATTTTGCTTCAAACACAAATCAAGGTGCCGCCTTGTAATGTTATAATATTTCCGGGGTTAATGAAAATATTTATAAGATGAGACTTAATAATTTTGGAGTATTAAAATCAAAACAATCTATTTTATGAAAACGAATTATTTATTATCTGGGGTCGCTGTAATAGCATTAAGCTTGACCTCTTGCAAAAGCGAAGGCGAAAAACAAGCAGAAAAAACAGTCGACAGCTATGAAAAGTATGCTGATTCAGTAAGTAGCGTTGCTGTCGCTGATGCTAAAGAGAACTGGGCAGCAATCGAAGCAGGTTACAGCCAGCGTACTGCCGAGGCTGAAGCAGCGTTAGCAGAATTTAAGGACAAGGCTGCTGCCGAAGCTAGGGTAGAAAAAGCTAAGGCTAAGTATGAAACATTGAAAACACAGGTCAACGCTGAAGTTGAAAAAGCCGCTGCAGCCGCTACGCCGGACAGGAAACAGGTATTGCGCAACGCTTATTTCGGGGCTGGAAAAATCGGTGAGGATATGAATTTCTCATGGGTTAATAAAGACAACATCCTGAAAGTGTACAATGATTTTTACAACGAGTTTGATGCGCATAAGGATTCTTACTCCAGAGAAGATTTTGACGAAATAAAAGCCATGTATGAAGCATTGGATGCACACAAAAATACGGTTGAAAAAGAAGGGCTTTCGTCGCATGACAACAGGAAGATTGCTGAGTTGAAATTCAAGTTTGCTCCTAAATTCAAATGGGAAAGAATGGGCGCCAAGGCAGAAGAAAATGCTGATGCTAAAAAATAATAACACACAATAGCAGACTGCCTCAGCAGTCAGGAATATCATAAAATCCGCAATCCTTTAATGGTTGCGGATTTTTTAATTTTAATAAATTGTAAAATATTAGTAAAAGTTTAGTAATTTTAAGTTTTTATTAACGACTGGTTTCTGATGAAGCAACTTTTACTTAAAACATTATTGATATCCATTATCGGAATGCCGCTGAAAGCACAATGCTGGAAATCGGTCTCCCCAGGTGTTTATCATACCATGGGCGTAAAAGATGACGGGACGTTATGGGGCTGGGGAGGCAATACCAATGGGCTTTTAGGTGATGGTACCACCATCGAGAGGGTTTACCCTGTCAAAATCGGTACAGAAAACAATTGGGATGTGGTTTCCGCAGGCGGTTCACATTCCCTGGCGCTGAAAAATGATGGTACATTGTGGAGCTGGGGTTATAACGGTTATGGTGAACTCGGTGACGGCACTTTTACCAATAAGAGTATGCCTACCCAAATTGGCACAGATAATGACTGGGCAATGATTTCTGCAACATACTGGTCAAACATGGCGATCAAGGATAATGGTACGCTCTGGGGCTGGGGACATAATGTAACTTATGGGCAGCTTGGAGACGGGACCATGTACAACAAAGAAATTCCGATCCAGATCGGTACGGATAATAACTGGGAGTTTGTCTCTGCCGGTCCCGGGCACACCGTAGCCATCAAAAAGAATGGTACCTTATGGATGTGGGGAAATAATGAACACGGGGAATTTGGGAACGGGAACAACGTATCCAGTATTGTCCCTATACAAATAGGTGCCGGGAGTGACTGGCTGGAGGCATTATCTGGTGAATTCCATACCGTGGCACTCAAGCAGGATGGTACACTTTGGTCTGCCGGATTCAATGCTGACGGCAGGTTGGGCTTGGGCACTAACACTGAAACCAACATATTGACACAGGTGGGTACCGATTATGATTGGCAATCGATAGGGATAGGAAAATCAAATACGCTGGCCATCAAACAGGACGGATCATTGTGGGCCTGTGGTTATAATTATAACGGGCTTTTAGGTGATGGTACCAATGCTGAGAAAAAAGTCATGACCAGGATAGGTACCGACAATGATTGGGTGTTTGCCGATACGGGAGAATTTCACACGATTGCTTTAAGGGAAAACCATGCCATGTCGGCCTGGGGAGATAATTTCTATGGGCAATTGGGCAATGGTTCTCACGTGCCGTCATTTTTTCCTGTAAATTATACGTGCATTACATTAGGAAATGCAGTTGCCAATGAATTGGAAAACATTTATTTATTCCCAAACCCGTCACATGATATCGTTTATTTTAGCAATGCCGCCGGTGATTTTATCGAAACAGTAATGGTTTTTGATGCTTTTGGCAAAAAGATAGCGGAACAAAATAAAAATAATTCCGCCGTCGATGTCAGCAAATTCTCCTCAGGAGTTTATTTTATCAGATTGACCGCTGATGGTAAATCCAAAAACTTCAAATTTGTAAAGGATTAATCAGATCCTGATTATAAAATCCTCTTTCTCCTGTTCCTTCCTGAAAAATACAATTCCCCATTGGAAGGTATCAATTGAAACCGTCACTTTCGGATGTTCCTTAATCATTTCCCATGCCGACTCCATATCTGCTGACCAATGGATGTCATCAAAAATCCAAACCGAATTATTCGTAACCGTTGGCAATAAAATGTCAAAGTACTGTAAAGTAGCTTCGCTGGTGTGGTTACCGTCGAAGTAAACTAAGTCCCAGTTGGGCCTCACAGATTGCAATGATGCGAAAGAATCTTCAAACTCACCAATGAGTACATCAATGTTTCTGAAACCAAATTTTTCAAATTGTTTTTTTGCAACCGCAGCCGTTTCAGGGCAGCCTTCGAGCGTGGTTATTTTGGCGTGCGGACTTGCAGCAGCTAATGCCGATGTAGCCAACCCAATTGAACTGCCTATTTCCAATATGTTTTTTGGCTGAAAATATTTTGAAATCCGAAAAAGCAGTTCGGCCCGCTTTGCCGAAATCCCGGCGTTTTTTGCAATCGCTGCAATTGTTCGTTGGTCGGATCGGAACACTTTGGATCCCACCCCAAAATCAGTAACATCAATGATTTGGTGATTGTTTACAAGTGATTTGCGGAATTCTCTTAAAATGCCATATTCCACATCATGCTTCCCGCAATAAAAACATTTGGTCACCAAACTGAACACAAAAGGGGAATGTACCCCGTGTTCATTCGTCGATTTCCAAAGGAATTTTAAATATGATTTTACCTGAAATATGATCATCACTGCAAACGGCTGCCGATTTTCTAACCTTCCATTTTGGCGCTCAGTTCAAACCAGCGTTCTTCCTTTGCTTCCAGTTTCTTGATAATGGCCTGCAGTTCGGAGGCTTTTTTCTCTATATCGGCATCTGCGATACTAGCGTCTGCAAATTGTTTTTCTATATTGGATTTCTCAAATTCGAGATCCTTGATTTCGCGTTCTGTTTTCTGGAATTCCTTCTGCTCCGCAAATGACAATCCGCTTTGGACCTGTTGCTGTTTCCAGGAATTTTTCTCGGTGTTTACGGAATTCAGTTCTTTTTTTGTCGGTTCAATACTGTCCTCATAACTCCTGAAATCTGAGTAATTCCCCGGGAAATCCTCAATCTGTCCTTCCCCCCTGAAAATGAATAGGTGGTCCACAATCTTATCCATAAAATAACGGTCGTGCGATACCACGATCAGGCAGCCCGGATAATCGAGCAGGAAGTTTTCAAGGACATTCAGCGTGACAATATCAAGGTCATTTGTAGGCTCATCCAAAATCAGGAAATTTGGATTCTGAATCAAAACGGTGCACAAATACAATCTTTTCAATTCCCCGCCGCTGAGCTTCTCGACATAATCATGCTGCTTCTTCCTGTCAAAAAGGAAGCGCTCCAGCAATTGCCCTGCAGAAATCGTCCTGCCTTTCATGAGCGGGATGTATTCGCCGTATTCCTTGATGATGTCAATCACTTTCTGCCCCGGTTTTGGGTTGATGCCGCTTTGGGTGTAATATCCGATTTTGATGGTATCTCCGGTCACTACTTTCCCTGCATCAGGCGCAATCGTTCCGGTGAGCAGGTTCAGGAATGTCGATTTTCCCGTACCGTTTTTTCCGATGATGCCCACACGCTCGCCCCTCTGGAAGTCGTAACTGAAGCTGTCAAGGATCACTTTGTCCTTAAATTTCTTCACGAGCTTGTGCATCTCTATCACCTTGCTGCCCATACGCTCCATATTGATTTCAAGCTCGACCTGGTTCTCTTTCCGGCGGCTTTGGGCTTTTTCCTTGATCACATAGAAATCGTCTTGGCGGGATTTGGATTTCGTAGTACGTGCCTTTGGCTGCCTGCGCATCCAGTCAAGTTCCTTTACGAAGAGGTTCTGCGCCTTGTCAATACTCGCATTTTCAGATGTGATGCGCTGTTCCTTTTTCTCTAAATAATAAGAATAATTGCCTTTGTACTGGTATAATTTCCCATTGTCCAGCTCAATGATTTCATTGCACACACGTTCGAGGAAAAACCGGTCGTGCGTGACCATGAACAAGGTGATGTTTTCTTTCGCAAAATAACTTTCCAGCCATTCGATCATTTCCAGGTCAAGGTGGTTCGTTGGCTCATCAAGGATCAGCAAATCGGGCCTGTTGATCAGGATAATCGCCAGCGACAGCCGTTTTTTCTGGCCACCGGAAAGGCTTTTGACCTTAAGCTTAAAATCCTCTAATTTGAGTTTGAACAGGATTTGCTTGAACTGTGTTTCAAAATCCCAGGCGTTGAACTGGTCCATCTTATCAAAAGCGCGTTGGTAAGCTTCTTCATCAGCGGGGTTTTCCAACGCTTGTTCGTATTCCTCGATCACTTTCAATATCGGGTTGTCCGAAGCGAAAATACTTTCTTCAATCGTTAGTTCATCCTGTAAATCAGGGACCTGCGACAGGAATGCCATCTTGATTTCCTTGCGCATCACCACTTTACCGGAATCGGGTTCGTCGATGCCGTTGATGATGTTCATGATGGTCGTTTTCCCGGTACCGTTCTTTGCGATGAATGCAATTTTCTGGTCTTTATTGATGCCGAAGGAGATGTTTTCAAACAATACGCGCTCGCCAAACGACTTAGAGATATTTTCTACTGATAAATAATTCACAGGTAATATTTTTATTTTATGCGGACGTAATGCCCGGTGCAAAAGTAATGTTTTGTGCGAAGTTTAATATGTAAAGTTTCAGTACTCTGGGTTGTGGATGCTTACTGGCAACTTTTTTATACCTTCGCAATATAGAAAACCTTAATGATGCGTCAGAAATTTTCTTTCTTTTTACCGATTTTAGTTTTCCTGTTTTCACCCATTGTCCTCGCACAGAATACAAGGTTAAGCACCCATAATAATATTGGGTGGTATGGCGCTACAGGCAATTTCAGGCTTGATGAAAAATGGGGCTTTATTGCGGAATACCAATGGCGTCGCGACAACTTCATCACAGACAAACAGCAAAACATGATCCGTATTTCAGGAACTTATCAGGTACATCCAAGGGTGCAATTCCGGGTGGGTTATGCCTGGGCGCAGACTTTCCCTTATGGCGAAATACCGATCAACCGCTACGGAAAGGATTATCACGAACACCGCGCTTTTGAAATGATCACCATTACCGATAAATTGTCAATCCTGTCACTTTTACATCGTTTTACGCTGGAACAACGCTGGGTGGGCCGCTATACCAGTGCCGACCTTAGCCATGAGGACCAGTTCCCGTACAGGAACCGTTTCCGGTACATGTTCAGGATGGCGTGCCCGTTAAAAGGCGAATCGATTGTCGATAAAACGTCTTATCTGGTATTGTTTAATGAGCTTTCAGTCAATTTCGGGAAGAATGTGAATGAAAATGTATTCGACCAAAACAGGCTGGGGCTGCTTTTCGGGCACCGTTTCAACAGGGGCTTCAGCATTGAAGCAGGCTACATCAGCCAAATCCTGGAATATGGCCGCGAGATTGACGGCCGCAATGTTTTCCAGTACAACAACGGGGTCATGGCCAATGCGATTTTTAATTTTGATTTGAGTAAGAAAAGTGGCAAGTAGCAAATTAGCAAAGTTTTTAATCAAAGTACTGCAAATCAGTAACTCAGTAACTCAAAAATGAAGTTATCCGTTATCATCCTCAATTATAATGTGCGCCACTTCCTGGAGCTTTGCGTGGGGAGTGTACAAAAAGCGGTTGATGGTATTGACGCTGAGATTATTGTCGTAGACAACAATTCCCAGGACGACAGCTGCGATATGATGAAATCGCGTTTCCCGCAGATAAAACTGATTGAAAACAAAGAGAATTCCGGTTTTCCAAAAGGCAATAATATTGGCGCTGCGCAGGCCAAAGGCCAATATATCTGTATTTTAAACCCGGACACAGTGGTTGCTGAGGATACTTTTTCCAAGGTTTTGGCTTTCGCCGAAAAACAGCAGGATTTGGGTATAGTAGGCGTAAAACTCATTGACGGCACCGGGAATTTCCTTCCGGAAAGCAAACGCGGCATCCCGACGCCATGGGTTGCCTTTACAAAGATCTTCGGGTTGTATAAATTGTCGCCGAAAGCTTTTGGGAAATATTACGCCATGGATTTACCCGAAAACCAAACCGGGGAAGTAGACATACTGGTGGGCGCTTTCATGCTGATGAAGCGCGATTTATACAATGAGTTGCACGGTTTCGATGAAAATTGCTTTATGTATGCAGATGATATCGATTTGTCTTATAGGTCATTGTTGCTGCAGAAACACAATTACTATTTCCATGAAACGGCCGTCATCCATTATAAAGGAGAA
Source organism: Flavobacterium pallidum (assembly GCF_003097535.1). Lineage (NCBI taxonomy): Bacteria > Pseudomonadati > Bacteroidota > Flavobacteriia > Flavobacteriales > Flavobacteriaceae > Flavobacterium > Flavobacterium pallidum. The sequence goes on from NZ_CP029187.1 coordinate 2,052,592, forward strand.
AGTACGGTAAAGGATGGAGTGTATATGAAGCATTTCCGGGATTTCCTGAATTTTTTCTACAGCAAGCATTTTAAGAAATCAATGTTTTTTGATGTCATGGCAAAATCCGGGGCTTTTTATTTTGCTGCAATCAAACGGTTTCAGGGCAAACCCAAGGCTAAAATAAAGCCAAATTTGTTTATTCTGGTATCTGAAAATCAATCATTAAAGGCAAAGATTGAAAATGCTTTGGTTGCAACAATCCAAATGCAGCAGGCCGTGCCTTCACCGAAAACGTTTTCGGGAAAGGAGCATGTACAGGTGATATTTGACAATAATTTTCTTGATTTTCAAACCATTCTGGACGCTTTCGTAACTTTGAAGAATGGCCGCACTACCTTTCGTATTATTCCTCAAGATGCTGATTATATGATTGGTAGCGACAGTAATGTAGATAGGGGAACGGTGATTCACGTCGCAAAATAACAGCATTTTTCAATCTGCTTAAATTTAAGCGATTCGTAGCCAAAACTCAAAAAAAACATTAATTTTGCACCCATAAAACTAAAACCACCTTTCAGGTTAATAATATGGCAAGATTTGAACTGAAACTTCCGAAAATGGGAGAAAGCGTTGCAGAAGCGACGATTACCAATTGGTTAAAAGAAGTAGGCGACACGATTGAAGCCGATGAAGCCGTACTGGAAATTGCTACGGACAAAGTGGATTCTGAAGTCCCTTCCGAAGTCAGCGGTGTCCTTGTCGAAAAACTATTCCAGAAAGATGACTTAGTGCAGGTGGGACAGACCATTGCCATTATTGAAGTGTCCGGCGGCGTAGTCGTCGATGCCCCATCTGAAGCCACTATGGAGAAAAATGGCGATATTGAAACGGTCGAAAAAACAGTTGAAGCTGCAAAGGAAACGGTAGCTGCACCTCAGGATTTTTCAGGCTCTGAGAAATTCTTTTCGCCATTGGTGAAGAACATTGCCAAAGAAGAAGGGGTTTCTGTCGCAGAACTTGAAGCCATCGAAGGCCATGGAAAAGACGGACGTGTTACCAAAGACGATATCCTGAAATATGTTGCCGACCGTAAAGATTCCGGTAGCAAACCAGCCGTAACCGCTCCAACAGCAGCAGTTGTAAAAGCAACGCCAATTACAGCAGAGGCCCCAAAGGCAGCGCCTGTTTCTGTAAACGGCGGCGACGAAATCATCGAAATGGACCGCATGCGCAAACTGATTTCCGGTTATATGGTCGCTTCAGTACAAACATCGGCACACGTGCAATCGTTTATTGAAGTCGATGTGACCAATATCGTAAAATGGCGCGACAAGGTGAAAAACGCCTTTGAAAAGCGCGAAGGCGAAAAACTCACCTTCACCCCGATTTTCATGGAAGCCGTAGCCAAGGCATTGAAGGATTTCCCGGGAATGAACATTTCGGTAGACGGCGATTACATCATCAAAAAGAAAAATATCAACCTTGGTATGGCCGCAGCTTTGCCAAACGGCAACCTGATTGTTCCTGTAATCAAGAATGCGGACCAACTGAACCTTGTAGGCATGGCGAAAGCTGTGAACGACCTGGGCAACCGCGCCAAAGCCGGAAAACTGAAGCCGGACGATACACAAGGCGGTACCTATACCGTGACTAATGTGGGGACTTTCGGCAGCGTGTTCGGTACACCGATCATCAACCAGCCGCAGGTCGGTATTTTAGCCTTGGGCGCGATCCGTAAAGTGCCTGCCGTTATTGAAACCCCGGAAGGCGATTTCATCGGCATCCGCCAGAAAATGTTCCTGTCACACTCTTACGACCACCGTGTCGTCGATGGCGCATTGGGCGGAAGCTTTGTGAAGAAAGTAGCCGATTACCTGGAAGCGTTTGACGTGAATAGGGATTTTTAACAATTGATAATTGACAATTAATAATGGAAGCCTTTCATCTGAAAGGCTTTTTTATTTCCCGATAAGTAAGTCGTTCCATTCATCTTAAATTACGCCCCTCAGATTCCTAAACGGTTTTATTTTCTATATATTAGCTATACCAAAACAATTTAACATATGAAAAATAAAACTATCCTCACCTTGTTGATTTCGACTTTACTTACAATATCTGCTTTTTCACAAAGTTGGGTAAACGATCCATCATTCAATCCTCAGGACGAGGGGTATTGGAACGGTGCGAACAATACCATTTACGTAAACGCTGTACAGCCGGATAACAGGATTGTCATTTCGGGGAGTTTCACCAGGTATAAAGACTATGACAGGAACAGGATTGCAAGGATTAATCCTGATGAATCTCTTGATTTGTCTTTCGATCCCGGAACCGGACCAAACGATTATATTTCGGCGATTGTACTCCAACCCGATGGGAAAATCATCATTGGCGGAAATTTTACAACTTACAATGACATTCCTGTTAATCACATTGCCAGACTTAATGCTAATGGATCGCTCGACAGTAGTTTTAATACTGGCACAGGCGCGAACGATGTGGTCAGCTCAATTTTGTTGCTCCCGGATGGGAAGATTGTTGCCGGAGGATACTTTACAGCTTTTAACGCAAATAATTATAAAAGAATCGTAAAGCTAAATACTGACGGATCTGTAGACGGTAGTTTTACAACCGGAACAGGATTTAATGGTAATGTGCGTGGATTGGCGTTGCAGGCAGATGGAAAAATTTTAGCCGTTGGTGAATTTTTTCAATATAATTCCCAACCATCGGACTTTATTGTAAGGCTTCATGAAGATGGTACCAGAGACGTTTCATTTACACCTGCATCAATTAATGACATTGTCACCAAAACATTGGCGCAGGCTGACGGAAAAATAATAATTACAGGGGAATTCTCTTCTGTAAATGCGGTACAAACCGGAGTCATCGCGAGGTTGAATAGTGATGGTAGCCTGGACTCTGGATTTAACGTTCCGATAACACCCGTTTATAATACTATCACCGATGCAGTTTTTACTCCGGCGGGAAAGCTTATTGTAGCCGGTTATTTTAGTACTAACGGGGATACCTATGCGCATAATATCTGCAGGCTGAATATGGATGGCAGTCTGGATGAAACGTTTTACTCCAGGGCAAATAATTTAGGTTTTTTTTCAGACCTCTCTTTGCAATCAGACGGGAATATTATCGTCACGGGAAGTTTTGATTATTATGACAAAACAAACAAAAACCGTTTTGCCCGCCTTCATGAAGATGGTACAATTAATATTGATATACCTGTCAACGCGGGAACCGGAGCTGATAATTACATCAGGCGAACCATTGTGCAACCTGATGAGAAAATATTGGTAACAGGAAGATTTACTCATTTCAACGGCTCGGCACAAAGCAAGATTGTACGACTGCTGCCGGACGGCGACGTGGATCCGGATTTCAATACGGGAACAGGATTCAATGATGATACAAGGGTAATGGCTCTTCAGGCCGATGGTAAAATTTTGGTTGCAGGCAATTTTACAAGTTTTAATGGGCAGGAGGTGAATAAATTTGTAAGATTGAGCCCGGACGGCAGTATGGATAGTGCTTTTATTCCTAACATTGGGTTTGATCCAACTATTACTAATATTGGAGTACAGTCGGACGGGAAAATAATTTTAACCGGAGTATTTTATTTTACCGTCGACTTTTCTGTACACTATGGTGTTATCAGGTTAAACATTGATGGAAGCATCGATCAGGATTTCATGGACACTTTGAGCGCGATCCCAGCATCGCTTTTAGCGGACCAAGTTTCACTATTGATTACTCCAGATGATAAGATTGTGCTTGGACGCCAATCAGGTTTCACCAATAATGCAATATTATTGAGGTTAAATTCAGATGGATCTCAGGATTTAAGTTTTACTCCCGCGGTAGGTTTGAATTTTGAAGAAGTTACAAGCATGTCACTGCAGCCTGATGGTAAAATAGTTTTTGTCAAAGTCGGAAGCGGGACATATACACTTTTGAGGATTAATGGAGACGGGACTACTGACAATAGCTTTTTGTCGGGAAATAGTGTTTCAATTTCGGGGAGTTTTAACAAAATACTTGTACAGCAGGATGGGAAAATGATTTTATCAGGTAGTTTCACAACTTATAATGGGATTCCGCGATTTGGACTCGTAAGGCTTAACAGTAATGGAAGCGTAGATGAAAGTTTTAGTATCAACTCTGTAACGTTTGCAAATAGCATCGGTGGTTACATTTTTGATATTGCTTTTCAATCTGGCAAAGTCATTGCCTGTGGCGAATTTGCATTCTTCGGAAACACAGGGCGAAACAGGATCACACGTATTATGGCCGCGGATGATCTATCAACAGGAAATATGGGCGACGTATTGGATAATGATATCAGGATTTATAAAGACAGCGGTATTTTAAATATAAAATCGCTTTCAAGCAATATATCGACAGTCAGTATATATGACTTGAGCGGAAAACTGGTTTTACAGAGTAAACGACTGGATAAAAACGAAGTGTCAATTCAGGATGTACTGCCTTCCAATTCATTTTTAATAGTAAAAATCATGTTGGCAGACAACTCGATGGTTACTAAAAAGTTCTGCTTTTAATTTATTAATTTTTCAGATTAAAAGTAACTGCATACATGTATCCGTTAAACATGCCGGAAATCGCAATATCATTACCCAATTAAAAAGCTCTATTATGAAAATCTCGTGGTTTGCATTATCAATACTTTTTTCACTACCGGCCCTGAGCCAGGAACTGTCTTTAGACGAAAGTTTCGGAAACGAAGGGAAAGTCGTGATCTCACTCCAGGAGCAATACGATTATGATGCCATTACTTCAGTATTCATCCAGCCCGATGGCAAGATTATGTGTTGCGCTGAAACAGAAATTGAAGGAAATACGGCCGTGCTCATGAGGTTTAATGCGGATGGCAGCCCGGATAACGCTTTTGGCACCAACGGGATATTAAATACCGGAACTTCAGTGGAACACGCCAATCATAATTTCATGCTGCTTGACGATGGTAAGATGTTGTTGTTTGGGATGAAACTCAGTGACGATTTTTCTTCGGCGGATTTTGAGTTAAGCAAATACAACCCCGATGGTTCTTTGGATATTGCGTTCGGGAATAATGGTGTGGCGCTTACCAATGCGATGGGCAATTACGGTTTCGGAATGGCAATAGGGACTACGACCGCTGGAAATGTCATTGCGGCTGGAGCTTTATATGATACATGGGAGAGCCATGCCGGGCAATATATGGTAATGAAATATCTTAATGATGGCAATCCGGACCCGTCGTTCGGGGATAATGGGAAAGTCACCGGAACTGTTTTTAATAATAGTAACTTTTCAGAAAGCCCGGTAGCAATTGCGGTGCAGCCAGACGGAAAAATCCTGGTTGCCGGGAATGGCATCAATTACGATATCGTACCGGAAGTTTCCGTTCCATATTTGTTGAGGCTAAACCAGGACGGCAGCATGGATATGGATTTTGGCGACAACGGCAAAATATTGGGAACGCCATCGGCATTCAATGGCGTGAACTCGCTTGTACTTACAGGCGATGGCAAAATAATCCTGTCAGGATATACTTTTTCAGCAGGATTGGCAAAGGTGTTGGCGATGAAATACAACAACGACGGATCACCGGACATCAGTTTCGGGACCAGCGGTACATTCACCAAAGATGTTTTTAATGACGGGAATGATGATATATTTTACAAGAACCAGTTATTGCCCGATGGGAAAATATTATTTACGGGGGTGAGTTACCATGATGAAAAAGCAAACCTGCTGTTGTTGCAACTGAATGCCGATGGGGCTTTAGATACCACATTTGGCGACGGCGGCATCTTTTTGCCCGTTATTGCCAATACCAATACTTATATGAGCACCATAGCCATGCAGCCTGACGGTAAACTGGTGCTTGGAGGCTCGATAGATATCGGTTCAGAATATTATGATACCATATTGCTGAGGCTTAACACTGAAGATTTAAGCATTAGTGATTTAGGATCAAATGCGCTTTCTGTTTACCCGAATCCTGCTTCGGATTTTATCAACATGGATTTTACCCTTCCACAGGATGATAAAGTCACCTTTGGCCTGTTTGACATTTCAGGTAAAAAAGTAGTTACACTGGTTTCAAACACTGATTTCCCTGCAGGTTTGAATTCCATAAAATTAAACCTTCCTGCAACGCTGTCAAAAGGCATTTATTTCCTCAGAATTTCTAATGGAAATGAATCATCAGTCATTAAATTAGTGAAGTAAGCTTTTAAAACAGCAATCTGGAAATGATATATACAGACCCACTGAATTATAAGTGGGTTTTGTTTTTTACATATATTAGCCTCACCAAAACAATTGACAATGAAGATAAAATTATTAACTGCAACACTCCTTGCAGGAGCATGCAGTATTTGCTTTTCGCAGGATCTTGCCTACGATACTGCTTTCGGTAATAACGGAATGACTACAACCACAATCAACGAAAACGGCGATGCGTTGCTATCGTTAGTGCTGCAGCCTGATGGTAAAATTGTATCATCTGTGGGATTTGATTTTTCATTAAACGGAAACGAGGGTCTTATCAGGTACAACAGCGATGGAAGTATAGATACCACTTTTGGCAATAATGGAATTGTACTGACTTCTTTGGTTGATGAAAACGCGTTCAATAACAATTTGAAATTGCTTGCCGACGGCCGCATATTGATCGTCGGTTCGAAAAGCACGGTCCCAAACAACTCCAACTACGATTATTTTAATTTCGCTATGGCCATGTACCTTCCTGACGGGACGCCTGATTTGTCCTTTGGGACTAATGGGATACTACAGACAGATTTTGCAGGACACGGCGACGTTGCCAAAGCAATCGACATCCAGCCAGACGGTAAAATAATCGTGGCGGGTTATGTTACAATAACCTGGGCATCACACACCACTTTTGGAATTGCCCGCTACAATCCTGACGGTTCGCTGGATACTGGTTTTGGGCAAGATGGCTTTGTTGTGGGGGATTTTGAAGACGACCCGCAAAGAATTGAATATGCTCATTATATCAAATGGGTGGATGAGAAAATTATCGTTGGCGGATCTACAAGTATATATGATAACCAGGACATAGATGATATGGCTATCGCGGTCTTAAGGATCAATGCAGATGGTTCGCCCGATACGACTTTCGGTGCCAACGGCAGGGTGGTAACCAGTTTTGCACTTGAACAGGATGTATATACTTTTCTTCCTGCTCCTGACGGCGGTATTTATGCTGCGGGAAGTATTGACCAATCTGGTGTCACCAACGCTTTGCTTATTAAATACAACAGCGATGGCAGCCTTGATGCCGGTTTTGGGGACAATGGGAAAGTCATTTTTAATGATAGCCTGTTTCCCGGATCGGTGATTTCCAGGCTGTTGCTCCACGATGGTAAAATCCTTTGCAGCGGGACAGTATATGATGGTACTGAGGTCAACCTTATGCTAATGCGTTACAATTTAAATGGGTCGATCGATACTTCTTTCGGGAGCAATGGCATCTTCGCGTTCGACATAAATGGGAACCAAATTGATTACAGTATTGATATGCTGCTGCAGCCTGATGGCAAATTGGTCATGGGCGGATGGACCGGTGTTACTCAGAACGACAACCATTCTGTGTTAACGCGGATGCAATTTGATAACCTGTATGTAGCAGGTTTGAAAAGTGATTTATGCACCACCTGGCCGAATCCTTTTACATCGTCCATAAATATCCATAGTGACGATGAGATATTTTCGGCAGATTTATTTGATATTTCCGGCAGGAGAATTACGGATATTTCGGTTGTGCATTTACCAGACAGGAGAGAAGCCACGTTGAAAGTGCCTGAAGCGTTATCAAATGGAATCTACATACTGAATGTTTCCAATGGTAAAAAATCCTCGGCCATTAAGGTTATCAAATAAAATTCAAGCCTTCTCAACCGGAAGCTATTTATTGCGTGTTTGCAGCATTGTAATTTGACTATTGCCCGTTATCAACTATCTTTGCGCCATATTTAAATAAAATGGAACTCAAATTACACCGCCCGATCTGTTTCTTCGATCTCGAGACCACAGGAATCGACATCTGTAAAGACCGCATCGTCGAAATTTCGATACTCAAGATTTTCCCCAATGGCAACAAGGAAAGCAAAACATGGCTTGTAAACCCTGAAATGCCGATTCCCGCTGCTTCAACAGCAGTACATGGTATCAGCAATGAAAAAGTCGCTAACGAACCGACGTTTAAGGAATTGTCGCACGCCATATACAATATGATTAAGGATGCTGACCTGGCTGGGTACAATTCCGACAGGTTTGATATCCCTCTGCTGGCAGAGGAATTACTGCGTGCCGGATTGGATTTTGATATGAAAAGCCGCGTTTCTGTTGATGTGCAGACTATTTTCCATAAGATGGAAGAACGTACTTTAAGCGCCGCGCTGAAATTCTATTGCGGGAAAAACCTTGAAAATGCCCATTCCGCTGCCGCAGATACCGAAGCGACATACGAAATCCTGAAAGCACAGCTTGATCGTTATGATGCACTCGAAAATGACATGAAGTCGCTTTCTGAATTTACGACAAGGAAAAAAATCGCCGATTTTGCCGGAATGATCGCGTTTGACAAAGACGACGAGGAAATCTTCACTTTCGGGAAGCACAAAGGCGCCAAAGTCGAGAAAATCCTCGAAACCGAACCCGGTTATTTCAGCTGGATCCAGAATGCGGATTTCCCATTATATACCAAGAAAGTCCTGACGGCTATTAAACTCAGGAAGTTGAATAATAAATTATCTTAAAGTCTCAGTCGCAGTCTCAGTTTACAGACTGCTAACTGTGACTGCCAACTGTGACTATGAAGCTCATCTGCATCGGCCGTAACTACGCCAAACACATACAAGAACTCCAAAACGAACGCCCGGAGGAACCCGTGGTATTCATCAAGCCCGATTCTGCGATATTGCTGAAACAGCATCCGTTCGTAATCCCGGAATTTTCGGACGACATCCATCATGAGATTGAAATCATCGTCCGGATCAATAAAGTCGGGAAATACATCGAACCGAAATTTGCCCATAAATATTACGACGAGATTAGTGTCGGGATTGATTTTACCGCACGTGATTTGCAGCAAAAGCTCAAGGATAAAGGACTGCCGTGGGAAAAAGCAAAGGCTTTTGACGGCTCGGCGGTCATCGGAGAATTTTTACCCAAAACACAGTTTGAATCAATAGAAAGCCTTACATTTGAGTTAACCAATAATGGGAAAACGGTCCAAAAGGGGAATAATTCGCATATGTTGTGGAAAATTGACGAGCTGGTATCTTATGTTTCGCAATTCTTTACACTCAAAATAGGCGATATTATTTTTACCGGAACACCTGAAGGCGTAGCGGCAGTGAAACCCGGAGATGTTTTGGAAGGTTTTCTTGAACAACACAAACTATTCAGAATACAGGTAAAATAATGGCCCTAAATTATAACTTAGCAAAGGTCTATGCGATTTCGGAAAACGACACCGAATTCGTGCTGCAGATCGTTTCGCTTTTCATCTCTGAAGTCCCGGCCGACCTACAGCAGGTCAAGGAAGGAATTGAACAGAAAAACTACAAACAGGCGTACAGTTTTGCACACAAGATCAAGCCTACCCTCGATCTTCTGGGTATGACTGTCGCTTTTGAGGAAATCCTCGTAGTAGAAGACTGGACCAAAAGGGAAGGCAAGCGCAGGGAAATCAAGGATACCTTTAAGGATATTGAGGACCGCGTGGAGAAGGCGGTAAAGGAGATCAGGAAGGATTTTAACTTATAGGTGCAGGTTGCAACGTATAGGGTAAAGGTTTACATCTGAATTCTTCCCGGCAGCATATATTAAGAGATATTTTACCTGAACCTTGCGCCCTGAGCCCTGAACCAATTACAAATGAAAGCATCCATCATCACCATCGGAGACGAAATCCTCATCGGGCAAATCGTGGACACCAATTCCGGATTTATAGCCAACGCACTTGATAAAATAGGGATCGAAGTGGCAGAAATGCGCTCGATTTCAGATAATAAACAACACATCCTCAATACCTTCAGTGAACTTCAGGATGATTCCGACGTTGTGATCGTTACCGGCGGATTGGGCCCGACCAAGGACGACGTGACCAGGAACACCTTCTGTGATTATTTTGACGACACACTCATCAGCAACGCCGAAGTTTTAGCGCATGTCACTAAACTGATCCACAATTTTACGGGGAACACCAATCCCTTGCTGCAATCCAATATCGACCAGGCGTTGGTACCGTCCAAAAGTACGGTGCTGTTCAACCAATATGGTACCGCGCCCGGCATCTGGATGAAAAAGGGAAAGACGGTTTTCATATCATTGCCAGGAGTGCCGTACGAGATGAAAGGCCTGATGGAGCATGAAGTCATCCCGAGAATCGTTGCCGAATACAAACGTCCGTACATCATCCACAAAACCGTCATGACTTACGGCATGGGCGAAAGCATGCTTGCCGACAAAATCACCGATTGGGAAAACAACCTGCCGGATTTTATCAAACTCGCGTACCTGCCAAGCCCCGGGCGCGTAAGGTTGCGCCTCTCTGCCCGCGGTACTGATAAAGCCCAACTTGAAAAAGCGATTGCGGACAATATACATTCATTGACCCAAATCATAGCAGAGGTTATTGTGGGTTTTGAAGAAGATGAAACGATTGAGAAAGTACTTGGGCGGCAACTGACTGAAAAAAAACTGACCATTTCCACTGCGGAAAGCTGTAGTGGTGGCAAGATTGCGCAAATACTGACTTCGGTTCCCGGTGCGTCGGCATATTATAAGGGCAGCATCGTATCGTATGCCAAAGAAGTAAAAATGGATTTACTTCAAATTCCGGCTGAAACGATAGAAAAGTACACCGTAGTCAGTGCAGAAGTGGCCGAAGCCATGGCACTCAGCGCAAAACGCCTGCTGAAAACAGATTATGCCATTGCGACAACGGGAAATGCCGGTCCTACGAAAGATGATACCGATAAGGAAGTCGGGACTGTATTTATCGCGCTTGCAACCCCTGATAATAAAACGATTGTAAAGGAATTCAACTTCGGGCAGCCGCGTGAAAAAGTCATTGACCGAACCGTAAACAAAAGCCTTGAAATGCTTCAGAAAGAAATTTTAAAAATTGTGGAATAATTATTTTGCGCATAGGTTTATTTTTCTTTTCTTTGCACCCTGATTTTGAATAACGATAAAAGATAAGCATCATGTCAAGAGTTTGTGACCTTACAGGCAAAAGAGCGATGGTAGGAAATAACGTTTCCCACGCTATGAATAAAACAAAGAGAAAATTCTCTGTAAACCTAGTGAAAAAACGTTTTTACCTTGCTGAAGAAGACAGATGGATCACCCTTCGCGTGGCTGCATCTACAATTAAAACGATCAATAAGAACGGAATCGCTGCTGTTTTGAAAAAAGCACAGTCAGAAGGATTTATTAAATAATCTTTCCCAATAATAAATATTTAGCAAAATGGCAAAGAAAGGCAACAGAATCCAGGTAATCTTAGAATGTACTGAGCACAAGACTTCAGGTGTTCCGGGAACTTCAAGATATATCACGACAAAAAACAAGAAAAACACTCCGGACAGGTTGGAAATCAAAAAATTCAACCCAATCCTGAAGCGTGTAACCGTTCACAAAGAAATTAAATAATACAAAGTCATGGCAAAGAAAACCGTAGCAACATTACAGACACAATCAAAAAGATTGTCTAAAGCCATCAAAATGGTGAAGTCTCCGAAAACCGGTGCTTACACTTTTGTTGAAGCTATCATGGCTCCTGAAGCCGTAGACGAATTTCTGAAAAAGAAATAATAACCATTGCGTTATATAGAACAGCTACTTTCTCACCGGAAGTAGCTTTTTTATTTTATATATTTGCGCAGCATTTCCGGCTATCCGCTGCAAGTCCTCGCGCTTCAGGCGGTCTTTTGTAAAATTCCCGCCGGCTTCCTTTGGTCGCCACGGCAATTTTCAAAATCCGCGCCTTCAGCACTGCGGGCTTTCCGCTGCTATCCGGGCTGACCACCCCGCCTTTCAGGCACCCCTCCGGAGGAGGGGAATGCAGGGCACATATTAACGAAAGAATTCAGACCATGTCATTTTTCAAAAAAATATTCTCCTCCGAAAAGAAACAAACCCTCGACGAAGGCCTCGAGAAATCGAAAACGTCTTTCTTTTCAAAACTGACCAAAGCCGTTGCCGGTAAATCCAAAGTGGATGATGAGGTACTCGACAACCTCGAGGAAATCCTTGTCGCTTCCGATGTGGGCGTAGACACCACGCTTAAAATAATCACCCGTATTGAAAAACGCGTCGCCGAAGACAAATACCTCGGTACTGACGAACTCAATAAAATCCTGCGCGAGGAAATTGCCGCCTTATTATCTGAAACAAACCTGGGCGAAGCGTCTGAATTTACAATTCCGTCCGGGAAGAAGCCTTATGTGATTATGGTTGTCGGTGTGAATGGCGTAGGAAAAACCACAACGATCGGTAAATTGTCGCACCAGTTTAAAAAGGCAGGCTTCAAAGTGGTCCTTGGTGCTGCAGATACTTTCCGTGCTGCTGCGATTGACCAATTGCAGATCTGGGCTGACAGGGTAGGTGTACCTTTGGTAAAACAGCAGATGGGCAGCGACCCGGCCTCAGTGGCATTTGATACGCTACAATCTGCGGTAGCCCAAAACGCAGATATCGTCATCATTGATACTGCAGGACGACTTCACAATAAAACCAATCTCATGGCGGAGCTGACGAAAGTAAAACGCGTCATGCAGAAAGTGGTTGATGATGCACCGCACGAAGTCTTACTCGTACTTGATGGCTCCACAGGGCAAAATGCTTTCGAACAGGCCAAGCAATTTACCGCAGCAACTGAAGTCACAGCTTTGGCCGTTACAAAACTTGACGGTACGGCAAAAGGCGGTGTTGTCATCGGGATCTCAGACCAATTCAGGATTCCTGTGAAATATATCGGTGTCGGCGAAGGGATTGAACACCTGCAGGTATTTAATAAATATGAGTTTGTCGATTCGTTTTTCAAGTAAAAACCTATTCGTACAAAGCACTGATCTTCTCCCAAAGCACTTCATCAAAATCGGATAAAGCCAGATTCACATTGTCTGCAGCTTCCCCCATTCGTATGACCACCATCTTCTTTGAAGGAATTACATAAATTTTCTGGTCATTTTTGCCTAATGCCATAAACATATCATCCGGGCCTGAAGGAATGATGCTGCCCGGGAATTCAAACTGGCTTTGTGGAAGATGATAACTCTGTTTTCCATTGAGCCACCATAAATAGCCATAACCAGAATTAATGCCTTGTGACGTGGTGGTCGCAGCATTAAAATAATTTTCATCCAGGATTTGTACGCCATCCCATTTTCCTTTATTGAGCATCAGTAGCCCAAACCGGGCCATACTTCTGGTGGTGCTCCAATATACGCTGAGGTCTTCACCGGAAGTGAGCCATGTGCCTGTCATCCCGATTTTATCCCGCAGTTGGCTATTGAAATAAGCATTCCAACTTTGACCTGTCGCCGAAGCCACCACATCCTGCAATTTCACATACACATTGTGATACGCCCAGCGCGTGCCAGCATCGGCTTTGTATTGCAGGTTTGCAGGCGATACATCGTCACCCAGGGCATCATCAAGTCCGGAAGTCATCGTGAGCAAATGCCGGCAGGTAATCAGGTTTTCCTTTGTCAAAGGGGCGCTCGTCCAATGGGGCTCCAGATAATCAGAAACCTTATTGTTAATGTCTAAAAATCCCTGCTGTGCGGCAATTCCGGTGACAGTTGAAGTAAGTGTTTTTCCGGCACTGGCCCAATACCACGGTGTTGTGGCGGAATGGCCGTTAAAATAATTTTCCATGATGATCCTGCCATTGACCAGTATCATGAACCCTTTGGTGTGTTTTGTTTCGAGATAATCCACCAGTGATTGCTTTGCATTTTCATTCCAGTTTAAGCGCGAAAAGGATTCTGTTTCCCATGTTTCACTGCCGATACTGGGAAAATACATGGTTTGTACAGGTGCAATTTCATTTTTTTCGTCTTTGCTGCAGCTAAAGCAAATGAGTATGAGTGCTATAAGTGTTTTTCGCATCAGGAGATTTTTTTGAAATTTAAAATTAGTAAATATCGTTGCGAAACACATTGTATTTACGGCTTATTTACTACATTTATTTTTTAAATGCCATGAAAAAAATAACCTTCCTATTATTGATTGCCATCGTTTGTTACAGCTGTAAAACCGATGTAAAAAAAGAAAGCCTTTCCCATATCAACGGCTATTGGGAAATTGTGCAAACGATTTCTGCAACCGGCCAAAAGAAAGATTTCAAAATAAATGAAACCATTGATTATTTTGAAATAAAGGACAATAAGGGTTTTCGTAAAAAAGTCATGCCGCAATTTGACGGTCATTATATTGTAAACGACCAGAAAGAGGATGTCGAGATAAAAGAAGAGAAACAGTATTTTTACATTTGTTATATGACTCCTTATGGCAAATGGAGAGACAAGATTGAAGAGGTCAGTGCCGAAGAAATGGTCCTTGTGGACAGCTCAGGAATGGAATACCACTATAAAAGGCCTGTAAAATTTTCCCTGAAGTAATGGCAAAAAGACTCAGTAACGAAAGCCCGATAAGCGATGTTTTGAAAGAAATCATCAGCCAGAATAAACTCCAGCCCGGCATGGATGTTGTCGCTGTCCGTGAAGCATGGGATTCGCTGATGGGAAATGGTGTCAGGAATTATACCAAAGAAGTTATCTTAAAAGGGCATACGCTTTATGTGGCACTTTCTTCTTCGGTATTGCGTGAAGAACTCGCGTACGGAAAGGATAAAATCATCAGGATGATTAATGACGAATTGGGTAGGGAAGTGGTGAGAGAAGTGGTGTTGCGATAGATTAGGGAACGCTGTGCGACAAATTTTCAGAAACGCCTGCGGCTTTGGATTTTTAGATTGACAGAAAATATAAAATAAAAAATCCCGTTCAATAGGAACGGGATTTTTTGTAGTCTTATAGTCAAAGCGCAGCGTGTCTAATTAAAATTCCTCTCTTCCCGCAAAGTGGAAAGCACCTTCAATAGCTGCATTTTCATCGCTGTCTGAACCGTGTACGGCATTTTCTCCGATTGATTTCGCGTAAGCTTTACGGATAGTGCCTTCAGCAGCGTCCGCAGGATTGGTAGCACCGATCAAAGTCCTGAAATCCTCAACAGCATTTTCTTTCTCAAGAATAGCCGCAACGATTGGGCCTCTCGACATGAATTCGACCAATTCGCCGTAGAAAGGCCTTGCAGCATGTACTGCATAGAATGCTTTCGCATCAGCGGTTGTGAGTTGTGTCAATTTCAGTGAAACGATTTTGAATCCTCCGTCGGTAATCATTTTCAGGATATTCCCGATGTTTCCGGCTTCAACCGCATCAGGTTTGATCATTGTAAAAGTTCTGTTTGTTGCCATTTTTATTTAAATTTTGCGCAAAAGTAGCTTTTTAAAACCATATAATGAAATCTGTGTAAAGTAATCAGCCCCAATCGCAAAAAAAATCCTCTAGCTGTTTCGTACCGGAGGATTTTCAGATTAACCAAATTCTAAATAATCAGTTCTTTATTACTTTAATGGTTTTTGAACCTTTATCGGAAGTCAGTTTTGCAAAATACAATCCTGAAGAAAGCGACGATGCATCGATTGTAGCGTGGTTTCCTGAAAGGTTTTTACTCACGACCGTTTTTCCGGTTGCATCAATGATTTCTATGTCATGCAGGTTATCGCCTCTTGACGAGAAATTCCAACTTTCCGAAGAAGGATTGGGAAATACCGAAAATGTAACCTGAGCGGGTTCGTTGACTCCAAGGATAACCTCGTCAAACTGTCCTACTCCTGTGAGCCTGTTGAAAGTGATAATGTAGTCGCCTTCGGTAACAGGAATATTTTCGCCACTCAAAGTGTATGTTCCTCCAGGAAAATCTGTTCCACCCCAATTTACAGTCCAATTGTCATTCTGCCTGAATTTAATCAGGCCATCAGTTAGGTGTATGCCGTCAAGGTAATAATTCACACCGTCGGTAGTGGTCATATCGGTATCTTCTACATCAAATCCATTAAGTGCAGTTCCAAGTATTCCTATGTTAACAAAGTCAAACGAATAAGCGCCTGTCAAAATATTGAACGTTACATTGTACGTTCCCGCAGCTACCTCGATATTTGACCCACCCTGTGTGCCGGTACCTGACGGGAAATCAACACTTCCCCAGTTTACATCCCAATTGTCATCCTGGCGGAATTTTGCTTCACCATCCGTAAAAGTATAAGCCATTAAGGTATAAGTGATGCCATCGGTAGTCTGCATATCCACATCGGCACCTGTAAAGCCATCAACCGTTACAGCATCTCCGATAATTCCGATGCTTGGATAAACCGGCAAAGTGCTATCGAATGAATAATCTCCGGTCAATCTATTGAATGTAACATCATAGTTACCGGCCGTGACCATAATATTTGCACCGCCCACAGTTCCCGTACCTGACGGAAAATTGACACTACCCCAACTCATATCCCATGCATCATCCTGGCGGAATTTCGCTTCTCCGTCCATTAGCGTGACACCATCTAAAGTATACAGTATGCCGTTTGTAGTAGCCATATCAGTATCCGGGCCGTCGAAACCATTGGCATCTACGGCGGTCCCTATAAGCCCGACAGCCGGGAATGCACCCACTGTAGTGAATTCATAAGCACCGGTTGAACGTGTAAAAAACACATTGAATGTTCCTGCTGGGACTGTAATATTACTCCCGCCCTGTGTAGCGATCCCTGTTGGGAAAGCGGGATTGCCCCAATTGATATCCCAGGCATCATCCTGCCTGAATTTGGCTTCACCGGCAACAAAGGTA
This sequence comes from Flavobacterium pallidum, assembly GCF_003097535.1. Classification (NCBI taxonomy): domain Bacteria; kingdom Pseudomonadati; phylum Bacteroidota; class Flavobacteriia; order Flavobacteriales; family Flavobacteriaceae; genus Flavobacterium; species Flavobacterium pallidum. The sequence goes on from NZ_CP029187.1 coordinate 2,069,551, forward strand.
TAATTCTCCAAAATGTAAGTCTCACCATCCGTAGTGGTCAGGTTGATGTCGTTTCCATTAAATGCATTAGCAGAGACAGCCGTGCCCAGGATGCCAACTGTCGGGTACAAAGGAGTTCCTGTAAAAGAATAGGCCAATGTATTGATATTGAATGTAAGGGTGTATGTGCCTGCTGTTACAGGAATATTCGGGCCATTAAAATTGGCAGTATCACCTGGAAATCCTACACCGCCCCAATTGTTGTCCCAAACATCGTCCTGGCGGAATTTCAATTGGCCGTTTGCAAATACATAATTTTCTAAAGTGTAGGTAATCCCGTCCGTGGTGGTCATATCCGTATCCGGATCATCAAATCCGCCAGCGCTTACCGCAGTACCGATTACTCCAATGTTGGCAAAAACCACCGGCGCATCAAATGAATAAGCCCCGGTTTCGCGATTGAAATTTACAGTATAAGTGCCTGCCGTCACCGGAATGTCTGTTCCTCCCTGCGTCCCGATTCCTGAAGGGAAGTCGCCATCTGCATTGCCCCAGTTGACATCCCAGTTGTCTCCCTGCCTGAATTTGGCCAGGCCATCGGTGAATACATGGTTGTACAGGACATAATGTACACCATCGGCCGTCATCAAATCAGTATCCGGATCGTTAAAACCTCCAGCACTCACTGCGGTTCCGATGATACCAATACTAGGGAACGTAAAACTGTAATCACCGGTAATCCTGTTGAACGATACCGAATAAGTACCTGCCGGCACTGGGATATTGTCGGGAACATTCAGCACAGCAGTTCCTGAAGGAAATGCAGTACTTCCCCAACTGTTATCCCATGAATCGTCGAGTCGGAATTTCATTTCGCCTGAGAGGAAATTATAATTGGTAATGGTGTAAGTTATGCCGTCGAAAGTGACCATATCCACATCAGGCCCGTTAAAACCATTTGCGTTTACTGCTGTGCCGATCATTCCGATGCTTGGGTATGTAACCACATTTGTAAAGGAATAAGCGCCCGTCAGACGGTTGAATGTTACATCATAAGTGCCTGCAACCGTTAAAATATTTGCGCCGTTCTGTGTTCCGGTACCCGATGGAAATGCTGCATTCCCCCAATTGATAGCCCACGCACCATCCTGCCTGAATTTCGCACCGCCACCATTCGGGTCAGCAGTTGCGACAGCCAGATTTGAAAAGGTGTAGTTGATGTTGTCGACAGTAGACATAATGTGGGTGTCCGGAGTGTTAGGGTCGTTATCCTCCCATCCTCCCACAGCTTCCCCAACAATGGAGATGCTTTGCGCATTCCCCAATGAGAAGCATATTAATGCGATAAGAAATAGTAGATTTTTTTTCATATTATTACCTGTTTTTGTTAAAAGCGTTGGCTAAATTTAATTAAAAATTAACATGCTTATGAACAGGCATAAATAAAATTACATACGAAAACGTTTGCGTATTGATAACTTTTTACAGAAGTACAAATATAAGAGAATGATTAAAAAATAACGATTTCGAAAATGTTGTCAAATGGTTTTAATCTGGAAACCAAAGCCTTAATCAGGTCATTTCCATATTCTGCATAAAACTCTGAAAAATTAGTCGTCCTTTCCTGAAGTCCGCTGAACGGAAAAAGGGCATTCTGAAGGTCTGTTATGCGTTCTAATTCGTCAGCATGCTTCCTTTTTTGCGCTTTAAGCAAACGCTTTTCAAGATTTTCGAGTCCCTTTGTTTGTTTTACTTCCTGAGCCTTTACTGCACCGATAAAGGATTTGTCGGTTTGTAAAGCGATATTGTGGAGTTTTTGAAATTGTTCGGAAAGTAATTTTTTCTGCTCAGAAAGATCAATCGGGAATTCAGAAAGTTGCCGGATCTTTTTATTTGCCAAAGCATTCTGCTTCATAAACAGGTCCCGCCATCCGAGTTGAAGCCTGTCGGCTTTGCGAGCCTGTTTTTCAGTGGAAAGCAATACAGAGTTGCGGATCAGCAGTACCGGGAACGTGACATTCACCGCTTCGAAAAAACTCTTCAGCTCAAGCCAGTACGCAATTTCGCCGCCCCCGCCTATGTAGCATAAATTGGGTAGCAGCACTTCCTGGTAAAGCGGCCTGGTGATCACATTGGGGCTGAACTTTTCAGGATGTTTTTCAGCCAAATCGAAAATTTCGGCTTTGGTGAAACTTAAAGCGGTATTGTTAACGAAATATTTCCCGTTTTCAAAAATAAAACGTTCCCGCAAGGCATCATCGAGGTAAAAAAGGTTGATTTCACGCGGATTTACCTGTACCGTATAATCCCCGAATTTTGCAATCGTTTCTGACACTTTCCCAAATGAAACCTGCTGCTCCAATTCCGATTTGATGTATGGTATGAATGTTTTTTTTAAGGCTGCAGCATCAGCATCGATGATTACGATTCCGTATTCCCCAAACAATTCATTGGCAAGGAAACGTGTGGCATCTGCAAGATTGGTGTGGCTGAGATAAGCCTCCTTGAAAAGGTCTTTCAGTTTTTGTGCATGGTTTCCCGGACCGAGTTCCATTGCAAAAATATCGAGTACATCATCAAGACCTTCTGTGGATAAACGACCCACAGCTCCGGCACTTTCACGATTCCACCTGAATTTTTTGCCCCGGAAGTTGAAGTAATTGATTTCCTCAAAATCATGGTCTTCCGTCGCCATCCAATATACCGGCACGAAATGGTTTTCTGGATATTTCGCGCCGAGTTCCTTCGCCAGGTTTATCGCCGAGATGATCTTGTACAGAAAATATAACGGGCCGGTGAACAAATTCAGTTGGTGGCCGGTAGTTACTGTAAAAGTATTGTTTTGGGCCAAAAGCGAAATATTTTCCCTCGTAAGCTCCGATATTTTTACACCAGCATATTGCTTTCCAAGTTCTTCAACCAAAACGGCCCGGTTTTCATGGGCGTAACGTTGTTGCTTTTCTGCAATCTGTCCTGCAAAATTTTCCAATAAGGGAAACCGGCTGTAAAATTGCTGTACTTCAGGTTTCTGGTTCAGGTAATCGACAATTAACGGAGTAAAATACCCGGAATCCTGATAAGTGATACAGTCGGTTGGCATGTGGAAGGTTTGAATTTCCTGTAAAATTACTAAAAAAAGAAATGGGTTTTACTTAGTCCGTCTGTACAGTGTTTCCGGCGCTAATCATTGCCTGCTTATCAACGATTCCCTGGCCTGTAGGTGGTGCAGGTGGCGTTTGGGACTGCAGTTGTAAATATTTACCGGATGCCGGCGCAGCATTAAGCACTTTGTTGAGCAGGTAATTGATCTGTGAGCTTGGCAGTGCGCTGTACGAGAATACCAGCCTTTTTCCCGCACTGCCCACCTGTTGAAGCTGAGGGAATGAAATAGAGCTCAGTTGCGAGCCGCTGATATAACACTGGGCTAAAGAGGTAAGGTTGGGAAGACTGATTGCCGTAAGGTCAGGATCACCTCCGATGTCCAATTGATTAGTTACCGTCGTAATGCCAGGCAGATTGATAGTGTTCATTCCGGTATCACCAATGGATAGCCGTCCGCATGAAGTTAACGAAGGAATATCTAAAGAAGTAATCATCGGGCCGGATATGAGCAGGTCGCCCTGCGAAAAAACAGGCAGGCTGATCTCGGTAAGCTGGCCTCCAGTGATATCGACTGAGCCCGAAGCCATTAAAGGCATGTTGATTGAAGACAAATTATCCGAACTTACTGTAAAATATGCTTCTGTAAGCGCGCCCAACGCTATGGCAGCCAAATTGTTATTATTCGTAATCTGCAGCGTTTGGCCATGCTGCAATGCATTAAAGTTTAACGTCGTAAGCCCTTCATTTTCAAAAATATCCATATAAACAGATTCAACAAGGCTGCTGAAGTCGATCGTGCCAAGGACAGTGTTGCCACTGATGTTAAACATGCCCGTAGATTTGGTCAGTGCAGGAAACGATAGCGATGTCATCGCATAGTTTGTTGAAATCAAGACATACCCACGGCCGTTTATTTTTGTCAGTGCAGGAAACGCAAGCGACGTAAGCGATATATTGGTATCTACATGCAGGTCTCTTGACGCCTGTGCCAGCGATGAAAAGTCAATGCTGGTCAACTGGTTATTTCCGTGGATATGCGTATCGCGGAACACAGCCGTCAGGTTGCTCAGATCTACAGAAACCAATTGCGTATTATCAGAAATCGTGAGGTCCAGCAGCTTTGTAGCCATGCTTAAATCAACCGTTGTAAGCTGTGTGGTAGCTTCGATAGTAATGCTTTCTGTATTGGTGCCGAATTGCTGCGCGATTTGTTCAGCCGCTTCCTCATCAGTAATATCACCTGTAATGTAAATCGTTGATTTTCCTTGATTTAAGCTCGTTCCGGAATACAAGGCATAAGGCACGCTCAGCAATTGGCTCGTCCCTACGATGGAATAATTGCTGCCGCCTTCAGGGTCGGTTTCCGTCTTGATAAAATAATTGCCGCCGCCCCAATTGATTCCTGAAAAGGTTCCCGTAACGGGTGTCCCGGCCCCGATTTCAAGGCTCGCCAATCCGTTTTCATTTGTGGTTGTCGCGTGCGTTTCCACATAAACCGCAATTCCTGCCGGATCGTTTTTCACTATACTGATACGCACGCTGATCGGGGTTTCGGTAATCAAATCACCTGAAGCATTACGGATCACCGATTGGTAACTCATCTTCTGCGGCGCCTGCGCGAAAAGGGTAGCACTCATGAGAAATATTACGGCAAATGCTATTTTTGAAAAGTATTTTTTGAACATGTGATTATTTTTTAATGATTTTAAAGGTCTTGGTTTTTTTATCGCTTCCGCAGATTTTAAGCAGGTAAATTCCCGACGGATAGTTTTCCATCGCTAACGACGCTTCCGCAGAAAAAGATTTTGGCTCCAAAAGGATTTTTCCGGAAATATCAGAAAGGCTGTAAGTAAAAGCGCCATTTCCGGAATCCGTATTTTTTAACGTTAGCCTATTGCTGACGGGATTTGGGAAAACCGACAATTGTATTCCCGGAAGGTCATTTTTCCCTAAAGAGATAATTTCATACGGCTGCTGCACACCGTCACTGATGAGCACACCTTCAGGGCTTTTATACGAAATCTGCCCAACGGAATAACTCACCGTACCGCCGGATCCTGTAGCGTTTCCACCACTCGCCACCGTACTTTGCTGTGCCTGCAGGCTGACGCAGCCCGAAAACAGCATTACACAAAACAATTTCTTCATAGTCATTTTATTTTCCCGGCAAAGCTAACATCTTTTGTGGTTAATCTTCAAGCCATTAAGGATATTTTTTCATGAATGGTTCCGGCAGTTTGGAATCGGCAATTTTATTGAAAGTCACATTCTTAAGAGTTTCAAAAATTAGATTAATTTTGCCTCATGACCAGACCCTTCCTCATCACCCCGCCGTTTACGCAGCTCAACACGCCTTATCCTGCGACGGCATACCTTAAAGGTTTCCTGAACACGAAAGGGATTGCATCTGTGCAGGCAGATTTGGGTATAGAAGTCATCCTGGAATTGTTTTCCAAAAAAGGGCTCACGGATTTGTTTGATCATATTGGCGCTTCCGCAGATACCACTCCGAACGCCGAAAGGATGATCTCCCTGAAACAATATTACATTGACACGATTGACGCAGTGATGCTGTTCCTTCAGGGCAAAAACCCAACGCTTGCGCTCCAGATTTGCCAGGAAGACTTCCTTCCAGGAGCCTCCAGGTTTGATCAGCTTGAGGAACTCGAATGGGCTTTCGGGGCCATGGGAACGCAGGACAAGGCGAAACACCTCGCCACCTTGTATCTTGAGGATATCTCTGACCTGATCGTCGAATGCGCCGATGGCAATTTCGGGTTCAGCCGTTATGCAGAAAGGCTCGGGCGCAGCGCCAATTCGTTTGATGAATTGTATCAGTCTTTGCAGCAGGAACCCACCTATACGGACAGGATTTTATATCAAATCCTGCAAAAGAAGCTTAATGAAATCCAGCCAACACACCTATTCATTTCAGTGCCTTTTCCCGGGAACCTTTACGCTGCTTTCCGTTGTGCTCAATGGGTAAAAGCCCGTTTTCCGGATATCATCATTGCAATGGGCGGTGGTTTTCCAAATACGGAACTGCGATCACTTTCAGAAAAAAGGGTTTTTGAGTTTTTCGATTACATCACGCTTGATGATGGGGAAGCGCCGGTAGAGCAATTGCTTTTGAATTCGGGGATGGCAGCAGGAGAAAGGAAATTCAAGCGAACTTTTCTGCTTGAAAATAATGCAGTCGTTTATAAAAACGATTCCGTGTTACACGATTACAAACAATCCGAAACCGGTACGCCGGATTACAATGATCTGCTTTTAGACCAATACATTTCCGTCATTGAAATCGTCAATCCTATGCACCGCATGTGGAGTGACGGACGCTGGAACAAACTCACCATGGCGCACGGTTGTTACTGGGGGAAATGCACATTCTGCGATATTTCACTGGATTACATCAAAATATATGAACCCGTAGCGGCTTCTTTGCTTTGTGACCGTATCGAGGAAATGGTGGCACAAACAGGCCAGAACGGATTCCATTTTGTTGATGAAGCCGCGCCACCTGCGCTGATGCGCGCTTTGGCAATAGAAATCCTGCGCCGCAAACTCACCGTCACGTGGTGGACAAACATCCGTTTTGAAAAAAGCTTTACGGCAGATCTGTGTTTTTTACTCAAAGCCTCGGGCTGTATTGCCGTTTCAGGCGGGCTGGAAGTGGCTTCGGACCGTTTGCTGAAGCTGATTGACAAAGGTGTTACGGTGGAACAGGTAGCCAAAGTCACACGCCATTTTACAGAAAACGGGATCATGGTGCACGCCTACCTGATGTACGGCTACCCGACGCAAACCATACAGGAAACCGTGGATAGCCTCGAAATGGTCCGGCAGATGTTTGAAGCGGGGATCCTGCAATCGGGTTTCTGGCACCAGTTTGCCATGACGGCACACAGTCCCGTGGGATTGGAGCCGGAAAAATTCGGAGTGGTGAAACATACGCAATCCATTGGTCCTTTTGCAAATAATGATATTAATTATACGGACAAAACAGGAATTAACCACGACAGGTTCAGCTATGGACTGAAAAAATCATTGTTCAATTTCATGCATGGCATCTGTTTCGATTACAAATTGCAGGATTGGTTTGACTTTAAGATACCGTCCACAAAGGTTTCACCGGATTTTATATTCGATGCATTGCAGGAAACGGAGCAGTTTAGTACAAAAACTTCAGCTAAAATCATCTGGCTGGGCACGATGCCGTCGGTGAATCATTTTACAAAATCAAAAAAGGGGAATTCATGGGAAATGTCGGAATTGGCTTTCCACACCAAAAAAGAGTTTTTTTCACTTCAATTCCCAAAAGCGGAAGGGGAGTGGCTGGCAAATCTGCTTCAAAATATTAATGTCACAAATCAAAAAGTATGGAGTTTTGCTGAAATCAAATCGGATTTTGAATCACAGTTTGAGGATTTTGAACTTTTTTGGTTTTCAAAACCGATGCTGGCGCTGAAGCAGCACGGACTTTTATCTTTATAGATTAATCCTGTGTTTTTTCTGCGTCGTTGTCGTTCTTTTTGCCTTTGCCTTTTTTCTCGCTTTTATTTTTCATCGCTTCAAATTTCACCAACTGGTCTTTGTTAAGCAGTTGTTTGATTTTCGCCTCCATTTTGTCTTTTACGACATTTATCTTTTCATTTTTACCCGTATCCGGAATCTCTTCAGCACTGATCGATATCACCTGGTTTTTATAATCCTCGATGATGTTTTTTGCAGCGGCCTTCTGGAAATCATCCAATGACAATTCTTTTGCCATTTTATCCGTAGAAGCCTGTACGAAATCAAACTCAGATTTCTTCTCCTTGTTTTTGCTCTGCTGGAATTGCCCAGGCCCGCCAATGCTGCGGTCAACGCCACCATATTGTGCCTGGATTGAGATTGATGTGAAAAATACCGCTAAAATGAAGATTATCTGTTTCATAGCCTGATATAAATTTGAACGCTTTCAGTGCCAAACTTACGATTTATCTTTAAAGATATTTTTTTGGCGGAGTTAATTTTTTACAAAATAGGAAATTGAACGCAATGGTTTTCAATAATTTCCAATGGCCTGATTGAATTGCTTTATCAATTCAAGCAAGGCGGTATCGGAACTGAAAACGGTATTCAATCCTTGCGGTTCCTGCGGTGGATCGGCAGTGTATGGATCGCCGGTATTCCATTTTCCATCGTCATTCCTTGCAACCCCCTCGCCACCGAATCCCCAAAAGTTGATCCCACGCAGCACATCGTTATCTGCAAGGCTTTCTGAAAGCTTCGTGAAAAACGTGTTGTAGAAATGTAACCGGTCACCATAACCCGCAGCAGGTGACAGGCTTTCATTTTCCCTGGGCAGACCGAATTCCTCAATGACAATCGGGCGGCCCAGTTTCCGTGCGATTTTTACGTGTTCATCAATATAGTTTTCGGTATTGGTAAGCGCTATGGGCAGCGTGGTTTTCGCATTATCGGCTTTAAACCAGTTCCAGTTTTTTGGCCAGATGTGCATCGTCAGGTAATCGATCTTGGGGTTGGCGTGCGTACGTTCAAAAGTCGGTAAATCGCCATTGTTGCCCATCCTGCCTTCCGATCCCGTACAGATCAGGTGGTTTTTATCAAGGCTGTCGATCAGGTTCACGGTCTTGTTCAGCCAATCCGTAAAAGCGGTTTCATTTCCGGGAGTAAATACACGTGGCTCATTGGCTACCTGCCACGCCATAATAGCCGGATCTTCGGTGTAGTTCTTTTTGGTGTAATTGTTTTTCCTGCCGATGATGAATTTGATATGGTTGTCCAAAGCCGTTTTACAAGGTTCGCACGAATGGAATTGCGCGACGTAGTCCATAAATTTATCCCATGTATTTTCCGGGCTGGTATTCGGATTCGGGATCACGCCCTTGCCGTTCCATTCCAAATATTGCGCCATACCGCCGGACCATTCCCAGTTGTTGGTCAGATACAGCACCGCAGTCATATCCCTTTTCCCCATTTCTGAAAGCAGGAAGTCGAGTCCGTCAAGTACATCCGCATCGTATTTTCCCTGTTCCGTCTGCAACGGTTTCCTGACGGTGAAATCGTATTTGCCACCATCGGCGCCCACCATAATCCGCAGGTTCGTAATGCCGTATTTTTTCATTAAATCCAGTTCGCGTAGCAATCGTGGGCGGTCACCGTCTTTCGTCCCTAAAAGTGCACCGTACCAGTAATTCGCCCCGATGTAGGAATAGTTTTTCCCGTTTCTGAAGAATGCAGTGCCTTTAATCGTAACAAATTTTTGGGCAGACATGCCGAACGTGCAAAATACAAGCAACAGGTACAGTGTTTTTTTCATGGAAGCTATTCATATTTAAATTTGAAGCCGATCGCATGCAGGTTTTCAATGCTTAAGCCCTGCTCGTTGGCAATGACTTTCCTGAGCCTCGAAATGAAGACGTCCAGGCTGCGGCCCATAAAATAATCGTCATCACCCCAAAGTGCCGTCAGGATTTGCTCGCGCTTCAAAACCTTGTTTTTATTGTCTAGGAAATATTTCAGCAGTTCGGCTTCACGCTCGGTCAGCGTAATTTTTTCATTTTCCTTGAAAACAAGGTAATTCAGGCTGTCAAATCGGTAACTTCCCAATTCATAAATCGGGTTTGGGGAAGTTGCCCTTTGTGAACGTTTCAGGAAAATTTCAATCTTCAGCAGCAATTCTTCAATGCTGAACGGCTTTACCAGATAATCATCAGCGCCGATGCGAAGGCCTTTGATGCGGTCTTCCTTCAGCGTTTTGGCAGAGAGGAAAATAATGGGAATGTCAGTGTTTTTCTTCCGTACTTCCGAAGCCAGTTCAAAACCGTCCATTTTTGGCATCATAATATCGAAAATGCAGATATCAAAAAATCCGGAATTAAAAGTTTCAAGGCACGACGTGCCATCAGCGCAATGAATGACTTCATAGCCATTCTGTTCCAGGTTGTCTTTTGTGAGGAATGCCAGCGTATCGTCGTCTTCGGCATAAAGGATTTTAAACGGCATTGGCTTTTGGTATTAAAATGGTCATGGTAAGTCCGCCTGTATCATTTCCGGAAGGTATGATTTTCCAATTGTGGAGCACGCATATCTTTTTGACATAATACAATCCGAGGCCAAAACCGGTAACTTCATTGCTCCTCGAATTGCTGATCCGGAAAAACTTATCAAAAATAAATGAAATATTCTTGCCGTAAATACCGATGCCATTGTCGATGAATGCAATTTTCAGTTTGTCTTTTTCTTCGGAAATGCAGACGGTGATTTCAGGTGTTTTCTCACAATATTTCACCGAATTGTCAATCAAATTGTACACAAGGTTTGTAAAATGAAAGGCATCGGCATGGATGATATGTTCGTCTTTCCGGGTTTCGATAGTGACTTTTGTTTCGGGATATTTCAGGTGGATGCTTTCCACCACATTTTGAATGGTTGCAATCACGCCGATATGTTCTTTATTCAAAATAAGTGCCGAATTGTCCGACTTGGCGATGTTCAGTACTTTTTCGATATGCGCATTGAGCTTGTTGCTTTGCGCGATGATGATCCCGGTATATTTTTCCAGTTTTTCATCCGACTGGATCTGTGGTTGCTTGCTGAGGTAATTCGAAGCGATCAGTATCGATGACAGCGGCGTCTTGAATTCGTGTGTCATATTATTGATGAAATCGCGCTGTAGTTCGGAGTATTTTTTTTGCTGTAAAATCGTAAAAATCGAATATACATAAATCAGCAGGATCACAATCAGCGCAATCGTCAGCACAAACCAGAATTTCAGCGAACTGAACAAATAAGCCGTTTCGTTCGGGAAACGTACCGCAAAATAATATACCAGGTTTTTATGCTTTGGGAAATAAACCTTTTGAGGAGCCAGGTTTTTATTGGTAAATGAAATATAGTTGCCGTAGACCATTTCGTCGCTTTGGCAATTGTACATCGCATATTCGAAATCGGTGGTGATGTTCACCTTTGCAAATTCCGTTTTCAGGTAAAATTCCAGGATCTTCGGGTCGAAATCATTGTTGATGTTCACCACATAATAGTCATTGGAAACCTTCTGGACCGGATTATCACTGGGAAGTTCGTTGTTTGTCCCTTCATACAACTTTTTAGAGACTTCCAATAATGCAATGTGTGATTTCTGGCTGAATTTTTTCTCCTCGATGGTGTAAGCCTGGCGCGTCCAAAGCAGCTGCAGTACCAGGATGCCGATGATGGCAACCAGTCCGAGAAGTATGATAATATTGAGTTTGTTTATTTTCATTGCCTGCAATATTAGGCAAATTATCCCTTTTAAACGCCGCTTAACAACTCGTTAACAAACATTTGAAAGTCATTAACAACAGGCGGGGTTTTGTTGGGATACTTTTGGAATGTAAAACGACGACAGGTCATTTATTAAACCATCAAAAAACCAGAATTATGAAAAACACCATTATTTTATTCGTAACAGCCATTACATGTGCATTGGGACTGATGTCCTTCACGGGAAATCCGGGAACGTCCATAGTCGTATGGAAATCAGAAGTAATCGACACCGGTGAAATTCCGCAGGGAACGCCGAAAAGCATCGAATTTGAGTTTAAGAATACAGGGGATAAGCCCATAATTATTACCAATGCCAAAGCCTCGTGCGGCTGTACCGTTGCCGATTATCCGAAAGAACCGATTGCTCCCGGGAAATCGGCAAAAATCACCGGGACTTACAATGCCGCTGCCAAAGGCCCTTTTACAAAAACCATCACCGTAACCACTTCGGAAAATGATACCCCGAAAGTCCTTACTTTAAAGGGAACCGTTATTTAAGATTTAGTGCTTTTTTAATAAGATGCCATTGTCGACATACTGATAATGGCATTTTTTATTTTTCACAAAATCTAAAGGCGAAATCAAAAAATCGCGCATCAAATGTTTTTTTATCTATTTTTAACCCCGATATATTATGTAAAGTGCTGAAAAAATTAAACAGGATTACTATTTATAAAAAAATATTATGGCTGACGTTGTTGTCCGCTATTTTTTTTCTGGCCCTGTTTGCGGCAATTTATTATTATACCGTGCAGCAGGAAAAGGACGTTTATAAAGTTTCCCGGGCACAATTTGACAACGAGGTAAACTCATTGATGGAGCTCGATGCACAAACCAATATCTCCAATATCATAGATATGGTTTATTGGGATGAATTCGTATCCTACCTAAAAACGGAAGATAAATATTGGTTTGACCAGAATGTCAATTCTTCACTGGATACCTACAAAGCGGATTACCTTGGGATTTATGATGTCAACAGAAAATTTGTCAGCAAATCCTCAACCCAGTCCATAACGACATTGGATTTTATCCCAAAAGCTGCATTTGATGTCATCGACAGCAAGCGATTGGTCGAATTTTACATCAGGATTCCCGAAGGATTTGTACAGGTTTTCGGGTCGGGTGTGCATGCAACTGCCGATATATATGAGAAAAAGACAAAGCCTTTGGGATATTTCTTCATCGTCAAGCTCATGAACGGCGCTTATTTTGAAAGCCTTGAAAAACTGAACAATTCCAATATTGGGTTTTATAATAGTTTTCCTGACCCTGAAAATAATATTTACGTAGTTCGTAATCTGAAAGATTATAACGGTAAGACAATCACGAAATTATTATTCAAAAGGACTTTCGACGTGAGTTTTCATACGACAAAAAACATCCTTATTTTATTGATCATCACTTATTTGTGTAGTATTGTAATATATCTCTACTATTCGCGTCAATGGGTTTACAAACCGTTGAGCCTCATTACCAGCATCCTCGAAAAAGGCAATGTGAATGATATGGAATCATTAAAACACATCCCGGGTGAATTCAGGCATATCGGTAACCTGTTTGAAGAGCGTGACAAACAGAAGAAGCAACTTGAAGTCGCCAAGGCCAAAGCAGAAGAAAGCGACAGGTTGAAGTCGTCGTTCCTGACAAACATTTCACATGAAATCCGTACGCCGATGAATGCCGTAATTGGGTTTTCCGGAATATTGCAGAACAATAATCTTTCGGAGCAGGAAAGGGCTGAGTATTCCCGGATATTGCACAGCAGCGGTATCAACCTGGTTTCAATCATTGACGATCTCATAGAAATGTCGAGGATTGACACGAACCAGGTAATTCCAAACTATACGGCAGTTGATATCGATTTATGCCTTAAGGTGTTGTATGAATCCATAAAAATAACCCTTCCTGCAGAAAAGGAACTTGATTTTCATATCGCATGGCCTGATCAACGTGCCGCCGGAAAGATCGTCACCGATGAAATAAAGCTTCGGCAAATCCTGACCAACCTGGTTACCAACGCCATTAAATATACCGAACGGGGATTTGTATCCATCACTTATCAGATAAATGAACTCAGTTCCGAAGTGCTGTTTTCAGTACGGGATTCAGGAATCGGGATTGACCCGAAAGAACACGGGAAGATTTTTGAACGTTTTTTCAGGATTGACAATGATTTTTCAGTCAAGGCAGGTGGCCTCGGATTGGGCCTGGCCATTTCAAAAGCTTATGTGAATATGCTGGGCGGGGAAATCAGCATTGAATCGATTGATAATGCCGGGGCCGAATTCCGTTTTACCATTCCGCTGCATTATGCCGTAAATGAAGATTCGAAATCGATTCCCACTACCGATGTCGAAAACGAAAGCAATGAAGTGTTGACTATCCTGGTCGCAGAGGATAATAACATTAATTTTCTGCTCCTTCAAAAAATGCTCCACAAACACAATCATGTCATCTTAAGGGCTTGTAATGGGCGTGAAGCTGTCGATATATGTGAAAAAGACAAGTCAATCGACCTGGTCCTGATGGATATCAAGATGCCTGTCATGGACGGCTACGAAGCTTTCGAATTGATCCGGAAAATGAATCCGTTGCTTCCCGTAATTGCCCAAACTGCTTATGTAGGGGCGGAAGGGAGCATGATTGAACAAAAAGGGTTTACGGCTTACATTTCCAAACCAATCGATAAGGATAAATTGTTGTTATTAGTCAATAGCGCGATTTACCGCAAGAAAACCGCTGCCGATGCATAAGAAATATTATTTATTGCTAATGGTAATTACCGGACTGGCTGTTTTTGGGCAAACAGATACTGCCAAAGACAGCTTGAAAACAGATGGCAAGCGCTGGGAGGCCAAAGTTGATTTGAAAAGCAGGTACATCTGGCGCGGACAGGCATATGGCGGCAATACGCCCGCAATACAGCCTTCTTTTAGTTACTGTGTGACTGAAAATCTTTCCATAGGGATGTGGGCCACGCATAATTTCAGGTGCGAAGATGGCCATGCTGACGGCAGTTCGGACGGGTACCGCGAATTCAATTTCGGGTTGGATTACCAACTGGCTGATTTCCTTTCGCTCGGGATTTGGCAATATTATTGGCCTTCTTTAGACGATGACCCGGATGCTGATACCCGTTTCTTCCATTATGGACCGGCAAGCGTGACAACTATTGATGCGGGACTTACGTTTGATTTTTCCGAAAATTACCGTTATGCGTTCCAGGCAGCAATTAATACATTTATCTCTGGAAATGATTTCCGTTATGGTGATAAAGGGGAATCCACACGCAATTTCACCACTTATGCTGAAATCGGATATGTATTTAAGGACGTATTCAATAGTATTTCAGCAAAGACTTTTCGTGGCATCAGCCTTACGCCGGTTACAGGTGCAGTCCTCAACAATCGCGCTGGTTATTATGAGGCGGCGGATTACAATAAGGTGTCTTTCATCAATCTTTCTGTTGCAGCTGAGCGTGAATTTGACCTTGGGTACGGTATCGCAATGCCTGTCTGCATTAATTACACCCACAATGGCGGTACAGCAAATACAGCATTGGAAGGCAGGGATTTTTTAACAGCCACATTGTCATTTAAATATTGAATACAAAAACGCCGGAATGTTGTTCCGGCGTGTTACTATAATGATCAGTTAACTGGTTCCCCATACAAATCGAATTCTGTGGCTTCAATGATTTTCACCATGACGAAATCACCCGTCTTTACATAATGTTTGGTGGCATCGATTAAAACTTCATTGTCGACATCCGGGCTGTCAAATTCAGTACGGCCTACGAAATGCCCGCCTTCTTTGCGGTCAATAATGCATTTGAACGACTGGCCCACTTTCTCCTGGTTCAGGTCCCAGGAGATTTGCGACTGCAGTTCCATGATTTCATTCGCGCGTTGCTGTTTTACTTCGTCAGGGACATCGTCTTCGAGTAAATAAGCATGTGTGTTTTCCTCATGTGAATAGGCAAAACAACCCAAACGGTCGAACTTCATTTCCTGCACGAAATCCTTAAGTTTCTCAAAATCTTCCTGTGTTTCACCCGGATATCCTACGATCAACGTCGTCCTGATGGCCATTCCCGGAACAGCTTCACGGAAATCCTTGAGTAATTTCGTTGTTTTTTCCTGTGTCGTGCCGCGTCGCATCGATTTCAATACTTGATCCGAGATGTGCTGCAGCGGAATATCAATATAATTGCAGATTTTCGGCTCGCGTTTCATGATTTCGAGTACGTCCATCGGGAAACCGGTCGGGAACGCGTAATGAAGGCGGATCCATTCGATTCCTTCCACCTTCACCAAGGCCTCGAGAAGCTCACCCAGATTCCTTTTCTTATACAAATCAAGCCCGTAATACGTAAGGTCCTGCGCAATCAATATTAATTCTTTTACGCCGTCTTTGGCCAATGTCTGAGCTTCTTTTACCAGTTTTTCAATCGGCTGTGAAACGTGTTTACCACGCATCAGCGGAATCGCGCAAAAACTGCAAGGGCGGTCGCAACCTTCGGCAATTTTTAAATAAGCGTAGTTTTTCGGAGTGGTAGTAAGCCTTTCACCCAGCAATTCATGCTTATAATCAGCACCAAGCGCTTTGAGTAACAACGGCAACTCGGTCGTTCCGAAATACTGGTCGATATTCGGGATTTCTTTCTCTAAATCAGGACGGTAACGCTCAGAAAGACAGCCTGTAACGAAAACTTTGTCTACCAATCCGCGGTCTTTCTTATCGGCATATTCCAAAATCATGTTCACCGATTCCGCCTTTGCATTATCGATAAATCCGCAGGTATTGATCACGATGATATTGCCTTCTTCCTTTTCAGGCGCTTCATGCTGCACTTCCTTTCCGCTTGCGCGCAGCTGGCCCATCAGCACTTCACTGTCGTAGATATTTTTGGAACACCCAAGGGTAATGACATTTATTTTGTTCTTTTTTAAAGACTTAGTCCGCATGTATTTGAAATTTGAGGGTGCAAAAGTACGTTTTTTATGCATAATAATAGTATTTATTTTCAGGAGCTAGTCCGGCTTTCGCCTTTATCTTTTTAGGATAGCCTTCCGCTGCGCTTCAGTCAATCCCCAAAAAGGATACCGGCTCTATCCGGGCTAAAAAAAAATCCGTCCCAATCATGAAACGGATTTAATTATTTTTTCTGTCTGTCGACTTTCAACTTGTTCACTACAACTCAAAAATCACTGTAACACTTACATTGTGGTTCCTTTGATTAATGGTCGCTGAGTCAGTCATGCCCTGTGAGAACGAGGATTGCTGGTAGTCCCTTCTGGCTTTGGTGTAAGAAATATCAACCTTTGTGTCTCCGAAACTGTAGCCCAGACCGGCGGAATACGCATTAAGGTCGCTCACGATCTCGTCATTTTTATACGGACTCTGCTCAAAGCGGTAACCGCCCCTCAAACTCCATTTTTTGATACGGTATTCGCCGCCAACACGCAATTCTCCTGAGGTATCGAGCAAATCATTTATTTGGGCGTTGGCTGTAGCGAAAGTGGGATCGCTTTTAGGTTTCAACCTGGTCTTTGAATAATCTTTCATTGAATAATCAATGCTGATCAATCCCTGTTTCCCGAATACATAAGCGAAACTTCCGGTATAACTTCCAGGTGTCTGCAATTTATAAGTTGGATAAATGAATTTGATGTCCGGATCGGCATAAAAATCTCCCTCACGCGGACTGGTATTGACCGTGCTTACTGCAAACGTTTGCAGCAACTCATCTTTAAGGCTGTACCAGGTCGGTGATGTATATGATAATCCTACGCGGATTTCATTATTGAGTTTGGCGATACCACCCAACTGGAATGAAAATCCGGAACCATAGGTAGTCAGGTCATTACTGAACCGCGATGCCTGTAAGCCATTTCCGTTGTCGTGGCCAGGGGAATCAAGATAATCTTCGTAAAAACTCGTATGCCTGGTGTAATCCGTGAAATGGGAATTCAGATTCAATCCGAAATAATATTTGTCCTTATATGATACTGCAGCGTTAAAAGACAGCTTTCCGTTGTAACCCGTACTGGTTATGGTATTCTCCTGGTAAAAGTTATTGGCACCTGTAATCGCCGATTCGTAGCTGTTGGCTCCCACGGGATTGATGGCATACCCTTCAAAACCCAGGTAAGCCTGCTGTTCGGCATAATTAAGATCCCGGAAATCATTGTTTTGAATGGTCGCAACCGGGATGCCATTCGCATAACTTAAAAAATAATCCGCTACGGAATTGTTGTTGTGGCCCCTGTAAAAAATGGAATTGTCAAATAGGTTTTCATTTTCATAATTCAAGCCGAGTGCCAGCTTGTTCCATCCGCTTTTTTCACTCTGCTCTGTAAAAACCCATACACCGCCGACCTGGTTTAAGTCAAAAGTATTGTCGTTTTCTTTGTATTTTTCTCCAAAATAATTCGAACGGTTCGTAGTGTTGATACTACTTAACGTCAATGCAGCCTGGTTGTTGGTAAATACCGCCGAACCTGCCGGATTTACATTCAGTGAAGAGAAATCGCCTCCTAAAGCCCCGAAAGCCCCGCCCATCGCACGAAACCTTGCTGTCCCGTTCAGATTGTCCTGCGCATACCGGAGTGCATCTGTCATGTCCTGTGCCTGCAGGCCATTGGCTGCAAGTCCTAAAAATAAAATTGATAAATACTTTTTCATATTGATGATTAAATTTTTGGTCAAAAAAATACCTATGCTGAACACAGGTATTTATATTATCTTGATTAGCCCCTTCTTCCACCGCCGCCACCGCCGCTTCTGCCGCCGCCGCCGCTTCCACCATAGCTTCCGCCAGAAGAACGGCTTCCGCCTGATGAACTTGGGGTGTAGGACCTTGATCCTGAAGATGATGATGAACTTCTCGTCGGAGTATAAGTACTGTTGCTTCTTGTTGGTGTTGAGGTAGAAGTGGAGTAGTTTGTGTTCCTGGTCCCGGAATTGCGGGTTGAATAACTCGTTACAGATCTCCTGCCGCTATTATTTATTTCGCTTCTTCCGTAATTACGCGTTCCGGATCTTCCTATAGCGGCATAACCGTTATTCCTTCTTCCGGAATTGATGCCATAATTAGTCCCAGAACCCCTTCTGCCTAAGCCATAGGCATAATTACCATAATGGTGATGGTGCCCGTAATAATTTCCGTAGTAACCGCCGCCATAGTAACCACCATAATATGGGTAATAACCACCTCCCCATCCCCAGCCGGAATAATAACCCCAGCTTGGTCCGTACCAGGAATTCCATCCCCAGCCGATGTTCCAGTTCCATCCCGGGCCATACCATCCCCATCCCAGGCTTGGGCCGTACCAGTTGTTCCAACCATAGCCGTTGTCATAAACATTGATTACGACATTTTCATTACTACCCCAACCGGCGTTGTCGCTGGCATAGCGGTAGGAATTATTGGTGGTGTCTGCCACTGAGGAGTAATTATCAACATCAGTAAAAACTTCCGAAGATTGTTGCTTTTCGTCAAAATAGTCTTTATAGGCCTGATTATTAGGATTTGAAGCGGTTTCCTTTGTTCGGACATCGCTGCCCGCGGCACCGTAAACCCCATCATGGTCATAATAGGACGTATTCTGGTATGATCCGCAGGAAGCGGTCAGCGCTGCGATCAGTCCCATAACGGACCAGGCGCGGAGCGATCTTAAGTGAGCATAATAAGTTTTCATAGTCTGTAGCTTTTTTATTGTTGGACAATACAAAAATAATTAGTTTTGCGAAACTTTTTAGTTAAATAAAGTTAAACCTGTTTTATCTCAATTTATTGCATATGAGCAAGAATCTCACAACAAGGGAAGAAGATTATTCGAAATGGTATAATGAACTGGTGGTAAAGGCCGACCTTGCTGAGAATTCAGGGGTTAAAGGCTGTATGGTGATCAAGCCCTACGGGTATGCAATATGGGAAAAAATGCAGGCAGAGCTCGACAGGATGTTTAAGGAAACGGGCCACCAAAATGCTTATTTTCCGCTATTTGTGCCAAAAAGCATGTTCGAAGCGGAGGAAAAAAACGCCGAAGGCTTCGCAAAAGAGTGTGCTATCGTCACGCACTACCGCTTAAAGAACGATCCGGACAAACCGGGAAAACTGATGGTCGACCCGAACGCCAAACTTGAAGAAGAATTGATTGTCCGCCCTACGAGCGAGGCCATCATCTGGTCTACGTATAAAAAATGGATTCAATCCCACCGTGATTTGCCGTTACTGATTAACCAGTGGGCGAATGTGGTGCGTTGGGAAATGAGGACGCGTTTGTTTTTAAGGACAGCCGAATTCCTTTGGCAGGAAGGGCATACAGCGCACGCTACAAGAAGTGAAGCGATTGAAGAATCGGAAAAAATGATGAATGTGTATGCGGATTTCGCGGAGAATTTCATGGGAATTCCTGTCATCAAAGGCCTTAAGACAGAAACCGAACGTTTTGCCGGCGCTGAAGAAACCTATTGTATCGAAGCCCTGATGCAGGATGGGAAAGCTTTACAGGCTGGAACCTCACATTTCCTTGGGCAGAATTTCGCAAAAGCATTTGATGTAAAATTTGCAAATCATGAAGGAAAACTCGAGCATGTCTGGGGAACGTCATGGGGTGTTTCCACAAGACTGATGGGTGCGCTAGTCATGACGCATTCTGACGATAACGGCCTGGTGTTGCCCCCAAACCTCGCGCCTATACAAGTGGTTATTGTACCTATATATAAGTCAGATGAGGAATTTGCGGCAGTTTCAGAAGCGGCTCAAACCTTGGTATCGCAATTCAGGAAATTAAGGGTTTCAGTGAAGTTTGATGATCGTACGACACAAAAACCAGGCTTTAAATTTGCCGAATGGGAATTGAAAGGTGTTCCGGTTCGCATCGCGATCGGTCCGAAGGATTTGGAGAATGGGACTTTTGAAGTGGCAAGAAGGGACACATTGACGAAAGAAGTCGTACAGAAAGACGGCATTGTGACTTATGTGAATGACCTGCTGGAAACCATACAGCAAAGCCTTTTCAACAAAGCCCTTGATTACAGGAATTCACATATTACCAAAGTAGAAAACTTTGATGAGTTTAAGGACGTGCTTGAAAACAAAGGCGGTTTTATCTCTGCCCATTGGGACGGGACACCGGAAACCGAAGAAAAAATCAAGGAAATGACAAAAGCGACGATCCGCTGCATCGCGTTGGACAGGGTAGCGGAAAGCGGTGTTTGCGTACTGACAGGCAAGCCTTCAGAAGGCAGGGTATTGTTTGCGAAAGCGTATTAACAACCGTTATTTTTAAAGTTTTAAAAAAAATTAAAAAAATAAGCTGAAGCTATTGCGCGAATAAAAAATAGTTGTATTTTTGCATCCGCATTACAGAAGCAGGCCCGTTCGTCTATCGGTTAGGACGCCAGGTTTTCATCCTGGTAAGGGGGGTTCGATTCCCCCACGGGCTACAAAAGTTCAATCCAATATTGAATATCTGAACCAGAGGAATAATGGTCCGTTCGTCTAGGGGTTAGGACGCCAGGTTTTCATCCTGGTAACAGGGGTTCGATTCCCCTACGGACTACAAATTAGTTGTAAATTAGTTTTATAAGATAAAGGTCAGTGTCTCGATTTTTATTTTATTAGTTAAAACCAAAGTGATTACATTTTAATTGTGGGAGGTTTTTCTTTTTTAACTAGTATTTTTTATCAATTACAATTAAATTAAAAGAAAATGGCAAATCATAAGTCAGCTTTAAAGAGAATCAGAAGTAACGAAAAGAAAAGGGTGTTAAACAGGTACCAGCACAAAACTACGCGTAATGCTATCAAAGCGCTTAGGATGGCTACTGATAAAAACGAAGCTTCTTCAAAGTTATCTGCCGTGATTTCAATGATTGACAAATTGGCTAAGAAAAATATCATCCACGATAACAAAGCTTCCAATCTGAAATCAAAATTGACAAGACAAGTAGCTAAATTGTAATCTTTACAATTTCAAGATATACTAAAGGTTCCTTCCAGGAACCTTTTTTTATGCGCTGAATTTTGTGATGATATTTTCCAGTTTCTCTTTAGTAAGCGGCTTTGGAAGGAAATCTAAAACCATCTGGAAATTCTTTGCTTTCCTTATGTCGTTCGGGTCGACGGATGAGGAAAGTAAAATGATTTTGGTATTCTTGTAGTAATTATAGAGGTTCTGATCGAATTGCTCCAGGAATTCCCAGCCATCCATTACGGGCATGTTTAAATCCAGCAGGATGAGCAAATCTTCCATTTCGTGGGGTTTATCCTGTTCATTCTTTAGATAAGCAATGGCTTCTTCGCCGTTGGATAATGCGATTACATTGGTGGCAAAATTGGCTCTTGCGATTACCATTTTTGAAAGCAGTAATGCGATGGGGTCGTCGTCAATACAGATTACTTTGTGGAGCATTTTATAGTTCTTTCCTGAATTTTATTACAAAAGTGGTGCCTTCGTCTACCTTGCTCTCAATGCTGATTTCGCCACCCATACTTTCTATCTGCGACTTCACGAGATAAAGCCCGAGGCCTTTACTGTCCGGATAATTGTGGAAGCGCTGGTAAAGCCCGAAAACCTTATCCCTGAATTTCTCAAGGTTGATGCCAATGCCATTGTCGCTAAAACGCAAAATGGTATAATCTGCGTCTTCGGTTACTGAAATATGGATGCGGAGCGCACGGCTTTCCGATTTGTATTTGATGGCATTGGTAAGCAGGTTCAGCATGATGCTTTCAAAATAGGATTTATTTGAATAGACATCAGTAGCTGTAATGTCATAATCTACATTAAGGTTGTTGGCCGTGATCATGATATTGATCTGGTCCATCACATTCTCAATCGACTCGCGGATAGGGATATGCTGCTTTTCAATAGACGGATTGTCGCGTATGATCACCACTTTGCCCAAATCAGAAATGGTTTCATTAAGAAGGTAAGTGGATTTTGAAAAACCTTCCATAATCTGCTGCAGCTCTTCATTTTCAAGCGGAATTTCTTCAAGCAATTGCAGCAGCCCGATAAGGTTGGATAATGGCGCCCGGAGGTTATGTGAAGTGATGTATGAGAATTGCCTTAAATCCTTATTGTTTTGTGTGAGTTCATTGATGAGCTGCTCGCGTTCTTTTTCCTGCTGTTTCCGTTCGGTAACGTCACGCTGGATCGAAATCCAGTGTGTATGTTCTTTTTCTGAATTGAAAACCGGAACCATCGAAAACCGCACCCAATATTCGTCACCGTTTTTTTTGTAACAAATGATTTCCGTTTCGCATTCTTTCTTCAGCGAGATGCAATGCGTGAGCCGTTCCACTTCCACAGGGTCCGTTTTTGTGCCAAAGAAAATCAAGGGTGATTTCCCGATAACATCATCGTAATCATAACCGGACATATTCGTAAATGCCTGGTTTACGAAAACAATGGAGGGAATGTCCAGCAATGAATTGTCCGCATCTGTAATGACTACCGCATCTTTGGTATTGGTAATCACGGTTTCGAGCAGCCTGAGCCTTTGCTCTTCCTTCTTTTGTTTGGTAATGTCCTGCATTGCCCCAATCATACGGATCGGGGTGCCTTTTTCATTGAATACCAAAAATCCCCTGTCCAGCACATATTTGTAAGAACCGTCGCGGCATTTGAAACGGTATTCGTCCTGCCATTTCTGTGTCTTCTGTTCCAGGAATGCGTATAGTTTCACAGACATCCGGATGCTGTCCTCAGGATGGATGCGGTCAAACCACCATTTGGAATTGTTTCCTACTTCGTCTCTTTTGTAGCCGTAAACGCCCTGGATTCCCTTGTTCCATGTGAATTCATTTTCCTGTATTTTCCAGTCCCAGATGGTGTCGCTGGTGGCTTTGGCGACAATATCGTAGCGCTCTTTCGATTCTCGGATTTCTAGGTTGTTGTTTTTTAGTTTTTCTAGGTTTTGCCTGTTTGCGCGGTCATTCTTTAATATGAAATAACGAACCACCACGATGCATATCGAAATGAAAATGAAATCCCGTAAAATATGGAAATAAAGGAAGTCTTCTGACGGATATCGCCCTTCGAGTAATGTCAGGCTTGAAAACGCCAAAATAATCGCAATGAAAATAAAAATGTAGGTTATTTTATCGGTTTTATTTTTCATTACACCAAATATAACAAAATAATGTTATCGTTGTGATGTTTGTAAAAAAACCGGTAGTGTTTAAAGGTTCAGGGTACAGGGCGAAGAAGAGCGAAATTTTGTCAGTATTTATTTGGTTTTTCTTGGCCTCTGAACCCTGTAGCCTGAATCAAATCCACTCCTTAACTTTCTAATAACCACCATTCCTTTTTTATCCCGAAATAAAGTGTACCTTTGCACCCATTAAAAAATACAGATGGAATCTATCAGAAACATTGCAATTATTGCCCACGTTGACCACGGTAAGACTACTTTGGTTGATAAAATCATGTACCATTGCCAACTTTTCCGTGAAAATGAGAATACCGGCGATTTGATCCTCGACAACAACGACTTAGAGCGTGAACGCGGAATTACCATTACCTCTAAGAATGTTTCTGTAGTATATAAAGGAACAAAAATCAACATTATCGATACGCCGGGCCACGCCGATTTCGGTGGGGAAGTGGAGCGCGTACTGAACATGGCCGATGGCGTTTGCCTTTTGGTCGATGCGTTTGAAGGCCCGATGCCACAAACACGTTTCGTATTGCAGAAAGCGATCGACCTTGGTTTGAAGCCTTGCGTTGTAATCAATAAAGTGGACAAGGAAAACTGTACTCCGGAAGAAGTGCACGAAAAAGTATTCGACCTGATGTTTGAATTGGGTGCTGAAGAATGGCAGCTTGATTTCCCAACCGTCTATGGCTCAGCAAAAAATAACTGGATGTCTGACGACTGGAGGAACCAGACCGATAACATCGAGCCATTATTGGACATGGTGGTTGCAAATGTTCCTGCGCCAAAAGTTTCTGAAGGAACACCACAGATGTTGATTACGTCCTTGGATTTCTCTTCATTTACGGGCCGTATTGCTATCGGACGTTTAGAAAGAGGGGTCTTAAAAGAAAATCTGCCCATCTCATTAGTAAAAAGAGACGGAAAAGTTATAAAGTCAAGGATCAAGGAACTTCACACTTTCGAAGGACTTGGACGTAAGAAAGTAGCTGAAGTTATTGCTGGTGACATTTGTGCCATTGTCGGGGTTGAAGGATTTGAAATCGGTGATACGATTGCTGATTTTGATAATCCGGAAGCATTGGATACCATTGCAATCGACGAACCTACTATGAGTATGTTGTTTACGATCAACGATTCCCCTTTCTTTGGAAAAGAAGGTAAATTCGTTACTTCACGACACATTAAGGATCGTTTGGCGAAGGAACTGGAAAAAAATCTGGCGCTTCGCGTAAGCGAAACGGATTCAGCAGATAAATTCATGGTATTCGGGCGGGGCGTATTGCACTTGTCAGTCCTTATCGAAACGATGAGGAGGGAAGGGTACGAAATGCAGATCGGGCAGCCTCAGGTTATCATCAAGGAAATTGACGGCGTAAAATGTGAGCCGATTGAAGAATTGACCATCGATTTACCGGAAAACGTTTCTGGAAGAGCAGTAGAGTTTGTTTCAGTACGTAAAGGTGAGATGCTTTCTATGGAAGGCAAAGGTGAGCGTATGATCATCAAGTTCAACATCCCATCGCGTGGTATCATCGGACTGAGAAACCAGTTGTTGACGGCCACAGCGGGAGAGGCAATCATGGCACACCGCTTCATTGGATACGAACCGTATAAAGGAGAAATCTCGGGGCGGATCAATGGTTCATTGATTTCTATGGAGAATGGCAAGGCTATTCCTTACTCTATCAATAAATTACAGGATCGTGGTAAATTTTTTGTTGATCCCAATGAAGATATTTACGAAGGACAGGTTGTAGGTGAAAACTCACGTGGTGATGATATGTCTATCAATATTACCAAAACCAAGCAGTTGACGAACTTCCGTTCAGCAGGTGCCGATGATAAGAATAAGATCGTTCCTGCAATTAAGTTTACGTTAGAAGAAGCTTTGGAATACATCCAGAAAGATGAATATGTAGAGGTAACGCCGAAATCGATACGTCTTCGCAAGATCTACCTGAATGAGAATGACAGGAAGAGGTTTAAGATATAAATTTTACATTTATTGATATAGAAACGCTTCGGTAACGGAGCGTTTTTTTTTTGTTCCTTAATCAACCGTTGCAGCGCATTGACAAATTTTAAAATCTTGTAACAGTTTGAAATAATGGTGTAAAAAAAGGATGTAGTTGCACTCTAATTTAGCCCAAAAATAAAAGCTATTATGGAAAAAAGACTACTCTTCAGCAAGGTATTGCGTGTCATAATCTTAGGCATTGCAATCATGGGTTTCAGTACCCAATCGACGGCACAGCTCACCCTTTCGGGAAGCAGTTACAATGAAACTTTTGACGGCATCGGCACGGCACTTCCAGCAGGATGGACCGTACGGGCTACTGCTACTGCAGCCACAAGGGGCACAGCCCAGACCTTTACAACCACTGCCAATACATGGGCAGATACCGGAAGCGGCTTTAAAAACCTGGCTTCATCAGAAGGGCTTGTTACAGGAAGCAATGCCACAGCGCAAAATGCTTCTTCAGACAGGGCCTTAGGCGTCAAGCAAAGCGGTAGTTTTGGTGATCCTGGTGCAGCTTTTGAACTGGCATTGGCCAACACGCAAAACAGGACCGCATTTACACTGACCTTAAAGCACCAGATGCTCAGCGTACAGTCAAGAAGCACCACCTGGACCGTGCAGTATGCTACAGATGGAATAGGTGTGGTATGGACCAATCTGGGTACTTACACTGATCCGGCTGCATTTGGCAGCACTACCGGAAGCTACAACTTCGGGACGGCACTCGATAATATTTCAGGAAACGTATTGATAAGGGTCGTGGCGCTGACGGCTTCAGGCGGAACCGGGACAAGGGATACTTATGGTATCGATGATTTTGTACTTTCCTGGACCAATGCCACAGTTCCGGATTTAAGTACAAGCTCGAACTCATTGACATTCGGGACACACAGTGTGGGTACGTTTTCTGGCAGCCAGACATTCAACCTTTCGGGAACCAATCTCACAGGCGCACCCGGAAACATCACTGTGAATGCACCGAATGCAGATTTCCAGGTGTCGAATGATAATATGGCCTGGGGTGCGTCCACTACCATTGCTTACAGCAGCGCAACACTTCCTGCAACAGCAGTATATGTACGATTTGCACCACAGTCTTCCGGTGGAAAATCGGGGAATATCACTTTCAGTGGAGGTGGTGACGGCACGCCGCCTACAGTAGCTGTTTCTGGAACAGGGATATTGGAAGCACCTGTTGCCATTACAGCTTCGAATATCAAGAATACGGAATTTACAGCGAACTGGCAGCCGGTCAGCGGGGCGACAAGCTACCGCCTTGACGTGAGCTCGACACCTTTTGCCTCTATCGGTGCTGTACCATGGATCAATGAATTCCATTATGACAATATCGGTTCGGATGTGAATGAATTCGTTGAAGTGATTATCCCGACAACTTATGCAGGAACCGGTTTTACATTGACATTTTACAATGGCTCGGGAGGCGCTTCTTACAGTACGGTAACTTTGGCACAGATGACGGCTGGCGAAAGCAATGCGCTTTATACGATTTATTCTTATACTTTTCCTGTAGAAACCTTCCAAAATGGCGCACCGGATGGTATGGCATTATCAGATGCATCGGGATTGATCCAGTTCATTTCTTACGAAGGAAGTTTTACTGCTACCAATGGGCCGGCCAATGGGATCGTTTCCACAGAAATCAATCCTGCACTTAGCGAATCAAATACCACTTTGGCAACAGCCAGCCTTGGACTTACCGGTTCCGGTACTTCTTACAGCAGCTTTACTTGGGCAGCGGTAAATACCAATACTAAAGGTGCGTTGAATGCAGGACAAACCATCGGAAGTGCTACCTACATCATCCAGGATCAGAATGTGGGTAACAATACGTCTTATACTGTTACCGGGCTGAATCCTGAAACGCCTTATTATTACAGGGTCAGGGCTGTGGATGCCAATAGCGTTTCGGGAAATTCAAATACAATCAGTGTGTCCACGATTGCAGAAACTACATGGAATGGTTCCGTATGGTCAGATGGTACTCCAACGGCATCTCTTAATGCTGTTATCGAAGGTCCTTTTGATACTGCAACAGATGGTGTCTTTACCGCAAAAAGCCTGACAATCAATACCGGCGGAAGCGTTACAATTAATTCAGGGACCAATATCACTGTAGTGAACCAGGTTACCAATACGCTGACAGCAGCCGATTTTGTGATTGAAAATAACGCTAACCTGTTGCAGCTTGGCGTTGTAAATGTCAATTCAGGAAATGCAACTGTGTACAGGAATGCAGCTATGCGTCGTCAGGATTATGTGTATTGGTCGTCTCCGGTTGCGGGCCAGAATCTTCTGGATTTTTCGCCAAATACGCTGACCAACCGCTTCTATGAATTGAATGAAACGACCAATTCGTTCGTAGCTGTAGACCCTTCCACAACCGACTTTGCTGGTGCAAAAAGTTATATGCTTCGCGCTCCGGATGATTTTCCAATGACCACCCAGACATTTAATGGTGAATTTATCGGCGTGCCAAATTCCGGAAGCTATTCCATTCCGGTTACCAATAACAACCAGGGGTACAATATGATCGGAAATCCATATCCATCAACCATCAGTGCTGATGCTTTCCTTGACGAAAATGATTCTATCGGCACGATTTACTTTTGGACGCATACGAACCAGGCAGCGGGCGCAGGAGATAATTATGCCACATACAATTCGACAGGGCAGGTAGCACCTTCATCTACAACACCGCAAAGCGACAGTCCTAATGGTGCCATCCAGACCGGACAGGGTTTTATAGTACAGACGAATGCCGCAACCAATGTTAATTTCCTGAACACCATGCGCATTCCTGACAATAATGATCAGTTTTTCAGAAATGCCGCTTCGGTGGAAAAAAACAGGATCTGGCTGAATCTCATTAATGATAATTCGGAGTCATTCCTAAACCAAATGCTTGTAGGTTATGTTGCCGGTGCGACAAATGGTATCGATCTGAGATATGACGGAAGGATGATGGCTTCAGAAGGGGCACGCATTTACAGCGCTATCGACAATAACGATTATGTAATCCAGGGAAGGGGATTGCCTTTTGCTGATAATGATGTCGTTGCTTTAGGATTCAGGACTCAGGAGCCGGGTACATTTAAGATCAGTATTGATCATGTTGACGGACTTTTCGAAGGGAACCAGGATATTTTTATCCATGATAATCTTACCGGAGCGACTGTGAATATTAAAGAATCGGATTATGAGTTTGCTTCCAATGCAGGGGATTTTACAAGCCGTTTCCAATTGGTTTACCAAAGCGCGCCACTTTCAATCGATCCGGTGCTTAATGAAAATACCATTGTGATTTATACTAAGGAGGCCCATCTTGCGATAAATACCGGCATCCTTAACATGGAATCCATAAAAGTATTTGATACCAGTGGAAGGCTTTTGATAGCAAGAGACAATATTAAATCTGCCGAAACAGTATTGGACAACCTCAATGCGAAAAACCAGTTGCTTGTAGTACAGATTACCGATGAAGACGGTTCAACAGTCACTAAAAAAGCGATGTATTAAACCAGATTGGCTTATAAAGAAAAACTCCCGTCACTTGGCGGGAGTTTTTTATTTTATATTTATTGAATTAGAACGGCACATCACTGTCGTCGTCATGATTATTGGCGCTACTGCCAAAAGCCTCATTCGGAGAGGGCAGATGTTTTACCGTAAACGGGTTGTCTTCGTGGTTCATTTTTGATGGGAGGTCATCATAGTTGCCTCCATAATCTTCTAAATTGTCAAACTTACCCAGGTTCCCGATAAACTTCAATCGGATGTTTTCCAGGCTACCGTTACGGTGCTTTGCAATGATGAATTCTGCCTGGCCTTCGGTCGGACTGTGCTCATCGTCATCCCATTCGTCAATCTTGTAATATTCTGGACGGTAGATGAACGATACGATATCGGCATCCTGCTCAATTGCTCCGGATTCCCTAAGATCCGAAAGCAAAGGCCTTTTACTCGAACCGCGCGTTTCCACGGCACGCGATAATTGTGATAACGCGATCACCGGGACACCAAGTTCTTTTGCCAGGGCTTTCAGGTTCCTTGAAATTGTAGAGATTTCCTGTTCGCGGTTTCCGCCACCTTTGCCGTTTCCGCCGGCAGTCATCAATTGAAGGTAATCGACAATAATCATCTTGATGCCATGCTGGGAGGAAAGTCTCCTTGCTTTGGCCCGTAAATCAAAAATCGAAAGTGACGGCGTATCATCAATATACAATGGTGCTTTTTCAAGGTTCTTGACTTTGGTGGTCAATTGTTCCCACTCGTGTTTTTCGAGTTTTCCGGTCCTTAATTTCTCAGAAGAAAGCCCGGTTTCCGACGAAATCAAACGTGTAATCAATTGCACGGACGACATCTCCAGTGAAAACAAAGCCACCGGATGCCCGAAATCTATCGCAATGTTCCTTGCCATCGACAATACGAAAGCCGTCTTACCCATACCCGGCCTTGCGGCGATAATGATCAAATCGCTCGGCTGCCAGCCTGAAGTCACCTTGTCGAGCTTCTCAAAACCGGTGGCAATACCGCTGAGGCCTTCTTTTCCGGCGATTTCCTCAATCCTTTTCTTGGCCTGGATCACAAGGCTTTGCGCGGTTTCGGAACTCCTTTTGATGTTTCCTTGGGTTACTTCGTATAATTTTGATTCTGCCTTATCTAATAAATCAAATACATCTGTAGTTTCGTCGTATGATTCTTCGATAATTTCAGACGAAATTTTGATTAAGCTGCGTTGGATGAATTTTTGCAGTATGATCCTCGAGTGGAATTCAATATGCGCCGATGAGGATATTTTCTGCGTGAGTTGGATCAAATAAAAATCCCCACCTGAGAGGTCCAGTTTGGCATTTTTCTTCAATTGCGCCGATACCGTCAATAAGTCAATGGGCTGCGTATCGGTAAAAAGCTGTACGATCGCTTCAAAAATATGCTTGTGTGCCTCTTTGTAAAATGCGTCGGGCTGCAGGATATCGATTACCTCGTCCACACCTTTTTTATCAATCATCATCGCGCCAAGCACCGCTTCTTCAAGATCAATGGCCTGAGGCGGAAGCTTGCCTTTTTCGAGGTTGATTAAGGTGGTTTTGTCCACCCTGATCGGGTTTATGTTTCTGAGATTTTCCATGTTGCGAATGTAACCAAAAAGTTAAGCCGGAGAAATTACACTTATAACAGTCCCCATGTTGATAACTCGGTATAACTTTATTTAATTGTTCATATCAAAAAAAAATCCAAAACTCGGGGCCTTGGATTTTCAAAAAGACTTGTGTTATAAGCCCTATTCTTTATACTCGCCCATCTTGCTGTATTTATCCATCCTCTTTGCAATAAGATCTGGTGTTGATAAATCCTTGAGCTCATTGAATGCCTTAATGATATATTCTTCGACCGTTTTTGAAGCCGTGATCCTGTCATAATGCGCTCCGCCCAGTGGCTCCGGAATCACCTCGTCAACAAGGTTTTGTTTCTTCATATCGGTCGAGGTCAGTTTCAATGCTTCGGCTGCCTGTTCCTTATAATCCCAGCTTTTCCAAAGGATTGACGAGCAGGACTCCGGCGAAATCACCGAATACCAGGTGTTTTCCATCATTAACACTCTGTCTCCTACACCAATCCCGAGTGCACCACCTGAAGCGCCTTCTCCGACAATCACCGCAATAATCGGCGTTTTTAATCGGATCATTTCAAAGATGTTGCGTGCAATGGCTTCTCCCTGTCCGCGTTCCTCCGCTTCCAGTCCCGGATAAGCGCCTGGCGTATCAATGAACGTGACTACAGGGATGCCGAATTTCTCGGCCATCTTCATCAGCCTCAATGCCTTGCGGTAGCCTTCAGGGTTTGCCATCCCGAAGTTGCGGTACTGGCGGGTTTTCGTATTGTACCCTTTTTGCTGTCCGACGATCATAAACGACTGTCCGCCAATCTTGCCCAATCCACCGATCATGGCTTTATCATCCTTAAAGCTGCGGTCCCCGAAAAGCTCGAGCCATGAATCACCGCAAAGCGCGTGTACATGGTCCATCGTATAAGGTCGGTTCGGGTGGCGTGACAGCTGTACGCGCTGCCATGCGGTCAGGTTTTTGTATATTTTTTTCTTGGTTTCTTCCAGTTTTTTCTCGATCTGCTTGCAGGTATTGGTCACATCGATGTCGGATTCCTGGCCGATGACCTGGCATTTGTCCAACTGTTCCTCCAGCTCTTTTATAGGAAGCTCAAAATCTAAATATTCCATAGGATCGGTGCGTTTTAATTAAAGTTCGAACTACAAAGATAAAATTTAAAATGGCGTGGGAAAACGTTTTTTTGTGTTAAGTTTTAAACATTTTGGGCGCGACCCTTGCTGCGCCGGGTCGGGCTCTCCGCGCTGCATGGCAGCTTGCTGCGATCCCTCGCGCGGCTCCACGGTAAATTGGCGTTATGCCCTTTAAAAAAATATAACCCTTTCAGCAACGCATACTGAAAGGGTTATCATAATTGAATCTGTATTCCTAATAGGTGGACGTCAATACATAGGAGCAGGTTTCATTGCCATTAACTCCGTCGAATTTTACAAAAGTTGCGTTGTGCCCTTGTCGAAGCACAAATTTCTCATCAAATGCAAGCCATATATTTTTCCCTGTCCATTCAGGTATGCCCATCGATACGAATGTAAAATCGGCATCTTCTGCAAACACATGCAGCGTTTCACCTGCGTTTAACGTTGAATTTATGCGGTAAATAGTGTTGTCAGGACTTTCCACATCTTTTTCTTTTATTAGTAAAACTAACTTTTTACCATCAGTAATAATTCCTCTTTTAGTCGCACACGGTGGAGACGCGTCACCTTGCGGATGATAAAATGGCACCGCTATAGTTTTAACTTCAACATATTGTGCAATCCCAAAAGTCTGGCTCAGCATATGATTCGCAAAGTAATTATTCTGCGAATTAATGGTATTATTGAATTCAAGAGTCCCCTCGTTCGTAAGACCCAGGATGAATCTTTCATTATAATACTTATAATTCCCATCAATATCCTCCGGATCCGGATATCCTATCGAAACATTATTCCTTTCCACGTTGATGACAGAGTTTTTTACTGCGATACAAGCGCCTTTTCGGTCAGGGTTAAGCATGGATCTGTTAAGGCCACCGTTTGCAGCTGCATTGGCAAAATTATTGTCGAGTATGCTTATAGCACTACAGTTCTCAACATAAATGCCAAATTCTGAGTCTTCAATCCAGCTGTTCTGGATCAATACGTTTCGCGCATTTTTGAAATAAAACCCTATTTCGCCGGGCCTGCCCGGTGCGCCACCGGCATCGCATCCGATAAATATAAGCGATTGGTTGAATCCCGTATCCTGTGAAACTGATTCGACATGGAATGCTGCACCTAGTAATGTTGGGTGTTCATCGTTAAAGTTGGCATTGGGCATGGTCGGATTACAATTTATGAAAGACATGTTGACATTCTGGCCGGTAATCCTGAAACTGTTGTGATAGTCAAATTGTCTTTCTACCCAAACATTTTCCAGATAAACAAATTGGTTGCATGTTTTATTCCAGGATGTATCATTCTCAACAAATTCACCACCTTCGAAATAAATACCGTGCCTGCCTACTTCTTCAACATATACATCTTTAATGATAGCTCCGTATAACCCTCCTGAAAAATCGCCACTATCAGAGGGCTGGCCTTTAGCATGCAACCAGCCCACCCTGTTATCATTTGAAGGATGACAACTTAAATTAAATTTAATGGTTTCAATACAAAGCCGGTAAATGCCACCTCTGTCTATTTTAAATAAGTAATCCAGGCTTGGAAGTACCTCATGGAGTCTTATTATTGTTGTGGTATCACCTTTAAGATGTGTTCCCGATCTTAATATAAGTGACTCAGTCGGTTGCAGCCAGTAAACGCCTTCCGGAAAATAAATGGTAAAATCGCCATAAGCCAAATCATCTGGGAAAGGGTCTGTGGAAGGAGAATAACCAGCATATGTAATTCCCTGAGCGTTTCGGTGGCAGAAATCGATGGCATCCTGTAGCCTTTCGTGGTTTTTCTTCACAGTTGGCGCCAGTTGTATCGGATGTTTGACTATTCCAAAATAAGCGGCATTAATGTGGCCATCGTACTGCCTGACCCATCTTCCCGGCGCATCTCTTTCAACATGGTCTGAAGTGAAATTAATTCCCAAATCCGGTATGGCGTTGCTTTTCAGGTCGAAGCGAAACATCCCGCCGCCGCCATCGGCCAGATGGTAATCCATACTTGGATCAAAGTCGTCATAATCGTAATAGGACTTTACATAAACGATGATTTTGTCGCTGGGAGGGTAAGCCTTAAGCTTTGCAATACTTTCTACAGTGTCAATTGATGCCATAACTTTACTGATTTAATTGTTTGTGAATAAATTGGTTATACTCTTTTTGTAAGATTACAACGATAAATCAATTCAATTTATTTGACTGCCTTATAAAAATTTACATTTATATAAAACATCCAAAAACTTAAAAAATCAATTCTATGGTATTCAGCTATTGCCAGACTGTTGTCTGCTGCGGTTCTTAATCACGCCATTCAAAATTACCGTCACAATAATCACCGAAGCGCCCACGTAAAACGACAAGCTCATGCGTTCACCCTGCCCGATAATGAAATAGGCCAGCAGGATGCCGTAAACTGGTTCGAGGTTCGTGGTAAGCATCACGGTATATGGCGTCAGTTTTTTCATCACATTTACCGAAGCGGTAAACGCATACGCAGTGCACACAGACGATAAGATCAGGATCAAAATCCAGTCATTCATGGAAACGGAGAAGAATGCGGGCTTAAAGGCACCATCATATAAAAGATACAATGATACGAAAAATGTACCGGCAAAGAATTCATACAAAGTGATGACCGCAGGGTCGTGTTTCTGGATTAATTTGCCATTAAATAACGTAAATACCACACCGACAAATACAGAAAATAACGCACATAAGGCACCGTCAAGATAATGTACCTCGACGTTCATGATCATAAACAAACCGGCGATGATGACCAGTCCGAAAAGCACTTCATACCACAACATTTTACGTTTGTAGAATATCGGCTCGAGTACGGATGCCAGGAAAGCACCGGCCGAAAACATCGCGAGTGTAATAGAGACGTTGGAAATATTAATGGCGCGGAAGAAAAACACCCAGTGAATGGCAATCAACAAGCCGACAAATACCAGGTTTGCAGCGGCCTTGAACGGCAATATGATTTTCCTTCCGGTTAAAAGCAGGTAAATTAAAAGGAAAATCCCGGCGCTGAGCATGCGGTACCATACCAATACGGCATCTTTTACATTGATGAGCGCGCCGAGTACGGCTGTAAATCCCCAAATGAAGACAATCAGGTGCAGGTTTAAATATGCCTTGAGTTTAGCGCTTGGCATTGCGGAGCAGGTAAATGGCCAGGATTCCGAAAATCACGTTCGGGATCCAAACGGCAAGCAACGGCGGCATAGTCGACTTTTCGGCCAGGACACCAAAAATCTTATCGAAGAAAATGTAAATGAACGCGAGCGCAATCCCGATAGCAAGGTTCATCCCCATGCCGCCGCGGCGTTTCATTGAAGATACTGCGACAGCAATAATAGTAAGGATAAATGCGGAAACGGGAATGCTGTATTTTTTATACAAAACCACAAGATAGGTGTTGATGTTCGAGGAGCCACGCTTCTTTTCCCGTTCAATGAATTTATTAAGTTCCCCGAAACTGAGTGTTTCTGCAACATATACTGTGGGCGCTAAATCCTCAAGTTCGAAACTGAATATCGTATCTTTCTTTTCGGCTTTTTCGAGTTTGTCATTCAGTGCGCCAACCGTCCTTTTGCGGTATTGGAACATGGTAAAGTTTTTCGTCTTAGGATTGTACCTGATCCTTTCCGCATCAATCTTGAAAAGCAGTTTTTGATCCTTGAATTTGGATAACGAAAATTTAAAAGCCGTTCCCCTTTCCTGGTTGAAATTTTGTACGTAAATATACTCATTGTCATTCACCTGCCGGAATACATCACTGGTTTGGCGCATTTCATTGAGCCCATTGCCCCGCAGGTACCTGTAACGGAAATTATTGAATCCCTCACTGGCTGAAGGCACGAGGTAGAACCCCATCATCAATGAAAATAATGATACCATTCCTGCCCCGATGATATAAGGCCTTAAAAAGCGATTGAACGAAATCCCTGAACTCAGTATGGCAATGATTTCAGTATTATTGGCCAGTTTTGAAGTAAACCAGATCACGGACAGGAACAGGAAAATCGGGAATAAAAGGTTTGCAAAATAAATCGTAAAATCGAGGTAATATCTCGCAATGGCACTGAATGCCACTTTATTCTGGAGCATCCTGTTCACTTTCTCAGATACATCAATCACAATCCCGATAGGGATAAACATCAGCAACATCACTGTGAATGTGGCGAGGTAGCGCTTGAGGATGTATTTGTCTATTATGCTCATTCGGGTACAAGGTTCAGGGTTCAGGGTTCAGGATTTTAAAGGCACTAACCTGTGCCTTGTAGCCTGCAACCTGTACCTTTTTATAATCTTTGGTCCATCTGTTTTACCATTTTTTCCTTCCATTCACGGAAATCTCCCGCTAAGATATGCTTTCTGGCTTCACGAACCAACCACATATAAAATCCAAGGTTGTGGATGGTTGCAATCTGTTTCCCAAGGTATTCATTCGCGGCAAACAGGTGTCGTAAATACGCTTTGGTGTATTCTGTGTCTACAAAGGTATGCCCCATTTCATCCAGTGGAGAGAAATCGGCTTCCCATTTTTTGTTCTTGATATTAATCGTGCCGTTGGAGGTAAAAAGCATGCCGTTCCTGGCATTCCTTGTAGGCATTACGCAGTCGAACATATCAATTCCCAAAGCGATATTCTCCAAAATATTGATTGGTGTTCCTACGCCCATCAGGTACCGTGGCTTGTCCTCAGGAAGGATTTCGCAGACCACTTCCGTCATGGCATACATCTCCTCGGCCGGTTCTCCTACAGATAATCCTCCTATGGCATTGCCCTGCTGTCCCGCATTGGCTATATATTCTGCAGATTGGCGTCGCAAATCCTTATAAGTGCTTCCCTGGACAATCGGGAAAAATGTTTGCTCGTAACCATATTTAAATGGCAGTGTATCCAAATGCGAAATACAACGGTCGAGCCAGCGGTGCGTCATGTGCATCGAGCGCTGTGCATAACGGTAATCGCATGGATAGGGCGTGCATTCATCAAAAGCCATAATAATATCTGCCCCGATGGTGCGCTGGATCTCCATCACATTTTCAGGCGTGAAAAAGTGGTATGAGCCATCGATATGCGATTTGAACTTTACGCCTTCTTCCTTAATCTTGCGGTTTGCCGAAAGCGAATATACCTGGTACCCGCCGGAATCGGTCAGGATGTTGCGGTCCCAGTTCATGAATTTGTGCAGACCACCAGCCTTTTCCAAGATTTCAGTCTGCGGACGGAGGTACAAATGGTATGTATTTCCGAGGATGATATCCGGATTGATCTCTTCCTTCAATTCGCGTTGGTGAACGCCTTTTACTGAGGCCACGGTGCCGACCGGCATGAAGATCGGGGTTTCAATCACACCATGATCGGTAGTAATGCTGCCTGCACGGGCTTTGGATTGGGAATCTTTCTGTAGTAAATCGAATTTCATATGGCTTTCCCGCTTTTAGGGACGGCAAAGATAGTCTAATTCGTTAATTTTAAAATCGGTATTTTAAAAATTAGAATTGTTTTATGATTTGGTGCCGGTGGCAAGGATCATTCACCAGGTTTGTTATTAATTCCTACATTTATCTTATGAAACATATTGAAATACAGCCCAAATTATTCCTTTATATTTTCCTGGCCTTTATCGGCTGTACCATTATCGGTACGCTTTCACATGAATACGGGCACATAGCCGTGGCACAATCTTTGGGTTATAAGACGACCCTTTCTTACCAAAGCATGCATGTCGATAGGAAAGCTGAAAAGGCGGAACTGCATCGATTGGCGTATCCATATCTCAACGAAATCAAGAATAAGCAGCCCTATCCGGCCAAGGCTGCTGTTGATGCCAAATGCAGGCAGATGCACCGCAATGATTTATGGATACGCCTTGGCGGGCCTTTACAAACCATGCTCACCGGTACTATCGGTTTTTGTATTTTATGGTATCGTAGAAAAAAATCCCGCGCTGCACTTTTCCATATCAATGATTGGATTTTTGTGTTCCTGGCTTTCTTCTGGATTAGGCAGCCGAGCAATATTTTGCATTCATTCGGGTACAAAATCATCACCGGCAAGGGACATTGGATAGGAGGGGATGAATGGTATATATCGTATTATCTGAAGGTCCCGCTATGGACTGCTTCCGTAATTACAGGCATCATCGGGCTATTGATTGTGGCTTATGTAATTTTTGCTGTCATTCCGAAAAAATACCGTCTTACCTTCCTTACTGCAGGAATCACGGGAGGTGTGGCCGGCTTCCTTCTTTGGATGGATTATTTGGGACCGTATCTGCTGCCTTAACATTGTCGAATTCCGA
Organism: Flavobacterium pallidum; assembly: GCF_003097535.1. NCBI lineage: Bacteria > Pseudomonadati > Bacteroidota > Flavobacteriia > Flavobacteriales > Flavobacteriaceae > Flavobacterium > Flavobacterium pallidum. The sequence continues at coordinate 2,107,738 of NZ_CP029187.1, forward strand.
TCTCTAAATGTCGTTTTTACACCACATCGAAGGATATTTGTTCATTTAACTTTGTCATATCAAATTAAAAGAATGAATCACAACCTTTTAAATCTTAAAAAAATGATACACACAGGAAAACTGATCAGCCCGTTTTTATGGTTTGATCAAAATGCAGAAGAAGCCGCGAAGTTTTACACCGGCTTCTTTAAAAATTCAGAAATCAAGTCGGTAACACATTACCCGCCAAACGGCCCGGCGCCTGAAGGCAGCGTGATGACGGTGACATTCGAACTGGACGGGCAGGAATTCACGGGATTAAATGGTGGTCCGGCCTTTAAATTTACAGAAGCGGTATCTTTCGTAGTGAACTGCGAAACCCAGCAGGAAATTGATTATTACTGGGATGCGCTTATTGAAGGCGGCGAATCTTCAGCCTGCGGCTGGCTTAAGGACAAATACAGATTATCATGGCAAATCTGCCCCGTACAGCTGTATGACATGTACACTTCTGGCAACAGTGAAGGCATCAACCGTGCATTCCAGGCGATGATGCAAATGGTAAAGCTTGATCTTCAAAAACTTCAGGATGCTTTTGACGGCAATTCATGATGACCATCTCAATTCTCAATACTCACATCTCAATATTATCTTATGAAAATTACAGTAAAAACAACAGTCAACGCCCCAGTGGAAAAAGTCTGGCAATTGTGGAATAACCCGGACGACATTACCAAATGGTGTTCTCCTTCGCCTGAATGGCATACGCCTAGATCCGAAAACGATCTTCGTGAAGGCGGGAGCTTTACCTCGACTATGGCGGCGCGCGATGGCAGCATGTCGTTCGATTTCAAAGGGACTTATACAAAAGTGGACCACAACCGGTTTATTGCCTATACGATTGAAGATGGCCGTAAAGTTGAAATCACTTTCGAAGGCCAGGCTGGTCAGACCATTTTAACGGAAACCTTTGATGCCGAAAATATTAATCCTGTGGAAATGCAACAGGGCGGCTGGCAGGCCATTTTGGATAATTTCAAAAAATATGCCGAGGCTGGCGTGTAAACCCGGTTTCCCCGAACTTATAAAACCTTCTTTGCGGAAGGTTTTTTTATTTTGGCTTAAGCCTTAAAACAAAATGGCAAAATGGCATTACATGTCCCTACATCAAAAGATGTATTTTACATTAAAACTGTGACATTTACAGCCGTTTTTTTTTGATTTCCAGCGTAATTATGCCAAATTTGTGTAGCTCCGAACCAACAAACACCACTTAAACACAAAACCATGGAAGTAATTGCAGTAGAATTAGAAGCCGACGACACCAGGTTTGCACTTGTCTACAAAAAAGTCAATGCCCTGAGCCGCATGCAGAAGGAACGGATTAAAAGGACTTACGCCAAGTTTTTCCCTGGACAGGAAATCATTATGATGTATGCCGAAGCCGACAAGCTGCCGCACTATTATGGCAAAGAAGACCTGATTGAATGGCTCGTCACGAACAATCACAGGTCAGAGTTTAAAAAGTATACTTTCTGAAGTAATTTTCAGCTTATTGGTTACAAAAAAGCCTCCCGAAGGAGGCTCTTTTAATTACATATATCTGATTAATATGCTGTTTTCTTATTGACGGTCTTCCCATCAACCGAAGTAATCTGGACAATCAGCAGTTGCTGTTCCGCCGTAAATTGGCTTACCATATAATTTGCTGCATTGATCCCGTTCCTGTTGAAAAGCAATCTTCCGCGGATGTCGAAAATTTTGATATCATCCATCAGGATGCTGCCAGCGTTGATTACAAGCTGCCCGTTTTGTTTATAAATCACAATACTGTTGGCATCAAGGATCGGTGTTACGTTCAAAGGCGCATTTTGGTACACGATTTCGAAACGGTTTGCAAAATTTCCGGCAGTCGTTGCGAAAGTATAACCGCCATCTTTAATGTTGTGATATATCCCGGTGAAATTGTCCTTGATGAAAATATCCTGCCCTTGTGAAAATAATCCGTCAACATGGTCAAGTGAAATCGTGAAATTGCCATCGGTCATCGCGCGGAAACCCATTGCCACAACATCAGTATCTGCAAACGGCAACGCTTTCCCCTGGATCGTATAAGGTGTATTATCGATGAGGTTGTAAATTGCGGAACTTTGTCCCTCAATCGATTTTCCGTCAAAAGCAAGGTCCAGGGCATTTGTAGCACCTTCAATATAACCCACAAGCATTTGACTGATTTTTGAACCATTGACATTCAGGTTTAACCAAATGCGTCCGTCCTCAGTATCAGCAACGTTCCCATTCCTGAAGAATTGATTCCCATGATTGTCAGCACGCATGGCATTGGTAAACGAAACCGTAGTCCCGGAAGCTACATTCACCACAAATCCCTGACCTGTCTGGATGAAACCGTTAGGAGCGGCACTTCCTGAAGCAGAAGCCGCACCAGTACTGTTAAACGTTGCATAATTTTCTCCTGAAGCCGCAGCCTGGTTAAAGTGTGTCCAGAAGTAAAGCGTTCCTAAGGCCGGATTCGCAGTAAGGAAAGCCGTAGCGCTCATCGGGGACGGATATGGGTTACCGATCATATTGTATCCTTGTCCCGCATGCGTTGCCTGAATCGTGATGTTACCGTTATTAGGTGTACCGGCAAAAAGGCCTGTAAATGCCTGCGGTGTAGCCGGGAAGGTATTCGGAGCCCTGACCATATATCCTTTTGCAGGTACGAACGTAGTGTTGGCTGGGTTCACTGAAGTGAAATTATTGCTTGCTTCGTCCATAACATAAAAACGGTTGGTCAGTGTTTCCGGAGAGAAATTTAACAATGACTGGGTTCCTGTTACGGGAGACGACCAATACACATAATCCTGACGACGCATTGAAGCGGTCCTGCTCACTTTAACGATACCAGTATTTACGGCATTATTAACCTGTATAAGGTTGGCGTTGTTTGCAAGCACGATACCATTATTCACTGTACTAACAGCGTTTTGTACCGTAAGCGTTGTTCCTGATGCCACATTCAGCACTGCCGGAGCATTGACTGTCAGGATATCAGCCTCAAACCCGCCCTGGATTGCCGTATCATAGTTTCCATTGATAATGGCTTCGGTAAATAGGGTAGGGCCGCTTGCGTTAGACCATTGTGTTCCATCCCAGGTAATGCTGGCAGGGACAACACTTCCGTAAAGCGTCACGTCATCCAGCCTGAAAGTACCGCTGGCTGCTGCGGCTGGCGCCGTTAAATCGGCACGCTGTGTTCCGTAAGGATACAGCCTGAAAGTTACCGTTCCACCATTTGCGGAAGCGAAATCGGCGAAATCCCACGTGGCAACCGTGCCAACAGGTGCTGATAAAGGCGCTGCACCCCATGAAGTCGAAGTAGCAAAACCGTCTGTGCTGTAACGTACCTCAAGCTTATTTGGTGCCGAATTGCTCGCCTGCCTGAAGAATTCAAGCGAATTCAGCCTTACCTTATATCCGGAGGCAACACTTACCGAAAATTCGATGTAAGAAGTATTTACAACAATTGCAGTAGCATTCAATGTTGTAGAGTTGAATACATTTCCGGTCGAATTACAGGTAATGGTATTCCTTGTCAATGGTGTTCCTGTTGTATTGACCTGTACGAGTGCAATATTGCCGTTCGTCGGGCAGGCAGAAACGCCTGTGAATTGATTCAGGTAGAGGCCCTCCTTAATAGTCAGGTTTTGCGTAGCAGTTGCCAGGTTGTAATTGGTACTTGCCGCCTGTGTAGCAGTGATTGTCGTAGTGCCTTCACCCGTAATGTGGATCGTCGTTCCGGAGATGATTGTGGCTACGGCAGGATTCGAACTGCTGTATATGATCGGGTTGATCGCTGAAGTTGCAGAAGTAGCACCCGGTGCATAATCAGGTTCGAGCGTTGACTTCTGCGGAAGCGCATTGAACGTAATGGCCTGGTTTGCCTTGTTGATCGTTCCTGTTAATGAAGGCTGCAATAAAGTATATTTTGCAGCATCAGCGCCAACAAGTGTAAATGTCGTGGTTACCGGTTTGCCGATTCCGGCATTAGCATCATCAAAAGTACCGTTACCGCTGATCGTCACTACATCCGAGCCGACTACGCCAACTAAAGTAGCGCCTGTGATCGTTGCGGTATTCGTACCGTCATAAGTTTTTGTGGGCACAACAGCATTGGCCACTGTCAATTGTTTGGTGTCAACTGTCAGCGACTGGTTTACATTCGGTGCAGGGTTATAACTCGAATTGCCGTTTTGTGAAGCGGTAATCGTAGTCGTTCCGATACCTGTGATGGTTACGATATCACCTGAAACTGTAGCCACGGCAGGATTCGAACTGAGGTAAGTCACCATAAGTCCTGACGAAGCCGAAGCATTCAGCTGGAATGGCGCATCGCCATAAGTTTTGTTTGCCAATGCATTGAAAGTAATCGTCTGGTCCGCCAGTGTCGAATTGATCACATTCAATGGCTGAACCACATCTGCGGCAGCGAAATAATCGTTATTGCCTGCCTGTGAAGCGATGATATTCGTGACACCTGCTCCCACGATATGTACGATATTGTCCACAACTGTAGCAACAGCAGGGTTGGAGCTCGTATAAGTGATCGGAATAATAACCTCAGTGGCTGATATTGCGGTGAGTGTGAAATCAGGATCTGAAAATTCTTTCGTAGGAAGTGTATTGAATACTATGGTCTGGGTTCCTTTGGCCACTGTAAGCGAAAGCGTGGCTGTTCCCGTACCCGCGGCATTTGTTGCCGATAAAGTCACGTTGAAACTGCCAGCCTGTGTCGGTGTACCACTGATAACACCAGTGTTGGTATTTACGGTAAGTCCGGATGGAAGTCCTGTCGCATGGTAACTGGCAGGCGCATTTACGGCGGTTATCGTATAACCTGTTAATGCTGTTCCTACCGTTCCATTATCAGTTAAAACCGCATTTGTAATTGACGGAGCGATTAGTGCAGGGGCAAAGGCAACACCTTTTGCAATGGCACCGGCTCCTGCAGTGTATAAGGTCAGGTTACTCGAAGTAGAGATATTTATGGTACTGTTGAATCCGGCGGTATCGGTTAGCCTTAATACGCTGTTGGCTGTCAAGGCGCCCTGTCCGGTTGATACGAACAGGTAGGCGCCACCGCCTTGTGCTTTAGCAGCAATCGAGAATCCACCGAAAGTAGTGGTATAAGTACCGTTGGCAGTCCAGCTTCCGCTTACCAGTGAATATTTTGCTACAGTTCCGGCGGTATTTGAAGTGGCGTACATGGTATAAAGTATGTCATAAGCAGCGCCATTCGTCCCTGATGACATCAGGCAGAAATCCTGTAAATTGGTTACGCTCGCGGTTAATCCTGGCAGTAAGGTCAATGTGCCTCCTGTTGGTGTTGCGATAGTTCCTACTGCGATGGTGCTGCTTTGTGCATAAACTGCCCCGCCGTATGCTTTCACGCCCCTGAAGTTTCCTGACGGGCTGGGTGTTGTCGCGTTATTCGTATAAAAACCACCCTGATCACCGATGAATAGTACAGCGTTATCAAGGCTTGTGGCGCTACGGGCCTGCTGGCCTGAAGTACCGGTGTATGTAACGAGGTTAAAAGTCCCGGCGTTGTTTAAGGATCCTACACCACGGGTTGTCAAAGTATTGGCATTCGCTGAAGTGTTAGTGCTGTTGGCTCCGTTGAAATATAACTGTGTGCCGTCATTACTGTTGGCAAGGTATCCCGTTGAAGTGGCACTTCCTGAGAAACGCAATGCCGATGCACCTGTCCCGCTAATATTTGTTGTGGTAACGGTTCCCGCAGTGGACGGATTCAATTCGATAATGGAAGCGGTAGTATTAGCAGTCACGCCTGAAGGGTTTGTAACCAATACGGCTATATTCCCGTTTGTAAACGATGATGAGGTCACCGTAAGCAACTGTGCCACATCGGTGGCGGTATTGTAATTTGAATCGCCTGCCTGTGTGGCGGTAATGGTGCTTGTTCCGATCCCTGTGATGGTTACGGTATTTCCGGCAACAGTGGCCACAGCAGGGTTAGAGCTGATGTAAGCAATCGCCAGGCCTGATGAGGCCGATGCAGTCAGGTTGAAAGGCACATCGCCGGTGGTTTTTGTTGGCAAAGCGCCAAAAGTAATCGTTTGATCTGCCTTAAGGATATTTCCTGTAAGGGTTGCAGGCTGCGTAAGGAAATATTTAGCAGCGTCCGTTCCGCCTAAGATGAAATTAGTATTGACCGAAATCCCGTTTCCTGCATTTGCAGTAACAAAGTTCCCGTTCCCGCTGATGGTCACATTATCAGATCCGACGATGCCTACCAAAGTCGCGCCTGTAATTGTCGCGGCAGTAGTACCGTCATATGTTTTTGTGGCCACTGAAGCACCTGAAACAGTAAGTTCTTTTGTAGTTATGGTTAAAGGCTGCACTACATCAGGAGCAGGATTGTACCCTGAACCGCCAGCCTGTGAAGCCGTAATGTTTGTTGTCCCAACACCGGTAATGGTCACCACATTACCTGAAACCGTTGCGACATTCGTATCTGAACTGATGTAAGTAACCGTCAGTCCTGAACTTGCCGTGGCAGTAAGGTTGAAGCTGGCATCACCGTATACTTTGTTGGCCAGAGGATTAAAAGTAATGGTTTGGTTGGTCAGCGCCGGAGTGGTTACGTTGAGGTTCTGGTCCACATCTGCGGCAGCGTCATAATCAGCATTACCCGCCTGTGAAGCAGTAATGACAGTAGTTCCCGCACCTACAAGGGTAACGGTAGAGCCGCTTACGGTCGCTACGGCCGGATTCGAACTCGAATAAGTGATCGGGTTGATTCCGGAAGTTGGCGATGTAGCCGTTAAATTGAAAGCCGGGTCAGTAGTTTCTTTTGAAGGCAATGCCCCGAAAGTGATGGTTTGCGAACCTTTTGAAATTGTAATTTCCAAAGTTTTGGTATCAGTACCCAATCCGTTCGTTGCAGAAATACTTACGCTGAAAATACCTGCTGTCGTCGGAGTACCCGAAATTTCGCCGGTCGTGGTATTGAGAGCTAATCCGCCAGGCAAAACGACCGCATTGTAACTTGTCGGACTGTCAGATGCCGTAATGTTATAAGTAAAAGCTGTCCCTACCGCGGCAGTTGCAGTAAGCGGACTTGAAATTACCGGGGCGGCAGGGCATACGTTCAATGGTGCATCGCTGTTGCCGATCACCAGTGCTGTCGTTCCTCCGGCAGGGTTTACGGTATTCACCGCACTCCACGAACCGTCGTTGTCAGAAGCACAGCCTACAATGTTGTTGGCAAGATTCCTTTGCTCAATCCTTTTCACGCCATTGGCATTGACATTCGGGATAATGGCATTCCAGCTTCCCGCTGTAGTAGCATATCCTGTGACAACGCTTCCAATCGTGAGCCCGATATTTTCCACAACGGTAGATGCCAACGGCCTGCCTGTACCTGTAGTATTGTCATATAATTGTACGAAGTTTTTGACTGTAGCCGAAGAACTACTTTTGATGAAAGTACCATTATTGGCATTGGCAGCAGCATTAAAGGCAAGTACCTTGATGCTCTGGTCCATAGCCCATTTGTAAAATGCCAATCCGTTTGCATTTCCGATAGTGATTGTCGGATAAATGATATTTCCGGCGGTAAACCTGGCATTTCCGGTATTCACGAATCCGAACCAGCCGGTATAGTTACCAGAGGCATCAGTCGTGAAAGTTTCGTAATTCCCTGCTGTACTAAGGCTTGCGCTGGAACTGTAAATGTAAGTAGTACCAGTATTGTTAAGCAACAACGGGTTTCCTGCACCCGAGTTTGTCGTGCCGAAATCAATTGTTCCCCCACCCGTTGTGGCATTTGTAGCACCGTTGATGTAATATCTGTATGAAGTATTCGGTGCCAGTCCGCTTACCGTAGCACGGAACATAACCGGCAACCTTGTCGAAGTCCCTGAGCCCATGTATTGTGGCACAATAACACCTGTAAATCCTGTTTGTATCAGTAAAGGCGCGGCGATAACCAATGGTTGTACCACACTTAAAGCAGGATTGTAATTGGTGTCTCCGGCTTGTGAAGCGGTGATGTTTACAGTACCTGAATTCAGGATGGTTACCGTATTCGCTGATAATGAAGCAATTGCCGGATTGGTGCTTACAAGCGTAACGGCTAATCCTGAATCCGATGTTGCTGTCAAGACAAACGGCGCATCGGCTGTCGTTTTTGAAGGGATTGTCCCGAAAGTAATTGTTTGGTTGGCCCTGGCGATATCTGCGGTCAGTGCTAAGGGCGCCAGGTTGTAGTTTCCTGCATCATTGCCCGTAAGGCTATATCCTGTCACGGTTACCGTTTTTGCAGTGCCTGCGTCGGCGGTTGCGAAAGTGACAGAAGGTGTTCCTGCAATCGTTACATCTTCTGAACCTACAATCCCAGTCAGAGCAGGAGTTCCGCTGAGTGTTGCTGAAATAGTGCCATCATAAGTCTTGTTGTTTGCGGTAATTCCTGTGATGGTCAATATTGCCGGAGTGATATCTGCCGTAAGGCCTGTTGGCTGTGTAATGCTGTAATTTGGTGCGTCAGTGCCAGTAAGGGTTATGGCTGGAGTTACATTGATACCTGTTCCGATAGCAGCAGTTGCAAAATTTCCTGTGCCAACATATGAAACGGCATCCCCGCTGATGATACCCTGCAAAGTGCCGGTAATGGCAGCAGTATTATTACCGTCATATGCCTTGTTGGAAGCTATAGCTGCGTTTAGTATTAAGGTTTTTGGCGTAATATCGGCGGTAAGTCCCGTAGGCTGTGTCAGCGTATAGTTTGAAGCGGCGCTTCCGATTAAGGCAGCAGTCGGGGTGACGCTGATGTCGTTTCCGACAGTTTCAGCCGCAAAAGTACCTGTTCCCGTGAAAGACACGCTGTCAAAACTCACAATTCCTGATAGTGTACCGGTAATTACGGCATCAGTATTATTGTCATAAATTTTATCTGAAGCTACAGCACCTGCAATCGTAAGGGATTTGGGATTTACGGTTAATACCTGGTCTACCGTTGCTGCAGAATCATAAGTGCTGTCTCCGGCCTGCGAAGCGGTAATCGTCGTCGAACCCGCAGAAAGGATGGTCACGGTATTTCCTGAAACCGCAGCCACGCTGGTGTTCGAACTTACATATGATACCGTCAACCCTGAACTTGCCGTAGCATTAAGGCTGAAGCTTCCATCACCATAAGCCACCTGTGAAAGGGCATTGAAGGTAATGGTTTGGGCGGTATGCGCAGCCGTAATATTCGCCGTAAGCCCTGTTGGCTGTGTGAGTGTATAATAAGCTGACTGGGCTCCTGAAAGCGTACTCGTTGAAGTAACAGGAATGTTATTCGCTACGGCGGCAGAAGCAAAAGTTCCAGTTCCGTTCAATGTAACCACATCCGGAGCGATGATGCCTGAAAGCGTACCGGTAATGATAGCGTTGGTGTTGCCGTCATATATCTTATCCAGTGCGGCAGCGCCTGTGATGGTCAGTGCTTTTGGATTTACCATACTTAAAGCAGTGGCAATATCGGAAGTCACTGCGCCAGCACTAGCATTGGAGATATTTCCGGAATAACTGCCCGGAGTTGCTGTCGATGCCAAACGCACATAAATGGTTGTTGAAGCAATCGTACCTGCAGCACCAACCGTAATTGGTGAAGTGCTGCTGCCTACATTCGCTGAAAAATCCGAAGTAGTGGAAACCTCAAATCCAACAGGAGGGGTAACCGTAATGCCGGCAGCCATATTGGTTCCCGAAACGGTATAAGATGTTGTTGCCGAAGCTGTTCTGTAAGTTGTTGTTAAAGCGGAAAGCGTACCGCTCACATTGATTGTCGGTGTAAGGGCTTCAGGTACGATTTCGCCTGTGCTTAAAATAGCAGCGTGGCCTGAATATCCTGTAAATGAAATTTTAGCAAGTTGGGTATTGTCCAACCCTGATGCATTTGACCCAACAAAAATCTTACCAGCTGTTCCCGAAGCGCCTGCAGTTCCGGTCCATCCTGTAATCGTCAGCGTAGTACCGTTCCAGGTAATGAGATGGCTGTCTGCAAAAGTCAGCGTATGTGATCCTGCTCCCAAAGCAATAGTGGCATTGTTGTTCAGGTTTAAGGTACCTACTGTTTGCGTGAAACCCGTAGCTGTTCCCAAAGTACCGCCATTTAAGGTAACATTGGTTGAAGAAGCCAAAGCATTTGCAACCCCTAAATCCAATTTACCTCCGGCTATTGTAGTGGTACCTGTATAGGTATTGGCACTGGTCAGGGTTAAAGTACCCGCACCGTTTTTAATGATATTTCCGCTTCCTGCAAGCCTTGTTGTCAGTGTGTTCACTGCGCCTGCCCCGAAAGTAGTATTTCCTGATTGATTTATTGTAAGTGTATGTCCGCTTGCGAGGTTGATGGTTTGTGCAATAGTTCCCGTAACAGCCGTCCATGAGCTTGAAAGTCCGCTGATGGTTTGAGCGCTGTTGTTCAGGTTAATGGTCGTGGTATTGGTTGAAGTCTGTGCCAATGTCAAAGCCCCTGTACCCATTGATGAACCGCTGCTGACAGTCAGTGTGCCGTTGCCGATGCTTGTCCCGCCGGTAAGGTTATTGCCGGTTCCTGATAAAACCAAAGTTCCTGCCGCCTGTTTGAACAATGTTCCCGACCCGGTGGCATTTCCTGAAAAAGTAATTGAGTTTGCCGCGCCGCTTGGCTCGATCCTCGTATCGGCGCTGAGGCTTACAGTACCCTGCCATATTACGGCACCGGTATTGATATCCAATGAAGGCGTTGTTGTCTGGTTTGGATTAAATACCAAAGCCTGTGACGCGCCGCCGTAAGTTCCTGCCGCGTTAAAGCGAAGGCTTCCTGCAGTGTTAATGGTTACTGTCCCGGTTGTAGGTAATGAATTCACAGCGTCTATACGCATCCTTCCTGTACCACCTCCGGTTGCACCAATGGTTGTACCTCCTGTATAAGTATTGGTTCCGGAAAGGTTGAAATTACCGGTATTTGTAGCATTGAAAGAAAGCAGCCTTCCCGTACCGCTAATATTGCTGCTGATGACGATATTTCCCGTCCCATCGATATTCACGACGTTTGCCGTAGCGTTCCCGAGGACAATGCCTAAGGTTGTTCCTGATGCACCGCCCTGATTGTTTTGGAAGGTGAAGTTCCCCCCGGCATTCCTTATAATCGTGTTGCTTACCCCATTTACGGTTGCACCGTTCAATGTCAGTGTTCCGCTTGCGCCACCGCTGCTGTTCCCGACAAGCGGCATGTTTGTGGTTTTAGCCGAAGTCAATTCGATGGCTCCAACCTGTACATTGCTATTCGTATTGGAATTGATCCCGACTCCGACAGAAGTGCTCGTGGGATTGGCGCCAAACTGTGTTATACCGGTACTTGTAGGTACTGAGCCGCCGGTCCAGTTGCTGCCCGTAAGCCAGGCTGAGCCGCCAGTGCTTGTCCACAATTGGGCGCTTGCCTGGTGAAGGCCAAACAGCAGGAAAGCCAAAAGAATGAAGCTGTGTTTTAAAGAAACCACGCATTTTACTTTTGCGGCTGGGTTGTTAAGTAGCATTTTTTTCATAAGTAGGGTGTAAACTTTATTCTGTTAAAAATTCGCAACAAATTTAGTTTTATTTAAAAGTACACATGGGCATCCCTTATTACTATATGGTTAAAACTAAACGGCTGTTTTTTAATTTAATGTAAACAAAGCTAAATAGTCATAACTAAAAAATCCCGCAAGTTCGTTGCGGGATTTTTTTAAATGAGGTAACTGGCAGGATTTGTGCGGTTACCTGATGAGTTTGAGTACATTCCCCGCAGCGTTCCTTATGAAATAAATACCTTTTGAAAGATTGCTGATATTTAATTCGGTCGTGTTTTCCGCTCTCATAATTTCTTTCCCGCTGATATCTGATAGGGTTACATCTGCGGCAGCGTTGAAATAAATCATATTGCCATTTGCAGGATTAGGGTAGAAGCTGAAACGGTTGTTAATTTCTAAATCCGGTGTGCCCAATACAACATTTGTAAACCCGATATCATCCAGTGCCAATTGCGCACGGCTTCCCGTTCCGCTGATATAATAATACACCCAGCGTATTTCCACAAAATTCTGGTTGAGGCATTCCGCAGGCAATGGCGTTACGATATCCTGTGAAGTATTGTCATCGCCGCTGATATATTCCTGTACCTGCGGGAACTCGGTCCACCCGGCATTTGGGTTGCCGTTGCCGTTGCCAATACGGTATTGCATCCTCAACCCGTAAACCCGGTTGTTTTTCAGGATCGTCCTTCCGGTCCAGTTCAGGTCAGCCGAATCTACGAAGGTATCGCAACCGCATAAATTGTCTGCATTGGTATTAAGTGCCAGGACTATGGCACCGGCACGGCCGTTATCAATCATGGCCCCTGTGGCCTGAGTTGGATCTGAGCCGTCACATACTCCGGTAAACTGTGAGTTTCCAGTATTTATAAATGAAACGCCGTTATCGCCTTCGCCTGAAAATCTTGACCTGTTTGTAAGGTTGTATAGGCAATGCCAATCCTCGACAAATTGTACATCCAGGCTGGGATCAGTAACCGAATGTGTCCAGAAAGCCATGTGTTCCGGGAAGGTATTTATTGCCGAGGCTGGATCCCATGCCGTAAAAACCGGGCCAGCTTCCGGTTGTAAGTAAAACGGTTCAGGATCCGTCACATTCACGGCAACGGTAACACCGGAAAGATTTACAACAGCGTCGGAAACACCTGTAGTGCTGATGGTCAATGTTCCGGTATAACTGCCTGCGCTTAGAGCGTTCATCCTTACGTATACTATAGTTTCATTTACGATTCCGCCGCCTGGTGTCAACGTTAAAGCGTTTGTAAACCCTGTAGCGTCAGACAATGAAATCTCAAAACCGGCTGTAGCGGATAAAGTGATGTCGCCCGTAAGATTGCTTCCGGAAACGTTTACCGTGTGTGCCGGTGAAGGCGCGCCCAAAATCTGGTCAAAAGTCATCGCAGTCTCATCAACAGCCAGTTGTGGCGTATTGGATTGTGCGATCGATACATCGTCAATAATCAGTTTTCCGGCAGTACCACTTCCATCGCCCCTTGTTACTTTAAAGCGCACCAGCACTGCAGCCTGGTTGTTTGCAGCAGCAGGAAGCGCATAACTGTAATCTGCGAAATCGGCCTGGTCCGCATTCGGAAGCGAAGCGATTTGCTGTGTACCAATCCATGTCGAACCGGCATCCAGGGAAGTTTCCATTGTCAGGATGACATTCCTTGTTCCGGTCCCGTCACCGTTCAGCATTGATTTTGCCTTAAAGGAAAATGCCAGTGAAGAAGCCGATGTCATGTCGAGGCTCACGCGTACATCACCTGTAAAGGAACTTGTCGGGATGATGCTCAAAGCCGCTGGATCAGAAAAATAAACCGTTTCATCACGGAAAATCCTTGTGGCCGTGGCAGTCGGATTGACAAGGTTTCCGGTCCAGTTTGGAATAAATGCCACATCAGTACCTTCAGTAAAAGTAGCGTCGAAGCTTTCTGTTGCGGGAAACATGCTGATTTGCGCAAAAGCGCCCGTTCCAAAAACCAGCAATAATGGGATTAGTAATTTTTTAATCATATTGTTTTATTTAAAGTTCAATTGTAATCCGAGGCGGAATTGTTCTTTCCATTTAAAAGGGTCGACCGCTTCTTCTTTCAGGATGTTAAAGTACTGAAATTTTATCATAGCATCAAAACCGTCAATCTGGTAAGCGATAGCTGGTGAAAACCTCCTGGAATTGCCTTTGACAAGATCATTCAGGTCCAATTCCTCATACCTTGCAGAAAGGATGGTCCTGATGCTTTTGGCAAAATAATTCAGCTGCGCCACATAACCACCGGAAAGGAAGTAACCGCCGGTTTGCGCTGCAGCAAGATTGTGCAATAATGGATCGTTGGCCAAGGCCGGTTCTCCCTTCACCTGGTGCATTTCAAACTGCCCCGAAAAACCCATGTATTGAAAAGCAGCATCAAATCCATAAACATATTTCTTCCCATTGATGACTTTCAGTCCGTATTCGCCTTCCGCATTTTCCGGAAACACTTCGCCTTCAGGCAGTGTTTTGTTGGCATAGCGCGCATTAATTCCTATTGTAAACATGGGAATCGGGGTAATCCTGTCGTCAATATCGCGGTAACGGAATCGGGATGGATAAGAAAAATCAACCCTTGCCGCATATTCCGGCTGTCCGCTGGCATCATTATCGCCCTGGAGTGAAAGTTCGCCCAAACCGGTGTAGATTCCGGCGTAAACATTCAGGCGCTGGTTCAGGAAATCTTTCATAATGGTTACACCCACATCCCTTTGGCTGAAAATATCGCCGCGAACCAGATCGGCACGTTGCCAATATGGGGAATATGCGAAAGGCACCATCGAGCTCCTCGAGTAAAATAATTTGCCATATCCCACCTGCACATCGAAGAGTTTCAGCCCTTTGTATTTTACGTAAGCATCCATCAATCCCGGATTTTCCGGATCGGGTTGCGCATTGCTGTTATTGGCAGACATGTCGGCGAAATCCATCTGCAGTTCATACTCCCAGATGTTCCCGATACGGCCCTCGAGCTGCAATTGTGCATCGCGCAATTTAAAGCGGTCTTTGTCTTTTTCAAATTCACCATCCTTCAAAGCACGATAATTGTAATAGGCGGACACGCTACCGCTGATTTCAAGCGTATGGTTCCCATTGGTCAGTGTGAGTTGTGCCGAAGCGCCTGAAACCGACAATAAAATAAGATACAGGTAGAAATGTTTCATGATTATTGTTGTTCAGGGTTTTTGAAGAAGTATAGTTTTTTCATATCGTCGCAAAGCACCAGCATGTTCCCGTCTTTATCGAAAGTGAGGCCTTCGGGATTGATTAACGGGAGTGTCCATCTGGCAACCACTTCATATGTTTTCGGATCCAGTTTAAAAACAGTACGGTCTTCGTCACTGAGCACCCACAAATGATTGTCATGGTAAGTCGCCGCAGAAATATCACGTGCGATTTTACTAAGGTTGATTTCATTTTCGACTTTTAAATCGGCATCCAGTTCGAATAAATACACAGGGTCTTTTTCAGTCAGGATCACGAATTTGTTTTTGGCCTTGTTGAATGTCAGTGCTTCATAGCCTTTATTCCTTCCTCCGGAATAGCTTAAGGTGACGGTTCGGACCAACTTCAAAGTCCCGGCATCGAAAATCCTGACTTTCCTTGTCGCTTCCTCAACAGCATAAACAAATTGATTGTCCGCGTAAACCGCTTCGTTGTCAATCCCGGCATAGTCGGCTTTGCGGACGATTGTTCCTTCGGCATCGGTTTCAAAAAGCCAGCCTTTGTCGCTGACGATGTAGGTTTTCCCACTTTCGCTTACGCAGATATCGGACGGCTCGGGAATTTCAAGCGAAATGCTGTTGTAAGGTTTTATACCAGCTGCTTTTTGCGCATGCAAAGCCGAAAAAAGCAGCAGTGCAGCAACGTTGAATCTTAGGTTGATCATAAACTGTTTCCGTGTATGGTTAAATTGTCAAAACGATTGTTTCCGCTGGCACCTGATGCTGATGCACCGCCAAATCTGATGCGGAATATGAAATTCGGATTATTCGCAACGCCTGGAATTCCGGACAGGTCGAGTGTCACCAATTCGAAATTCGGTTCGGCAGGCGGACTGTAAGTGGCCATTGGCAATCCGGCAGTAATAAAATTGGTGCCATCGATGCTGTACGAATATTGCTGTTCTGAAGCGCCGGAGCCTGTCCTTTCTGTGGCGAATTTTATAACAATATCAGTATACCCCAATGTAGACGCTTTAACGTCAATGCTCCTGGTGTTACTTGGATTCCGGACCCTGAGTCCAAGCCCTTCCGCGTCGTCACTTTGTGTGTTTAAAGCAGATCCGGGTGTCACCTGGTCCATATAACCCGCACCAGTTCCCGGATAAGTGATGGTGGTATTGGCAGCAGCCAGGAGGCTGAAATCGGCATTTACCGTTGTAAGGGTTCCTGTAGGCAAGCTATTGAAGTTCCAGTAATGTATCAGCGCAGCTTCAGGAATGGGGCTTACGCTAATGCTCAATGTTGCCGTTGTATTGCCAAAAGCATTGATGGCTGTAACGGTATAGGATGTCGGCGCACTTAAAACCGTCGGCGTGCCGCTGATAATTCCAGTTGACGGATCAATCGACAAACCTTCGGGCAGGGCAGGGGTAATGCTGTACGAAATCACGGAACCGGTTATGGCAGGCACTATTGGCATGATGGCTGAATTTATTGTAAAGGCATTGTTTTGGGCATAACTCAAATCGGTGGGCGCTGCACCGTTCGCCATCGGAATGGCTTGAAGCGTAAAGTTGTCAAATCGGTTATTACCCGTTATCCCTGAAGCATTATCGCCGCTAAAAGCAATCCTGAGCTTAAAATCCGGATTGTTATCGGTAGCGATGATGGCCGAAAAATCCAATGTCACCAAATCGTTAACAGGATCTTCAGGAGCGTTATGGGAGGTCTTTTCTAAACCGGTCGTGATATAATTGATGCCATCAATCGTGTAACTGTAGTTTTGGGTTACGGCACCCGAACCGCTTCTGGCTGTAGCAAATTTGATGATGGATTTCTTAAACCCGGTGGTAGGCAGGCTTACGATTATTGCCCTCGTATCACTCGGATTCCTTGCCCTTAAACCGGAACCGTCGGCATCTGAATTTTGTGCATTCGTACTGTAGCCTGGTGCGAAATCATCCATATAACCCTCACCATTGCCTTCATATGCAATGGATGCTTCTCCGGGAATCAGGCTCATATCAGGCAAAGCTTCTGTTACTGTGCCAGAAGGCAAAGCGTTGAAATTCCAATAGTGTACTAAGACGGCCTGTGGGTCAGTAATGACGGTGGTTTCAGTGATGTCCCTGTCGGAGGTGCAGGAGATCATCAGGGCAATTAAGGCAGTGAATAAAGTGTAGTGGTATCTCATTGGTAAAGTTTCTGCAAAAGTACCTGCTTCACTAAAGTTGTCTGTTATTGTAATATTATCTGATTGTTAGCTTAAATATAAAAACCCTGATATAAAGCGTGACGTTACTTCTGGAATTAACAATTGGTATACATTTTACGTAAATGTATGTTGCTGGAAAATTGTATTTTACCTCAGGGAAAGGGGAAATGACAGTCCCTAAGAAATAATTGCATCACTTCACTGCGTAAAAAGCATACCATTTGTTAAACTTTCAGCGTAGATGGAGGATGACGACACCAGCTTGTAACAGGATTAAATAAAGAAAGCCTCCCTCGGGAGGCTTTCATATTACTAAGGTCTTAATTAATAAGCCACTTTTTTAGTGATGGTCCTGTTGTCATTTGAAGTAACCTGGATCAGCAATACCTGTTGCTCAGCATTGAACTGGCTTACCGTATATGCAGAAGCGTTCACTCCCGATTTTTCAAACAGCAACCTGCCTCTGATATCGAAGATTTTCACATCATCCATCGTTACAGCACCGGTATTGACAACCAACTGTCCATTCTGCTTGTAGATCACTACGCTGTTTGCATCAAGCGTTGGCTGCTCCACACCCAGAGGCGCACTTTGGTACACTACTTCAAAACGGTTCGTGTAGTTGCCTGCAGTAGCTGTAAAGGTATAATCGCCGTTTTTGATGTTGTGGTAAGTTCCTGTGTAGTTGTCCTTGATAAATATATCCTGGTCATCGGCAAAGAATCCGTCAGTATGGTCAAGGCTGATGGTGTAGTTTCCATCTGTAACAGCCTGCATGCTCAACGGCACTACATCGGTATCTGCAAATGGAAGTGATTTACCCTGGATCGTATAAGCAGTGGCATCAAGCAAGCTGTAAATACCAGGCTTACCTGCCTCGATAGCTTTACCGTCAAAGTTCACATCGACGGCATCTGTAGCATCGGCAACATAACCTACAAGCATTTGGTTTAATTTCTCCCCATTTGCATTATTAAGGTTCAGCCAAAGGCGTCCGTTTGCAGTATCATTTGAAGACCTGAAGAATTGGTTGGCATGATTATCAACCCTCATTCCATTGTTAAAAGTAACCGATGTCGTCGCAGCTGAAGGAAGCTGTACTACAAATCCCTGGCCCACCTGGATGAATCCGTTTGGCACTGCACTTCCCGAACCTGAAGCAGCTCCGGTACCGTTAAAGGTAGCATAGTTTGCTCCTGAAGCGGCAGCCTGGTTGTAATGGGTCCAGAAATAGATTGTACCTAAAGTAGGGTTAGCGGTAAGGAAAGTATTGGCATTAATGGCTGAAGGATAAGGGTTACCGATCATGTTGTACCCCTGGTTGTTCTTCGTCACCGGAATAGCAATGGTTCCATTGTGAGGCGTTCCTTCAAATGTCGCGGTATAATCCTGTGGTGTAGTCGTGTAATTGTCAGGAGCCCTTACCATGTATCCTTTTGCTGCTACCATCGTTGTTGCAGTAGCATCGACACTTGCAAAATTATTATTGGTTTCATCCATTACATAGAAACGGTTCGGTAAAGTTGCAGGCGAAACGTCATGAAGAAGCATATCGTCAACCGGAGAAGACCAGTAAACATAATCCTGCCTTCTGATGTTGGCAGTCCTTTTAACCGTAATGATGCCGTTATTGACTGCTGCACTATTCAGCTGCATCATGTTGGCATTATTTTCAAATTGAAGCGTACCGCTATTGATGCTCAAATCATCGGTAAGTGTCAATGATTCTCCGGATGAGATGATGACATTTCCTGAATCAATCGTCAAAGTCTTAACCGCAAGGCCGTTATTTCCATCGGTCGCTGAAGTGAAATCTCCATCTATGATTGCAAATGTGTCTCCATCAGGAGCGCCGTTCGACCAGGAGTTACCATTCCATGTAGTGTATTTCCTCAAAGCAAGATCCCTGAAACGGATGCCCTGCGCAGGGTTAGATCCTGTTGTCATTTTGAATCTCAGCCTGCCATTGGCAGTATTATAAGAAGAAAGGTCGATAGTTTGCGTCACGGTAACATAAGTTGTTGACACCGGGCTTGCCAAACCACCTGAAATCGGGCTGTAAGTATTACCGCCGTCAACAGATATTTCCGCCTGTAGTGTCTGGCCCGAGCTTCCGTTAAAGGTTGCAGCAGTGAATGACAATTGTACATTCCCATAGGCGTTAAAGTCAATGATCGGTGTCTCAACATAAGAGTTGTTGCCGATAATCTGCTCATAGCCGTTTGATGGCGGGCTTGCAGTAAATGTCACACCGTTGAAGGCGAAACCTAGACTCACAGCTTCATCATGTTGTGCCTGTGAACGGAGACCGTTTACATAAGAAAGTTCCAAAGGTGTCCTTACATGGCCGGAAACAGTCACCGTTTTATCAGGTGATCCTCCACCGGCAACGGTAAGGGTTCCACTGTAAGGTGCTACTGTAAGTCCTGAAGCCAATCTCACATATACTGTTGTGGCAGCAAGTGCACTTCCGGTGTATGGTAGCGTTAACGGCCCGGCAGCAAACGTCACATTGTCGGTTGACAATTGGAAACTGGCTGAATCACTGGTTACCGTAATATCGCCAGAAGCAGGAGTAAGGTTTGCTCCGGTTACAGTAAATGATTTTGAAGCCGATGGGCCACTACCCAGGATATAGTCAAGATTGTTTACCGCTGTTGCAGAAACATTCAGGCTGATGGCAGAACTTGGCGTGATTTCCCCATCGAAGTTGAAATCATTGATACTGTAAGTTCCTCCTGTACCGCCCCATGCATAAAGCCTGAAGGTGATCGGTGTACTGACATTCTGGAATTCAGGACCCGAAAGGCTGATCTGGTTGACGTTGGTTACTGGAGATCCGATATTGGCAGTATAGCCGTCAACGCTTGACCTTAAGGCGAAGTTAGTCGGTCCTGAAGCTGATGCCTGTCCTGTATAAATAACATTTACAAGGTCGATTTCATTGCCTCCCAATGGGGACAAGGTCCATTCAAAATAATCATTGGCATCTAAACCGGTGGTGCTGAATCCTGTCGCGTTGTAACGGTTAGCAGCTGAAGTCCCTGTGATTCCGGTACCTCTTCCGATTCCGCTTGCGGAAAGGTTTGTGATTACGAATTGCCCGTTAGTGTAAGGGTTAGCCAAACTTGGGTTCGTATCCACAATCAGGTTATAGAAAATCGGGTTGAACACATCAAAAGTACTGCTGTTTGCGGATGCAAGACCTGTAGACGAAGCAGTCAGGTGGTATCCGGAGCCATAAGCGGTGTGCGTCAGCGTACTAAATGTAGCCACACCCGCAACAGCATTGGCATTCGCAGTAGCCATAGTTCCTGTAGATACCACATCAATTTGGGCAGTAAAGTCAAGATCCGTATTGCTATTGGCATCTACAGCTTTCACAGTTACGGCAGGAATCATCGCTACGTTGATGAAGGTATTTGAAGCATTTTGTCCGTAAGCAAGTGCTGTAGCAGAAACTTCGATACGGTTGGCATCACCTGTTACAGAAGAAGAAGCGCCACCTGCATTTGCAGCAGCAAAAATCGAACCTGAACTGTCAGCAACAGCAGCAGTCACTGTCAATTGAGACTGTTGGTTGTCTGTAACGACTGTCTTATAAGCAGCCCTTACAGAGAATGATTTAGAAGCAGCTGAAGCAGCCTCGATCGCAAGTCCTGTAAAGTGCAGCGAAGCGGCTGCAGTGATTTCAGTAATTTCAGTATTGGTGTCATCATACAAGGCTACTTTTTCAAAGTTGGCACTGTTTGATAAACTCAATGTAAGGTCGGTAAGCTTGGTAGTAAATGCGTCACCCGGCGTACCGATGATGTCGTTTACAAGGAAACGCCCGATTTCAATGCTGCTTCCGGTAACATCTGTTCCTGTAAATGCAGCATAGTTTATGTTTTGTGTTTCTGTGAATGTAGGATCGGCAGTAATGGTTGACGCTGCGTCACCAGCAGGGCTTACAAGCAATCTTGGGCTGCTGTAAGCTTCAATGCCTGTTGGCGTTCCTGTAGCTGCTTTTGGCGTCACACCGAAACGTACATATTTATTAAGGTCGGTTGAAGTCAGCTGGTAAGTGGTTGCCGTAGCGCCCGGAATCGCACTTTCGTTAGATCCTGAAATGTCATCCGCACGGAACCATCTGTAAGTACTTGTACCTTCAAGGTCACCTTCGTTATCATTATAAGTGTAACTACCAGTCAGCGTTTGTCCGATAGTAGGCGTTCCTGTTACAGAAACTGCAGTAGCTGTCGGTGCCTGGTTGGTTGGCGAATACGTAGTAATACCATTTACAGAAAGATCGCTGGCGACAGAATTCGCCACGTCAAAGATGTAGAAAGTACCTGTTGTAGAACTCGCGCCGAAAGGAACAATCCTGAAAGTGATTACACTTGTTGACGGTACATTCTGTAGTGCGGTAATACCCGTTAGGTCAGTGCTAAGGGTTGCACCCGATGAGCTTGTATTTGATAAATTATAAGTGGTAATCGTTGTAAACGCCCCACCATCAATAGCATATTGTAACTCAGCAGAGGAAGCGCCAGTTGAAGATCTTCTGTAGCTGAATGGGTTAACCGATGTCAGCGAAAGCGTGTAATCCGTAGCGGCCTGCGTACTGAATGTAATAAATTTATTTCCGGAAACACCGGCAGCTACATTGGCTGCCCATCCGATTCCGCCCCAACCCCTTGCTGCACCCGTTGCAGACGGGGTGTTCGATGTCGCTACGCCGGAACCTCTTATCAGTGATCCGTTCACGACATGTGCCGCACTTGTTGTCGGTGATAATGGGCTGTTTCCGAAGAAATTCGTTCCGCCTGGCTCTGTACTTACGTTCCATGCAATGATAGAAACCGGCGCTGCTGTAACAGTCAATGTCTGTGGCACCGGCGTTGCAGCGCTGTAATTTGCGTTGCCTGCCTGTGTTGCAGTGATTGTTGTTGTTCCTGCACCAGTAATGGTTACAGTACTTCCTGAAACCGTAGCTACTGCAGGATTGGAGCTACTGTACGCCACCGTAAGTCCTGAAGAAGCTGTCCCTGTTAATGCAAATGGAGCATCTGCTGTAGTTTTATTGGCAAGCGTACCAAAAGTAATCGACTGCGTAGCCTGTGTGATTGTAAATGCCGTGGCATTGCCTGGAGCCTGTACAAAGCTGTAATTCGTTGCAGATAACCCAGATCCGTTAAGCGAGTATGATGCTACCGGACTGGCCATAGTTGCAGTAGTAGTAAATACTGCTGTTCCTGTGGTAGCCGTAGCAAGGGTTTCACCATTGACGAAACCGGTTACGTTTCCAGTAAAGGCAGGATTCGCTGTATTGTAAACCCTTGTTGCAGGATCTGCAGTGTAGGTAAGGATTGCAGGAGCGATTGAAGCGGTATGGCCTGTTGTATCAAGTGTGTAATTACCACTGTCTGTACCCGCAAGGGAAAGGCCCGTGATTGAAATGCTGTAGTTGGCTCCAACTGCAGCCGATGGGAAGCTTGCAGTAAGTGTACCGCTTAAGCTCACATCCTCACTTCCGATAATACCACTTAAAGCAGGTGTTCCTGTAATGGAAATGGTATTGTTTCCGTCGTAAGTTTTGTTGTTAAAAGCAAAACCTGTAAGTGTTAATGTCTTTACAGTAATGTTTGCTGATAAACCTGCAGGTTGTGTCAGGCTGTAGTTTCCGGCAGCTGTTCCTGTAAGTCCGTAACCTGTTGCATTAACAGTGATTCCTGTTCCAACAACCGGTGAGACGAAATTCGCAGTACCAGAACTGAAATCGAACGCTACATTGGCAGCATCCGCAGGGAATACACCGTTTAAGGTAGCTGTTCCTGTCAATGAAGCAGCTGTTGTTGCGTCATATTGTTTGTTTGAAGCAGTAATTCCTGATACGGTAACCGCTTTTGGAGTAATGTTTGCAGATAAACCAGTTGGTTGTAACAACGTATACTTGGCATTGTCCGCGCCGCCCAATGTCAAAGCTGCAGTAACCGGCTTGGCATTAGCAGCATTAGCATTGTTGAATGTTCCGTTACCGCTTACAGTGACGATGTCTGAGCCTACGATGCCAACCAGTGTTGCTCCTGTAATTGCAGCAATATTGTTTGTGTCATATTCTTTAGAAACAGCTGTTGCACCTGTAACAGTAAGGTTTTTAGTATTTACGGTCAATAATTGGTTCACATCCGGGGCAGCATTGTAAGAACTGTTTCCTGCCTGTTGCGCTGTGATGGTAGTCATACCCGGCGTATGGATGGTCACCATGTTCCCTGACACCGAAGCTACGCCCGGATCAGAACTGATGTAAGTTACGGTAAGGCCTGAATCCGAAGTCGCAGTCAATGCAAAATCAGCGTCGCCGTAAGTAACCGGAGTCAAAGCATTAAATGTAATAACCTGATCTGATTTTGTCGTAGTAGTTATCAATTGCGACTGCGGCACATCTGCTGCAGCGTCATAATTTGAATTACCAGCCTGTGAAGCGGTAATTGTTGTAGTCCCTGCACCAACAATAGTAACAATGTTACCGGCTACAGTAGCCACGTTGGTATCTGAACTCATGTAAGTAACAGTCAATCCTGAGCTTGCTGTAGCAGTCAATGCAAACGGTGGGTCATTATCAGGTCTGCTTGCCAATGGCCCAAAAGTAATGGTTTGGCTGGCTTTTGTAATATTTGCTGTCAATCCTGATGGTTGTGAAACCAAATGATAATTTACAGCATCCACACCGTTCAGTGTAAATCCGATCACAGTCACTGCAATTCCGTTTCCGGCATTAGCAGTTGCAAAAGTAGCCGATGCACCTGCGCTGTTAACTGTAACGACATCCGGAGAAATTACGTTTGTAACCGCTGCACTTCCTGTATTCAGGGTAGCGGTGTTGTTTCCGTCGTAAGGTTTGTTGTTCGCAGTAACACCTGTAAT